>CAKOVH010000021.1 GCA_934121885.1 uncultured Clostridia bacterium | reverse complement strand
ACATAGTCATCTACTATTACTTCATAATATTTTGTATCTGTCGCTTCTTTGGTTGGTCCTAATTCACTTAAAATTGTGCAAAGATAACTATCTTTCACTGCTGCATCATTTATATTTTGTTCATATATATCAAATTTATATTCTCCTAATTTTAATTCTAGCTTTTCTCTTGCTGCTGATTCTTTAGCTACATCACTTGATTGTTCTGCTCTTTTTATTAAGCCTCTTTCTCCAAACACTGCATTTATACTTACTGTTGCTAAGATTATTAATATTATTATTGTTACTACTAGCGCTATTAATGTTATTCCGTTTGTTTCCTGCATTTTGCATTATACTTTTCATTTTGCTTTCTTCCCCTTTCTTTTGTTTATTTACATTTTTACATATTACTATTTTAATATTTATTTTTTTGAATTTCAATACCTATAAGTCAAATGTAATATACTTGTAATATACTTGTAATATACTTGTAATGTTTTTTAATTTTAAATACCACCTATTTTTATATTATTCTTTTGGAATATCAATTTTTCTTAAACTCTCATAATTGCTTGTTTCATAGTTTTGTTTATTTTTATTGTAATAGCTTCCTTGAAAATTGTATGTTAAAGTTTCTCCATCTTTTAGTACAATCATATATGTTTTTCCATTGTCACTAAATGCTATGTTTACCTTATCTTTTACTTTTATATTCTTTAAAGCATTTATTACTTCTTCTATTAGTTTTTTATCATTAGTTTTATAGTAAACATATCCACCCTCTGTTTCTTCTTTAACCCTAACATATTCTATTTTAGAAATATCATTTGGTATATTTTCAATATCTTCCTTACTTTTTTCTTGCAACTTATTTAAAGCATAAATTGCTATTCCTACAATTAATATAGCTAAAATTAATGGGATAATATACTTTTTCATATTTTTTAAACTCCTTTTTTCTTTATTATAAACTAAATATGTTAGATAAGTAAATACTAATTTTTCTATATTATTTATCATTTTTATAAATAATATATAGCACATAATTTTTTCATTCTCTATTTTATTACCGTTTTTTCAATGTTTTATTGGTAATTTACTTTTCTGTATTTTTGTTTTATTATATGATATAATAGTTTAAATTTTGTACTTAAATAATAGGAGGGTAATTAAATATTATGAATTTTAACGAACAATTAAATAAATATATAACACAAATAAATTGTTCTTCTAAGGAACTTGCTGATGTTTCAGGACTATCTGCAACAGTTATAAGTCGTTACCGTAATGGTGAAAGAACTCCTAACATTAGAAGTAAACAATTAGATTCTCTTGTAGCTGGTCTATATACACTATTATCAAATAAAGGAATTAATCTATCAAAAGAATATATATATAGGTCGCTTTCATCAACCTTAAATGATGTAGAAATTGACTTAAGCCAGCTTTCTAAAAATTTTAATGAACTTACTTCCGTTTTAAATATAAGTATGGCAGAATTATCAAGAAAAATAGGATATGATGCATCTTACCTTTCAAGGATCCGTACTGGCAATATGTCTCCCGCCAAACCACAAATATTTGTTGAACAAATTTGTAACTTTGTTGTAAATAAGTATTCTTCAAAAAATGATAAAAAAACTATTGCGTTACTTATTGGTTGTGTACCTCATGACTTAGAAAATACCTCTGAATACTCCCAAAAATTAAGCACATGGCTTTCCAATAATACGACACCTTCAAAAAACTATATTGATGATTTTTTAACTAATTTAGATAATTTCGACTTAAATGAATATATTAAGGCTATACACTTTGATGAAATGAAAATCCCTTTTGTACCTTTTTATAAGTCAAGTTCAAAAACATATTATGGAACAGAGGAAATGAAAAAAGGAGAATTAGATTTCTTTAAAGCAACTGTTTTATCAAAATCAAATGAGCCAGTTTTTATGTGTAGTGATATGCCAATGGAAGACATGGCACAAGATGTAGATTTTGGAAAAAAGTGGATGTTTGCAATAGCAATGACATTAAAAAAAGGCCTTCACTTAAATATAATACATAACCTTGATAGACCTTTTAATGAAATGATGCTTGGTTTGGAAAGCTGGATACCAATTTATATGACAGGTCAAGTATCCCCTTATTATTTAAAAGGCTTTCAAGACACAGTGTATTGCCATTTAAACTATGTTTCAGGTGTAGCAGCATTATCTGGCGAATGTATTAACGGATATCATAATGATGGAAAATATACATTGTTAACAAGTAAGCAAGATGTTGAGTATTATAATCAAAAATCTAAACTTTTACTTAATAAAGCAAAATCTCTTATGGATATTTACAGAGTAGAGAACAAAAATACCTTTAATGCTTTTTTAGATACAAGCACAGAAGACACAGGAAATCGTAGAAGAATATTAAACTCACTTCCTATACATACAATATCTACAGAATTACTTACTAAAATACTTAAAAGAAATAATGTTTCTGATAATGATATTAATAACGTATTATCTTCTTTGAAATTTCAAAAGCAGATAATTGAAAAGGTAATAAAAAATAATGTTTTTGTGGATGAGATACAAGAAATTACTAAGGATAATTTTGAGGTTATTTCCCCTAGTGTTTCTCTTTCAGATTACTTTTATGAAGGTAAAGTTCATTATACTTATGAAGAATATATGGAACATCTTGCTCTTACTAAAAAGTATGCAGAAGAACATTCTAATTATAAATTAACCAATAATTCTTCTCGTACTTTTAAAAATATTCAAGTTCTTATTTGCGAAAATAATTGGATAATGATATCTAAGGATAACAGTCCTTCTATTCACTTTGTTATACGTCATCCTAAACTTAGAAGTGCTATTGAAAATTTTATACCTCCTATTGTTGAATAGTTATTTATTAATTTCCAATATCAAAAAAGACATTTATAAAAATGTCTTTTTTGATTTGGTTGGGGTACTGTGATTCGAACACAGGAATGTCGGAGTCAGAGTCCGATGCCTTACCGCTTGGCGATACCCCAATATATCCGGGATACAGCTTACGCTATATCCCTTTTAATTTTATTATTTTATAGCTTTTCTTCCTGAAAATACTGCAATATCTCCTAATTCGTTTTCGATATTTAGAAGTCTGTTGTATTTTGCAACTCTATCTGTTCTACATGGTGCACCTGTTTTGATTTGTCCTGCATTTGTTGCAACTGCAACATCAGCAAGTGTTGTATCTTCTGTTTCACCACTTCTATGTGATACTACTGCTGTGTATCCATTTTTCTTAGCAAGTTCAATTGCATCTAATGTTTCTGTTAAAGTTCCAATTTGATTTAATTTTATTAAAATACTATTAGCTGTTTTGTTATCAATTCCTTTTTGTAATCTTTTAATATTTGTAACAAATAAATCGTCACCAACTAATTGAATTTTATCTCCTAATTTTTCTGTTAATACTTTCCATGATTCCCAATCTTCTTCTGCTAAACCATCTTCAATTGAGATTATTGGATAGTTAGTTGCTAAATCAACTATAAAGTCTATCATTTCTTCTCTTGTTTTGAATTCTCCAGTTTTCCAGAAATAATATCCATCTTTTCCTATCTTTTTAGCTTCATCAAACATTTCTGTAGCTGCAACATCTAATGCTAAGCATACATCTTTTCCTGCTACATATCCAGCTTTTTCAATAGCTGATAATATTAACTCTATAGCTTCTTTTTCGCTTGATACATTTGGTGCAAATCCACCTTCATCTCCTACACCTGTTGCTAATCCTTTTTCATTTAAAACTTTCTTTAAGTTGTGGTATACTTCAACACCCATTTTCATACATTCACTAAATGTTTTAGCTCCTACTGGCATAATCATAAATTCTTGAACAGTAAGACCACTATCAGCATGTTTTCCACCATTCATAATGTTCATCATTGGAACTGGTAATTCTTTTGCATTTACTCCACCAATGTAGTTGTATAAACTCATTCCTAAAGAAGCTGCTGCAGCTTTAGCAACTGCTAATGATACGCCAAGTGTTGCATTTGCACCTAATTTTGCTTTGTTATCTGTTCCGTCTAATTCTATTAATGTTTTATCAATTTTAGCTTGTTCATAAACATTCATGTTTTCTATTTTACCAGCAATTTTTTCGTTAACATTTTTTACAGCTTGTAAAACACCTTTTCCTAAATATCTGCTTTTGTCTCCATCACGTAGTTCAACTGCTTCAAAGCTTCCTGTTGATGCTCCTGATGGAACCATTGCTACACCTGAAAATCCTCCTTCTGTTACAACTTCAACTTGTACTGTTGGATTTCCTCTTGAATCCAATACTTCTAGTGCTTTTACACTTTCAATTCCTAAATAATCTTTCATTTTAAACATCCTTTCTTGTTTTATGATATATATTATAAAATAAATTATAAACATTATAAATGACTAAGAATTTGGCTTTTTTTCTTGAATATAGCTTTCCTGTGTTCTTTCCTTGTTATATTCAATAATATTTTTTATTGGTCTTTTATAAATAGACTCTTCATATGACTCTGTTATATTTAAGTCTAATACTTCACTATTAATATACTCATCAATTAGTTTTCTTTCTTTCCTTGTAAAACTTTCTATTGGAAGTTCCAAGTTTTTATATTTCCAAACAATATGTCTTTCTGTGTTCGAATATTTTGATTTTTCTAAATTTTCATAATTAAAGTCAATTTGAAATTTAAAATTAACAATCCTAATTGTAATATTCGACCACAGTCTGACATTTTCTTTTTTATATAAATCTCTAAGCCTTTTTATTGTATTATATAATCTTTCAACTAACTTTATATATGATTCCTCTTCTATATTAAATCTAGAAGGTATTTCATATACATTAACAGGATTTTTCTTTAATATTCCTTTTGGGAAATAATAAAAGTATAGTTCCCCTGTTTCTAAGTGAAGTGTTTTTTCTTGTACAGATGCATATAAATATATCTTTTCCCATTTTTCTGGTATTAAGCCAAATAATTGTTTTTGCAAACTAGCATAAATCTTTTTTACCTCTGGTGAGTTTATCATAAATTTTCCTTAAATAAAAATTTTCTTATGCCTTTTCTATTAAGCTATTTCCAGTCATCTGCTCTGGTTTTTCTATTCCCATCATATCTAACATTGTAGGTGCAAGATCAGCTAGCTTTCCTGATTTTAATTTAACATCATCTTTTCCTACTAATATTAATGGTACAGGATTTGTTGTATGTGCTGTATGAGGTTCCCCTGTTTTGTAATCTATCATTTGCTCAGCATTTCCATGATCTGCAGTAATAAGAAGTTCTCCTCCTTGTTCTTTTACAGCATCTACAACTCTTTGAACACAGTCATCTATTTTTTCAATTGCTTTAATTGCAGCTTCTAAACTACCTGTATGTCCAACCATATCTGGGTTTGCGTAATTTAATATAATTACATTATATTTTCCAGATTTAATTGTTTCTACAACTTTAACAGTTACTTCTTCAGCGCTCATCTCTGGTTGCATATCATATGTTTCAACCTTTGGAGATGGTACTAAAATTCTATCTTCTCCTGGATATTGTTTTTCTTCTCCACCATTAAAGAAGAATGTAACATGTGCATATTTTTCTGTTTCTGCAATTCTTAATTGTGTTAATCCA
>CAKOVH010000020.1 GCA_934121885.1 uncultured Clostridia bacterium | reverse complement strand
CACAATAGAAGCAGGACCAAATAACATATTTATGACAGCAGGAAGTAACTACTGGTGGTTGGCTTCGCCTTCTTCTTACGACTCTGACAACGTGCTTCTTGTGAACGGCTACAGCGCACGCGTGCTCGGCAGACTCTATAGCCACGCGTGGGGGCTTTGTCCCGTAGTTTCTCTATAATCTAACATCCATTATGTTAACATAAAAAAGTAGAAAAATTTTAATTTAAAGTAGCACTGAAAAGAATAGTAAAAAAATCACTATCTACCAGGCCTCGCGTCTGGAAGGATGTGTGCGCTTTAGTGCAAGGACGATAGTGTATCATATGGTGTGTAAATATTTTTACATACCATATATTTTTGTACTCGGAAAGGAAGGATTAAATGAATTAATTAACACTATCTGAATGTAGGAGCTTGTCAAGATTATAAAATTTTGAAGTGGATTAAAATAATTAGAAAAAATAAATATAGAGTATAGTGCATAATTTGAAAAGCAAAATTATGCACCATATTTTTATTTTACTACATTTTTATTTACCTATTGCCATAAAATGTAAATTATGATAGTATACTTAACAGTTATTTAAAATCTATTAAATCTTATAGACGATTCTGTCTAAAATTTCCAAAATAAGAGAAAAAAGAAAATAAAAAAACAAGTGATAAAGAAGGTGGTTGTATAGAATTATTAAAACTAAAAAATGATTATACATTTAAAAGAGTGTTTGGCTACACTGGTAATGAAGAAATAACAAAAGGACTGTTAAATGCTATACTAAAAGAAAAAGTTACAGAAGTGAGTTTAAATTGTAATACTATTTTAGAACGAGATTTATATGATGATAAGCTAGGAATATTAGATATTAGAGCAAAAGTAAATAATGTTGTAGATATAAATATTGAGATGCAATTAGTAGACGAAAAAAATATTGAAAAAAGAATAATATTCTATTTAAGCAAAATGTATACGCAAAATTTAAAGAAATCTCATAACTATTCGGAACTAAATAAATGTATATCGATATTATTCATAGATTTTGAATTAGAAAAGTTAAAAGAAATACCAAAATACCTTACAAAATGGAACATACGAGAAGAAACATATGGCAAAATAATATTGACAGATGTATTAGAGTTATATATAATTAATTTATCCAAGATAGAGAAATATTCAGAAAATACATTATTAGATACTTGGGTAAAATTTATTAGTAATTCGGAGGATTTGAATATGGAAAATGCTGATGAATCAATAAAAAAAGCCAAAGAGGTATTAGATGAAATAAGTGAAGATGAACATGAACAATATTTAGCACATTTAAGAGAAAAGTACATATTTGAAAGACAAGGAATAGAAGAAGCAGGATTTGATAAAGGTGCTAAATCAAAACAGATAGAAATAGCTAAAAATTTGAAACAAAACAAGATTGATATAGAAATAATTATGAAATGCACAGGTTTAACCAAAGGAGAAATAGAGAAGTTATAATAATTAAAAATAGATTTTAGATAACGAAGGTCTTTTAGAAAAGCTAAAAGACTTTTTGATATTATAGATATATTACATTTTATAGATACGATATTTTTCCATACATACGCATTGACAAATTTAAAAAATATAGTATAATAAATATATGCTGAAAAAAGGAGAAAAAATATGATAGCTAAAATATGGAAAAAAGCACTATTATTTATAATGATAATTGCGTGTTTATTTAATATTGTAAATAAATTAGTACATAAAGCATCACTAGAAAAAGAGCTAGAAAGTTCAGCACAATATATACAAAAGCAACAAATGGAAAATAAAATACAATATTAATTTATACAAAAATAAGAAATAAAAAATAATGCTTGAAAAATAATAAAATATATGTTATTATATAATACAGTGTTTTTATTAAGATAAGGGAGAGGTGAATACAAAATGAGAGAAGGATTACATCCAAATTACGCAGAAACAACAATAACTTGTGCTTGTGGTAATGTTATGAAAGTAGGTTCTACAAAACAAGATATGAAGGTAGATGTTTGTTCAAAATGTCATCCATATTGGACAGGTAACTTAAAAAGAGAAACAACAGGTGGTAGAGCAGATAAATTCAAGAAAAAATATGGTATTGCATAATTTAAATATGAATAAAAAATGTAAAAAACTCCAATATATACATATAGGAGTTTTTTTGTTGTATGAAAAAAAGAAAAGTGATGATTGAAGAATTAAATAAAAAAATAGATGATTTAAATTATGTTTTATCAAAAAATAGAGTATTAGATCTAGTTGAACTATTAGGAGATAGAAAGAAATTATTTGTTAGAAATTTGTGGTCTGGAATGGTAAAAGGAATAGGAATTGGAATAGGTGTAACAGTAATTACAGGTATCTTAGTTGTAATTCTACAAAAAATTGTAACATTAAATATACCTGTTATTGGAGAATATATTTCTGACATTATAGATATTGTTGAAAGAACTCGATAAAGTTTCATTTATTCGTAGACAAGCATCTAAAAATAATATATAATTACTTAGAAAATATATGATGGAACACAAGGAGGAAAAAATGGACTGGAACAAGGATTTACTAAGTAAAATAGATTTTGAAAATATTAATAATAAAGAGGAAAAACAAAGAATTGCAAATGTTATTGCAAACAAAATTAAAGATGGAGATGTAATTGGTTTTGGGTCTGGTTCAACTTCATATTTAGCAATATATGCAATAGCTGAAAAAATGAAAAATGAAAATATTAAAATTACGGCTATACCTACTTCACACGAAGTAGAACTATTATGCCATAGCTTAGAAATTCCAACAACTAATCTTTTAGAGAAAAAACCAGATTGGAGTTTTGATGGAGCAGACGAAGTAAATAACAGCTTATGGATGATAAAAGGTAGAGGAGGAGCAATGTTTAGAGAAAAATTAAATATTGCAAATTCTAAAGTTACATATATTTTGGTGGATAATACTAAGTTTGTAGAAAAATTAGGAAGCAGATATGCAGTACCAGTTGAATGTTATATAAATTCAATAAATTATGTAAAAGAGAAGTTAAAATTATTAGGAGCAGATGAGGTATTTTTAAGAAAAGCTATATCAAAAGATGGACCTGTAATTACAGAAAACGGAAATGTTATATTAGAAGCAAAATTCAAAGAAATAAATGAAGAACTAGAAAAAAATATAAAACTAATTACAGGTGTTATAGAAAGTGGTTTATTTATTGGATATAATGTAGAAATTATAAAATAATAATATATGAAAATACGAAATGGAGAAATGTATTATGTGGGGAGACATCGCAATAGCCTTTTTATTAGCCTTTGTTACAGCTTTTGTAATAACGCCACATACAATGAGGCTATCAAAAAAGGTAGGGGCAATAGATTTGCCAAATGACAGAAGAATAAACAAAAAGCCAATGCCAAGATTAGGGGGACTGGCTGTTATCTCAGGATTTTTAGTATCTACAATTTATTTACTAGTTATGATGAGTTTAGAAAATAATTTAAACTTATTTGGAACAGAGAATTATTATTTAAAATTAATAGGGTTCCTTATTGGAATAATATTATTAGGTATTACATGTTTTATTGATGACTCAAAAGGTATACCATGGTATGTAAAATTGATAGTGCAGATAATTTCAGCAATAATAGTTACTATATGTGGAATAAGAATAGAAAATATCTCACTTCCTTTTGTGGAAAATAAAATTGTGATAGACCAGGTATTTTCATATATCCTTACAGTTGGGTGGATTATAGGTATAACAAATGCTATTAACCTAATAGATGGATTAGATGGCTTATCATCAGGTGTATGCTTAATTTCTTGTTTATCTTTATTAATTATATTTTCTTTAAATGGTTCGCCAATACTTGCTATTATTTTAATTACAGCTTTAGCAGGTGCGATAGTTGGTTTTTTACCATTTAATTTTAGTCCAGCTAAAACATTTATTGGAGATACAGGCTCTAACTTTATGGGATTTTCAATAGCTATAATATCAATTTTAGGTGTTGCAAAAACATATACTGCAATTGTGTTAATTGCACCAATTATAGTTTTAGCGCTTCCAATATTTGATACACTTTTTGCAATTGTTAGAAGAATTGTAAAAGGAAAATCAATAAAAGCAGTTATGAAACCTGATAAAGGGCATATTCACCATAGATTAATGGCTAGAGGATATTCTCAAAAACAAGCTGTACTTATAATGTATGGAATTACTGCAATACTTGGAATGTTTGCAATTATATTATTAGAAAGTGGAATATGGAAAGCATTATCATTTGCACTTCTAATATGTGCAATAGCAGCAATTGGATATAGAGATATTGCAAGAGTTATGGGAGAAAAGTCAGATGCAAAAGTAGAAGAAATTTTAGAAGAAGAAAAACTTCAAGAAAAAAGCAAAACATCAAAGTTTAGAAAAAATGAATAATATGAGGTGAAAACATTGGACGAAGATAGATTAATTAATCCAGAGATATCAGATATTAGCGAAGAGAGATTAGAAAATTCGTTAAGACCAAAAGTTTTAGACGAATATATAGGACAGAACAAAGTAAAATCTAATTTAAAAATATATATAGAAGCTGCTAAACAAAGAGGAGAACCATTAGACCACGTTTTATTATATGGCCCTCCAGGACTTGGAAAAACAACGCTTGCAAATATTATATCAAATGAAATGAATTCTAATATAAAAATTACATCAGGACCTGCTATTGAAAAGCCGGGAGACTTAGCTGCTCTTCTTACAAATCTTTCAGAGTTTGATGTGCTTTTCATAGATGAAATTCATAGATTACATAAAAGCGTAGAAGAAATTTTATATCCAGCACTTGAAGATTACACATTAGATATTATGATAGGAAAAGGACCAAGTGCAAGGTCAATTCGTTTAGATTTGCCAAAATTTACACTTATAGGTGCTACAACAAAAGCTGGATCTCTTGCTACACCATTAAGAGATAGATTTGGAATTGTAAATAGATTAGAGTTATATGATGTAAATGACTTAAAAACTATTGTAACAAGATCGGCTAAAATATTAGAAGTAGAGATTGATGAAGAATCAGCTATAGAAATTGCAAGACGTTCAAGAGGAACACCTAGAATTGCAAATAGGTTACTAAAAAGGGTAAGAGATTATGCAGCAGTTTTAGGAGATGGAAAAATAACATTAAAAATTACTAAGATTGCATTAAATAAATTGGAAATAGACGAAATGGGATTAGACGATATTGATAGAAAAATATTAGAAACTATGATTATAAAATACCAAGGAAGACCTGTTGGAATAGAAACAATTGCAACAACAATTGGAGAGGAAGCTGAAACAGTTGAAGATGTATATGAACCATATTTATTACAAATAGGTTTTATTGCTCGTACTGTAAGAGGTAGAATACCACTTCCAGCAGCATATGAACATATAGGAGTGAAAGAAGTATGAAAGAAAATATAAATAAGATTGCAGTTTTAATACCTTGCTATAATGAAGAAGCCACTATTGAAAAAGTAATTAATGATTTTAAAAGAGAATTACCAGAAGCAACAATATATGTATATAATAATAATTCTAAAGATAAATCATATGAAATTGCAAAAAATGCAGGGGCAGTTGTAAGAAATGAATATAGACAGGGCAAAGGAAATGTTATTAGAAGTATGTTTGAACAAGTAGAGGCAGATATTTATTTACTTGTAGATGCTGATGATACTTATCCTGCAGAAAGTGCAAAAGATTTAATAAAAGCTGTAGAAGATGGCGCAGATATGGCAGTAGGAGATAGACTTTCAAATGGAACATATTTGAAAGAAAACAAAAGGAAATTTCATAATCTAGGTAATTCTTTAGTAAAAAATACAATTAATTTTTTATTTAAAGTAGACTTAAAAGATATTATGAGTGGATATAGAGCATATAGCAAAAAGTTTGTAAAGAATTTTCCAATCCTAACTAAAGAATTTGAAATAGAAACAGAAATGACTCTACATGCGTTAGATAAAAATTATATTATAAAGGAAATTCCAATAGATTATAGAGATAGACCAAAGGGAAGTGTATCTAAATTAAATACCATACCTGATGGAATAAAGGTAGTAAGAACTATAGGAACAATGTTTAAAGATTATAAACCATTAAAATTTTTCTCTATTTTAGCAATTATACTATTAATTTTAGGACTTATTATTGGTGTTCCTGTTATTATAGAATTTACAAAAACACACTATATTACAAAAGTTCCATCTGCTATTTTAGCTACAGGGCTTGTAATGTTAGCATTTATTATAGAACAATGTGGAATTATATTACACACGACTGTTAAGAAAAACAAGGAATTGTATGAACTAAATATGTTAAGATATAGTCAAATTGAAATGTTAAAAAATGAAATAAATAAAAGGGGATAAGAAACATATGAAAAAAGTATTAAAAACATTACTAACATATATATTAGTATTTATTATATTGATTGGAATTTATATGGGAACTATGACATTGTCTAGTTTAATACCATCATCATTAATGGAGGACAATGTAAGAAAAAGTTCAGAGACTTTATTAAAAGATGGAGAAAAAGTAACTTTTGATTTAAAGTACAAGAAAAGCTATATTTTTACATTTACAGATGCGCTAATGATAAATACAGCATATTCAGTAGATAGCAAACATCCCGTAGATAGTTTTTTATTAGCTAGAAAAAATTATATTCCAAATCAAACAAAAGTTGTGAATATTGATAGCCAATACAATTTAGGTGCAAATGAAAAATATAGAGATAAATATGGCAACTTATTTCAAACTAGGGAATTATATGGATTAATGCATGGAGACAATATAGAAGATTCGTATGAGTATGCAAGATACTGGCATGGATATCTTACAATACTAAGACCATTACTTGCATTATTTGATTACAGTGCAATTAGAATTGTTTTATTTATTGCAGTAGTTATTAGTATAATTATAATGTTTATTTTAATTTGTAAAAAAATAAATGTTGTTAGTGCATTTGCATATGTAATAGGATTATTATTAGTTAATATACTAGTTACGACAAAATCAATTAATGAAATACTTATATTTTTAGTTGCAATAATAAGTACAATAATTTTATTAATAAGAAATGATAAGATAAAAAATATAGGAATATTTTTCTTTATAGTTGGATCTGTTTCAAGCTTTATAGATTTACTTACAGCGCCAGTTGTTACACTAGGATTAACAGCAATTACATATTTTCTATTATTACAGTCTAGAGAAGAGAAAATAGACTTGAAAAAATACATTTTAGATATGCTAACCATTGGTATATCATGGGCATTGGGCTATGCAATTACATGGGGATTTAAGTGGTTAATAGTACAAGTATTTTTTGATAGACCAATAATTACTCAAGCAATAAATCAAGTTACTTATAGAAGCAATTTGAAAAGGTCTGTTTTTAATGTTATAGTAGAAAACTTTAAATTTTTATCTAATCCAACTATTATTTTTACTGGATCATTATGCATTGTGTATTTAATTATAATGACTATAAAAAATGCAAAACAACAAATCAATATAGGAGAAACTTTAAAGAGATGTGTACCATATTTTATTATATTTACATTTCCAATAATATGGATTTTTGCAACAAAACAACATTCACTTATACATGCATTTTTCGTTAATAGAATTTTTGTAGTATCAATAATAAGCCTATTTATCATATCAACGAAAATATTTGAAGGAGTAAAAAAATAAAATGAAGTTATTAATGCACACTTGCTGCGCACCATGTAGTGTGTACTGCATAGACAGTTTAAGAGAAGAAGGAATAGAACCAACAGTATATTGGTATAATCCAAATATTCATCCATATACAGAATATAAAGCTAGAAGAGACTGCTTGAAAGATTATACAAAAAGTATAAATGTAGAAGCAATTTTTGAAGAAGATTATGGTTTAGATGAATTTTGCAAAAATGTGATAGGTGATTTACAAAATAGATGTGTTAATTATTGCTATAAGGTACGATTAGAGAAAACTGTACAATATGCAAAAGCAAATGGATATGACGCATTTACATCTACACTATTTGTGAGTATATATCAAAAACACGAAGAATTAAAAAAAATCTGTGAAGAATTAGCAAATAAATACGAGATTAAATTTTTATATAGAGATTTTAGAGTAGGATTTAGAGAAGGACAAGCTAAGGCAAGAGAACTAGGCTTATATATGCAAAAATATTGTGGCTGTGTGTTTTCAGAGGAGATGAGATATAATAGCCACAATACTACAAAACCTAGTATTCTCAACGGTTACGAGATAGCAAGAGAACCGAAAATAGCAGTTAAAAAAATAGAAAATAAAGAAGATTATATTGATTTACTTTTAGAGGCAGATCCTTCAAAAGATATGATACACAAGTATTTGAACGATTCTGATGTATATGCTTTAAAGAAGGGAGATGAGCTAATTTCTATTGCAGTTATTTTGCCTATTTCTAGGAAAACATTAGAATTAAAAAATATAGTTACAACAGAAAAATACAGAAATAAAGGTTATGCAAAAACACTTTTAAAATCACTATGTGGTAATTATAAACAAAAATATGACAGAATGTTGGTAGGAACAACAGAGAATAATATTCCTTTCTATGTTAAGCAGGGATTTGATAAATATGAGAAAACAATTAAAAATTTCTTTATAGATAATTACAATGAAGAAATTAAAGATGGAGATTTAATTTGTACTGATTTAATATATTATTCAAAAGAATTAAAGAAAAAAGTTAAAGATAAATAGTAAGTTATCGCTTACTTTAATATGTATTTATTAGTAGTAATAGGAGAACAAAGTATATGTTACCAACAATAAAA
>CAKOVH010000019.1 GCA_934121885.1 uncultured Clostridia bacterium | reverse complement strand
AAACCACACGTTAACATTGGTACAATCGGACATGTTGACCATGGTAAAACAACAACAACAGCAGCTATTACAAAATACTTAGGATTATTAGGTAAAGCTAAATATGAAGCATATGATCAAATTGACAGTGCTCCAGAAGAAAAAGAAAGAGGAATCACAATTAACACAGCTCACGTTGAATATGAAACAGATAAAAGACATTATGCACACGTTGACTGCCCAGGACATGCTGACTATGTAAAGAACATGATTACTGGTGCTGCACAAATGGATGGAGCTATATTAGTAGTTTCAGCAGCTGATGGACCAATGCCTCAAACAAGAGAGCATATCCTACTTGCTAGACAAGTTGGTGTTAAATATATCGTTGTTTACTTAAATAAATGCGATATGGTTGACGATCCAGAATTACTAGAATTAGTTGAAATGGAAGTTAGAGACTTATTATCAAGCTATGATTTCCCAGGAGATGAAATTCCAATTATAAAAGGATCTTCATTAAAAGTATTAGAGAGCACATCTACAGATCCTAACGATCCTGTATATGCTCCAATCAAAGAATTAATGGATGCAGTTGATAGCTATATCCCTACACCTGACAGACCAACAGACCAACCATTCTTAATGCCAGTTGAAGACGTATTCACAATTACTGGTAGAGGAACTGTTGCAACAGGTAGAGTAGAAAGAGGAACAGTTAAATTACAAGACGAAGTTGAAATCGTAGGACTTTCAAAAGAATCTAAAAAATCAGTTGTTACTGGTGTTGAAATGTTCAGAAAATTATTAGATCAAGCTGAAGCTGGAGATAACATTGGTGTTCTTCTAAGAGGAATTCAAAGAGAAGAAATCGAAAGAGGTCAAGTTTTAGCAAAACCAGGAACAATTCATCCACATACAAAATTCAAAGCACAAGTATACGTTCTAACAAAAGAAGAAGGTGGACGTCATACACCATTCTTCAATGGATATAGACCACAATTCTATTTCAGAACAACAGACGTTACAGGTGTTATTGAATTAGCAGCTGGAACAGAAATGGTTATGCCAGGAGATAACATCGATATGACAATCGAACTTATCACTCCAATCGCTATCGAAAAAGGATTAAGATTCGCTATTCGTGAAGGTGGACGTACAGTAGGTTCTGGTGTTGTTTCAGAAGTTATTGAATAATATAATATTTTTGAAATAAATAAAAGAGGATGCAAAAGATTGTATCCTCTTTTGTTGTATCAATTATTATATAAAAAATTCTAATATGATTGACTTTTGACGGATTTGATTATATAATGTCGATGAAATCAAATAAGGAGAGATTCTTTTATGAAAAAAGTAATTTATATCATTTTATTTGTTGTAACATTATTGCTTGTAGGTAGCGTATCCGTAGGGGCTACAACAACTTTAAAAGTAACAGCAGATACATTAAACATAAGAAAAAGCGCATCAACAAATGCTACAGTGCTTTCACAATTATCAAAAGGAGATATATGTGAACTTATTGAAGAAGATGGAGATTGGTATAAAATAACATACAAATCATATACAGGATATGTATCAAAAAAATATGTGGAAGTTCAACAAAGTTCTGATGATAGCAAACAAGAAGATAATAACACAAGTGGAACAAACGAAAATGTAACAGAGTATAATGAAGTTACAGGAAAAACTTCTAAAAAGACAGATGTAAAAATACTTCCATTAATAGGCTCTAGTGTAATTGAAAGTTTAAATAAGGATACAGAAATTACAGTTATATCTGAATTAAATGGTTGGGCATATGTTCAATCAAGTGCAGTAGAAGGCTGGATAAGATCTGATGTTATAACTAACAGAAAAACAACTACAATTAAATTATCAAATACATCAGATACAAAACAAGAAAAAAATAACACTAATACAAATACAACCACAAATACGAATGCAAATACTAATACGGTGGATAATAAAGATAATAGCAGTAAAAATGAAGTTACTAATAATACAGTAGAAAATAACAACACTACTCAGGAACAATATACAAAGAAAACTATGTATGTAAAAGAAGAGTATGTAAATTTAAGAAAACAAGCAAGTACATCTTCAGATGTATTAATGGTTGTAAGTATAAATACAAAACTTACAGTTGTTGGTGAAGATGGAGATTGGTATAAACTAGACACTAGTGAAGGAGAAGCTTATGTATCTAAAAAATTAGTATCAGATACAAAAGTAACAACATCAAGAAGTGGTGGAGTAAGAACAGTAGAAGAAACAGCTAAAACGACTCAAACTTCTTCAAATAGTGAAAACAAAACAGAGCAAAGCACTAATAGTAGTGAAAAAACTACAGAAACAGTAGCAACAACATCTTCTAAAAAAGGAGAAGAAATTGTAAATTATGCTAAGAAATTTTTAGGTGTTCCTTATGTATATGGTGGAGCAAGTTCAAAAGGGTTTGATTGTTCTGGCTTTACAATGTATGTATATAAAAAATTTGGAATATCAATGGGGCATGGTGCTCAAATGCAATCAAGGTTAGGAAAGAAAGTTACTGCAGATAAAACATCTAGCAGTAGTTTAAAAAATAACTTACAACCAGGAGATTTAGTATTCTTCTTAGATTATGAAACAATGGACGAAATAGGACATTGTGGAATATATATAGGTGATGGAAAGTTTATACATGCATCATCTGGTTCAGGATATTGTGTAAAGATAAATAGTTTATTACCAGGAGAATATTACAATACAAGATATTGTGCAGCAAGAAGAGTAATTTAATATAAAACGGGGGCAAAGAAAGAAGGTTAAATTGAAAAGACCATTATGCATTGCCTCTGTTTTTTATATAATAGGAATATTAATAGGGCTATACATAAAGATAAGTATAGCTCTATTAATATTTTTAAGTTTAAGCATAATAGCAATAGTGTACATATTAACCAAAATAAAAGTTACAGCAGTATATTTTATAATTTTAATATTAGGTTTTATACAAATAACAGTTATAAATAATAATTATGAAAAAGTATATAACTTTGTAAAAGAGCCTATGCAAAAAGTAAAGGCAGAAATTATATCTGAACCAGAAGAAAAAGAATACAAAACAGTATATAAAATTAGTATTTTAGATGTAGAAAATAGTCAAGAGCTTATAAATACAAAATGGATATTAAATGTGAAGAAATCTAAAAATATGCAATATAAATACGGAGATGTAATTTATGTTATAGCAAAATTTAATATACCAGAAAAAGCTAGAAATTATAAGGGATATGATGATAGTATATATTTAAAATCGAAAGGATTTTATGGAAGGGCAGATGCTACATACATTGAAAAAAATGCTAATACATACAATAAAAGTTGGATACAAAATATATGTTATAATATAAAAGTGGATATGAGAAAAAAGTTATGTAGTAATCTATCTAAGGAAAATGTAGGAATTGCCTTAGGTATTTTAATTGGAGATAAAACAAAAATATCAGATGACACAGAAGAAGATTTTAGAAAAGGTGGATTAATGCATATACTTGCAATATCTGGAATGCATGTTTCTTATATAATAATTGGTATTTCAAGCCTGTTTGACAAGGCAAAAAATAAAACTATAAAAATAATAAGTATATTGCTAATGATATTTTTTATGATATTAACAGGAATGACTCCATCTATTATGAGGGCAGTTATAATGGCAGTAATATCAGTTTTAGCAAAAATATTGCATAGAAAATCAGACATATATACTAATCTATCGATATCAACTTTTATAATATTAGCTATAAATCCATATTACATATTGGATATTGGATTTGAATTATCATTTATGGCAACAATTGGAATAATCTTTTTACATCCAAGATTGCTAAAAATATTAAAGAAAATACTAAAAATTAAAGAAGAAAATAAAACAGAAAAATACTTAAAGAAAAAAGTAAAAGCGCTAAAGGAAAAGTTAGAAGAATTTATAAAGAAATTTTTGCTAACTATTATAGAAGGTTTTTCAATATCAGTGTCTGCCAATATATTAATAATGCCAATACTTATATCAAATTTTAACACTTTATCATTAACATTTTGGATATCGAATATATTAGTTAGTCCATTTATTGGGCCAATAATCTTTTTAGGCTATATTAGCTATTTCATATCATTTATGTCAATAACCATATGTAAAATAATTTTAATTCCTTTAGAAAACATTATTAACCTATTAATAATAATTACAAAAGAAATTTCTAAAAATCCATTATCATCAATTATAGTGAAGACACCATACTTAATTGAAATTGTTATTTATTATCTTTTCATTTTATTCTATGTGTATCGTATGAAAGTAAAAAGGAAAACAAGGCAAATAATTTGTGTACTAATGATAATAGTACTATTATTAAATTATGCTTTTTATTTTATATATAATAAAGATTTACAAATATATTTTGTAGATGTTGGGCAAGGAGATTGTGCATTAATAAGCACGCCACAAGGCAAAAAAATATTAATAGATGGAGGAGGCAGTGAAAATAGTAACTATGATGTAGGAAAAAATACTCTATTTCCATACTTACTTGCAAGAAGAATTAAGAAATTAGATTATATATTTATATCACATTTTGATAGCGACCATATAGGAGGATTAATATATATTTTAAAAGAGTTAAAAGTTAAAAATATAATTATAGGTAAGCAGTATGAAGAATATGAAAACTATAAAAAAATAAGCAAAATTGCAAAAGAAAGGAACATAAAAGTTAAAGTAGTAGAAGCGGGGAAAAGACTAAAAATAGAAAACAATGTATACTTCGATATATTATGGCCGGATACAGATAAAATGATATTTCAAAATGCAATAAATAATAACTCATTAGTATGTAAACTAACATATAAAAATTTTTCAATGCTTTTTACAGGAGATATTGAGAAAGAAGCAGAAGAAGCAATATTAAATAAGTATAAAAACAATAGTGAATTGCTAAAAGCAGATATTTTAAAAGTTGCACATCATGGCTCTAAAACATCAACAACTAGTAGGTTTTTGACAATAGTAAATCCAAAATATGCAGTAATAGGGGTAGGAAAAAATAATAAATTTGAACATCCATCTGATATAACAATAGAAAATTTAAATAAAGAAAATATACAAATATATAGAACAGACAAGATGGGTGAAATTATTATAAGAATAAATAATAATGGAGTAAAATTAATTTCTACAACGTAGAATCTTTATTTTTTTGTATTTTTAATATATAATAAATTTTATTAGAAAGAGGTATAATTATGAAAGCTGTATATTTTAATGAGAAAGAAGCTGTAAATGATAAGCACATAAATGAAGTGGCTAAAAGTATAAAAGAGGGAAAGATAGCCGTATTTCCAACAGAAACTGTATATGGTGTTGGAACGAACGCATATAATGAAGTTTCGTGTAAAATGATATATAAAATAAAAAATAGAGATGAAGCTAAACCTTTAATTGTTTTAATTTCTAATTATGAAATGCTAAATGACATTGTAGATGAAACAAATGAACTTGAAAAGAAAATAATGGAAAACTTTTGGCCAGGACCACTTACAATAGTTTTAAGGAAGAAAAAAGATAGTAAAATACCAAATATAATAACCGCAGGCAAAGAATATGTAGGAATACGAATGACAAGTGGAAAAGTGGCAATAGAACTAATTGAAAAATCAGGTGTTCCTATTGTTGCACCAAGTGCTAATTTATCTGGGAACCCTACAGGTAAAAAGATGAAAAATATTATAAATGAATTAGGAGACAAAGTAGACTATATACTTGACTTTGGAGATATTGAAGAAGAAGGGAAAGAGTCTACAGTTATAAAAATTGAAAATAATAAAATAAAAATATTACGAGAAGGAAAAATATTAAGAAAAGAGTTAGAAAAGATAGGTGAAATAATAGAGTAAAATTTAAATGAATAAATTTTCAAAAATATTCCATAATATTCATAGGTGATTAGTATGAATAAAAAATGGATTATTACTATAGCAATTATTATAGGTATTTTGCTTGCATGTGGATTTGGAATATATGCATATTTAAGAGGTGGCATATCTGATAATAATATGACATATACAAAGCAATTAGCAGAAAACGAAAAAAAAAATGATGTTATAGAAAATAGCTACAATACAATTCAAACAGCAAATGTTGAAGTTAAATTGTCTCCAAATGCTATGATAACGGAAAAAATATATTATAAAGATTGTGACCATTTAATCAGAAAAGAAAAAGATGTGCCAGAAGATTTGGTTAATGCAACAGAGGATAAAATAAAGGAAAAATATGCAGGATGGAAAGTGGAAAAATTTTCTGCAAATGATGTTGTGGTTTACAAAGAACTAAATGGATTTTGTGAAGAACATTTTGTAATTAAAGAAAAAGATGGAGTAATTGCAATTTATACTGAAAATTCTCAAGGTGTTATTGAGTGGAAGGAAGATACAGATATAGTTACAAAGTATTTGCCAGATGCAGATTTAGAAAATTTAAAAGTAGGTGTAAAAGTTCAAGGATTAAAAAACTTATATAACTATTTAGAAGATTATGAATAAAAAGAGACACGTTTATTTAAAAGTAAACGTGTCTTTTTTCTATTTTTTATCTTGAATTTTTAAGTTCTCTTTTTTTAAATAGCCTTGTTGATAAAAGGTTTTAAAATACATAACAAGAGAAAATATAGTTCCTATCAACGCTAAATAATAAATATAAATGTCAAAATGAGGAAGCATAGGTAATGAGTATTCTGGATGACCAATTAAAGAACTGTTCCAGTATGTTATGAAGAAAGAACATACAATAGCAAAATAGAATATTACTGTTGCAAGTTTTCCGTACCATCTACTAGAAACTACAAGCTCTTTTCCATAAAGAAATGATGCTCCTGCAATCATTGCAAATTCCTTTAAAAATACAACAAGTAGCATCCATAAAGGAATTATACCTTTAAAAGTAAGTGATGCTAAAATTGAAATTTGTGTTGCTTTATCTGCAAGTGGATCGATTAATTTACCAAAGTTTGTAATACAATCAAATTTTCTTGCAATAATTCCATCAAGCACATCAGTTAAACCTGATAATGTAAGCATTACAAAAGCCATAATATATTGTTCTGTAAATATAAAATATATTATGAAAGGAATTAAGAAAAATCGTATAATAGTTAAAATATTTGGTACGTGTTTTATCATAATAAATTATTCCTCTTTCTAATCATTTATTTTAAAATTTAGAGTATTGTTATCATTATCTAAAGTAACAGATACTGTTTGACCATTATTAAGCTCAGATTTTAATATACGATCTGAAAGTTCATCTTCAATATATCTTTGAATTGAACGTCTTAATGGTCTTGCTCCATATTTTATATCAGTTCCTTTTGAAAGTAAATATTTTTTTGCATCTTCAGAAACATTTAATGAAATATTTTTATCTTTAAGTGCTTCTCTTGTATCATTAAGCATTAAATCAACAATTAGCATTAATTGCTCTTGATTTAATTGGTCAAATACAACAATCTCGTCAACTCTATTTAAGAATTCTGGTCTAAATGTTTCTTTTAGAGCATTTACCATTTTATTTGTATTTATTTGAGAGCCGCCAAATCCAATAGAATTAGAGTTTAAATTTGAACCAGCATTTGATGTCATTATAATAATTGTATTTTCAAAACTAACAGTATTTCCTTGCGAGTCTGTAAGTCTTCCATCATCTAATACCTGAAGTAAAATATTAAATACATCAGGATGTGCCTTTTCAATTTCGTCTAATAAAACAATTGAATAAGGATTTCTTTTAACCTTTTCAGTTAATTGACCACTATCGTCATATCCAACATATCCTGGAGGTGAACCTATTAACTTAGAAGTTGAGTGACTTTCCATATATTCTGACATATCTACACGTATGATAGAGTTCTCATTTCCAAACATTTCATATGCTAAACTTTTAGCAAGCTCTGTTTTACCAACTCCTGTAGGGCCAACGAAAATAAATGAAGGTGGTCTTTTTGTACTTTTTAAACCTGCACGATTTCTTCTTATTGCACGAGAAACAGCTGCAACTGCAGCATCTTGACCAATTACTTTTTTATGAAGGTTTGCCTCTAAATTTAAAAGTTTTGCAGTTTCTGCTTCTGTTATTTTTTTAACAGGAATTTTTGTCCAACTTTCAATAACTTCAGCTATGTCTTGAACTGTTAAATTTTTTAATTTTACTTTACTAGATAGAGCATCTATTTGCTCTGTAAGTTTGCATTCTTTAGATTTTAATTCTGCTGCTTTTTGATAATCTTCTGTAGAGTCTGCAGATGCAGCTTCTTCTTTTTCTTCTTGAACTTTTGCAAGCTCATTTTTTAGAACTTCTAGTTGATAAAGTTCTTTATTATTAAGGTTAATTCGTGAACATGCTTCATCTAAAATATCAATAGCTTTATCAGGAAGAAATCTGTCATGTATATATTTTTCAGACATAATAACTGTTTGTCTAATTACATCTGTTGAGATTTTAACCTTATGGAAATCCTCATAGTATTTTTTTATACCTTCAAGAATACCAATTGAGTCTGTAACTGATGGTTCTGTAACAATAATTGGTTGAAATCTTCTTTCTAAAGCGCTATCTTTTTCAATATATTTTCTATATTCTTTTAATGTTGTTGTTCCAATTAATTGTATTTCTCCATTTGAAAGTGAAGGTTTTAAAATATTTGCTGCATTCATAGAATGTTCAGCATCACCAGCACCTATAATATTATGAATTTCATCAATTACTAAAATAATATTACCATTTGCTTTACATTCATCCATAATTGATTTCATTCTTGCTTCAAATTGACCTCTAAATTGTGTTCCAGCAATAATTGCAGTCATATCTAAAAGATATACTTCTTTATTTAATAATTTAGCAGGTACTTTATTTTGAGCAATTTTAATTGCTAGTCCTTGAGCTATAGCTGTTTTTCCAACACCAGGTTCACCAATTAAACATGGATTGTTTTTAGAACGTCTATTTAAAATTTGAATCATTCTTTGAATTTCTTTATCTCTACCAATAACAGCATCTAATTGATTATTTTTCGCTTTTTGTGTTAGATTTGTTCCGTATGTTTCTAGAGCTTTTCTTTTTTTATTCTTTTTATCAACTTTTACTTTTTTCTTTTCTGAACCAGATGAAGTAGAATCAGTTTCATCTGCTCCTGTACCAAACATATTTGAAAATATTGAACCTAAAGGAATAGCACCAAACTGCATTCCAGAAGATTGCTCATCTTCTATATTATCATCATTATCATCATCTTCTGAATCTGGATTAGATAATGTTTCACCCATCTCAGAAAGATCCATATTTTCAGACATATCTTTAAACATTTCTTCGAATTGTTTTGTCATATTATTCAAATCATTTTCAGAAATATTTGCTTGTTTCATAATTGTATCAATAGGGTTAATACCTCTTTTTTTAGCACATTCATAACATAATCCTTCCATAGAAGAATTACCCTTATCATCTTGTTTATTAATAAAAACAACAGCATTGTTTTTATTACATTCTGAACATAACATATTTTAAGTCTCCTTATCTTTTAACTTTATATTATATCGCTTATATATAATACAGCAAAACATAGGGATAGTCAATATTTAGAGTAAGAAAATACAGTATTTTTGGCGTGTTTGTATTTACAAAAAACCCCGAAAATGGTAAAATAATATAAGAGAAAAGTTAAAAAATAGAATGTGAGGGGTATATGAAAACACCAAAAACCTTATATATTTTAATTAGTATTTTTTGTGTGTTTGCAATAGTTGCAGGAATATATAGTCAGTTTTTTGAAAAAAAAGCTAATAATGGAAATCTAATAACTGGCGATAACAAGAAAAATACTATAACTGAAGAAAGTTTAGATACAATAAAAGAAAAATTTGGACAAATATTTACAAATACAATAAATCTTAATGGTTTTGATGATTCTAATATTTCAAAAATTAATTCGGAAAAAGCTATTGTATATACAGCATATGATGTTGTGAAAAATGAAAAATCATATGAAATGAACATAAAGGTTCCGGTAGTTAATATAAAAAACGAAGTTGGAAACTCGTTTAATACATTAACACAATCAATTTTTGTAAATAAAGCAAATGAAATTATGTCTAGTACAAATCAGACATCAAAAACAATATATAGACTAGAATATGCAGGGTATATAAATGATAATATTTTGTCAGTAGTTATTCGTTCAAACTTAAAAGAGGGTACAAAAGCTCAAAGAGTAATGGTACAAACATATAATTATAATTTAACAACAGGACAGAATGTTACACTAGATGATTTAATTCAAAAGAAATCATTAGATAAAAACAATGTAGAAAAGAAGATAAAAGCAGTTATTACAGAGGCTGATAATCAATCAAAAACAATTCAAAATGCTGGATATAGTGTAGATTTTTCAAGAGATTTATCAAGTGGCATTTATAGCGTAGAAAAAAGCACAACCTTTTTCTTAGGAGAAGATGAAAAATTATATATTATATATGCATATGGAAATCAAAATTATACTTCAGAAATGGATGTTGTATTATTTGAATAAGGAATGGATAAAATGGCAAAAAGAATATTAATTACTGAAAAACCTTCAGTAGCAATGGAATTTGCAAAAGTTTTAAAAATAAATGGAACAAAAAAAGATGGATATTTGGAATCTGAAAATTGGATTATAACATGGTGTGTAGGACATTTAGTAACAATGTCCTATCCAGAAAAATATGATGAAAATCTTAAATTTTGGAGACTAGATACCCTTCCTTTTATGCCTAAAGAATATAAATATGAAGTTATACCAAGTGTACAAAAACAATTTAATACAATTAAAAGCTTAATACAAAGAGAAGACGTTGATTCCGTATATGTTGCAACTGACTCTGGACGTGAGGGAGAATATATTTTTAGATTAGTAGAACAGCAAATAGGTGTAAAAAAACCAAACAGGAGAAGAGTTTGGATAGATTCGCAAACAGAGGAAGAAATAAAAAGAGGAATTGATGAAGCAAAGGATTTATCAGAATATGACAGTTTGTCAGATTCTGCATATTTGCGTGCAAAAGAGGATTATTTAATAGGAATAAATTTTTCAAGACTTCTTTCAATTATTTACGGAAAGAGAGTAGCAAAAGAATTAGAAGAAGATAAAATCTCTATTTCTGTAGGTAGAGTAATGACATGTGTTTTAGGAATGATAGTATCAAGGGAAAGAGAGATTAGAAGTTTTGTTAAAACCCCATATTATAAAGTAATTGGAGAATTTGGAAGTGAAGAATCATCATTTAAGGCAGAATGGAAAGTAAGTGAAGGTTCTAAAATGTTTGAGTCTCCTAAATTATATAATGAATCAGGATTTAAGAAAGAAGAAGATGCTAAAAATTTCATATTATCTTTAAAAGATAAAAAAGCAATTGTAACAGAAATAAAAAAGAGCAAAACAAAGGAAAATGCACCACTTCTATTTAACTTAGCAGAAATACAAAATGAATGTACAAAAAGATTTAAAATAAAGCCAGATGAAACATTAGATATTATACAAAATTTATATGAAAAAAAGCTTGTAACATATCCAAGAACTGATGCAAGAGTTTTATCAACTGCAATTGCAAAGGTTATTTCAAAAAACTTAAATGGGATTGCAAAAGGGTACAAAGACGAGGAAGTACAAGGATATGTAGATAAAATGTCAAAAGAAAAATATAAAATAGATTTAACAAAAACTAAATATGTTAATGATAGTAAAATTACAGACCATTATGCAATTATACCAACTGGGCAAGGATATGAAAATTTTGAAGAACTTTCAGAATTACAAAAAAGTGTATATAAAGTTATTGTAAAACGTTTTTTAGCAATTTTTTATCCGCCAGCTGAATTTAATAAGATATCTGCAACAATATCAGTAGAAAATGAACAATTTGGAGCAAATGGAAAAGTTTGTACAAATTTAGGATATTTAGAGGTATTAAAAGACAGAAAAGATGTGGAAAATGTGGATAATGGAGCATCAAAACAAGAAGATAGTGGAGATAGCAGTAATTTAGATATTTTAAATGCATTAAAAAAAGGAGAAGAAATAAATACTATTAATTTTGAAACAAAAACATCTGAAACAACACCACCTTCAAGATATAATTCAGGCTCAATGATTTTAGCAATGGAAAATGCCGGAAAACTAATTGAAGATGAAGAGTTAAGAGAACAAATTAAAGGTGCAGGTATTGGAACTAGTGCAACAAGAGCTGAAATTATGAAGAAGTTAGAAAGAATAGGATATATTGCAGTAAATACAAAAACACAAATTATTACACCAACAAAAAAAGGAGAAGCAATATATGATGTAGTAAATTTATCAATGCCTGATATGTTAAATCCAAAACTTACAGCGAGTTGGGAAAAAGGCTTAGATATGGTTGCAAAAAAAGAAATAGGTTCAGACGAATTTATGAATAAACTTGAGGCATATATAAATTCAAAAGTAAATAAACTTGTGGTAAAATGGTAAAAAAATGAAAAGAGGAAGTTAAATGTTATCGAGAAATACATATATGGAAGTAGATTTAAAGGCTTTAAAGGAAAATGTTAAAAAAATTATAAGAGCAAATCCTGAATATAAATATTATATTGGAGTTGTAAAGGCAGATTGCTATGGACAAGGAGATGGATATCCAGCAAAGGCAATAGTAGAAGCAGGATGCAATTATTTAGCTGTTGCAACATTAGATGAAGGATTGGTTATTCGTAGAAAAATAAAAGATATTCCAATACTATGTTTAGGAATTATTCCTTATGATTATATAGATGCTTGTAAACTAAACGATATTACAGTTACAATTCCAAGTTTGGAATACATAAAAGAGTTAGAAGAAAATGATATAGATTGTAGTGAACTAAAGGTTCATTTAAAAGTAAACACAGGTATGAACCGTTTAGGAATGAATACAGCAGAAGATGTAAAAGAGGCAATAAAAAAAGCAAAAAAAATGCATATGATAATTGAGGGAATATATACACATTTATATAATGCAGAAAATGAAGCGATATATGATATGCAAACACAAAAATTTAAAGAAATAATAGAAAAAGCAGATGCAAAAAATATTCCAATAATTCATATGTCTGCAAGTGAAGGATTAATGGATTATGAAAAAGAGGATTTTGTTAATGGTTGTAGACTAGGAATAGTAATGTATGGATTTACAGAGCATCAAGAGTTTAATTTAAAAACAACGGCAAGGCTAATAAGCGAAGTAGAGCAAATTCATGAGTTAAAAAAAGGAGAGACTGTTGGATATGGTGGTACATATGAAGCAAAAGAGGACGGAGAAAAAATAGCAGTTGTACCAATAGGATATGCTGATGGTGTAATTAGAAAAAATAAAGGAAGAAATGTATATATTAATAATAAAGAATATGAAATAGTTGGTAATATATGTATGGATATGCTTTTTGTAAAAATAGATGATGATGTAAAATTACATGATAAAGTATTTATATTAAAAGATAATAAGCATATATTAGAAGTTTCAAACTATTTAGACACTATTCCATATGAGGTACTATGTGAAGTAGGAAAAAGAGTAAAAAGAGTATATAAATAAACATAAAGCTAGCAGATTAGTACATTTTTTCACCTTGATACATAATATATAGCATAAAAAGTTTACAAAAAGGGGTGAAAATAATGCCTAAGTACATAATAGAAGGCGGAAAAAAGCTTGAAGGAACAACTTATGTTTCGGGTTCAAAAAATGCTTCTCTTCCTATAATGGCAGCAACAATACTAAATGCAGGAACTACTAAATTATATAATATTCCTCAAATACGAGATACTAAAATAACACAAGAGATTTTAAGATTTTTAGGGTGTAAAGTAAAAAAGAGTAGTGAAAAAATTGAGATTAATGCCAAAAATATTAATAAAAAAGAAATACCAGAAAACTTGATGCATCAAATGAGGTCAACAGTTATTCTAGCCGGAGCATTAATAGGAAGATTTAAAGAAGCACGTTTCTCATATCCAGGTGGATGTGACATTTAATGGATACATCTGAAACTAAAATGCAAAAGCAAGTAATATAAAAATAGAGTTTAAAATGCCCAATATAGTATAACATTGACAAATTATGTTAAATGCGATACAATTAACATAATGGCAATAGCCATGTTGAAACCGTTATAGAAATGTCACTTAAGGAGGAATAAACTATGAAACGGTATGAAAAATTTGTGCTTGAGGCAGAAAAGGGTATAACCTTTGAAGTCTCAGAGGGAACAAGTGGAGAGTTAATTATCAGAGCTCTGAACATTGCTACAGCCAATGTCTGCTCTGCAAACTATGAAAATCCTCCAATTCCAGAAGGATATAAGCATATTTGTGGAGAATGGAACAATGGATTTGTAATTGAAAGACGTTCTGATGGAAACCAGTTTGTATGGATTCCTGTTGGAAGTCTCGACTCCAATGGAACACTTGATGGAGAACATTTTTCGGAGAAATTCGGCAGACGGAATTATATGAACAATGAATTTTCGGATGATGAATTCAATGAAGCTTTAAATGATGAACTGCTTGAACAACTTGAAAGTGTCAAAAAATATGGGGGATTTTATATTTCTCGTTATAACATTTCCAAGAGTTCAGCAGGAAAACCGCAGTCGGTAAAAGGAGTTATGCCGTGGGTAAACATCGATTCTGATGATGCCAAGAAGATTGCATCCACTATCGAAGATAATGAAACAGTTAAAAGTCATCTGACTTTTGGTGCAGAATATGATTCGGTATTGGAATGGTTTATCAAAACGGAAGTTAAAACTCTTGCTGAAATTGCAGAGGACTCTACGGAATGGGGTAACCATTGGAATACAGAGAATTCTCCGAAGAAAGTAGTTGAAACAGGAACCAGAGAAGAATGGTGTGCTAATAACATCTACGACTTTGCAGGTAATGTAGATGAATGGACACAAGAACAGAACAAAAGTTCATATATTGTTATCCGTGGTGGCAATTACCTCGTTAGTGGTTACATTTATCCTGTTGCCCATCGCGGTTGCAGCATTCCTGATAACACCTATGACAACACTGGTTTTCGTGCCACGCTTTATATTAAGTAGCACTGACCACTGTAAAACTATCCTAATTTGTTTCCAAACACAGATAGAAGGAGAGAACTTTGAAATTTCGGAGTCTCTCTTTCTTTTTTACTATATAACAAGGTTAAGTTAACTTGGTCTGTACCAATTGCAAAGTAATTGTGTACGTGGTGAAGCCTCATTTCTTATAATCTACGTCTTATAATTTACGATAATTTTTGATAAAAAAGAATTGCATAAATCAGCTAATTTATGCTAAAATAAGTGAGGAGGAGAAAAAGTTGAACGAAGAATTATTAAATATTGAAACTATAAAAGAATATATAGCAAAAAGAAAAATAGATTGGACAAAACATTGTTTAAATCGATTAAGTCAAAGAGATATATTAATATCTGATGTAAAAATAGCAGTAAATAATGGAAAAATAATGAATTGTTTTGTGTGCAAAGGAAATTTAGAGGAAAAGAAAGTAAATTATGTAGTGGATTTAGAAGAAACAATTATTATTATTAAAGGTGTTCCAGCAAGAGTATGTACTCAATGTGGAGAACAATACTTTGATGATGAAACAGCAGAGAATATTGAAAAAATTGTAAATCAATTAAAACAATTAGCGACAGAAGTTACTATTGTAAATTATAAAGAAAAAGTTGCTTAATATTTAAATTGTTATATCTGTTACTGGTTTGAGGTAACCTAAAATAAACTTATTAGGGGTTGTGAAAGTTTAAGATAACAATTAGTAAAGAATTTATTAGTCTAATAAAAGTTCTAAAATTTTGAGAATAATCTTGAGATTTTAGAACTTTTTATAAATAATATCAATAATGAAGTATAATAGCTGTTAAATAATATTGATACATAATAAAACGGAGATATGATATCAAAAATAGATGTAATATTTGCAAAATAAACCGAATTATGGTATAATTAACAAAATGTGTTTTATGTAAAGGAGTATGAAATGCTAGAAAACGATGAAAAGAAAGTAAAAGAAGAGAATAAAAATGATGAATTGTCTATCCAGAATATAGGACTATCCAAAAGAGCAGTTAATAGCTTGGATAGAGGCGGAATAAAATTGCTAAATGATTTATCAAATATAACAGAAAAAGATTTTCATAGAATAAGAGGATTAGGAGAGAAAGCTACTAATGAAATAATAGATAAGATGAACGAATATGGTATATCATTTAAAAGGGATACATTATACTTCGAAGAGCTTGGATTGTCAACAAGAGCAGTTAATAGCTTGGAGAGTCATGGTATAAAATCAATTTATGAATTATCTAATATAACAAAGGCAGATTTGTTAGAAATAAGTGATCTAGGAGAGAAAACCGTCAATGAAATAATAGAGATGATGAAAAAATACGAAATATCATTTAAATATGAAAATGATATGCTATATATTGGAAATATAGGATTATCTGCAAAAGCATTTAATATCTTGAATAGACAAAGAATAGGATTATTAAGTGAACTATCAAATATAACAGAAGAAGATTTGTATACAATAAGAGGTATAGGGGAGAAAATTGCCAACGAAATTATAGATAAGATGAAAGAGCATGGAATATCATTTAAAGGCGAATCTAAAATTGATAAAGGTAATGTTAGCAAAACTGCAGAAGAGTCAGCAGGTATTGAAGATGAAACAGAATCAGTAGATAATGATATAGAACAGCAACAAGAAGTTCAAGAAGGACATAAACCAAAACAAGAAGAAACAAGTACAAATAATAGAAAAGAATTAGAAAGCATGTCAGCAGAAGAATTACAAAAAACAGTAGATGAAAACGATAAAACAATATACGAAAATGATCAAGATATAAAGAAAAGATTGGTAGAAAGAATTCTTGAACAACAAAGGATTATAGCTGAACAACAAAAACGAATAAGCAAATTAAAAAGTGAAAATAAGGAGCTATAGATGAGTAATAATGGAAAGATAGAATATAAAGAAAATTTTATATCTAAAGTTAAAAAAATTTTTACAAAAAATGAAGAACGACACAATTCTATACGAGAAAGAAATGTTAAAGAAAACAAAAAGAATCAAGATAGCTTTGCTAATGAAATAAAGGTTGATACATTAATTAAAAAGAATGATTTTCTAAAGGAAATTGAAGGAAATGAAGAAGGATTAAATATGTTATCAATAGATAGGCTAGAAAAGCTAGAAAAGTATTATGATGATATTATAGAGCAAAATAACAAGAAGATTAAAAGTTAATATATATCTTAAAAATATGTTAGAAAAGTAGAAAGCAAATAGTGAGGCTTTCTATTTTTTGTGTCTAATTGCATAAGAATATTGAATTTGCTGATTGTATATTTATGAATAAGGACAAGAACTTATATAATATAGATACATAAAGGGAGATGACTACTATGAAAGAGCAATATAAAAAAGAAGTTAATACCAATAAAAATACAAAAGGCCAAATACCATTTGCAGTGTTTATTAGTCAAAAATCAAATATGCAAGAATTAGGTGATTTTAAACAGGTATTCACCGACATTATTTCCGATAGAATAAAGGAAAAATATGAATAAAAAACAAGAACAAAATTTCGCAAAACTATTGAATAATAGTTGAAAATATGATATAAAATATAAGAAAGTTACAATAAGAATTTAGAAAAGTGAACTTGCAAGCATTTGTTGCAAGTTCGAAAAGAAAAAAAGATAAATTAAATATATTATAAATTTTAAAGGATTGAAAGAAAGGATCATTAGCATGGGAAGTGATTTAGTAAATAAAACAGAAAAAGATTTCGAGAGTATTAAGCATATAGATGAGAATGGAGTGGAATTTTGGTACGCAAGAGAACTAATGACAATGTTAGAATATAGTAAATGGGGAAATTTTAAAAATGTAATAAATAAAGCAAAGGAAGCTTGTAATGGTAGTAATATTGCAGAAGAGGAACACTTTGCCGACGTCGGGAGGGTGTTAAAA
>CAKOVH010000018.1 GCA_934121885.1 uncultured Clostridia bacterium | reverse complement strand
TAATAAAGATTCAACAACATTAATATGTAAAATAGGAAATGCAAATGGATATTCAGTAGGAGCAAATGGAACTTATGATAATTCAGGATCTTATACGAAAAATAACACAATAGAATCAGGACCAAATAACATATTTATGACAAAAGATGGCTATTGGTGGTTGGCTTCGCCTTCTTCTGACTACTCTAGCAGCGTGCTTATTGTGGTCGGCTACTACGCGAACGTGAACTGCGACAGCTATAGATACGCGTTTGGAGTTTGTCCCGTAGTTTCTCTATAATCCGGCATCAAATATGTTAACATAAACTCATTTATTATGTAAATATAAAAATTACAAATAATTACATATATTTTAATTTAACTTATTGCTTTAAATTTTTAGATGTGCTATAATCAATGTGGCTTAAGAAAAAGCTTAAATGAATTTAATTATTTTTATAGACTATTTCCTTCTTATATCAACTATATAAAGAGACAATGTGTCAAAAAATATTAAAGTCAAAAATTATAAGGAGGTACTCTATAATGGAAGATAAAACATTAGTATGCAAAGATTGCGGAGCAGAATTTGTTTTCACAGCTGGAGAACAAGCATTTTATGCTGAAAAAGGTTTCACAAACGAACCACAAAGATGTCCAGAATGCAGAAAAGCAAGAAAAGCACAAAGAAGAAATAATGGATAATTATAAAAGACGGTCTATGTTAGATCGTCTTTTCTTTTATATTATAATTTTAGTTCTACAACAGTTACACCCATTTCTCCTTCTCCAAATGTACCAAGTCTAAAACTTTTTACATGTGGGTTTGATTTTAGAAATGTATGTATACCTTGTCTTAATTTTCCTGTACCTTTTCCATGAACAATTCTTATTGGAGAAAGTTTTGCAATAGCACAATCATCAATGTATTTGTCAATTAAAAAGGTTGCTTCGTCCAAATTTAATCCGATAACATTAATTTCGGTTGAAACATTTTGAGATTTATACTTGCTATTTTTGCTAAAACTTACTTTAGAAAATTCAGAAGAATGAGGTTTTGAATTTTTCATTTGTTCCTTTGAATTTAAAGATTTTAATACTTCTAAATTAAGCCCAGAATTTGTAGAAGAATTTGTATCTTTTAACATATTATTAAGATTATTTCTAAGTTGATTTGCTCTTTTTAAATTAGATGAGTTTTTAGACATTTCGTTTATTTCTTGGATAATACTAGATACCTCGTCTTTTGCTGATAGTATAATATCCTTTGCTTCTTTTTTTGCTTTTTCAATTATTTCTTGTTCTTTATGTTTTAATGTGGATAATTTGTTTTCTAACTCATTTTTTAAATTACTAATTTGCAAACTATTTTCTTCTATTAACTTTTTTTCTTTTTCAATAGCAATTTTATCATCATAGATATTTTTCATTAATTCTTCAATACTAATATCTTGTTCATCTATGATTGAACTTGCATAATTTAAAATTTCTTCATTAATACCTAATTTTTTACTTATTGCAAAGGCATTACTTTTACCAGGGATTCCAATTAATAATTTATATGTTGGCTTTAAATTTTCAACGTCAAATTCGCAGCTAGCATTTTCAAATCCTTCAGTTACCATACAGAAATTTTTAAGTTCTTGATAATGGGTGGTAGATATGGTTGTAGCTTTTCTGTCATGAAGATATTTTAAAATGCTAATTGCAAGGCTTGCTCCTTCGATAGGGTCTGTTCCAGAGCCTAATTCATCTAATAATATTAAACTAGATGGTGTGAAACTTTTTAGTATATCTACAATAGTTGAAATATGAGCTGAAAATGTACTTAAAGATTCTTGAATACTTTGTTTATCACCAATATCTACAAAAATATTATCGAATATATAAATACTGCTATTTTCATTGCAAGGTATTAGTAATCCTGAATAAGCCATAAGCAAAATAAGTCCAACTGTTTTTAATGTTACTGTTTTTCCACCTGTATTTGGACCTGTTATAATTAGTGAAGAATATTTATCTCCAATTGAAATATCGATTGGTACAACTATGTTTTTATCAATTAGTGGATGTCTTGCTCTTTTTAAATCTATGAATTTTGAATTATTTATTGTAGGTATAGTACCATTTGTATCTAAAGAGTAACTCGCTTTTGCAAATATTAAGTCTAAAGTGCCAATTATATCGACATTCTGTTTTAACTGATTAGAATATTCATAAAATAAACCAGATAATATTTGTAAAATCTTTTCAATCTCAATTTCTTCCTCAATTTTTAAGTTTGTAATTTGATTGTTTAATTCAAAAATGCTTATAGGCTCCATAAAAACAGAAGAGCCACTACTTGATATGTCATGAACAAATCCTTTAACATTATTTTTATATTCTTCTTTAATAGGGATTACAAAACGACTATTGCGAATTGTGATTATTGGTTCCATTATAAATTTTGAATAAGTTGCTGAATGTATAAAATTATTTAATTTTTCGCGAATATTTTGCTCTATTTTTTTTATTTCTTTTCGTATACTTTCTAATTTTGCAGAGGCAGAGTCTGAAATTGTATTTTCATCTAATATTACTGAAAAAATTCTGTCTTCAATACCTTTATTTATATATAAGTCTGAAAAATAATTTGCAAGAATTGGAAAGCTTAAAAAGTTTTCATCATCATCACAAAAATATTCTTTTAGTTCTCTTGAAATTTGAAGAACTTTTGTAAGTTCTAATAATCCTTTTAATGGAAGGATAGCTGAACTATCTAACATTTTTAGCCACACACTAATATCAGGAATTTCACAAATAGGAGGAGATGATTTTTTTACCTTTATGCGAACAGCTTCGTCTGTTTGTTTTAATAAATATTTGACAGTTTCTTTGTTAAAAGAAGGAAGAAGGCAAGATGCTTTTTCTTTTCCAACATATGTTTTACAATATTTTTCTATAATATCTATTAAACTATCATATTCTAATAATTCTAAAAATTTTGTATTCATAATTATTTCACTCCTAAAATAAGATAGAATTAGTATAACACATAATTGAATATTTGAACAGAAAAAAACATTTATAAAAACCTTGATTTATTACTTAACAAATGATAAAATAATCTAGTAAAAATATATAATTATATATTTTTAAGGACAATTTTATAAATGGTGATTTAAAATGCCAATAATGACTAAAACGGGCTTACCCGTAAACAATATTTTAAAAGAGGAAAAAATACAAATTTTAGAAGAGTTATCAGAAAATGATACAAATTTAATTCAAATAGCAATATTAAATTTAATGCCTTTAAAGGAAGACACAGAATTACAATTACTTAGAAAATTATCTGCATCAAAGAAAAATATAAAAATTACATTTTTTAATGTAGTTTCATATATTGGAAAAAATACAAACCCAGAACATATGAAAAAGTTTTATTCAACATTTGAAGAAATTAAAAACAAAAAATTTGATGGATTAATTATAACAGGAGCACCAGTAGAACAGCTAAATTTTGAAGATGTAATTTATTGGAGAGAACTTACAAAAATTATTGATTGGTCAAAGAAAAATGTTAAATCTACATTATATATATGTTGGGGAGCACAAGCAGGATTGTATTATAACTATAAAATACCAAAAAAGTTAATAGATGCAAAAATGTTTGGAGTATTTAAACATAAAATTATAGATGATAAATCTAAAATACTTCAAGATTTTGTAGATGGATTTAATGCACCACATTCAAGACATACAACTGTTGAAAAAGATGAAATACTTAAACATCCAGAACTTACAATTTCAGCAGAATCTGATGAGGCTGGAGTATTTATTGTAGAAAACAAGCAAAGAAAAGAAATATATGTTACTGGTCACTTAGAATATGCGATAGATACATTAGACAAAGAATATAAAAGAGATTTATCTAAGGGATTAGAAATACAAATGCCTAAAAATTATTATCCAGAAAATAATATGAACAATACACCAATATTTAGTTGGAAAGAAAATGGAGATAAGTTATATACAAATTGGGTAAATAATTATTTAGCATAAAAATATTAATAAAACTGAAAATTCTATTGCTATTTTATATATTGTATTATAGAATGAAGAAAAGTTGTACTAAGATAGGGAGGTTTACTTATATGAAGAAAGTAATTGCACTATTTATGCTTATTATGTGCGTGTTTGGATGTATGGCAATATATGCAAGTAATGCTGTGCCATCATCAAATACACAAGCAGATTTAACTGGAAATGCAACAGTAAATTTAGTAAAATTAAAAGATAATCAATTAAAAACACTTCAAGATTATCAAGCAGCTTACGGTAATGATACTTACGGATTTGCTGCATATGCATTAAATATTATAAGAATTTATAGTATTCCTTTTGGATTTGTAGGAATTGCAATCAGTGGAATCTACAGATATGTTATAGGAATAAGAAAGTTAGATGTAAGAGATAAAGGCTTTGGCGCAATGATTGGTATTATAACAGTTATGGTAATATGTCAAGTTCTACCATTAGTGTTTGCCATAGTAGTAAAAGGCTGGAGGGGTTAACAAATGAAAATTTTATTTGCAGTTAATAATGAAAAAATTTCTGAAACAATTATAAAAAAGTTCCAACAAGAATATAAAGAAATTATTTTAGGTAAAAATGTTTATTATTTTAATGCAATTGCAAAAGAGTTACAAAAGGATAAAAGTTATGACAGAATAATAATTAGTGAAGATTTAGAACCATTTGCAAACAACAACTTTGAAGTTATTGATAAATTTATATTTGAGAAGTTAGATAATATAAGTGATGAAGCAACTTCAAATGATGGACAAGATATTCCAATTATTTTAATTTGTGCAGATAGAAGAACAAAGTCTGAGCCATTTTTAGTAAAAATATTTGGAATAGGTGTTTATAGTGCATTACTTGGATCAGATAGAAGCATTGACAAAGTTTGTGAATTAATTAATAAACCAAGAACAAAAAAAGAAGCAAAAGTATATTATAGTGTTGATTCTGATGAGGTTGATTATAAAGTTGAATCAGAAGGTGATGTTAGCGAAGTTGAACTTAATAATATATTAAACCACTACAAAAGCCTTGGAAAAAATGAAGAAAAATATGTAGAAAGTTTTGATAATATTGCTGCACAATATACAGATGCTCAATTAAGAGTAATTTGTAAGTTCTTACCTTTAAATGTAAAGGCAGTATTAGAAGGAAATTCTCAAAAATATCAAGAATTAGTTACTTTTGGAACAGTAACTCCAAGTTCATCTGATAGAGGAAAAGGAAAAAAACAACAAGAACCTAAATATGTACCAAATAGCGACTATCTAAATAGTAAAAACAAAAGGTTAGAAGTAGGGAAAAAAGATATTTTAGAAAGAGATATCGGAAAATCAAATTTAACAAAACCTATTATAATTCCAGGCGGAATGAATGCAAAAAGTGTAAATAAGCAAGAAAGTATTGTGCCTGAAACAAAAGATGCAATACCTCAAATGCCAAATAATACATCTAATACTTTACAAGCAAATGATATTGATAGTATGTTTGAAGATTTTGATGAAGTTCAACCTAAAAATGAGCCAGTTACTACAGCTCCAAAAGTTGAAACAAACATTTCAGAGCCTGTTATGGAAAATGAAACTGTAGTTGTAGAAGAACCAAAAAAGAGAAGGGGAAGACCTAAAAAAATTCAAACAGTTGAAGAACAGGAAGCTGCAAATAATGCAGAAGAAGCTCCAAAGAAAAAAAGAGGAAGACCAAAGAAGGAAAAATCTGAACCAGAACAAGAATTAAGTAATGTTTTACCAGGAATTCAGGAAGAAGAAACAGTTAATTTATTTGATTTAGGAAATGATGAAGATTCAAATCAGAATGTAAATACAAATACTTCTTCAGAAATGATTTTACCAGGATTTGATGATGATGACGAAGAAGTTGTTGTTAAACCAATTGCTGAAGAAGAAGTTGTTAAATCAATTGCTGAAGAAGAAGTTGTTAAACCAATTGTTGAAAAAGAAGATCAAGTAGTACCAAATCCAGTAAATGAAATGCAGCATACAAGACCTACAACTGTTAATCAAAATAATTATATGCCAAATCACAATGCTAGGGAAATAGAAAATACTAATATGCAGTATTATGATGTAAATTTAGATAGTTTACTTAGTGGAAATAAGAAAGTTGTTGCATTTGTTGGAACTTCAAAAAATGGTACATCATTCTTGGTAAATAATTTAGCAGATGTTTTGTCTAAAAAAGGAATTAATGTTGCAGTATTAGACTTAACACAAAATAAAAATGCATACTATATTTACACAAAAAATGAAGAAGAACTAAGAAAAAAAGCATATTCATCTATTCAAAATCTTGCAATAGGGGATGTTGATGGAATACAAGTAAATAAAAATTTAACAGTATTTACAACATTACCAGGTGAAGATGAAGGAATTAATGAATATGGAAATATATTAAAAACACTTGTACAAAATTACTCTGTTGTTTTAATGGATTGCGATTTTGAAACAAATTATGGATATTTTAAAAATGCACAAGAAATTTATTTGGTTCAAAGTTTTGATATTTTAACAATTCAGCCATTAACAGCATTTTTAAGAAATCTAAAAAGTAAAAACATTTTAGAGCCTCAAAAATTAAGAGTAGTGTTAAATAAAGTGCTAAGAGTTAGAAGTGTAACAGAAAGAACAATTATAGGTGGAATGGCTTATTATAATGACCCAGCAATGTCTTTTATGACAGAATTATTTGACAAGGATAACATTAAATATTGTTCAATACCGTTTGAAGAACAAACTTATTCAAGATACCTAGAAGGTTTAGTAAATTGTGAAATTAGTGTAAATGGTTATTCTAAAAATTTCTTAGCAAGTCTAGATAAATTGTCAAATATGGTATATCCACTATTATCAAATAATGCAAATAGTGGAAAGCTAAACTCATATAATTCAAATGTATTTTCAAGTGATATGAATAATACATTAAATAAAATGAAAAATAATTATTAAAATGCAAAAAAATAGAGGTGATATCTTTTGATTATAGCAGTAATTCTAATTTTAGTAGCTATTGTAGTTGCATTGATGATATATAATATATCAATTCATAAAAAGATTGAAAATTTAAATAGTTTAAATCAAAAAGTAACAAGCTTAAATGTTGTACAAGATTTTATGAATACAATTAGTGAATGTACTACAGTTAAAGAAAAATTTAATAAAATTAATGATATTTTAATTGAAAGATATCAAATAAAATATTCTACAATTGTTGTGTATGATGGTACAGAGTATGTTGTAAAGGCATCAAATGTTGAAGAAAAACACTGGGATGCATTAAAAAGTTTACAATCAGAAGAAATTTTTCAAGATAGTATTAGAACAGCTACACCTAAGTATATAACAATAGAAAACGAAAATGAAAGATTGCCATATCAAAGAATGGAATTTGGCAGAGCAAAATCTGCAATGTTTTTTCCATTATACATTGATAATGTTTATATAGGATATTGGTTAATAGAGGGAAGTAAACCACATGAATTTGATGCAATTGATACTACTATTTTAGAAGTAGTAAAAAACAATATTGTATCAGTACTTAGAACAGTAGAAAACCAAGGAATTATTGAAAATATTGTTAGAGATGATAAATTTAGCGAATTAAAAACAGCAGAATACTTATATGGAGAAGGTAGAAAAATTATTGATAAGTATACTATATCTGCAGTATGTATGTTTAGAATTACAAATTTAGAGAAAATAAATGAAGATATTAGTAGAAAAACTGGAAATGAAATAATTACTAAAGTATGTGATGTTGTTAGAGAAAATTTATCAGAAGAATATATCTTTGTAAGATATATGGGACCTAAATTTGCTATAGTATTTTCTGGAATTGAAATTGATGCAGTTTCAAATTTTATGGAAGGTGTAAAAAAACAAGTAGAAAATATAAAAGTTGACCCTGTTGATGTAGAATTTGAAGATGACGAAGAGGTTGTAGCAAAGCCAAAAATAAATATTGTTATTACTACATATTATAAAGGAACAGCGCTTGAAGGGCTAATGAAAAAGGCAGAAGAGTATTTAGATAATGCTGATAAAAATGAAAATGTTATAAATTATTTATAGGAGGTATTAGCTTATGGCAATGATGGATGAAACAGTTAGTTTTAAAGTAGAACGTGATAAAACAGTAAAAGCAAGAGAAATCTTAAAAGAGGTATATAAAGCATTAGAGGAAAAGGGATATAATCCAATAAATCAAATTGTAGGGTATATTTTATCTGGAGATCCAACTTATATTACAAGTCATAACAATGCAAGAAATTTAATAAGACAAATTGAAAGAGACGAACTTCTTGAAAAAATGGTAAAAAATTATATAGGACTTGATGAATAATATGAGAAAATTAGGGATTGATTATGGTGATAGTAGAATAGGAATAGCAATTAGTGATGAACTTGGCATTACTGCACAAGGCCTAGAAACTATACATCATAATGGAAATGATAAATTAGCATTAAAACGTTTAGAAGAAATTTATAATTCATATGAAATTGATACATTTGTTATTGGAATGCCACTAAATATGGATGGAACAAAAACTGAGAGAGTAGATGTTACAAATAAATTTATTCATAAACTTAAATGTAAATTTAATAAAGTAACAATTGAAACTATTGATGAAAGATTAACAACTGTTGCAGCACATAAAACAATGAATCTTTTAAATATAAATAAAAATAATAAAAGAAATATTGTGGATACTATATCTGCAGTATATATTTTAGAAACATATATGAATAAGCAAAAAAATGAAAAATAGTATATGTTTATAAAAAGTGTAAACAATAATAAAAAATGATATTAATATTGTAGAAATACATTTATAATATAAAAATTGAAGGGAGAAAAAATAATGAGTGAAGATGTAAACAACATTCCAGAAAATATGGAAGAAGGAGAAGAATTAGATAACATAGTAGTATTAAATGATGAAGATGGAAACGAAGTAGAATTTGAATTCTTAGATTTAATAGAATATGAAGGAGAATCATATGTTGTTCTTCTACCAACAGACGAAGATGAAGAAGAAGCAGGAGAAGTTTTAATATTAAAATTAGAAGACACAGATTCAGAAGATGAAGAGTCTTATGTAAGTGTTGAAGATGAAGAAATATTAAATAATGTATTTGAAATATTTAAAGATAAATTTAAAGATGAATTTAACTTTGTAGAGGACTAATTAAAAAAGAAAATCGAAAGAATAATATATCTTTCGATTTTTTTCTTGTATTTTTAATAAAATATGCTAAAATATAAGTATATTATATTAAAAATGGAGGAAAACAAATGAAAAATTTTTCTAGCTGGTTAATTGCAATGTTTGCATTTATGTTTTGGGGAGTAAGGTTAGTTGGTACAGTTTTGTATTCAATAGGAACTGAATTTATGTTTGAGCCTTCTAATATGGCAATGGAAGTTGCACTACTATTTATAACTTTTATATGTATTTGCTTTATTATAAAAAGAAAATTATTAGCAAGTATAATATATCTTGCAGGACATTTTATATATTATGGACCAACATTTTTTACACATATAATGAGTATAATGGATGGTACACTTGATATAAACAGTTATATGGGAGTTTTCTTTGAATTTATAGGATTATTAATACCAATTGCAGCCGTATTTGATGTTTTATTAGATAAAAATAGAAAAGCACATCCAACAGACAAAAAGACAGATTGGTTTTATAAAAACGAAGAATATGATAGAAAACTAGATGATAGAGCAGATAAGAATAATTATAGAACATTATAATATATAGTAAAAAGTAGATATTTGATAAATATCTACTTTTATGTTATTATATTAAGGAAATAACTGGAAGGAGAAAAAGTAATGGAAGATTTAACAGAATTAAAAGAAAATATTGAAAAAAACTACAAATTAAAAGTTAAAAGTATTGAAAAAAATCAAGAATCAACAGATGGAAATGTATATATTCTTAACTGTAAAAAGGAAAAATACATTGTAAAAATATATACAGATCTAATGCATACAAATTCAATGTGGGATCTACATAGATACTTAACAGCACTTGAACAATATGTTCCTTATGTAGTAAAAACAAAAGCAAAAACTAACTATATGAAATTAAATGAAAGCTATGTAATTATATATTCTTTTTTACCTGGAAAATCATTGAAAGAACTTAGAAAAGAAGATATGCTAGATGATGAAAGAATAGCTTTAATAGCAAAAGCTATTAGACGCTTTCATTATTTAACAAATGAAAAGAAATTTAATTTACCAAATGGACCATTTGTTAATAGATTTAGAAGAAAATCTGTACTACATTTTGATTTAACAAAAGATAATATTTTAATAGATGGTGAAAAAGTAGGATTTATAGACTTTGATGATGCAAAGTTTGGAGATTCTGCGTGTGATGTTGCAATAGCAATTTTATTTTTATTCGTATCGAAAGATAAAGGAGTAGACAATCATGCAATAAAAGTGTTTTTAGATAACTATTATGGAGATAATGAAGTTTTATATAAAAAGGAGACACCTTTACTTAAGGAATATGCGGACGAATGGATTAAATATGTTGTAAGACAAGGTAACCTTGATAGTTCAACTGTCGAAAAATTTAAGGCTAAAAGAAAACAAATAAAATATATAGAAATATAGAAAGTAAAAGTAAAAAAGTGATATAATTTAAGAAAATTTTTGGGGGTAAAAATGGAATTAAAAGAGTTAATAGGAAAAGGGCAGTTAGATAAGAGGATACAGGAACTAGCAGAACAAATTGATAAAGACTATAATGGACAAGAAATTGTAGCAATATGTGTATTAAATGGGGCTGTATATTTTGCAGTTGAGTTAACATTAAAAATACATACAAAAATGACAATTGAATTTATGAAAATTTCAAGCTATGAGGGAACTGAAAGTACAGGAGAAATAAAAAAATACATAGATATAGAAAAAAGTAAAGTAGAGAATAAAAATGTTTTAATAATAGAGGATATTGTAGATACAGGAAAAAGCATGAAATATTTAATTGAACATTTGAAAGAAAAAAATCCAAAATATATAAAGATTTGTACATTATTAAGTAAGCCAAGTAGAAGAGAAGTAAATGTTAATATTGATTATCTAGGATTTGAAGTTCCAAATGAATTTATAATAGGATATGGATTTGATGATGAACAAGGATTTTATAGAAATGTTCCATATATAGGATGTAAATAATAAACATAGTTTTAAAGAAGAAGATATGGAATTTGCAAATATTTCAGAGGATGATGTGGTAAATTTTATTGCAAGTCATATATAAGATAATAATAGTAAGGGAGAATAAAGATGGGAAAATATAAATTTTTTATTGCTGGAAGAGCAAGAAACAGGGAAAATATATTAAAGATATGTGAGATATTTGATGAGTTAAAATTATCATATTATTGCTTTTTAAAGGAAGAATCATATAGTAGTTATGGAAATGAAAATTAAGATGCAGAAACTAAGCAAAAGGAATTTGAGTCTTATGGTTTAAAGAGCGAAAAGGTTATAGAAATATTTAATAAAGATATGGAAGCAGAAAAAAATTCAGATAATTTTCTTATGGTTTTACCAGCAGGAAAGTCAGGACATATTGAAGCTGGTGTTGCATATGGATTAGGAAAGAAATGTTATGCAATAGGTGAATTTGACGCAACAGATTCATTATACAATATATTTGAAGAAATATTTAAAGATGAGAAAGAGTTAAAAGAGTATCTAAAAAATTATATTATATAAAAAGGGGATTTTATATGAAAAAGAAAATTATTATAATTGGCATTGTTATTTTACTTATTATTGCAGGAATAGTTACATTTGCTGTAGTTAGAACAAATACACCAAAAGATAAAAATACTAAAAATGAAAATGAAGAACCGAAAAATTTAATTGAGGCAGTATTAAAGAAAAATAATAAAACAAAGGAAGAAGCAAATTATCAAAAATTTGTTGATGGAGAAGTATTAAACGAAAATTCTAAGTTTACTGAATATGCTTTTACTAGCAACAATTCAATATATATTTTTGATCCTGCAAAATTAAAACAAGGTATACATAGTTATAAGAAGGTATATGATGTTCCGTCAAATATACAAATAAAAACATTGACACCTACTGCAGGAAATGACATAGATTTTGTAGATACTACGGATACAATATATAGACTTTTTGACCAAAATACGAATACCAGAGGAAAATCTTATGAAAATCATGAAAAAGCAATATATGAATTTAGAAAATTTAGTATAGATTCTTTTACAGAGGATTATTTTGGAAGAAAGATTGATTATGACGTTATTTCAATCTACTGGTATGCAAAAGATAATATACTTTATAGATTAGGATATAAAGATTATGATATAGCAACTAGAACGACAATTCCAGCAGAAGTAAAAAAGATAGAGGGAAATTATCTAGGAGAAAAGATAATAAATATATATAATGAAAGAATATTGAAAACAGATAAGGGATTCTATGAAATTGTAGATTATACAGATGATACAACTAAGATGAGAACAACAGCTACTATGAAAATAAAACTATTAACTGAATATTATGATGAAGTATTAACATTCACGTATGAATATGTAGTTTTAAAAGATTATACATTAATACCTATAAATGATGTAATGTCAAGACCTGAAAAGTATCAGTATTCATATTATGGAAAAGGATTAAATAATGCACCACAATCTTTTGAAGAATAGTAATATGCAGTAAAAAAATAGAATGGAGAAACAAAAATGGACTTTAAATATATAAGAAAAATTAATTACTATGAAACAGACAAAATGGGAGTTGTTCATCATTCAAATTATATAAGATTTTTAGAAGAAGCAAGAAGTAGATGGTTAGAAGAAATTGGTATATCAATGGAAAAATTAGAAAGCCAAGGGTATACTATACCAACATTGGAGGTAGATTGCAAATACAGGCATCCTGTAACCAGTGGAGATACTATAATTATAGAGCCATATATAGAAGAATATAATGGGGTAAAAATGACAGTAAAATATAATGTTATACAAGAGGGTACAAATAATATAGTTATAGAAGCATATACAAAGCATTGTTTTACAGATAAAAATTTAAGACCAATTAATATGAAAAAGAAGAATATTGAGATACATAATAAATTTGAAGAATTGGTTAGAGTATAACTGACCAATTCTGAATACATCTGTATTTTTGAAAATTATATTGTGCTACGGATTTTCCAAATACATCATCAGTATGAGCCGCAATAAGTGTGTCATATACAGATAATCCATTTTTTATAACTATTAATGTATGTGAAAATGTAGTGCCATTAAAACTTAATTGAACAATATCTCCAATGTCTAGTGTATTAATATTTGAATTTGGTTGCATCCAGCAAATACTTTTTGTCTATTATACATTTAATCACTTTATTTAAATTATATGCGGATGTAAATATAAATTTTAACAAAATCATAAATAAAAGGAGCAAAATATGATAATAAAAAATATAGAAGTAAACGATTATTTAACAAAATCAAACTTGCCAGCAAGTGACTATGTAATTAACCCTTATATTGGGTGTACTCATGGATGCAAGTATTGCTATGCATCTTTTATGAAACGTTTTACAGGACATAATGAAGAATGGGGAGAGTTTATCGATATTAAACACTGTGATAAGAAAATAAACTTAAAAAAAATCTCTAAAAAGAATGTTTTTTTATCTTCTGTTACAGATTGTTACAATGAACTTGAAGAAAAAAATCTAATAACAAGAAATATTTTAGAACAGCTTGTTAATTCAGATTGTTATTTATCAATTTCTACTAAATCGAAGCTGATATTAAGAGATATTGATATTTTAAAGAAGATAAAAAACTTAACAGTTAGTATGTCTATTAATACTTTAGATGAGAAATTTAGAAATGATATGGACAATGCAAGTTCAATAAAGGATAGATTAGAAACATTAAAAAAATTGCATGAAAATGGTATATATACAGTATTATTTATGTCGCCAATTTTTCCATATATAACTGAATGGAAAGAAATAATTGAACTATCAAAAGAATTTATAGATGAATATTGGTTTGAAAATCTTAATTTAAGAGGAAATTATAAGACAAAAATTCTTAACTATATAAAAGGAAATTATAGTAATATATATCCAAAATACTTGGAAATATACAATAACAAAGATAATAGTTACTGGGAAAGCTTAGCCAAAGAAATTAATAAGTATTGTGATGAAAATAATATAAAATATATAAATTACTTTTATCATAAAGAATTGGTTAACGAGAAAAAGAGGAAAAATGATAATAAATAGAAATGAAATTGATAGGGGATTTGAATATTATAATTTAAATTCTAAATATAAAAATAGATGTTATGAATGCTTGAAAGTGATTAGTGAAAATGAAGAATATTTACTTTCATTTGAAAATATTTTTGAGCAATAGAACTATGGAGATTTTAAAAATATAAGAAAATATTGGGATTTAAAAAATGTAAATCAGGTTTTCGACACAAACATTGATCCATTTGCTACTAATCTATTAATTGTTTTAAGCTATAAGAATCATGAAAAAAATATGCAAAATAATAAATTGGATTCTACACAAGTATTAATTCATAAAAAAAGAATTAAAGAATGTTTTGAAAATGATTTAGAAAAAAGAAGATATGAAAGTGTTAGAGTATCTCAAATGTTGTGGGCTATATATTTTATTCGTGTCAAAATTATTGAAATAGGTAGACTTCAATATGAATATTTTAAAGAAGATGACAATGAATTAATAAAAATACATATATCATCAGGAGATAAATTAGATTATAATAAAGTAATAGAATCGTTAAATAAATCAAAAGATGCATTAACTGAGATTTTTAATACCAAAAATATTAGTTATGTATGTAATTCATGGCTTTTAAGTAAAAAACTTAACTATTTAATAAATTCAAAGACAAATATTAGTAAATTCTATAACTTGTTTAATGTAGTTGATGGAGAAGAATGTACAGATGACATATTGAATTTTGTGTATTCATTAAAACAATGTAATGAATATACTAAATTGCCAGAAGAAACAAGTATTCAAAGATTAATAAAAATGCAATTATTAAATGGGGTAAAATTTAAGTTAGGAAAAGGTATATTAAAAAATAATATATTAGATGATTAAACTAGAAAAGTTAAACTATAAGTATTAATAAAATCACATAGGAGAAGAAGATTATGAAAAAACAGAAAATAAATTTAAATAATATTAAGGTAGCAATTTTTGATTTTGATGATACATTAGCTATACATAAGGATAAAGATTACAAAAAACACCGCAATGAAAATGAGGATAGTTTTATAAATTATTATTTAAATGCATATCTAAATGAGGATTCTTTTTATGAAACAATAGAGCCATGTGTTATGTCTGATACATTATATAAAATGATTAGTGTTTTAAAGAAAAATGGTGCAAAAGTATATTGTGTAACAGGAATGAAATTTTCATTCCATTTAAATGCAAAGAAACACTTTGTGCATAAACATTATTTTGAGGATATAGAAGTTATTTCAACAAGCTCTCAAGAATTAAAGATTGAAGCGGTTAAAATAATACGAAGGATTAATAACTGCAACTTAGATGAAATGTTATTTGTTGATGATTTGGAAGAAAATATTGTTAGATTTAAAAATATGGGAATACATGCTTTATTACCAGATGAAGTTGATTTATAATAATAATAAAATTTAAATCTAAGGAGGAAAATATATGGAAGAAAGAATAGTAAAACCATTTACAATGTGGAGACATTTTAAAGGAGCAAGAGCTTTTGTAATTACGGTAGCAAAACACAGTGAAACAGGAGAAGAATTAGTTGTGTATCGTTGCATGGATAATAATGAAAATACTAATCATAAAGATGGTATTTATGCAAGACCATTAGATATGTTCTTATCAGAAGTTGACCTTGAGAAATATCCAAATGCTACTCAAAAATATCGTTTTGAAGAAATAAAATAGATGAATTACCAGATGAGCCAATGTCTTCTAAGTTTAGAGATGAAAAGTCTAATGAATTAATAAAAGAAGTTGATGAAACAACTGCTACTATTGAAAATTTAAAAACAATTTTAAGTTATGAAACAGAAGATTATTATAAAAGTATATTTAAAGATCCAAAAAAATATTTTGATAAGAGTAGAACTGTTGCCAATTTTTCTTATGATAGTGATAATAATATGATAGAGATAATTGATTATTTAGATGATAGTAAGTTAAAATTTACATATGAGGAATTTTAAGAGATAAGAAGAATAAAGATGTTCAGATATTTTATTAAAAGGAATGAATAAAATAATAATTTTATTTGAAATATAATAAAAAGAACTTCCAAAAGAATAAACTTTTGGAAGTTTTTTGCTATTTTATAATTGCATCATTTGCAGTAAATTCTTCAAGTGAATTTTCCTTTGTTTGAATGCAAATATAAGATATAGAATTATCTTTAGAAGCATAAAATTGACGTTCTGCACTTGGAGATATTTTTAACCAATCTCCAGAAACTAAATTAACTTCTTCACTGTCAATAACTACTTTGCCAGAGCCAGATAAAATGTAATAAATTTCTTCATTTTGCTTATGAGAATGAATAAAAGGTACACATTCACCAGCAGGAAGAGTATTAATACTAATTTCAGCTCCTGTTAAACCTAGTTTATCATGTAATTCCACTCTTGGTGCGTTTTCTAAACTTACTTTCATATAATTTGACATTATCAATTCCTCCTTAAAATATATTATAAATATTTTATAACAGAATACATCACAAAGAACAAGTACGCACTTTAAAGTAACTATGTACTAATTGTATAATGTGTGATATAATTAGTAATAAATTTAATGGGGGCTGAAAATGAGAGAAAAAAATGATTTACCAGAATGTCCAATTGCTACAACAGTTTCTTTGGTAGGGAGCAAATGGAAGTTATTAATAATAAGAAATTTAATGAATAGGGCTTGGAGATTTAACGAATTGTTAAAATCAATAGATGGAATATCTCAAAAGGTATTAACTGATAACTTAAGGCAACTTGAAAGTGATGGAATTATATATAGAAAAGATTATAAGACCAATCCTCCAAGAGTTGAATATGGAATGACGAACTTAGGTAAGAAATTAAGTAAAATGTTAGATGTAATGACTGAATTTGGAAATTTCTATAAAACTCAAATATAGAATTTATAGTAGATATTTTATGGTATTCTAATTCACCTATATATTGGATAAATGGTACAGAAGATAACTATTTAAAAAATACATAAGAACTGAAAAGTCGGAAAATATAATGAAATTATGGTTTATGAAAATCAAGAAGTAGTAACAAAAGTAAATGATAAATTTTTAAATGAGAATATGGGTCTAACTCAAAAATTTTTATCATTAAGAGTTAGTAGAAAAAAGAAAGAGGGAATAAAAAATGATTAAAATAGTAGAATTTTTAATAGAGGCAAAGAAACAAACTTATGCTAATGAATCAACACATAAAAGTGCAAATCATATAGTCAATAAATATAATTTAAAAGAAATAAATAAAGATACAATTTGTAAAGGATTTGGGCTAAATAAAGAAGAATCTGCTAATTTATATTTTCCGAATATTGAATTAGATAAATCAACGAAGTTAATAGATGAAATAGCAGTAACAAATATAGATAATTTAAAAAATAATGGTGGAAATGTATATAGAGGCGTAAAAGAAGTTTTAAATAAATTAGTAGAAAAATATGATTTATACATCGTTAGCAATACATCTGAAATTGAATATATTAGAGCATTTTAAAAATCAGCTGATGCCAAAGAATTATTTAAAGATTATATAGCAGCAAGTAGTTTAAATATTTCAAAAACTGATGCGATAAAAAAGATTATAGAAGATAATAAAATAGAAAGTGCAGTATATATAGGAGATACTATTATTGATTTAGAATCAGCAAAGAACAATAAAATTCCTTTTGTATATGCAAAATATGGATTTGGAAAAGATTTAAATGCCAAATATAGTATCGATAATATAAAAGATTTGCCAAATATTTTGAAAAAAGTATTTAATGATAAGGAAGTGGTATAAATGGAAGAAAATAAAACTAATATTAACTGGGTAATGGAAATTTATGAAAACACCTTTTAAAATACTGATATATCAACATTTGTTATAAAATGATTATTGCATATTTAATCAAATAAAGGAGTTAATATGAGAAAAATAGTAATAGCCGGATCTGCAAAATTCTATAAAGAAGCATTAGAACTAAAAAAAGAATTAGAAGATAGAAATTATAATGTAATAGATTATACTAAACATATAAATGTAAAAAATGAAACAGAATATAAAGAAGCTTATGAAACATTTTATGATAATTTAAGTAAAACAGATGATTTACTGTTACTTAATCTTGATAAAAAAGGAATTGAAGGATATATTGGATATGAATCATTTGCTGAATTAAGTAATTTAGTAGTAAAGAAAATTCAAGTAAATAATGATCATAAAATATATATTTATAAAATGCCAAGTAAAGAAGTTGGATGTTATGATGAAATAATGCATTTTCTAGAATTTGGATATATTGAATTATTTAAATAGAGGAGTTGATCCAAATGAATGAAAATAAAACTAATATAAACTGGTATAAACCACCTTATGGAAAATCCTATTAAATCCCTTATAAATAAAGGAAAATATATTTAATGCTTTTTACATTTTATCGCTTCTTTTTAGAAAAAAATATTAAAAAGTTGAGGTAATGGGGACATAAGGAAAACTTTAATATAATTAATAGAAATGGAGGTAGCAATGAAGATAATTGAAAATAAATATTCTAACAATACTTTTGAAAATATAAAACATATTGATGATTATGGAAATGAATATTGGTATGCACGTGAATTACAAAAAGTATTGGAATACAAGGATTGGAGAAATTTTCAAAAAGTAATAGATAAAGCAGTTTTATCAGCAAATAATAGTGTTTCAAATGAAGAAGATTGGGTTGTTGAAGTCAACAAGCCAATAAAAACTGGTAAAGGTAAAGAAGAATTTATTAAAGACTATAAACTTTCAAGATATATATGTTATTTAATAGTGCAAAATGCTGACCCAAACAAAGAAGTTGTTGCTTTAGGTCAAACCTATTTTGCTATTCAAACAAGAAAACAAGAAATAACAGAACAAGAATATGATTCTTTATCAGATGATGAAAA
>CAKOVH010000017.1 GCA_934121885.1 uncultured Clostridia bacterium | reverse complement strand
TACTTAAATGACTCTTGCTATCTAAAATCTATTTTTTTGAATTAAATTATAACTTTTCTATTTCTTCTTTTGTTAAACCTGTACATTTTATAATTATTTCTATATCAATTTTGTTTTGTTTCAATTTTTTAGCTATTTCATATTTTTCATTTTTAGATCCTTGTGCTAGTCCTTTATCAAACCCAGCTTCTTCTATTCCTTGTATTTCAAATATGTACTTTTCTCTTAAATGTGCTAAATATTGTTCGTGTTCATCTTCACTTATTTCATCTAATACCTCTTTGGCTTTTTTTATTGATTCATCAGCATTTTCCATATTCAAATCCTCCGAATTACTAATAAATTTCACCCAAGTATCTAATATCCTATTTTCTGAATATTTCTCTACCTTGGATAAATTTATTATATATAACTCTAATACATCTGTCAATATAATTTTACCATATGTTTCTTCTCGTATGTTCCATTTTGTAAGGTATTTTGGTATTTCTTTTAACTTTTCTAATTCAAAGTCTATAAACAATATCGATATACATTTATTTAGTTCTGAGTAATTATGAGACTTCTTTAAGTTCTGCGTATACATTTTACTTAAATAAAATATTATTCTTTTTTCTATATTTTTTTCATCAACTAATTGCATCTCAATATTTATATCTACTAAATTATTTTCTTTTTTCTTTAATTTTGGAAATTTTAGACAGAATCGTCTTTAAGATTTAATAGATTTTAAATAACTTTTCGTATAATATCATGATTTACATTTTATGGCAATATGTAGATAAAAAATTAATAGTACACTTTGTACTTTATCCCCCTATTGACAAATATTATATAATATTATAGAAACTTTATTTTAAGAGGTTATTATTATGCAAAAAATGTTAAGTTATATACGAAAAGCTATAGAACATTATCAGATGATAGAAGAAGGAGATAAGATAGCAGTTGGACTTTCAGGTGGAAAGGATTCAATTACTCTTCTTATGGGTCTTAAAGCTTTGCAAAGATTTTATCCTAAACATTTTGATATTGTTGCAATAAGTGTAAATCCAAATTTTGAATTTTTTAATTCAGACTTTTTAAAGCAGACTTGTGATAATATTGGAGTAAAATACGTTGAGGCTAAAAGTAATATTAAAGATATAGTATTTGATATTAGAAAAGAAAAAAATCCTTGTTCTTTATGCGCTAATCTAAGAAGAGGTATATTAAATTCTACAGCTATTGCAGAAGGATGTAATAAACTTGCTCTTGGACATAACGAAGATGATGTTTTAGAAACATTTTTCTTAAATTTATTATATGCAGGTAATTTATCAACTTTCGCACCTGTAAGTTATATGGATAGATCACAAATTACATTAATAAGACCATTAATATATGCTCCAGAAAAAGAAATTAGAAGTTTTATAAAAAGAAGTAATATTTCTGTAATGCCTAAAACATGCCCAATGGATGGCGTTTCTAAAAGAGAAACAATGAAAGATTTAATTTTTAAATTTTCTCTTGATATACCAAATGTCAGAGCTAATATTATTGGTGCCATAAAAAGAGCTAATATTAATGGTTGGAAAGAAATTAAATAAAGGCTACACATGCTTGCTTTTGCAAGCTGTATAGCCTTTTTTCTTATTTTTGAGCATCTTCTGCCATTTTTCTTATTGAGGTTTCAAAATTACTTATTTTTTCTTTTGCATCTTCTATACTAGTTCCACATACACCCATGTAAAATTTAATTTTAGGTTCTGTTCCTGAAGGTCGTACACAGCACCATGCATTTTTATCTAAATCATAATATAACACATTAGATTTTGGAAGATTTGTATTTTCTGTCTTTCCTGTTTTTGTATTTGTTATAACTTGCTTATCATAATCTCCTACAGATATAACAGTATACTCACCTATATTTGAAGGTGGATTATTTCTCATATTTTCCATCATCTTCTTTATTTGTTCAGCACCTTCTGAGCCTTTTAATGTAATTGAAATTTGACTTTCTTTATAATATCCATATTTTTTATAAATATTTATCATTTGATCCCATAAAGTTAATCCTTGTTTTTTGTAATATGCTGCTGCCTCACACACTGCCATAACTGCAACAATTCCATCTTTATCTCTTGCATGTGTTCCTATAATACAGCCATAACTTTCTTCATATGAAAATAGACAATCATAACTATTATTTTGCTCGAAATCTCTAATGATTTTTGCAATATTTTTAAATCCAGTTAACGTTGAGAATAGTTTTACACCGTAATAATTTGCAATTGCATCAGTTAAATTAGAAGATACTATTGTTTTAATTACAGCTCCATTGTCAGGTAATATATTTTTTTCCTTCTTTTGTGATAAAATATATTCTGCAAGAAGGTTGCCTGTCATATTTCCGTTAAATTGTATATAATCTCCAGATGATGCATCTTTAACATAAACACCTAATCTATCTGCATCTGGGTCATTTGCAAGAACTACATCTGCATCTACCTTTTTTGCTAATTCTAACGCTAATGTGAATGCTTTTGGATCTTCTGGATTTGGATATGATACTGTTGGAAATTCTCCATCTGGTAATTCTTGTTCTTTTACAATAAATACTTGTTTAAATCCAAGTTCCTTTAATATTCTTTGAACTGGAACATTTCCGGTTCCATGTAATGGAGTATATACAATTTTTAAATGTTCAGCTTGCTCTTTTATAGCTTCTGGATTTAAAACTAATTTTTTTAGTTCTTCTATGTAGCAATCATCAACTTCTGGTTTTATAATATGATATAAATCTTTTTGTTTTGCTTCTTCAATATCCATTGTTTTAATCATTCCAAAATCTGAAATTGCATTTACTTCGTCAATAATACCTTTATCAATTGGTGATACTATTTGAGCTCCATCTTCCCAGTAAACTTTATATCCATTATATTCAGGTGGATTATGACTTGCTGTTACAACAATTCCTGCAATACATCCTAATTTTCTTACTGCATATGATAATTCAGGTGTTGGTCTTAATGAATCAAATAAATATGTTTTTATTCCATTTGCATTTAATACAAGAGCTGCCTGTTTACTAAATTCATCTGATTTTCTTCTTGAGTCATAAGCAATAGCTACACCTTTGTTTTCCCCTTTTTGTTTAATAATATAATTACTTAATCCTTGAGTTGCTTTTCCTACAGTATACTTATTCATTCTATTAGATCCAGCTCCAATAATTCCTCTTAATCCTGCTGTTCCAAATTCTAATTCTTTATAAAATCTATCTTCAATTTCTTTTTCATCCGATAAATTTCTAAGTTCCTCTTTTGTTGCTTCATCAATATTTTTATCATTTAACCATTCTTGATATTTCTCTTTATAATCCATATATTATACTCCTCCTATTAACGATTCATAAAATCATTATACAACTTTCTAGCTGTTTCAGGACTATCTACACCTGTGGCATTTTTTACTGGTGCAAATTCTTCTTCCCTTTTAACACGTAAAATTGCCATATCATCTAACTTTTCGAATGCATCAAATATAAATGCTTCAAATTTATATGCATTTGGTTCTGTTGGTTTAACTATTTCACCTTTTTCATTTCTATAAGTTGCTTTTTTAAATGCTGCATGATAAGGTAATTTATTTCTGCCAATCTCCTCTAAACAATTTATATTAAATAAATTACATAATATATGAGATTCTCCATAAACTAGTTCTCCATTTTCGTCACGTGCTTCTGCCATTTCGTCTGTTATTTCTGAATATTCAATAACACTTGGTTTTCCGTCCTTCTTACAAAATACCCCAACTTTTTCCTTTGGTCCCGCTTTTACTAAAGATTTTCCTGCTGCTAACATGTTTTTATCCTTTGCAAAACCTATTAATATAGGATCAACCATTTTGGCTAATACATTGTCTACTCCACCAATGAATATCCATTCTATATTATTTTTCTTCATGTCATTAATAACATTTCCTTTAAACATAGCCTCAAATATTCCACCATGTCCATCAGCAGCTTGTTTAATAAATCCTTCTTCTGTAAGTAATACCTTTCCGTCTGTACCAATCATTGGTAAACCACCTTGTATAAAGAATTTAATTTTTTCTTTTGGATATCCAAAATAGTTGTTTTTTTCAAAGAAATCTGTTGTTTCTTTATTATTTTCTTTACTTGTCATTATGTACCAAGGTACTATTACTCCATATTTTTCATTTGCTAATTTTAAAGATTCACATAAAATTTGGAATAATGATTTATCAGGGTCAATTCCTAACATAAAAGTTCCCTTTGGACCGCTATGTCCCAATCTTGTTCCTTGTCCTCCTGCCATTGTAACTGCTGCAAGTTTACCGTTTTTTATTTCTTCTTCACCAATTTTTTTATATTTTTCAAATTCTTCTGCTGGCATTTTATATTTATCCTTATATGAGATTGGCTCAACTTTTACCTCTCCCATCTCAATTGGTCTTTGAGTTTTTTGATACAATTTTTCCATTTGCTCAAAGTCTATATCTAATATTTGGTCTAATAAGCTTTCTTTTTGTATATCGTCAAATTCATCATATGCACTTAATAAATGCTCCTGATTATATTTCTTTAATAATTCCTTTACTTTTTTTAGTTTTTCTTCCATTTAATCAATCCTTTCTAATTAAAATTGTTACACTACATATTATAACAAAATATTATTTTCGTCAATTATTTGTAAAAAAATAAAACAAGGTTTAATCCTTGCTTTATTTTATGCCATTTTTCTTTCGTATCCTCCGAAAACTTCAGTTATATACTTTTCACCAGCTGTATTTAATATTTTAATATGTGAATCTAAAATATCTTTTATTCCACTATTAAATTCTGTAACTTCGTAACAATTAATTATTTTTATCTTCTTATCTTTTATATTAAAAATATTTTGTTTTATCATTTTTTCAATTTGATAATTTGCAAAATCAATATAATCTCTACTTCCATTTATAAAAATTATCTCTTCATTATCGTTATTTTTTATTAAATTATTAAATATATCTTCTATATAATTAGAAGTTATTTCTTTATTTGCCTTCCAATTTATTTCTAAAATTGTTTTTTCATTTTTTAAATTTAATTTTGCAAGTAAAGTCTTTACATTTTCTTCAATATCATTTTCTAAAATTGTTGTTATATTGGCTTTTTCATTTATTTCTTTATTAATGTATGGAAGTACCATTGTAACTAGATGCCATTCATTTACATAGAAACTACAAATTTTTTCAACATCCATTTTTAAACTTTCCATAATAAAGCCTCCTCAAACTTAATATGGTAAATTTTACCATTTTTATTTCCGTAAGTCAATATGTTTTCCTGTAAAATCGTGCGTCTTATTTCGACAGCAATTTTTTATTAAAAAATATTTTTCCATTTATGTATAAATATTTTAAATTTGCAAATAATTTTATTACTAACATAAATTACAAAGGGAGGTTTTAAATGAGAAAAATTTTAAATTTTATTCACAATTCCAAGATAAAACATGTAATGGTTATATTAATTTTGCTTTGTGCATTTATTTTAGTTTCTGCTATGTCTTATGTTGAAGCAGTATCTTCTAGTATTTCTGATAGTGTTTTTAGACTTCATGTTATCGCAAACAGTGATACTGTAGAAGATCAAAATTTAAAATACAAGGTTCGTGACGCATTAATTAAGTATATGAATGAAATTTCTAAAAAATGCACATCTAAGGATGAAGTAATTAGTCTTGCAAAAGAACATAGTAACGATTTTTATTTAGTAGCAAAACAAGTAATTGAAGATAACGGATATAATTATGATGTTAAAATAAATATTGGTAATTTTGATTTTCCAACAAAAAAATATGGAGATATATCTTTTCCAGCTGGAAATTATGATGCATTAAGAGTTGAAATTGGAAATGCAAGTGGTCAAAATTGGTGGTGTGTAATGTTTCCTCCTTTATGTTTTGTAGATGTAACAAGTGGTGTTGTTCCAGATGATTCTAAATCTATGATACGTGATAATTTATCAGACGAAGATTATAGTATTATTTCAGATTCATCATCACCAGATATACAATTTAAGTTTAGCCTAATTGAAATGTTCCAAAATTTTAGGGTAGCTAACAAGTAGTTCTCCTATTGAATTTTAAATTATTATGTGATATATAATAAGGTAGAGTTTATGTGTTTTAAACTCTACCTTTAATTAAAATAAAAATAATTCTCTTGGGGGTAGTAACTTGGAAAAACTAGTAATAAAAGGCGGAACAAAATTAAAAGGTGATGTAGTTATTGGCGGTGCAAAAAATGCAGCAGTTGCCATTTTACCTGCAACCTTATTAATAAATGGAATTTGTAAAATTGATAATTTACCAAATATAAGTGATGTAAAAATAATTTGTAATATATTAGAAGAATTTGGTGCTGTAATAACATGGAATTCTGAACACGAAATTACAATTAATACTACAAATATTAATTGTTCTAAAGCACCACTTGATATGACAAGTAAATTTAGAGCTTCATACTATTTAATAGGCTCAATGCTTGGAAGATGTGGAAATATAGAAGTTGGGCTTCCTGGTGGATGTAATTTAGGTGCAAGACCGATAGATCAACATATAAAGGGATTTGAAGCATTAGGTGCAAAAGTAGAAGTATCTCAAGGAAAAATTTCTGCAAAAGCAAAGAAATTAGTTGGAACATCTATTTATATGGATGTTGTATCTGTTGGTGCAACAATTAATGTAATGCTTGCAAGTGTGTTAGCAGAAGGTACTACAACTATTGATAATGCTGCAAAAGAACCTCATATTGTTGATGTTGCAAACTTCTTAAATACCATGGGAGCTGATATCCGTGGTGCTGGAACTGATGTTATAAAAATTAATGGAGTTAAGAGCTTAAAAACTTCTGGATCTTATTCAGTTGTTCCAGATCAAATAGAAGCTGGAACATTTATGCTTGCAGCAGTTGCAACAAAAGGAGATATTTTTATCCATAACTGTATACCAGAGCATTTAGACTGTATAACTGCTAAAATTTTTGAAGTTGGTGGAAATGTTGAAGACTTTGGCGACTCTATTAGAGTATGGTGCAATAAAAGACCTTCAAAAGCTAACGTAAAAACATTGCCATATCCTGGTTTTCCAACTGATATGCAACCACAAATGGGCGTTGTTTTATCTTTAGCAGATGGTACAAGCATTATTAACGAAAGTATTTGGGAATCAAGATTTCAATATACAAATGAATTAAACAAAATGGGAGCACATATTACAGCACAAGGCAAAACTGCTGTTTTTGAAGGTGTTAAAGGTTTAACTGGTGCACCTGTGTATGCAACAGATTTACGTGCCGGAGCTGCTTTAATTATTGCTGGTGTTGTTGCAAATGGTCAAACTGAATTATATAATATTGAACATATTGATAGAGGATACGAAAATATAGAAGAAAAGTTCAGAAATCTTGGAGCAGATATAAAAAGAGTTTCTGAGTAGTAAGGACATAAAAATGTTTAAATTTTGTAGTTTATATAGTGGAAGTTCTGGAAATAGTTTATTACTTCAGACTTCTAATACTAAAATATTAATTGATGCAGGAGAAAGTGCTAAAAAAATTACTGAAGCTTTATCTACACTTAATATAGAGCCAAATGAAATAGATGTAATTTTAGTTACACATGAACATACTGACCATGTAAAGGGATTAGGCACTCTTTCTAAAAAAAATAATATTCCAGTTTATGCTAACTCAAATACATGGGATGCTATGGAAGATCAAAGCTCAAAAATTGATAACAGCAATAAAAAATATTTTAATACCAATGAATGTTTTGAAGTTGGAGATATAAAAGTTGAGGCTTTTAAAATTCCACATGATGCTGCAGATCCTTGTGGCTTTAACTTTTTTTATAAAGATAAGAAAATTAGTATTGCAACAGATATAGGTCATATGACTTCTGATATTATTCATAAATTAGAAGATAGTTCTTTTTTACTATTAGAAGCAAACTATGACCCAAATATATTAAAATGCTCAAAATATCCATACCTACTAAAAGAAAGAATATCTGGTCCAAATGGTCATTTAGCAAATTCAGATGCTGGAAAAACAATATCACATCTTATATACTCTGGACTTAGCAATGCTATGCTTGGTCATTTAAGTAAAGAAAATAATTTTCCAGAACTTGCTTACAAAACCGTAGTTGAAGAATTAATTGAAAATAAATTTGATGAAAATAAAATTAATATAGGAGTAGCTAGTAGAATTGCTCCAAGCCCTATAATTGATTTAGGTGCTTAAAATATTGGAGGAAAAATGTTACATATTGATATAATTTGCGTAGGGAAAATAAAAGAACAGTATTTAAAAGATGCCGTTGCAGAATATAGCAAACGACTTTCTAAATATTGTTCTTTAACTATAACTGAAATTTCTGATGAACAAGTTCCAAATAATTTAAATGATAAATTAGCCCAAAATATAAAACAGATTGAAAGTAATCATATTTTATCTCATATTAAAAGAGATAGTTATGTTATTTGTTTAGATTTAAAAGGAAAGCAATTTTCCTCAGAAGAATTTTCGAAAAAAATTGAGAGTATTGCATTAAATGACTCAAGTAATATAACTTTTATAATTGGTGGAACGCTTGGTATGTCGGACGAATTATTAAAAAAATCTAATGAATTAATATGCTTTTCAAAAATGACTTTTCCACATCAATTGATTCGTGTATTTTTATTAGAACAGCTTTTTAGAGCATTTAAAATATCCAATAATGAAACTTATCATCGCTAATATTAAATTATTTATATTGAATGTAGAGGAAAATTTGAAAATATTTGGGGATATTTTTTATATTAATTTAGGTATAAAAATCTAAGGAGACAAGTAGATGTGACAAAAATTTTTATCAAATTAATTGTAATTTTCCTTTCTTTAATTATTTATTTTTTTAAATTTTGCTTTCGGGGGCAAAATAATATAAAGTTTTATTTTCCTCTACAAGATTAAAAACATAAATTTTACTTAATTTTTTTAATTATTTCTTTTATTAAAATTTTGTGGATCATTTTTCTTATTGAAATAAATAAGATTGAAAAAATTAATATGATTAAAAAAAACATAATTAACCTTCTTTATTGAATGAATTAATTTATGTTTTTTATTTTAATACCATTATTTATCTTTGTCAACAAAAACTTTACGACAAAATTTGCCATATTATGACAGATGTAATCATTCCTGTAAAATCCGCAAGTAATGCTGCAAGCAGTATTCCCCTTGTTTTCTTTATTCCAACACAACTTGTGTATATTGCAATTGTGTAAAAAGTTGTTTCTGTTGAACCCATAATTGTTGATGCAACAAGTCCTATAAAACTATCCACGCCATATGTTTTTAAAATATCTACAGCAACAGCCATAGATGCACTACCAGATATAGGTCTTAATAATGCAAGTGGCATAATTTCACTTGGTATTTTAAAAATAACTGTTATAGGTTTTATAATATTTACAATTAAATCTATAATTCCAGAACTTCTTAATGCTCCAACAGCAATAAATATTCCAATTAATGTTGGGAACATTTTAAATACTATCTCTATTCCCTCTTTTGCTCCATCTAAAAATATGTCATATACTTGTTTTTTCTCTATTAATCCAAATACTATAATTAATAGAATAATAACAGGAATTGCAGCAGCAGAAATATAATTTATCATTTATTCTTTTATGATATTTTAAATATCATAATCTCCCCTCTATAATTATTTTATTTTGTTTATAATAATTTTAGTTGCAATAATTCCTACAATAGCTGCAACAACGGTTGCTCCCCATACTGGAAATATAATTTGTGTGGCATTTTGAGAACCAAGTGATGTTCTAATTGCTATAACATTTGTTGGAATTAATTGCAGTGAAGCTGTATTTAGTACAATAAACATTGCCATTGCGTTAGATAATGTATCTTTTTTCTTATTATCCTTTTGCATTGTTTTCATTGCCTTTAACCCAAGAGGTGTGGCAGCATTTCCAAGTCCAAGTACATTTGCAATTATATTCATAGATATTTCAGCTCTTGCTTGCTCATTATCTTTTAAATCTGGAAAAAGAAATTTCATTGCTGGATATAATAATTTAGTAAGTTTATTCATTAGCGTTGTTTTTTTTACAATTTCCATTATTCCATTCCATAAACAAATTGTTCCTAAAAATGTAATCGAAAGTTCAACTGCACTTTTTGTAGATTCGAAAATTCCATTATTAACTTCATTTACTTTTCCAGTAGCTAATGCGTATACAAAAGATATTATTATAAAAACTGGCCATATAATATTTAACATATAATTGCTCCTTTCAGACTAGTACATATTATTCTATTTATTATTTTTTATTCTTTTTATTATTTATTTAAAAAATTGTAAATTTTTTCAAGTTTATGGTTGCCTTTTTTCGTATTATGTGTTATTATAATAGTAGATTTTTTGTCGAATTTTGTAGTTTAAGGAGGATATTATGAAATCAACAGGTATTGTAAGAAGAGTAGATGAACTTGGAAGAGTCGTTATACCAATCGAAATAAGAAATAAATTTGGAATTGCAGAAAAGGATCCTATTGAAATATATGTAGATGGTTCAACTATAGTATTAAAAAAATATGAACAAACATGTATATTCTGTGGTAACTCAAAGGATTTAACAGAATACAAGGGAAAATTAGTTTGTGATAAATGCTCAAAGCATATATCTGAACTTAAATCTGAATAATTATTATAATGTAACTAAAAAAGAAATATCTTTATTGATATTTCTTTTTATTTATCTATAAACATTTGATATATTTCATTTTTATTAACATTTTTATTTTTTGCAATAATTTTAATTATTTCTTTTTTGCTTAATCCCTGTTTTTCATAAAATTCATATTGTTCTTCTTCTGTCAAATTTTCAATTTCACTGTTTTCTTCTTCATCGTCTTTATTTAAATCTAATAGTATTATATATTCTCCTTTTGGTTCATTTAAAAGATTAATAATTTCAGAGATTTTTCCCCTAAAGAATTCCTCATGTATTTTAGTTAATTCTTTTGCAATTACACAATTAATATCTCCAATATTTTCTAATATATCATTTAATGTTTTATTTATTTTATGTGGTGCTTCATATATAATAATTGTTTTATTTTCTTTTTTTATTTTCTCAAAAGATTTTTTTCTTAATTTTTTATTTAATGGTAAGAAACCATAAAAAGTAAATTGCTTTGTGTTTAATCCTGAAACAATAAGTGCATTTATTAATGCACAAGCCCCTGGTATAGGAATAATATCTATATTATTTTTTATCGCCTCTTTTACTATTTCTTCCCCAGGATCTGATATTCCCGGTGTTCCAGCATCTGTTACAATTGCAATATTTTCTCCATTAAGTACTTTTTGTATTAAAAAATCAGTTTTTATATCTTCATTGTGTCTATGATAACTAATTAATGGCTTAGATATTTCATAATAATTTAATAATTTTAAAGTATGTCTTGTATCTTCTGCTGCAATTACATCTACCTCTTTTAATACTTTAATCGCTCTAAATGTCATATCTTCCAAATTTCCTATTGGAGTTGCTACTAAATATATTTTTCCATTCATAATTTTATTATTTTAAATCCTCTCTTTTTTTATTATATATATTTAAAATTTCATCTGTATAACTTCCATCTTCATTATAAATATATAATGGTTTATTTATTTTTAAAAACGGTTTTGCATTTTTAACGCCTTTTATTAATATTAAATTTGGTTCTTCATTTATTTTTGGATAAACAAATTTAATTTCTTTTGGTTCTATTTTTTCTTTTCGCATTTTTTCTAAAATATCTGCCAATCTTTCGGGTCTATGTACCATAAAAATTGTTCCCTTATCTTTTAATAAATAATTTGCCACCTCAATAAAATCGTCTAAACTTGCTGTTATTTCATGTCTCGAAATTAATTTTTTTTCATTTTCATTTATTTTTCCAGTATTTAATTTTTTATATGGTGGATTTGTAATTATATAATCAAAACTATTTTTTTCTAAATAATTAATTTTATTATTTTTTATTTCTTTTAAATTAATATTTATTATTTTAAATTTACTTTCTAAATTATTTAAAATAATACTTCTATTTGCCATTTCTGCAACTTCTTCTTGAATTTCTATTCCTATTATTTGTGATAAATTAGTTTTAGCACATAATAAAATTCCAAGAATTCCAGTGCCTGTTCCTAAATCCACACATTTTGCACCATTTTTTATTTCTTTTGCAAAATCAGAAAGTAATACACTATCAATTCCAAAACAGAAACCATTTTTATTTTGAATTATTTTCATTCCTTTTATTTCTAAGTCGTCTATTCTTTCATTTTCATTTAATTTTATTTCCATATTTTATCACCTATTATTTTTTCATTCATATTATAATATATAAATTTATTTTTATCAAATTAATTTAGGAGATTTTTAATATATGGAAAATAAACCGGTTAAACCAGATAAAAAAAAGAATAAAATAGATTTTGCAAAAAGAAAAGATCAAACTGTAAATTCCCTTTTTGAAGTTGAACATTTTTTACATGATTTTCACAGATTAATTAATACAATTAAATTATATAAAATATTAAAATAATTAATAAAAAATTAAATATAATATAAATAAAAATTAAAAATAATTAATTTAATTATAAAATATAATAAAATAATTATTTATATATAAAATAAATAAAAAAATAAAAATAATTAACTTATTTTTAATTATTTTTATTTTAATTTAATATTTATTTATCTAATTTTACAAAAATATTATCAAATTTAATTTTGCCATCTTTAAATGCTTCATTTTCTTTTCCATCTATTAATATTTTTATTCCATTTACCTCTGTTAATTGAGTCATAGTATTTACAATTGAATAAATTGTATTACTTTCCATTTCTTCTCCACCTTGGTGTTTTTCAATAAATTCTTTTGAAAAATCAATATATAAAATATCCTTTTTTAATTCTATTTTATTAATTACTGTTCCATCAGGAATTAATTTTTCTAATTTATCATTTCGAGGTCCTTCCAATAAATATTCCATTAATACCTTATATGGTTCACTTAACAATTTTTTTACATCAACTAATCTTCCTTCAACAACTAAATCATTTGAATCCTTATTTTTGAAATATAATGAGATAATTGTTTGTCTTAATTGTTCATCAGAAATTTCCTCTTGTGGTTTATAGTCTGTTATTGTTTCCACTTTTTTACCTTTATACATAAAAAATATAACTCCTCCAACTCCCAATAACACAACAATTAATAAAATTAACAATTTTTTATTCATAATTAGTCCTCCTTTTTTTATAACATATTATTATAGACAAGTCATTTTTAGAACAACCTTATTTCACATTTTTAACAAAATATCGGTGTATTTTTCCACATTTTCCACATTTCATTAATTGACAAATTTCTCATTTCCGTATACAATATGATTGGTTGAATATAATATTTTCAATCACATTATATTGATAATTAGATAGGAGTTTTATATATATGAATAATGTATTACATGTTGGACTTGATGTAGGTTCTACAACAGTAAAAATAGTAGTTATGAATGATAATTTAGAAACTATATACTGTGATTATCAAAGACACTTTTCAGACACTAAAAATACAGTATGTAACGTTTTATCATCTTTAGCAGATAAATATCCAGATTCAGAATTTACAATAGCACTAACTGGTTCTGGTGCAATGTCTGCATCTAAATTTTTAGATTTACCATTTATTCAAGAAGTTGTTTCTTGTAAAAGAGCTGTAGAAAAATATATCCCACAAACTGATGTTGTTATTGAATTAGGTGGTGAGGATGCTAAAATTATATACTTTGATAAATCAATTGAGCAACGTATGAATGGTACTTGTGCAGGTGGAACAGGAGCTTTTATTGATCAAATGGCTTCACTTTTACATACAGATCCAACAGGTCTTAATGAACTTGCTAAAAATCATAAAATGATTTATCCAATAGCCTCAAGATGCGGTGTTTTTGCTAAAACAGATATACAACCACTTCTTAATGAAGGAGCTGCCAAAGAAGATATTGCAGCATCAATTTTCCAAGCCGTTGTAAATCAAACAATTAGTGGTCTTGCTTGTGGAAGACCAATTAGAGGAAAAGTTGCATTTTTAGGAGGTCCTTTAAATTATTTATCTGAATTAAGAAACAGGTTTATAGAAACTTTGCACTTAACAGATGAGGAGATTATTATACCTGAAGAAGCTCATTTATTAGTTGCTAAAGGAGCTGCAATAGATTCAGTAAGTGCTCATTTAATTACTGCTCAAAAATTAAGAAGTAAAATTGAAGTATTAAAAGCATCTCATGATGATACTTCAAATCCTTTATCTCCTTTATTCTCAATTGATGCAGAGTATGATGAATTTAAACAAAGACATGAAAAAGATACAGTAGAAAAGGCAGATTTAAAAACATATAGTGGAAATGCATATGTTGGTATTGACGCAGGTTCAACAACAACTAAGCTCGTTCTAATTGATGATGAAGGTAGACTTCTTTATTCTTTATATAATAGTAATGAAGGAAATCCTCTTCAAAGTGTTATTAAAATGTTAAGACAATTATATAGTGAATTACCAGAAGCTGTTACAATTAGATACAGTGGTGTTACAGGCTATGGAGAAAAATTAATTCAAACAGCTCTAAATGTTGATTTGAATGAAATTGAAACAATTGCTCATTATACAGCTGCAAAAAAATTTATGCCAAATGTTACAAGCATTGTTGACATTGGTGGTCAAGACATGAAATATATAAAAATGAAAAATGGTGCAATAGATAATATTATGCTAAATGAAGCATGTTCATCTGGATGTGGATCATTTATAGAAACATTTGCTAAAAGTTTAGGTTTATCTATTGAGGAATTTGTAAAGGCAGCTATTGAAGCAAGAAGACCAGTTGATTTAGGTTCTAGATGTACTGTATTTATGAACTCTAAAATTAAACAAGCTCAAAAAGAAGGTTATTCTGTTGGAGATATATCTGCTGGACTTTCATATTCAGTTATAAAAAATGCAATTCAAAAGGTTATGAAAGTTAGAGATGTAAAAACACTAGGTAACCATATTGTCGTTCAAGGTGGTACTTTCTATAATGATGCTGTATTAAGAGCTTTCGAACTTATCGTTGGGAAAAATGTTGTAAGACCTGATATTGCAGGTTTAATGGGAGCTTATGGTGTTGCTTTACTTGCAAAAGAACAATATGAAACAAATTTAGATATGGAATATAAATCTACAATATCTAAGCCAGAAGATTTAGATAGCTTAAAGATTGATATCTCACACATTCGTTGCAATGGATGTGAAAATCATTGCTTACTTACTATTAATAAATTTAGCAATGGAAGTAAGTATATTTCAGGAAATCGTTGTGAAAAGGGTGCAGGAATTGTTGATAAAAAAACAGAACTTCCAAACCTTGTTAAGTATAAATTTGAAAGAATATTTGGATATACTCCACTTGATGAAAAAGATGCTACAAGAGGCACAATTGGTATTCCTAGAGTATTAAATATGTATGAAGATTATCCATTTTGGTTTACATTCTTAACAAACTTAGGATTTAGGGTTGTACTTTCAGAAAAAAGTAATCGTAAGACCTATGAAAAAGGAATGGAATCAATGCCTTCGGAATCTGTATGTTTCCCAGCTAAATTATCTCATGGACATATTATTAGTTTAATTGATCAAGGTATAAAGACAATATTTTATCCATGTATGCCATATTCAAGAAAAGAATATGAAAAAGCAGATAACCACTATAATTGCCCAATAGTTATATCTTATTCAGAAGTATTAAAAAACAATGTAGAGGAATTAAAGGATAAAAATATAAAATTCATAAATCCATTTTTACCTTTTGACCAAAAAGATCTTGTAAAAACTATTTTAGAACTTCCTGAATTTGCAGAATATAACTTTACTAAAAAAGAACTAATGATTGCAGCTAAAAAGGCTGAGGAAGAATATCAAAAATGTAGAGATGATATTCATAAAAAAGGTGAAGAAACTGTTAAATATATTGATGAAAATAATTTAAGAGGTATTGTATTATCTGGACGTCCATATCATGTTGATCCTGAGGTAAACCATGGAATAGACACATTAATTACAAGTTTAGGATTGTGTGTATTAACAGAAGATAGTATAGCAAATTTAGCTGAAGCCAAAAGACCAATCCGTGTTGTTGATCAATGGATGTTCCATTCTAGATTATATGCAGCTGCTGAATTTGTAGGAAAACATGATAATTTAGAATTAGTTCAATTAAACTCTTTTGGTTGTGGAGTTGATGCAGTAACAACAGACCAAGTTGAAGAAATCCTTACAAGTTACGGAAAAATGTATACATTAATAAAAATAGATGAAATTAATAACCTTGGAGCTGTTAGAATAAGAATTCGTTCACTTTTAGCAAGTATGAATAAACGTATGAAAAATAAAGATTTACAAAAAGGTAATGGCAGCTATGAAATTCATAAAAAAATATTTACTAAAGATATGAGAGATGAATATACAATTTTAATTCCACAGATGGCTCCTGTACATTTTGAATTGTTAGAGGCTGCTGTTCGTTCATGTGGATATAAAGTTGAACTTTTAAGAAATTGTACAAATCATACAGTAGAAACTGGTTTAAAATATGTTAATAATGATGCTTGCTACCCATCTATTTTAGTTACAGGTCAAATGATTGAAGCATTAGAATCTGGTAAATATGATTTAAATAAAACAGCTTTAATAATGTCTCAAACTGGTGGAGGTTGTAGAGCAACAAACTATATAGGATTTATTCGTAAAGCATTAAAAGATGCTGGATTTGAGAATGTTCCAGTTATATCTTTCAATGTAGTTGGTATGGAAAAAATGCCTGGATTTAAAATTACATTACCTTTAATCGAAAAGCTTCTAAAAATGGTTGTTTACGCAGATTTATTACAAAAAATGCTTACTAAAAATAGAGCTTATGAAGTACATAAAGGTGAATCTCAAAAATTATTCGATGAATGGATGGAAAAATGCAAAAAACTTTTAGATAAATCAAGTTTAAAAGAATTTAAAAAGAGTATTTATGATATTGTAGATGATTTTGAGAAAATTAAATTAGATACATCAATACAAAAGCCTAAAGTAGGTATTGTAGGTGAAGTATTAATTAAATATCATCCTTTCGGAAATAACTTTGTTGCAGATAAATTAGAAGAAGAAGGCGCTGAAGTCGTTTTACCAGATTTTATGGGATTTGTAAAATTTATTGCAACTCACAAAATTACATTTAATCAATTAATCAAAACAGATAAATTAAAAGCTAAATTATTTAAAACAGCAATTAAATTAATTGATATATTAGAAAAAGACGAACGAATTGCTCTAAGCCATTCTAAAAAAGGATACTTACAACCATGTGATATATGGGAGCTTGAAGATAAAGTTAAAGATATTCTTTCTATTGGAAATCAAACTGGTGAAGGTTGGTTTTTAACAGCTGAAATGGTTGAATATATTGAACATGGTATACCAAATATCGTATGTGTTCAACCTTTTGCCTGTCTTCCAAACCACGTTGTTGGAAAAGGTGTTATAAAAACAATTAGAAATACATATCCTGATGCCAATATTTCACCAATTGACTATGACCCAGGAGCAAGTGAAGCAAATCAAACAAACAGAATTAAGCTTTTAATGACTGTTGCAAAAGATAATTTAAAAAGACAAGAACAAGAAAAGAAAGCATTAGAATCTGAGAATACAAAATCAGATGATGAAAAAATAACTGCAAATAATTAATAAAAAAAGAATTTCTATACAAATTAAATTGTATAGAAATTTTTTTAATTGTACTCTTTTTTTAATTTGATTTAGGCATCATAGAAATAATTCTACCTGCAAAATCCCCAAAATTTTGAGACTGAATAATTACTCTTCCTGGTCCTACAAGTTTTGTTAAAAATAATCCTTCCCCTCCAAGAATAATGTTTCCTAATCCTTTAACAGTTTCAATTTCATATGATACAGTATTTTCAAAAGCTACTACATTTCCTGTATCTACTTTTAATACTTCACCTGGGGCTAAAACTTTTTCAATTGGATCTCCATCTACTTCTAAGAATAACATTCCATTTCCTTGAGCTTTTTGTAAGATAAATCCTTCTCCCCCAAATAACCCTGCTGAAAATCTTTTTGAGAATGTTACACTAATATCTACACCTGGTTCTGCACATAAGAATGCACCTTTTTGTAGTGTCATACCATTTGGTATTTCCGACAAATTGATTGCCTTAATATCTCCTGGAATTGTTGTAGCAAACGCAATTTGTGCATTATCTATTTCAGCTGTATATGTACTCATAAAAATTGATTCACCTGTAAACATTCTTCCTAGGCTCTTCATTAAACCTCCACGGGCGTTTGTTTCCATCTTTATTCCTTGTGTTTGATATGTCATACCTCCTCTTTGAGTATACATAGATTCTCCCCTATTTAATGTTACCTCCACTGTTGGTACTGTTTTTCCTATAATTTGATATCTCATTTTATTTTCCTCCTTTTTAGGTATATTATCATAATATTTTATTTAATTCAACCTTTATAAATTGTTTTGCTTGCTTATATCCTTGCTCATATAAATACTCAATCTGCTTTGTATCTAATAAAGATACATCTTTTGTTTGTATTTTTAGTAAATAATCCACTCCATATAGTTCATAATTTGATAATTCATGGCACAAAATTCCAAGTGAATCACTAATAACATCTACCATATTTTTTTCTTCCTTTGTCTCTTTCTGTGTTTCAAATCCAATGCAAATTACCTTATCTACGCCAACCTTTTTCCATTCTCTCCAAGGAGTATTCTCACGTATTCCCCCATCTATAAGTTTTATCCCGTTATATTCACACGGGATAAATACACCCGGATAACTTGAACTTGCCCTAACAGCTTTTCCAATTTCTATTCTATCATCATATACTACCTCATCTGAATAAGTGGCTCTTCTTTTCATAGAATTAAAAAAATATATTTTCCCAGTATCTAAAGCAACGCTTGGTACTAACAATTCCTTTTGTACCTTTCCAATAGTATATATTCCCTTTTTCGCACATGCATCAGTAATAGCTTTTTCGATTGCTCTTCCACTATTTAAACCTTCTACAATAAACTTTCTTTTTGTTATTAAGTTCTTTAGTATTTTTATTATAGCTCCCATATCGATATATCTTATCTTTTTAGCATACTTTTTAAATAAATGATATATTTCATCTGAAGAATATCCTACTGCATATAAAGATGCTACAATGCTCCCTGATGATGTTCCAGATATATAATTAAACTCAATATTTGCCTCTTCAAATGCTTTTAACGCTCCAATATGAGCTGCGCCCTTTACACCACCACCAGATAAACACAATGCCATTTTCATAATTATCACCCAGTATATATTATTTAAATAATCTTATAATATGACAAAAAAAAGATACCTGTTAAAACAAGTATCCTTTTGGCGGAAGCTGAGGGATTTGAACCCTCGCGGCCCTTGCGAACCCTAACAGTTTAGCAAACTGTCCCCTTCAACCACTTGGGTAAGCCTCCAAAATGTTAATTAAAGTTCGAAAATCATAGATTTCCCTATACAAAAAAATGGCGGAGAGGGTGGGATTCGAACCCACGGTAGGCTACAAACCTACGCCAATTTTCAAGACTGGTGCCATAAACCAA
>CAKOVH010000016.1 GCA_934121885.1 uncultured Clostridia bacterium | reverse complement strand
AAATATGAGACTACAAATTAATGTAGTCCCATAGATTCTTTTTTCAGTGTCCACTATATTGGGTTCACTTCATATAATTTAGGTTCTTTTATTATAACTCTCTTCTTCCTTCTAATGCTTTTCCAAGTGTTACTTCGTCTGTATACTCTAAATCTCCTCCAACAGGTATTCCGTGAGCTATTCTAGTAACTTTTATTCCTAGTGGTTTTACAAGCTTAGATATATACATTGCTGTAGCTTCTCCTTCAACTCTAGGATTTGTAGCAAGTATTATTTCTTTAACTTGCCCCTCCATTAATCTTGAAAGCAATTCTTTAATTTTAATATCGTCAGGCCCCACTCCATTCATTGGAGAAATACTACCATGAAGTACATGATATACTCCTTTAAATTCATGAGTTCTTTCCATTGCCACAACATCTTTTACATCTTCTACAACACAAATTGTAGATATATCCCTTGAAGGATTACTACATATTGAGCATGGATCTGTATCTGAAATGTTGTAACATTTTGAACAATATTTTAAATTTTGTTTTGCATTTTGAATTGCAGATATAAATTCATTTGTTTCTTCTTCACTTGCATTTAACATATAAAAGGCAAGTCTTGCTGCAGTTTTACTACCTATACTTGGTAATCTTTCAAATGCTTCTATTAACTTTTCAATTGATGGTGAATAATATGACATATCTTATAAAGTCCTTCCTACATTAATCCAGGTATATTATACTTTCCTAATTGTGCTGCTTGTGCACTATCAACTTTTCTTAAAGCTTCATTTACTGATGTTAAAATTAAGTCTTGTAGCATTTCAACATCTTCTGGATCTACAACTTCTTTTTTTATAATAATTTCTTTTAATTCTTTTCCACCTGTAACTTTAACAGATACAGCACCTCCACCAGCTGTAGCTTCAAATTCTTTTGAAGCTAATTCTTCTTGTGATTTTTCCATATCTGCTTGCATTTTTTTTGCTTCTTTCATTAATTGATTGATGTTCATTCCACCAAATCCACCCATTCCTGGGAATCCACCTCTTTTTGACATAACTTATCTTCTCCTTTATTCATCTATAATATTAATTGGGATATCTAAATCATCAGCCATGCTTTCAATTGCACTTTGCTGTTTTACTTGATTTTTTTCCTGTGATTCTTCTATAATTTTTACTCTCATTTCTTTTCCATATTCTATTGATAAAATTTTTGAGAGTTCATTAATGCTTTCAGGCTTTTCTAATATTGATTTTCCAAAAGGTGTTAAGCCATTTGGAAAACATATTCCGATTGTCATATCATTAACTTCAATTGCGACACTGTTTAGCAAATTTGTATATAACAATATTTTTCCTGTTTGTTTTAAACTATTAACAATATTACTCCAATTTTGAACCTTATTATTATTTCCTTTAATTTCTGCATATGTTTTTTTTGGTTGAACTGCTGTGTTTTTTATATTATTCGTTTGAGTTTTCACACTTTGCATTTGTTTATATTCTAAATTATCTGCAGTTTTTGCTTCGTTTTGTTCTTGCTTTTCCACATTTTCCATGCTTTTTGTTAATATAATTTTACTACACAATTTAATAATTTCTACTTGGAACAAAATAGTTCTTTGTGAAGACCATTTCATATCATTTTCAAGTTCTGATAAATCATAAATAATTTGTAATAATCTTTCCTTACTTACAAGTTCTGCAAGACTCTTTATTTTTTCTATTTCTTCCTTATTATATATTTGAAGTTTTCCTCCAACTTTATATACTAATATATCTTTTATATATTTTATAATTTCCCATAATAAATTATTTAAATCTTTTCCTGCATCAATTACATCATTTACTGCTGGAATAGCAGATTCTACATCATATTTAAAAACTGCCTCTACTATTTTAGTTACCATTTCAAGTTTTGGTATTCCTACTAAATCTTTTATCTTATTTTCATCAATTTTGTCTTCTCCATCTTGCACGCATCTTTCTAATATGCTAAGAGCATCTCTCATTGCACCTTCAGATAAAACAGCAATTAAATTTAATGCCTCTTCTGTGATTTCTATATTACTTTGATTACATACAAACAATAGTCTTTTCTTAATATTTTCATCAGAAATTTTTTTAAAATCAAATCTTTGACATCTTGAAAGAATAGTTGCTGGTAATTTTTGTGGTTCAGTTGTTGCAAGTATAAATTTAACATGTTCAGGTGGTTCTTCTAATGTTTTAAGTAAAGCATTAAAAGCTCCTGTTGAAAGCATATGAACCTCATCTATAATATATACTCTATATTTTGCAACAGTAGGTAAAAAATTAACTTCTTCTCTAATGGCTCTAATATCTTCTACGCTATTGTTAGATGCAGCATCCATTTCTACTATATCCGTAAGAGATCCTGAAAGTGCTGCTTTGCATATTTCACATTCATTACAAGGCTCGCCGTCTTGCGGATTTAGGCAATTGATAGCTCTTGCCAAAACCTTTGCAGCAGATGTTTTTCCAGTACCTCTTCCTCCATTAAAAAGATATGCATGTCCAACTCTTCCTGCAATTATTTGATTTTTTATTGTTTGTGTAATATGTTCCTGACCTACTATCTCTGAAAATGTTTGTGGTCTAAATTTTCTATATAAAGCAGTATACGACAATGTATATCACCTCTTTTTTCTTTAATACATATAAAAAATGGTGTAAGTTATTTAACTATTCTATGGAAGATTCCACACAAAAATTACTATTTATTGCTGCTTCCTTCCGGACCTGACAAGGTTCATAGGTTTCTGTTGGACTCCTCCATACAATAGTTAAACTTCTCATACCATTTGCATTATATACTGTTTTTATTAATTTATCAAGTATTTTATATAATTTATTCTCTTTTAAATATAACATCACTCATATCTGTTTTTTCAAAACTGGTTGTTCCTTTTTCACTTATATTATCATAAGGCATTTCTAATTTAATATTTGCTCTATGTGAGTAATTTGCAACTTCGATTACTAAATCAAATGAAACTTCAAATTTTATTTTTTCTTCATCTAGTTCAAGTTTTTTTATTAAGCTTCCGTCATGAATAATTTCTTTATCTTTATCAGATGAATATTCTCCTAAATTTGTATTGCTAAAACGAATTAACGCACATCCTCCTTGTGCTCCAATTTCTAATGTTTGAGAGTTGCTTTTATTAGCTCCTTTATATTCTAATTTGTCATTTACAATATACGCTTCATCATAATTATATAATCTACCTTCTTTACTGCTAGGCATATATGCTTTTATTTTTCCTACTTCGGGACTTTTGGTTATTTTTATATTTTCAATTCTTACTTTTTTTATCTCTCCATTACTTCCATGATAATTTTCATTTTTATCTATATATAAATAAACATCATTGTTTTGGAAAACTTTAAAATTCCATTTATTTTTTCCATCACTTTCCATACCTTCTGCAGTACTTACAACAACAATTTTAGACAAATTAAAAGGTTTGGTTTTATCTCCTTCAACTTCATATTGAATCATTACTGCTCCTACAATTATAAAAATAATGGCTAAAACTAAAATTGCTACCCACATTTTTATCATTTGTTTTCTTTTTTCTTTTTCCAATTCTTTTCCCCCTGTTTTTATTATTACTGGCGGAGTGGGTGGGATTCGAACCCACGGGACGCTTTAACACATCTAACTGATTTCGAGTCAGCCTCGTTATGACCACTTCGATACCACTCCAAAATAAAGTAATTATTATTTTATCATATTATTTAAATTTCTTCAATCAATATAAAAAGAGATTTTATTTATATTATTTTTTTAATTTTTCTTCTCTTAGTCTTTTAAAGAATTTTTTTAATATATTTTCACATTCTTCTCTCATTATATCTTTTTCTATTTCAACATTATGATTAAATTTATAATCTTCTAATAAATTTAAAACAGAACCACATGCTCCTGTCTTTGCATCCATTGTGCCTATATTAACCTTTTTTAATCTAGCTTGAATAAGAGCACCTGCACACATCGAACATGGTTCTAAAGTAACATACATTTCACAATCTAATAATCTCCATGAGCCTAATTTTTTACTTGCCTTTTGTATTGCAATAATTTCAGCATGTTTTGTTGTATCATTTTTTTCTTCTTTTATATTGTGTGCTCTCGCAATTATTTTATTATCTTTTACAATAACTGCACCAACAGGAATTTCATTTTTATCATATGCTTTTTGTGCTTCCTTTAATGCTTCCTTCATAAATTTATTTTTCAATTTAATTTCATCCATATATTTTTCCTCTTTTATTATATTATCTTTAAAATATCATATATTTATTAATTTTTCAATATTGTAATTTTTTTAATATAAATAATTAATAATATTTATTTTTTTTTAGGCATTTATTTTTTTATTTTTTCATATTAATTTAATTTCATTTTATATAATATTTATAATATTATATTTTTATATTTTATATTTTTCTACCTTTTTCACTTAATATTTATATGTAAATTTAACACTCTCTTTTTCTCACATTTCATAATTTTATCGTTTACATCGGTTTACTTTTTATCGTTTTTTCTCATTTATTGAATTCATTTTATCTAATATTATCATTATCACTTTTTCTTCTTTTATTTTTTGTTATTCATCTTCTCTTTGCTTTCACAATATATTGTCTTTTTAGTTATTCAATATTTCTTTTTTCATTTTTGACTTCTTTCTTTTTCTTAGATGTTTCTCTCCCTTTTACTTTGGTCTCCCTTTCTCTCTTTTTATCACACATTTAGCTTATTTTAATTTTACTTTTATTCCGTTACCTTTCCCCTTTATTTTTTTTATTTTTCTCTTTCTTTTATTCTTTTTTTCCATCATTTTTTTATGAACACTTCTACACAAAAAATTCTCTGTATTCTATTTTTTGTTTTTCTCTATATATTCATATACCTTTTTGACAATTTTTTGTTGTCTCTTTTTTCTAATTTTATATGGTTTAAATTCATAATATTTATATGTAATTATTCCTATATCTTCATTATCTCTTATCTTTTTTTATTCCATTACTTATTTTATCCAGTTTAGTTTTATGTTTACCATTTACTGTGTTATTTTTTGCTATTATTTACCATATTATTTATCCTTTTCATTTTTAAATTATTTAATTTTTTTTATTATTTTCACACTTTTTTCTGTTATTAATTCTTATTTTTATTTGTTATTTATCTATTAATTTTTATTTTGTCAATTTTTTATCTCTATTCTTTTTAATTAATTTTTTCTATTTCTAAATTTTTATTTAGATTAAATTTTATTTATGATTTTATATTTTTATTTTTTAGTTTCTTATTTTATATTTAATTTTGTTTTCTATTTTTAATTTATAATTTTATTTATTTATTTTTATCTAATTTTTCTATTTTTACTTTTTATTTTTTTGTCCTCATTTTTTATCTTTTATTTTCGTTTTTAAGACATTTATTTTTTTCTTTTATATTAGTTTATTTTTATTTAATATTAATTTTTTATATTTTTCTTCTTTTTTTACTTAATATTTTTATATTTTCTTTTTCTCTTAAATTTTATAATTTTATTGTTTACATCAGTTTACTTTTTGTTGTTTTATTTATCTTCAATCGCATTTATTTTATCCTTTTCTAACAATATTTTTATTACTTTTTTATTTCTTCATTTTCGTGCTTCTTTTCTTCGATGTATCTTTATTAAATATTGTCTTTTTAGTTGTATGTTTTTTCTTTTTTGTAGACTATTCTTCTTTTACCCCTTTAGTCTATTCTATCTTTGAAGCCTAACTTCTTTTTCTTTACTTTTTATAGGATATTTCCTTTATTTTATTTTTCTCTTTATTCCGTTACTTTTCCCGTTTAATTTTCTTTACTTTTTGCATTTTTTTCATATCTTATTCCTAATTTTATTCTTAATCACTTTCCTCTAAAGCTCTTTTCTATCTTATCTTCTATTTTTCAATATACATTTACGTATCTTTTTGACAATTTTTACTACATCTTTTTCTCTCATTTTACTTTGTTCAAATTTATTCTCTTTATATGTATTCATACTTCTATTTTCATTATTCTCCACCCTTTTTATATTTTTTCTTTGTTCTATTTAGTATTGTTTTATGTTTACTGTTTAATTTTTTGTTTTTTGGTTATCATTTGCCTTGCTTTTTTCTTTTTTTATTTTTTTCCATCAAAATATTTTATTTTTATTTTTTTATATTTTTCTATCATTAATTATTATTTTTATTTGTCATTTATCTATTAATTTTTATTTTGTCTATTTTTTATCTCTATTCTATTTAATTTTTTCTATTTCTAAATTTTTTTTAGATTAAATTTTATTTATGATTTTATTTTCTTCTTTTATATTTAATTTTATTTTCTATTTTTAATTTATAATTTTATTTATTTATTTTTATCTAATTTTTCTATTTTTACTTTTTATTTTTTTGTCCTCATTTTTTATCTTTTATTTTCGTTTTTAAGACATTTATTTTTTTTCCTTTATATATTTTTATATTAGTTTTTTATATTTAATATTAATTATTTTTATATTTTTCTTATTTTTTACTTAATATTTATATATTTTTTAATGTTATTTTCTTCTAGAATTTCATAATTTTTTTGTTTACTTTAGTTTACTTTTTATTGCTTTTTTTATCATCTATTGCATTCATTTTATCTTCTTTCTATCAATACATTTATCACTTTCTTATTTCTTTCTTTTATCTTTATAATATATTGTCTTTTTGATTATATGTTCTCTCATTTTTTGCTTTTGATTCTTGTATATTATCAAATAATACCTTTTTTCTAAAAGTAATTTTCCATTTTCTTTTTCTAAGCACATATTAACTCTTTTCCATTATTACTTTTATTCCGATACTTTTCCTCTTTATTTTTTGATATATTCTTTCATATTTTTATTCTATTTTTATACTATTTTTTTCTAAAAGCCTTACATTAGAACTTTTCTCTACCTTATATTTTATTTTTCATTATACGTCCTTATATCTTTTTGACAATTTTTTATTACTTCCTTTCTTATTCTATTTTGACTATACTTTATCTATTTTTTACGAATTTATTTTCATAGTTTCCTACTTTTTCATTACTTTTCTTAGTTTAATTTTATGTTTACTATATTATTGTAATATCTTATTATATCTCACTTTGTTTTTATCCTTTTTATATTCTTTATTTTTTCTCATTGTTTTTTCACATTTTTTCTGTTATTAATTATTAATTTTATTTAATTTTTATATCAAAATTTTATATATCTTTAATTTTCTTATTTTCCTTAATAATTAATTTTATATTTTTACCTTCAATTTTTTTATTTATTTTTAATATAATATTTTATTGTTTTAAATTTTTTATCATATCTCTTTTTATCTATATAAAAAGCTAATCTCTATAGTAACGCATATAATATGCTTATAAAAAAAATCAGTTTATAAACTGATTTTTTATCTTTATGGTGTCTTTGGGCGGAGTCGAACCGCCGGCTTACCCTTTAGGAGAGGGTTACTCTATCCATCTGAGTTACAAAGACATTTTATATTTTATATTTTATATTTTATATTATTTTTTATATTTTTTCAAGGACATTTTAACATAAATAAAAAATTGATTATTACATTAATAACCTATCAAATATGCTCTAATAAAATTTTTAACATTTTGTAACATTTTTTAATATTAAAAATAAATAATTATATATTTTTAATTATGAAAAGATATAGTAATTTATATAAAAACATTTGTAATTTAGAAAATATTGAAGATTCTTTTAAAGAGGTTAGAAAAAATACGAATAATGATAGGCGTGTATTTAATATGAAACAATACCGCTCTTATTACATTTCTACTATTTATGATATTGTTAATAGCCATAGTTACGTTGTTGGACCTTATAATAAATTTACAATAAAAGAACCTAAAGAAAGGCAAATTGTAAGTCAAAACATTATTGACAAAATAGTTAATCATTTAGTTGCAAGACATATTTTGTACCCTGCAATTTTGCCATGTTTACTTGATGTAAATGTTGCTAGCAGAAAAAATTTAGGAACAAGTGCTGGATTAGAAATTGCTAAAGAATTCCGTAGAAAATGCAAAATTAAATATAATCATTTCTATGTTTTAAAATGCGATATATCAAAATTCTTTGCAAGTATAAATCATGAAATTTTAAAAGAAAAATTATTAAAAAGAATAAAAGATAAAGCTGCCCTTGAAATTGTATTTAAAATTATTGATAGTAATGAGCCTGGCTTATTTATTGGTTCTATGACCAGTCAAGTATTAGCAATATTTTATTTAAACGATTTAGATCATTTTATAAAAGAAAAATTAAAAATAAAATATTATGTTAGATATCAAGATGATTTTTTATTATATCATCCTTCAAAAAAATATTTAAAATATTGCCTAAATGAAATAAAAATATTTTTAGCCAAAGAAAAATTACAATTAAATATAAAAACAAGAATTTATAAAGATAATAACAATTTTACTTTTTTAGGAAGAAATTCCAATGGACACTATATTAGATATAGGTCTGTAAAAAGAAAGCTTAAAAATAAATATTATTACTATCAAAAAGGATATATATCACTTAATGAGTTTGTTTCCAGTTTATCATGTTATTCTGATTTATTAAAAAAAAAACCTAAATTGTTATTTAAGCCTCATAATTAAATATAAAAACACAATAATTGCATTTATTTACAATTATTGTGTTTTAAACTTAGCCAGGAAATTAATCGAGACTATAAAACAGTTCTAAACTAGACTCCTTTTCGACTTCTTATATTATATAAGCTTAGCTATGGTCTATATTTTTAGCTAATTAATCTACTAGCAAACCTTGTTATCTGTTTTTGTTTTATTGTAGAATTATATATTTTTTACCATATGCAATTTGTTCATAATTAAAAATTTAATTCTACAAAAGGAATTGGTTTGTTTCTCTAATCTTCTCAAAATTGTAGATACCATACTACAAATTAACACACAGTTTTTAGAGAATCTACAGGGCACACGCCATTCGTGTTGTTATAGTTGTTGTTGTTCACGTTCGCGTTGTTGCCGTTCACATTAAGCACGTTGTTAGAGTTGTTAGAAGAAGGCGAAGCCAACCACAACCAACCAAGCCCTAATGTAATTTATTTAATTATAATTACATCCTTCATTTATTATTTATTATTTGCATCAATATTTTTATTTTGCCTTTCAAGATTTATTTCTTTAACATCCTTAATTCTTGCAAGCCATCCAGTAGAAAATTTTTCAATATCTCCAAGTCTATTTGCCAATTTTATATATTGTTTTTTAGTTAAACAGTCTATATCAACTGCTACTTCAAGTAAAAAATCTATTACCTTTGCTTTTGCCAATAATAAATTAATTTGTATAACTTTATTTTGTATGTCTTCTATACTATTTGCATAATACGCTATTTCTAACATATCATACGAATTCTTTTTTATCTTACTAGATATTTCTATTTCCTTTTTAGGAAAATTTTCTAATCGTTTTGTACATTCAATTATAAATTGTCTAGTAGAATCAATTACTTTAAATTTTTCCAGTTTCATCAAGTATATCCTCAATTTTTCTAATTATATCTTTAAAATCAGGTTTATTCATATGCATTGTTAATTCTTCTGTTATTCTATTTATAACTTTCTTATATTTTATTAATGTAAAGTCCTTTTTTAATTCATTTTCATATTCATTCAAATTTTTATAATCTTCTGATACATCAACACTATATTCATTTCTTGGATCAACTATTTTATAATTAATTTTATTTTCTTCCAATTTTGCTCTTACTCTTTTTTCAGCACTCATTGGAAATCCACAAGTTGGTATATTTTGGTTTACTATATGTACATTATAATCAAACATCGCTCCTATAATATACGCATCTTTTCCAAATGTCTTATAAAATGTTCCAGATTTATATAGTATTAAAAAATTTGGATGTACATCTTTTAATCTTTTTGACATTTCTACCATTCCCATAATTTTTCCCCTATCCGCCTTGCACTAAAGCGCACACATCCTTCCAGACGCGAGGCCTGGCGGATGTGATTTTTTTACTATTCTTTTCAGTGCTACATTAAATTAAAATTTTTCTACTTTTTTATGTTAACATAATAGATGCTAGATTATAGAGAAACTACAGGGCACACGCCATACGTGTAGTTAAAGTCGTTGTTGTTCACGTCCGCGTAGCCGCGCACATAAAGCACGCTGCCAGAGCCGTAAGAAGAAGGCGAAGCCAACCACCAGTAGTTACTTCCTGCTGTCATAAATATGTTATTTGGTCCTGATTCTATTGTGTTACTATTCGTAAAATATCCTGAATTAGCATAAGTTCCATTTGCTCCTACTGAATATCCATATTTATTTTCTACCTTACATATTAAGTTTGTTGCATTTTTATTTCCTGTTTTCCATACATTAAATGCTTTCATATACATCTCTACACTTGGACTTCCTATTGCATAATCTGCTTCTGCTGTTTTATAGTTTGTCCAATTTGTTGGGTCGCATAGCCATGCTACACAATGTTCATTTTCTTGATCTATGCTTGAATAACTGCTATCTCTCCACTTTGGATTCATTGCTTTCATTATTGCTAATCCTTGAGTTGTAGGTGTATAACTTGTATAATTGGTTAATTTAGTATTATTGCCTACGAAATCTCTCTTTAGATATAACTTTCCTGCTGTTCCAAATTCTCCTGCTTCATCATAATAGAATATTCTCCATTTTCCTCCTGCTGTTGGGTTATATTCTACTAAATCTCCTATATGTGATTGTAATCCATCTCTTTGTACTGCTGCTTTTGCTTCTGCTATCGTCATTCCTACTTCTGCTATTGTTACATTACATGTTGCTGTTTTTCCATTTGCTGATGTTGCTGTTATTGTTGCTGTTCCTTCTGCTACTCCTGTTACTTTTCCATCAGTTACTGTTGCAATTGATGTAGGATTTGATGACCATGTTATTGTTTTATTTGTAGCATTTGCTGGTGTAAATGTTACAACTAATGCTTCTGATGTTTTTCCTGGTCCTACTTTTAATGTTTGTTTATCTAAACTTATACTTTCAACTTCTACTTCTGATACTGTTACACTACAACTTCCAAAAACGTTTGCATTTTTTTCTGATGTTGCTTTTATCTCACATGTTCCTTTTCCTACTGCTGTTACTTCTCCTTTATCATTTACTGTTGCTACATTTGTATCTGTTGATGTCCATGTTATTTTTCTATTCATTGCATCTGCTGGCTCTAAAGTTGCACTTATTTTTTTGCTTGCTGTATCTCCTACTACAAAATTTAATGTTGTTGGATTTAATGTTATTTTTGTTAAATTACTTTCTATTACTGTTACCTCAAATGTTTCTTCATGCCCATTTCTTGTTTTTATTGTTATTGTTGCTTTTCCTGCACTTACTCCTGTTACTGTTCCATTGCTTACTTTTGCTACATTTTCATTTGATGATATATATGTTACATTTTTTGTACTTGCTCCTGTTGGTTCTATTGTTAATGCAATGCTTGCTGTTTGTCCTTCTTTTATTGTTATATCGCTTGCTGTTACTTTTGTTGCATCTTCTTGATTATCTTTTCCTTTTGATACTATTTCTAATGTTTCTCTATTTACCCAAAATACATAGTCATCTACTATTACTTCATAATATTTTGTATCTGTCGCTTCTTTGGTTGGTCCTAATTCACTTAAAATTGTACACAATTTACTATCTTTCAATGCTGCATCATTTATATTTTGTTCATATATATCAAACTTAAATTCTTCCAATTTTAAATTTAACTTTTCTCTTGCTGTTGATTCTTTTGCTAATTCACTTGCTTGCTCTGCTCTTTTTATTAAGCCTCCTTCTCCAAATACTACATTAATACTTACTGTTGCAAGTATTATTAATATTATTATTGTTACTACTAGCGCTATTAATGTTATTCCTGATGCATTGGACTTTTTTAATAATTTTTCTCCTATGTTTTTCATATTTTTCTCTCCTTTTACTTTAGTTTTTGCAAAATAACAAATAATATTCAATTCATTTATTTAATTTTATTACTATGTTTATTGCTACTATCTTAATATATACCACCACTTTTTGTTTGTCAAGATTAATTTATGTTTTTCTATGTGTTCACCTAGTAGGTATATTCCTAATTGTTAAAGAGCTAAATTATGTGATAATATTTTTTTGAGGTGAACGTTATGGACGAATGGGGAGAAGTAAATTTAAAATTAGATGAATTTTTAAAAGAGCATAAAATAAGTCGTTCAAGTTTGTCCAGAAATGGTCAAATTCATTATAAGCAAATATTAAAATATTGTAACAATGATATGAAAAAAGTTGATTTAAATTTGCTTGCTAGAATTTGTAAAACCATTAATTGTGAAATTGGAGATATAATAGAATATATACCTCCTACAATAGATGAAAAATAAATATAAGTTATACTTAATTTTACATTTTGCTTTAAATAAAAATAAAACTATCAATATGATTTTTTCTTCATATTGATAGTTTTTTATTTTTATCCTTTATAACTTTATAAATTAATTATGCTCTTGGATGAGCTTTTTTATATACATTTTTTAATCCACTATCTTGGAATTGCATATATACTTGTGTTGAAGATATATCTGAATGTCCAAGCATTGTTTGAATTGCTTTTAAATCTGCTCCATTTTGTAAAAGGTGTGTTGCAAATGAATGTCTTAATACATGTGGTGTAATATCTTTTGAAATATGAGCTTGTTCTTTATAGAATTTAACAATTTTCCAAAAACCTTGTCTTGTTAATCTTTTACCATTAACATTAACAAATAATGATTTTTCATTTTCGTCTCTAATCATAATTGGTCTTGCTTCTTCTATATATTCTTTTAATGCTTTTATAGATAAAGATCCAAGTGGAATTGTTCTTTGTTTGCCAACTGCTCTACATGTAACAAATCCTTCTTCTACATTTACATCTTCGATATTTAATGAAATTATTTCTGTTACTCTCATACCTGTTGCATAAGCTACTTCTAGCATTGCTTTATCTCTTGTTCCTTTTAAATCAACATCTTTTGGTTGGTCTAAAAGTAGTTCTACTTCTTGTGATGTAAGAACACTAGGAACTCTTTTTGCAACTTTTGGTGATTGAATATTTTCTGTTGGATCACGTCTTATTTTCTTTATTCTAATTAGATATTGATAAAAAGATCTAATCGATGCTAAATTTCTAGAAATTGTGGATGTTTTCTTTCCAATTTCTTGTAAATAATTTAAATATTCTTTAATTTGTTCATTATCAACCTTTAAGTAATTTATTTTATTTGTTTCTAAATAATCTTTATATTGATTAATATCTCTACTGTATGATTGTAAAGTATTGTTTGATAATTTTTTTTCATTTTGAATAAAATCTAAGAATTGTTTAATATGTTTTTCCATTTTAGCTCGTACTCCTTTTACTATAATATCTAATGTTATAATTTACATAAACATCGTAATATGTTATATCAAATTATGTCAAAAAAGTAAATACATTTTTCAAATTTTTTTATCTTTTTCAAAAGAAATTAATACACATTTTAAGTAAATTTGTAGATATATATACTTCCACTAATGATGCTATTGCAAGCAATATGAATAACATAATCGATACCATTGTATGCCTTATTATTTCTAACTTTATGTTTTCTTTTCTTTTGTCTTTCATTATAGATTTATATAGTTTCATTCCACTAACTGCAAGTGAAATTAAAACCGGTATAATTATTATATTTTGTAATAATATTGTGGTTAAGAAAAATACTGTTCCTTTTTGTATACCCAGTACTGCAATTGCTGATGATACTGTATATCCTAAGCAAAATCCTCTATATAGCACAATTCCAAATACAATTGGTATTCCAATTACAGTAGAGCCTATGAACCACATACTAATTGCAAGTTTTAAATTTTCTATTAATGAATTTGTTAAAAGTTTTCCTCTATCTATTGAATAATCACCTTTTAAAGAATTTATAAATCCCTCTATATATTCTTTTACTTCATTTGTCTGGGTATCATTCATATAATTAACAAACAACACACCTGCAATTATCCCTATTATTAATATAATAGTTACAATAATGTATTCTTTTAAATTGTGGTAAATGTTATCTAAAATTTTATCTTTTAATTTTAACTTTCTTAATCTTTCGTTTTTTCTTGTTTCATTTCTCATTTTATCCTCCAAAAGTTTTATACATAATGTCTATTCGATAAAATAATTTTTAGAACAAGCAATTAATATTTTTTATCCAGCGGTTAATTTTCCATATACTCCTCCACCACCAGCTTGAATGTGTACATTTCCTTCTCTTGCATTTACTATTGACTCTGCAATTTTTTCTCCTACAACACCTTCAATATCATCTTTTGATAATTTATGTAATATGTTCATTTCTGTTTCAAAATGTCCTAGTAATTTATCTATTGTTTTTCCACCAAGACCTGGTATAAATGTTAAAGGTATTTGATAAATATATGGTGGTCTAAATTTTGGACTTTTAGTTTCTTTTTTGTCCTTAATCATTTCTATTCTATCAAAAACACCCATTGTTATTTTATTTTCATTGCATGAATTACAATGTGTAACAGGTGCCTTACCTTCTATTGTTTTTCCACAATTTTCGCAGAATGTTCTATGATATTTGCCTAGTTTTGGATCTAATCCATAATTTGCAACTATTTTTCTTCCATCTTCGTTTTTTATAGCTTTCATTAATTCTTTAAAACTAATATCTTCTACTAACATTTTATTATATTCTCTTGCAATTTTAGGAAGAGAGTGTGCATCTGAATTAGTTAAAAATGATCTTGTTTCAAGTTCTGATATTTGATCTGCTAAAAATGTATCAGAACTTAATCCTAACTCTATTGCAAATATTTTATCAAACTTTTCTTTAAATATCTTTCCAAGTCTATCTGTACAATTTCCATAAAAACTTTTATGTGGTGTAAAAGCATGTGCAGGAATTAGTACACCATTATATTTTTCTACGATATCAACAAGTTTGTATGCTGAAATACAAGCTCTTTGTGAGCTTAATGTAATATTATGAATGTAATTTTCCATTTCCTTTGAAAATGCTTTTATATCTGCAAGTTTTGGAAAGTAGCATAAATTATGTGCACTTCCTGTTTTTCCTTCTTCATTTATTTCAGATGTTTCAATTTCGCTTCCCAATATTATGCAAACTTTGTTTTTGTATATAATTCCGCCATCTTCAATTTCGTATGCATCACCTGTTCTTAAAAAGTTTTCTATATCTTCTATAACATAAGGTGAAGCACAATCTATAATTCCTACAATATTTATTCCTTTTCTTTCTACACATTCTTTTGCAATGTTTGCAAAATTTAATGATCTTGCTCCTGTTATTTTAATTGGTTTTCCATTCTCACTTCTTCCAATATGTACATGTAAATCTGCAAATACTTCGTTCATATTTTTTCCCTTTCATAATAAAAAGACTGGTGCTTCGTATTTAATTAAAACCCAATCTTTTGTAAAATATACTATTCTCCTATTTCTTTATCTTCAATGATTCCTCTGTTTTTATCTTGATTTTCCTCATTTATTAAATCTTTGGCTGATATAACTGGTTCTACAACTTCATCTATTTTCTTTTGATTAGCTATTTCTTCTTTTCCTCTTTGAAGATCATTATATATTCCTGCCAATTCTCTTGTGCATCCAATAGTATCATTTTTAGGTGTACTATTAGTGGTATTCGCTGCTTTTTGAATTGTTCCTATATTCATATTAAAATCGCCTCCGTTTTATTTACAAACTCTTTAAATTGCTCTAAATATTGATTATGTTTATCTTTTAAGTTTCTATATTCTAGTAAAACAAGTGCCTCATCAACTTTAAAAGCAATTCTTTCTGGTCTATCTAATAACATACCACCAAATTGGTCAACAAGTTCTAAAACGTCGCTTTCTTTTTCTCTTGTTTCTTGCTTTGCATATCTATTAACACCTTCACAAATTCTGCAAAATCTATCTGAAAATCCTAATTTTGAAAGATATTCTGCACCTTCTGTTGCATATGATTTTATTTTAGATAAATCTGTTGGGTTATTACTCTTTTTACAATTGCAAAGTAAGCATGCTGTTATAACTATATTTTCATCTAAACCTAAGTCCATTTCATCTAAAAATAGCTTAGCTAAAAATGTTTTAAATATAACAGATGTATCATAAAATATATTTGTTTTCTTTTGTAAATAATAAACAATTTCCATTTTTCTAACCCAATCTTTTTCAGATAAGATGTAGTCTGCAACTGTTTCTGTATCCATTTTGTTTTCCTCCATTATAAAGGTTTTTCCTTTTGTTTATCAAATCAGCATTTCTATTTGGTATTATATTCTACTAATATTTTATTTTCAATACATTAAGGGTAAATGTCATAATATTGTAATATTATTGTAATTTTTTTGTAATATTGTATTTTTTTGCTATTTCTTCTATTTGTTTTTCCGTTTCTATATACTCATTATTGTTTTCTATAATTTCAGTACATTTTGAAATATAAAAATCATTAGTTTGTTGAGCTTTAAGCCTCTTGTAAGCTTGCTCCTTTGAGATAGAGTCTCTCTTTATTATTCTTTCAATTTGTACACTTTCTTTTGCAATAACTCCAATTATAAGATTACAAATATCATCTAATTTGCTTTCAAATAGCAAAGGTGCATCTATTATTATATCTACACTATTTATTTCTTTTGCTCTTAATTTTATTTCCTTTACAACATAGTGAAATGTAGAATTATTTAGCATTTCTCTTTTTTTATCGTCATTATATATTAAATCTGCTAATTTTTTTCTATCAATTTCTCCTACATCATCTGTGATTTTTCTTCCGAATTTACTTATAACATCATTATAATATTCTGTTCCACTTGTTAGTAGCTCTTTTGCAATTTTATCAGCATCTATAATTTTAACATTATATTTTTCATTTAAAATTTCACACACAGTACTCTTTCCACTTCCGGAGCTACCTGTAATACCAATTATTTTCATATACTTTCCTTTTTATAGTATAATTATTTTATTTGTATAATCTAAATTTGCCCATGAATCTTTTTCATATCCTAGTGTATATACATTTGTTGCAAATATATCCTTTTGTAGCATTTCTTTTAAATTTTTATTATTGTTATCATCCATATATTTTTTTACAGATGTAACAATATTTATTTTAGGATTTGCTTTTGTTATCTCTGAAATTAATTGTCTTCCTTTTTCATTCATTCCTAAAACTCTTGTGTATGGAATAATCTTTCTAGATGTTTCCATTTGTTTTTTATCTATCTCAAGTAATGCATAAAGTAATATTCGCATTATTCTTGTTTGAGTAAATCTTTTACTTTTTACAATATTAATTAACTCATTTAAACTATTGCAAGAATCTGCAGCATTTTTTATTGAGTTTTCTAAACCTTCTGATACATCAGGTAATTTTTTTATCTCTTCTACTGTCATTTTTCTTAGTTGATACAAAATTTCTTTTTCAAATTTGAATAAATCTAATACATAATGACCTTGTTTTAATTCTTCTCCTAAAATTTTATATGATGTTTTAGGTATAGATTTTCTAACATCATCAAATTGTCTTGTCATAAGCATTCTTCTAATTGCTGTTGCACTTGCAAATTCATCTACCATATATTGGTCTTTATATAATACTTTTTCTCTTTTTATTCCTACTGGAGTTATATTACTTTTGGTCCTTTTTAATGCTTTTAAATATTCAATTCCAAGAATATTGTTAGAACCTGATAAAACATTTGCATATTTTTTTATATCATTTAAATACATAAGTAATGCATTTTCTCTTGCTTTTGGGAAAGAATTTCCTTTTTGAAGTTCATGAGCTAACATCGTTGTATATTCTTTTGGCTCTGCATATAAAACATTTGCAATATTATTTAAGATTGATACATCATTTGCTTCCATTCCAAATGAAATTGTATCTACAATTTTTAAAGAATTTAATATTTTTATAGCACCTTCTGCAAAATTTTCTGCACTTGAAATGCTATATATCGTTGGTAACTCTATTACTAAATCTGCTCCACCTTCTAGTGCCATTTTGGCTTTTGCCCATTTGTTTATAATTGAAGTATCCCCTCTTTGAACAAAGTTACCTGAAATAACACAAACAACGTATTGAGCGCCGGTTTCTTCTTTTGATTTGGCAATATGGTATAAATGCCCATTATGAAATGGATTATATTCACCAATAATACCAAGAACCTCACTCATGAAAACCCCTCCTACTTTTATACAATTACTTGTACAATTTTTACATTATTGATATAATATCATAAAATAATATAATTTACAATTAATTTTGTGCAACAATTTAATCTTTTAATTGTTGGAATAGGAGTTTTTATGGATAAAGTTGTTATATATACAGATGGAGCATGTTCAGGTAATCCTGGTCCTGGTGGCTGGGGTGCTATTTTAATGTTTCAAGGTGTAAAAAAAGAGATTTCTGGTGGCAAAGAAAATACAACAAATAATGTTATGGAACTTTCAGCTGTTATAGAGGCTTTAAAATTGTTAAATAGACCTTGCGAGGTTGATTTATATAGTGATAGTGCTTATGTTGTAAATGCTTTTTTACAAAAATGGATTATTAATTGGCAAAAGAATAATTGGAAAACGGCCGACAAAAAAGAAGTTAAAAACAAAGAACTTTGGCAAGAATTGTTGGAACTTACTAATATTCATAAAGTAAAATTTATTAAAGTAAAAGGTCATGCAGATAATGAATTTAATAATAGATGTGATGAACTTGCAAGAAATGCAATAAAGGAATTGTAGTAAATTACAATTCCTTTATTCTTCTCATAGCTTCTATTGTATTTTCTCTGTCTCCAAATGCAGTCAATCTGAAATACCCTTCACCACTTGGACCAAAACCTACTCCTGGTGTTCCAACTATATTTGCTTTTTGAAGTAACATATCAAAGTAATCCCATGATTTTATATTATTTGGAACCTTTAGCCAAATATATGGTGCATTTATTCCTCCTACATAATCTATTTTCGCATCATCCAGTCCATTTTTTATAATTTCTGCATTATCCTGATAATATTTTATATTTTCTCTAATTTCTTTCATTCCTTCTTCTGAATAAACTGCTTCTGCACCTTTTTGCGTAACATATGATACACCATTAAATTTTGTACATTGCCTACGTTTCCATAAATCATTTAAAGATACACCTTTAATGTTTAGTTCCTTTGGTATTATGGTATATGCACATCTTAAACCTGTAAATCCTGCTGTTTTTGAAAAACTTTTAAATTCAATAGCTACCTTTTTAGCATCTTCAATTTCATAAATACTATGTGGTATATTTTCTTCTTGTATATATGCTTCATATGCTGCATCATACAAAATTATACTATTATTTTGCTTAGCATATTCAACCCACTCTTTTAAAATGTCTTTGTTTAGAACTGTTCCTGTTGGATTATTTGGTGAACATATATATATTAAATCTACTCTTCTAGATAAATCTTTTGGATGTATTTCAAAATTATTTTCTTGTGTTAATTTCATATATTCAATATTTTCATATATGCCTCTATTTTGTATGTATTCTCCGCTTCTTCCTGAAATTACATTTGTATCTAAATATACCGGATATACCGGGTCTGAAATTGCAACAATATTATCTGCATCAAATAAATCTACTATATTTCCTATATCACATTTTGCACCATCTGATACAAACACTTCGCTAGTATCAATTTTAATATTTCTTTTTTGGTAATCGTATTTAATAATCTTTTCCCTTAAGAACTCATATCCTTGCTCTGGTCCATAACCTCTAAATGTTTCTTTATGGTTCATCTCCTCTACGGCTTTCTCCATTGCTAATTTTAAACTATTAGGAATTGGAAGTGTTACATCTCCAATTCCTAACTTTATTATTTTTTTATCTGGATGTTCTTTTTGGTATGCCTTTACCTTTTTTGCAATTGTAGAAAATAGATAACTATCTTGTAGTTTAAGAAAATTATTATTTACTTTAACCATATTTGCCTCCACACAAAATATTACAAATCAATCTCTCCTTCATATACTTTTGTTGCAGGTCCTTCCATATATACATGATTATCTTTATTCCAGTTTATATTTAATTTTCCCCCTGGTAATTCTACTGTTACATTCTCATCTGTATATCCATTAATTCCACCAGCTACAACAGACGCACATGCACCTGTTCCACAGGCAAATGTTTCTCCACTTCCTCTTTCCCATACTCTCATTTTTATATTGTTTTTATCGTTTATTTGCACAAATTCTACATTTGTTCTATTAGGAAATATTTTGTTTTTTTCTATCATTGGTCCATATTTATCAAGAGGTATGTTCTCTACATCTTCTACAAATGTAACTGCATGTGGATTTCCCATTGATACAAGTGTAAATCTATATTCATTATCTCCTACATCTAATTTTAAATCCTTAGTTATTTCTTCATCTTGTGTTGATGGTAAATCTTTGCTTTTAAACTCTGGTTCTCCCATATCTACTTCAACTTTTGAACACTGGCTTCTATCACAAGATAAATGAAGTTTTTTTATTCCTGCTAAAGTTTCTATAGTTATATCTTGTTTGTCTGTTAGACCTTCATCATATACATATTTTCCAACACATCTTATTCCATTTCCGCACATCTCAGCTTCGCTACCATCACTGTTAAATATTCTCATTTTAAAATCTGCTACATTACTATCTTCTATTAGAATAATTCCATCTGCCCCTATTCCAAAATGTCTATCGCTATATTTTTTTGCAAGTTCTTCTGCATTTTCTATTTTTTTGTTTCCCGTACAATTAATGTAAATATAGTCATTTCCGAAGTCCTGTCATTTTTGTAAATTTTAGCATACTATTCACCTCTAATAGGTAATATATGTAAAATTTATGTTTTTATACACAAAAATATTTACAGTCTCAAATATTTACAGTCTCGTCTCTTATTTTTACATAATAGATGCTAGATTATAGAGAAACTACAGGGCACACTCCATTCGCGTAGTTATAGGTGATGGCTTCCACGCGCGCAGCGTCGCTGCGCACAATAATCACTTCGTAAGTGGTGTTAGAAGAAGGCGAAGCCAACCACCACCAGTTACTTCCAGCTGTCATAAATATGTTATTTGGTCCTGCTTCTATTGTATTACTATTCGTATAATTTCCATTATTATCATAATTTCCATTTGCTCCTACTGAATATCCGTTTGCACTTTCTACCTTGCATATTAAATTTGTTGCATCTTTATTTCCTGTT
>CAKOVH010000015.1 GCA_934121885.1 uncultured Clostridia bacterium | reverse complement strand
ACACAGAAGTCAAGCTCCAATGTGCCGACAATATTTGTGGGTTACCCTGCTGAGAAAATAGGTTGTTGCCAGATTTTTTTTATTTTATAAAAATACAAATTAAAGATTAAATATTTAATGATATTTATTTTTAATTTGTATTTTTTTTTCGTATATGATAGAATGTTTTCGAAAAAAAGTATAATGATATTTTGGAGGTATATATGAGTAGAACAATATGGAAGTCAGGAACATTTATATATCCACTTCCTGCAGTAATGGTTACATGTGGAGATATGGATAACAGCAATATTATGACAGTTGCTTGGACAGGAATAATTAATACAAATCCTGCAATGTGTTATATATCAGTAAGACCAGAGAGATTTTCATATAATTTAATAAAACAAACCAAGGAATTTGCAATAAACTTAACTAATGAGAATTTGGCATTTGCTACTGATTGGTGTGGTGTAAGATCAGGCAGAGATTACGATAAATTTAAAGAAATGCATTTAACTAAGGAGAAGGCAAAAAATATTAAATGCCCAATTATAAAGGAAAGTCCTGTGGCAATTGAATGCAAGGTAAAAGAAATTAGAGAACTTGGAAGTCATCATATGTTTATTGCAGAAATATTGTCAATTGATGCAGATGATAAATATATAGATGAAAATGGTGCTTTTGATATAAGTAAAAGTAATTTAATAACATATGCTAATGGTGGATATTATTCACTAAATAGAAAAATTGGAAAATTCGGATACTCTGTGCAAAAGAAGAAAAGAGGAAAATAGTTATGAAAAATTTAAAATTAAAGGTTTTACTAGTCTTATGTATAGCTTTATTTAGCTTATTAATATTTTCAAATAAGTCGAATGCAGCAAGCTATGCAACTTACTTTTATGGAGAGCCTATTGTGATAGAAAAAAGTGAAAATATAGAAATACTATCTAATGAAGTAAGTATTGATACTGAAAATTCTAATATAAACAATCTATTTATATTAAAAAATAACTCAAATAATGATGTAACTACTAAAATTTCTGTGAAACTTGAAGATACTAAACTTTCTACTTCTATTAATAATTTAAAAATCATAGATAATAAAACAGAAATTACAAAGATAAGTAAAGCAGATGGAAAGTATATTTTTAGTGTTAAGATTCCTAAAAATGAGGGTAAGAGAATAGAAATCTCTTATAAAACAGATAATGAACTAAGAAATGCAAAAATTTTAAAATATACTTTAGATAATTTGAAAGGAATAAAATTAAAACATTTTAAAATTTCTGTAAGTTTTCCAGAGGCTGATGTTCCACTTGTTACTGGAATATATCCAGAATGTTATAGTTTTGATAATAATACTGTAACTGTAGAATATTACAATTTTAATGTAAATTCACTTACAAAGGATTTTATTATTGAAAAACAAACATATAAAAACCTATTGTATGGACAAGAAACTGAACTAAGTGATGTAGAAAAAATGATTTTAGAAAAAGCAGAAACTTGGATTACTAAAGGATTAGGTGAAGGAAAATATAAATATGAACGTGCAGAAGATGATAATAAAACTATTATAGTAAGTTCTATTTTAGCAAAAGAATTAAATATAAAAGAAGAAGAGGTATGGAAAGTTTTATATAGTGAGGATGATGATTATACAGTAAGAAACGGAAATAAGGTTACTCAATCTATAATTTACTATGCAATAGCAAAATTGTGTGAAAGAGAAAATATAGGAAACAGCACCAGTATAACATATAAATCAAGAGAAGACTGGGAATATCCACTTACAGCTGATTATATGGAAAAGGTTAAAAAAAATGCATGTCCTTTATATGGCTTAACACTAGCTGTTGACTATGTAAAATCAGAAGGAGATAAAGAATTGTATGTATATAAACATATTTCAGGATATGAAAATACTTCAGTATATGATTATGTTAAACTTAGCGAGTGGAATATTTTAAAAACAAAAAATAGAAGAATGTGGTATGACCTAGAAGAAAGAAGAGGACTAAAAATAATTCACATAAATCAAGATATAACAGGTGCAGAAATAAATGCAACAGATGAAGAAAAAATAGAATATGTAAATATGATTAATCCATCTCTTTATGCAAGAGTTACAATATATGATGGTAATGTTAAAGAGAAGGAAGATGAGAGTTATATAAAAATAAAGGTACCAACAGGTTATTATGGCAGTGATAATTTAATTATAGCCAAAAAATATAATATCAACAGCAGATATGATGGAGAAGAATATGAGATGAACTCAATTTATATAGACTATGATAATGAAATTGTTGCAAACAAATGCAAAGTTCCAAATCTAGCACATAATGTTGGCTATAGAGAATATGTAGATGGAAAATATGTAATAAGCTTTTTTACTGCAACATATCATGCTGATGGTTATGGAAATATAAAAGAAGCTGTAAATTGTGATAGAGCAAAAGCATTAAAACAAGAAAATGAAACAAGAATATCACAAGTAAAAAATCAAATAAATAGTGAAATATCTAATTTAGTAATAAGTGATAATCTTAAAGAAGATAAACAAATGAGTAATGATAACTTTATTCAGAATAATGAATCTAATATCATAACAAACACAGTATCAAAGATAACAATTGTTTATGGGGCTATTTTTGGTGGAATTATTATTTTGATTATAGTTATTGTTATATGTATTGTAATGTTATTAACAAAGAGGAGGAAAAAATAATGGAAGAATCAAAGAAAGGAAAGAAAGTTATAGCCATAATAGCCATAGCTATAGTTTTAATTATTGTATTAGGAATTATTGGAATAGTTTATTATATAAACAGTAACAAAAATACAGAGAATGTAGGAGAAACACAAAAAGAGGAAAAGCTAGAAGATTTTAAAATGACAGAAGCAGAATTTCCAAAAGTTGATGGTGCAACAGCAATGTTACCAATGATTGGAGAAATTACAAAATCTGTTTTAGGATATAATGATGAGCAGGCGCAGAAGTTTCTTGCAGAAAATACACAAGGAAAAACAGCAAAGGTATATCAGGGATTAATTGATGGAAAAACAAATGTTATATTTGCATCTGAACCATCTGATGATATTTTACAAAAAGCAAAAGATGCTGGAGTAGAGTTTGAAATGACAGGAATTGGATTAGATGGATTTGTATTTTTATTAAATGAAGAAAATCCTGTAAAATCACTTACTCTAGATCAAATAAGAGGTATATATACAGGAAAAATTACTAACTGGAAAGAAGTTGGTGGAGATGACGCACAAATAATCGCATATCAAAGAGAAAAAAATTCAGGAAGTCAAAATTTAATGGAAAAAATGGTTATGCAAGGTGAAAAAATGATGGATACAACAAATACTAACTTAGAAATTGTTTCTATGGCAGGATTAATTGATGGGGTTTCATCATATGAAAATAGTAAATATTCTATAGGATATTCAATTTATTTATATGCAAAAGAACAATATGTAAAGGGAAATGTTAAGTTTTTAGCTATAAATGGAGTAGATGCAACAGATGAAAATATTACAAATAAATCATATCCTCTTACTAAAATAGTGTATGCAATTACAAAGAAAAGCGAACCACAAGATAGTTCAGCAAGAAAGCTAATAAAATGGCTACTTACAGATGAAGGACAAAAGGTTGTAGAAGCTGGCGGATATGTAAGAAATACTAAATAATTTGAAAAATACTACAAAGTTAATGCCGGGAGATAAAAAAATCACAATTTATACCAAAATTATAACCTAAATAGGTTGACATATAATCAAAAAGATGATACAATATTTAAGCGTATGTAAGAGACATACGCTTATTAAAATAAAGGTTAATATCTGGAGGTGTATGAAATGGCTGCAAAAGGAGCAAGAGAACCAATTACATTAGAATGTACAGAATGTAAAAGAAGAAATTACATGACTGAAAAGAACAAAAAAAATAATACAGAAAGATTAGAAGTTGCTAAATATTGTAAATACTGTAAAACACGTACAACACACAAAGAAACAAAATAGTAAATAGCCTTTCTAAGGGGGAAATTTGTAATGCCTAAAGAAGCAAATAAAAAACAAAATAAAGAAACAAAACATTTCTTTAAAGATTTTAAAGCAGAGTTAAAAAGAGTTATTTGGCCAACACCAAAGCAATTACTTAATAATACAGTTGCTGTTATTACAATTGTAATTATTACAGCTGCCATTGTATTTGCGTTAGATTTTACATTTGAAAAAATGAATCAATATGGTATTAATAAAATAAAATCAGTTGTTGAATCTAAAAATATAGTAAGCAACGAAACAAGCCAAGAAGATAATTCAAGTGAAACAAATAGTGAATCAAGTAACGAAGTTTCAAATAATTCTGTAAATGAATAAAGGAGGCTAAAAAATGTCTCAGGAAAATAACGAGTTAGTACCAAGATGGTATGTAATTCATACATATTCAGGTTATGAAAATAAAGTAAAAACAGACTTGGAAAAGACTATAAAAAATAGAGAATTAGAAGAATTTTTCTTTGATATTATTGTTCCAATGGAAGAACAAATTGAAATAAAAGAAGGAAAAAGAAAAACTAATTTAAAAAAGGTTTTTCCAGGATATGTTTTAATTAAAATGATTGTAACTGAGAAAACATGGTATATTGTAAGAAATACAAGAGGTGTTACTGGATTTGTTGGATCTGGAACAGACCCAATTCCTCTTACAGAAGAGGAAATAAGAGCAATGGGATTTGAAATTACAGAAGTTAACATCGATTATAATGTAAACGATTCTGTAAGAGTAATGGACGGACCTCTTAAAGATTTTGTTGGTGTTGTTACAGAAATAAACAAAGAAAAGCACAAAGTAAAAGTTTCTGTTTCTATGTTTGGAAGAGAAACACCAGTAGAACTAGAATTTTCTCAAGTTCAAAAAATTTAATTTAGTTAGTAATCTAAATTTTTAGATGAATATACATATTTTTTCGTTAAAGGAGGTGCAAGGAGATGGCAGAGAAGGAAATTAGTACTTTAATTAAGTTACAAATACCTGCAGGAAAAGCTACACCAGCTCCACCAGTAGGTCCAGCATTAGGTGCAAGTGGTGTTAATATTATGCAATTCGTTAAAGAATTTAATGATAGAACAGCAGCACAAGCAGGAATGATTATACCAGTTGTAATTACAGTTTACAAAGATAAATCATTCGAATTTATTACTAAAGAACCACCTATGGCAGTTTTAATTAAAAAATCTGCAAAAATAGAAAAAGGTTCTGGTAAACCTAACAAAGAAAAAGTTGCTAAAATTACTAAAGCTCAAGTAGAAGAAATTGCAAAACAAAAAATGCCAGACTTAAATGCAGCATCATTAGAGGCAGCTATGAGTATGGTAGCAGGAACTGCAAGATCTATGGGTGTAATTGTAGAAGAATAATTCTTGTTAAAAAATTAAAAATTGGGAGAGTAGATACTCGTTTGAACCAAAGGAGGTAAATATGAAAAAAGGAAAGAGATATCAAGAAGCTGAAAAGCTAATTGATTCATCAAAAGCTTATAGTGCAAAAGAAGCATTAGATTTAATTGAAAAAATGCCAAAAGCTAAATTTGATGAAACAGTTGAATTACATGTTAAATTAGGTGTAGATTCAAAACAAGCTGACCAACAAGTTAGAGGTACAACAGTACTTCCAAATGGTACAGGTAAAACATTAAAAGTATTAGTTTTTGCTAAAGGTCCAAAAGCAGAAGAAGCTCAAAAAGCAGGAGCAGATTTTGTTGGAGCAGAAGAATTAATACCAAAAATCGAAAAAGAAAACTGGTTTGATTATGATGTTATCGTTGCAACTCCAGATATGATGGGTGTTGTAGGTAGACTTGGTAAAGTATTAGGACCAAAAGGATTAATGCCTAACCCTAAATCAGGAACAGTAACAATGGATGTTACAAAAGCAATCCAAGATATTAAATCAGGTAAAGTTGAATATAGACTAGACAAAACAAATATAATCCACTTAGGATTTGGTAAAGTTTCATTTGGTACTGATAAACTATTAGAAAACTATGATACAGTTATTGGTGCTATTATAAAAGCTAAACCAGCAGCAGCTAAGGGACAATATATTAAGAGTGTAGCTATATCTACAACAATGGGACCAAGTATGTATATTGATCAAAAATAATTTAGATAAATAGCCAAAGAAAGTAAGCATAAAATAAGTCTTACCTAGGCATATAAATAGTACGGATTTAAAATCTGTATATATATGCCGAGGCTATATATATACAGATTTTTTATATTATATAGAATAAGGAAGAGGTGAAATAATTGGCTAGCGAAACAATAGTAAAACAAAAAGAAGAAATCGTAGCAAAATTAGCAGAAGATTTAAAAGATACTAAATTAGTACTTTTAGTAGATTACAGAGGAATTACTGTTGATGATGTTACAAAATTAAGAAATGAATTAAGAAGTAATAATGCAGAATACAGAGTTATCAAAAATAACATTGTAAAAAGAGCATTAGACAAAAATGGAGAATCAGGATTAGACGAAGTTTTAAATGGCCCAACAGCAGTTATTACAAGTAAGGAAGATTACTTAGCACCTGCTAAAACTATTTATAACTTCACAAAAGATCATGATTTTTACAAAATCAAAGGTGGAATTGTTGAAGGTAAAGTAATGACAGCAGAAGAAATTATTACTTTAGCAAAATTACCATCAAGACAAGAACTTCTTGCAAAACTTGCTGGAAGCTTACTTGGAACTATTTCAAAACTTGCAGTTGCATTAGATGCAGTTAAATCTCAAAAAGAGAATGCATAGTTAATATTAAAATTAAAAATAAAATTTATGGAGGAATTAAAAATGAGTGAAAAAATCGAAAAGATGTTAGAAGAAATCGACGCTTTAACAGTAGCCGAATTAGCAGAATTAGTAAAAGGAATTGAAGAAAAATATGGAGTATCTGCAGTAGCAGCAGCTGCACCAGCAGCTGGAGGAGCTGCAGCAGCTGAAGAAAAATCTTCATTTGATGTTGTATTAAAAGACGCTGGAGCAAACAAAATCCAAGTTATCAAAGTTGTTAGAGATGCTACAGGATTAGGATTAAAAGAAGCTAAAGACTTAGTTGATGGAGCACCAAAAACAGTTAAAGAAGGAGCTTCTAAAGAAGAAGCTGAAGAATTAAAAGCTAAATTTACAGAAGTAGGAGCAGTAGTTGAATTAGCTTAGTTCTAAATAAAACTAAAAATGCTGAAGTAGAATATATTTTTTACTTCAGTATTTTTTTACAACTTAAAAGTGCTAGTTTGATTACTAGCACTTTTTGAAAATAAAAGGGGATGTTTTACTTATTTATAGTTGATAATGGAGTAATTTGTTTATCAACTATGAATATATTATAATAATGAATTTTGAACATTGTGTGAACTAAGTGTGATTTAATAGAAAACTTATTTATGGTTGTTCTTGTAATGTTAATGTAATTTCTTTTTCTTTTCCATCACGAGTAATCTTTAATTTAATAGTATCTCCAATGTTTTTCTTGTTTTTGATTTCATTTAATTCGTCAATTGTTTTTACTTTTGTTCCATTGGCTTCTGTTATAACGTCACCAACTTTAATACCAGCTTTTTCTGCTGAAGAGAAATCTTCAATTGATTTTACATATATACCAACAACAAGGTTGTTCTGTTTGGCTAAACTTTCGGTTAAGTTTATTCCTGTGATACCAATATAAGGTCTTTTTACTTTGCTATATTGAATTAATTGTTCATAAATACTCTTTGTAGAATTAATTGGAATTGCAAATCCAACACCTTCAACACCTGTTCCAGATATTTTTAATGTATTAATACCAATAACTTGACCTTTGCTATTTACTAAAGCACCACCGCTGTTTCCAGAATTTATTGCAGCATCTGTTTGAATTGCCAAATATTTATTTTTATCTGAGTCTGTAACTTCTCTGTTAACAGCACTAATAATTCCAGATGTTACACTATCTCCTAAACCTAAAGCATTTCCAACAGCCATACAAAATTCTCCAACTTGTAAAGAATCTGAATCTCCAAGTTCGGCAGCTGTTAATCCACTTTTTTCTATTTTTATAACTGCTAAATCAGTTTGTTCATCTGTACCAATAATTTTTGCTTCATATTCTGTATCATCATTATATAGTTTAACAGTAATTTTTGTAGCTTCTTCTATATTGTAGTATGAAGATGAAGAACTAGAATTTACAACATGATTATTTGTTAAAATATATCCGTCTTCTGATATAATAACTCCTGAACCTTGAGCATTTGCAGTAGATGATCTGTTAAAGAATGTGCTAATAGAGTATTCTACATTAATTCCAACAATAGATGGTTTTACTTTTTGAGCAACACTAACAGATGTATCTGAAAAACCACTAAGAGATATTAACTTTGTATTTATATCTTGAATTGTTGTAGAGTTTGTATTAGATGAACTTTCACTAGTTGTAGATGTTAGAAATTGCTTAAGCAAAGTATCTCTAACTTGAGGAATACAGGTGCAACTTCCAACAACTATTCCTGCTCCTAAAATTCCACAAAAAAATGGTAATACAACTGTTTTTCCAAAACCTGTTTTAGCTGATTTTGTTTTTTTGTTTGTATTTGTATCAAATGATGTGTATACTTGATTTGTATTATCCATTTTAACACTTTTAAATTCTGTTTCTTTCTTTTCTTGATTATTCTCTTCCATTTTATACCTCCAAATGTTTGTATAATAATATATTATACTTAAATTAAATTTATCATACAATAGTTTTGTGAAGAAAATGTGAAAAAATAGTGGTACTTAGGGAAAATAGCTATTGAAAAAAATAGTATAAACATATATAATTAGAAAAATGGAGGGAGAAGTAATGACACATATAAAAACTTTTGTAATATTGATAATTGCCGTTATAGCAGTAATTGTAGGAATATATTTTTTTAGAGATAGATTTGATAGTGAAAAATTTGAAACTGTTAAAACTAATATGCTTTTAATTGAGGCAAAAACTAAGATTATAGGTGAAAAAGTTAGAATAAAAGAAAAAGATGCTAAATATGTAGGAAAAGATATTGAAGAATTAAAAGAAGATGAAAAAATTAAAAGCTTAATAGATAATGAGATTATTAAATTAGATCAAAAAGATGTAAAGTATTATGTACTTGAAAAAGCTGATATTGAATCAATGGGACTTAACAATATAAATATGGATGATGGATATTACATTGTTGAATATATGAGCAATGAGATAATATATTCTGCTGGAATAGAAAATGAAGAAGGAAATACAGTATATAAACTATCTGAAATTAAAGAAAAAACAGAAGAAAATGTAAATAATACAAAGGATGATACAAATAAAGTAAACGAAGAGAAAAAGTGAGGATTTAAATGAAAGAAAAAGAACTAGAAAGGTTGCAAGAATTAAAGAAAATAGAAAAGAATTTATATGATAAAGGAATAAAAAACATATGTGGTATAGATGAAGCGGGAAGAGGACCATTTGCAGGACCTGTTGTTGTTGCAAGTGTAATAATGCCAGAAGATTCTATGATAGAGGGGGTAAATGATTCTAAAAAAGTTTCTGAAAAGAAAAGAGAATTATTATATGAAAGAATAACAGAAGAAGCAGTAGCATATGGAGTTGGAATTATTGACCAAACTGAAATTGATAAGGTAAATATTTTAAATGCAACTAAGGAAGGACTTTTACTATCTATAAAAGAATTAGAGTTAGATTTAAAAAATAAGAATAGAGGATTTGAAAAACCAGATATAATATTGGTGGATGCTTTAACAAAAATTAATACAGATGGTATAAATTATGAATCAATAATAAAAGGAGATGCTAAAAGCTATTCAATTGCAGCAGCATCAATTATAGCGAAAGTTACAAGAGACAGGATTATGAGACGATGGGATGAAATATACCCTGAATATGGCTTTGCGAAACATAAGGGATATGGTACAGCAGCACACATTCAGGCGATTAAAGAATATGGAATGTGCCCATTACATAGAAGAAGTTTTATACATTTAAAATAGAAAAGAGGATAAGAAATGAATATACAAGAGATTATAGCAAAGAAAAGAGATAAAAAAGAATTAAATAAAGAAGAAATTCAATATTTTATTACAGAATATACAAATGGAAATGTTGCAGATTATCAAGCAGCAGCATTGGTTATGGCAATATATATAAATGGAATGAATGAACAAGAAATAACTGATTTAACAACTGCAATGGCAAATTCGGGAGAAAGACTTGATTTATCAGATATAGGAACGGTTGTAGATAAGCATAGTACAGGTGGAGTAGGAGATAAGGTTACACTTATTTTAGCACCAATTATTGCTTCTCTTGGAATACCTGTTGCAAAAATGTCTGGAAGAGGATTAGGATACACAGGTGGAACAATTGATAAATTAGAATCTATACCTGGTTATAAAACAGATATTTCAATAGAAGAATTTAAACAAAATGTTAAAAATGTTGGTATTAGCGTAATAGGTCAAACAATGAATTTAGCACCAGCAGATAAAAAAATATATGCTCTTCGTGATAGTATTTCTGCAACTGAGAGTATACCACTTATTGCTTCTAGTATTATGAGCAAAAAAATTGCTGCAGGAGCAAATAAAATTGTTTTAGATGTTACATATGGTAGTGGAGCATTTATGAAAACGAAAGAAAGAGCAGAAGAACTTGCGAAAGTAATGACTAAAATAGGAAAGCTAGCAGGTAGAGATACTGTATGTGTTATTACTCCAATGGAACAGCCTCTTGGTAAAAATGTTGGAAATTCACTTGAAGTTATTGAAGCAATTGAATTTTTAAAAGGAAATATGCAAGAGGATGTGAAAAATGTTGTATTAGAAATTGGAAGCAATATGATAAAACTTGCAGGTAAAGGAGATAATTTAGAAGAAAACAAACAAAAAATGCTAGAAAATATACAAAATGGAAAGGCATTAGAAAAATTAAAAGAACTTGTAAAAATTCAAGGTGGAGATGTTTCTTATATAGATGATACTAATAAATTTGAAAGAGCAAAATATATTATGCAAGTAGAAGCCACAAGAGATGGAACAATTACTAGTTTAGAAGCAGAAGAGATTGGTAAACTTTCGGTAAGTTTAGGAGCCGGAAGAATGAAAAAAGAAGATAAAATAGAAAATAGTGTTGGTATTGTTTTAGATAAAAAAATAGGAGACAATGTTAAAAAAGGTAATATAGTTGCATATATTCATGCAAATGATGAAAACAAGGCAAAAGAAGCGGTTAAAAAACTAGAAAAAATATATGTTATTAAATAAAAATTCAAAAAGAAAAAGCGTAGATGAAATTAAAAAATCTACGCTACTTTTCTTATTGTATAGGAAAAATCGAAGATTTTTTACTATACAACAAGGTTAAGTTACCTTGGTCTGTACCAATTGCAAAGCAATTGTGTACATGTGGCGAAGCCACTTTTCTTATAATTCTGTTTTAAAATGAGTTCCAAAATCATTTAAATTTAATTTTGCAATTTCATCAGATTGAAAGAAACGATGTAAGTTTTTAGGTGAAATACCAGTATTACAAGAAATTTCCTCAATAGACGAATTTGTATCACAATCTGCTAAGTAATTTTTTAGTTTATTTATATCACACATATCCTTTGGCTCACAGTTTGGACATACATCTGAATTTGTCATAAAAAAACATCCACAACGGCTACATTTATTAAATTGCATAATAAGATCATCCTTTCATTAGTAAAATTCTATTATCAACTTTTTATATTTTATCACAAATATTGACAAAAATAAACAGAAAAAATATTACATTTATGTTACAAAAAATAAAAATTTTTATTTTTATATTGTTTTATTTGCCTATTGCCATAAAATGTAAGTTATGATATTATACAAAACAGTTATTTAAAATCTATTAAATTCTTAAAGACGATTCTGTCTAAAATTTCCAAAATGAAAGAAAAATAAAACAAGTGATAAAGAGGGTGGTTATATAGAATTATTAAAACTAAAAAATGATTATACATTTAAAAGGGTATTTGGATACACTGGCAATGAAGAAATAACCAAAGGGTTATTGAATGCTATACTAAAAGAAAAAGTTACAGATGTAAGTTTAAATTGTAATACAATATTAGAGCGAGATTTATATGACGATAAGCTAGGAATACTAGATATTAGAGCGAAAGTAAATAATTCAGTAGATATAAATATAGAGATGCAATTAGTAGACGAAAAAAATATTGAAAAAAGAATAATATTTTATTTAAGCAAAATGTATACGCAAAATTTAAAGAAATCACATAATTATTCAGAACTAAATAAATGTATATCAATATTGTTTATAGATTTTGAATTAGAAAAGTTAAAAGAAATACCAAAATACCTTACAAAATGGAACATACGAGAAGAAACATATGGCAAAATAATATTGACAGATGTATTAGAGTTATATATAATTAATTTATCCAAGATAGAGAAATATTCAGAAAATACATTATTAGATACTTGGGTAAAATTTATTAGTAATTCGGAGGATTTGAATATGGAAAATGCTGATGAATCAATGAAAAAAGCCAAAGAGGTATTAGATGAAATAAGTGAAGATGAACATGAACAATATTTAGCACATTTAAGAGAAAAATACATATTTGAAAGACAAGGAATAGAAGAAGCTGAATTTGATAAAGGAGTAAAAAGTATAGCAAAAAAAATGAAAGCTAAAAATATGAAAATAGATGAGATTGCCGAATATACAGGACTAACAAAAGAAGAAATAGAAAAATTATAATTTAATTTGAAAATAAATAGATTTTAGATAGCAAGAGTCATTTAGGTAAAATAAATGGCTCTTTTAAAATGTTATCATTTATCAATAAATGTGAATAAGTTAAAAAATGCGAAAGAATAGAAGAAAAATAAGGTAAAAATGTTACAAAAGTATTGCATTTGTAATAATTTTTTGATATAATAGTTTCGTTAAAAATACACACACGGGCCAGTTTAAAGAGTAGTGCTTGTTTTGTATAAAAACAAGTCTTTTTAAATGTTTAAGTCTAGTGGAGGTAAAAACAAAAAGGAGGAATAAAAAATGGCAGTAGTTGCAATGAAACAATTACTTGAAGCAGGTGTTCATTTCGGACATCAAACAAGAAGATGGGATCCAAAAATGGCTGAATATATATTTCAAGCTAGAAATGGTATCCATATTATCGATTTACAAAAGACATCAAAAAAATTAGACGAAGCATATAGCTTCCTAAAAGAACAAGCAGAAGAAGGAAAAACAATTTTATTTGTTGGTACAAAAAAACAAGCACAAGATTGTGTAAAAGAAGCTGCTGAAAAATGCGGTATGTACTATGTTAACCAAAGATGGTTAGGTGGAACACTTACAAACTTTGGAACAATTAGAACAAGAATTGCTAGATTAAAAGATCTAGAAAGAATGCAAGAAGATGGTACATTTGATGTACTACCTAAAAAAGAAGTTATTCTATTAAAGAAAGAAATGGAAAAACTTGAAAAGAATCTTGGTGGAATTAAAGATATGGAAGAACTTCCAGGAGTAATGTTCATCGTAGATCCTAAAAAAGAAAGAATTGGAATCTTAGAAGCTAAAAAATTAGGAATTCCAGTAATAGGATTAATTGATACAAACTGTAATCCAGAAGATGTTGATTATGCTATTCCTGGTAATGATGACGCTATCCGTGCAGTTGGATTAATCGCTGATTGTATGGCTAATGCAGTTATCGAAGGTAGACAAGGTGAAGCAATGGATACAATGCAAGAAGAAGTAGTAGAAGAAACTGCTGAACCAGAAAGCATTGAAGAAGTTGTTGCTGCTGAAGAAACTACTCAAGAATAATTTTAAATAGTTTAATATAAAGGAGGAGAGCTTATCTGCTCTTACTCCTTATTTTTTAATCTAAAGGAGGATTTATAATGATATCAGCAAGTCAAGTAAAAGAATTAAGAGAAAAAACAGGTGCAGGAATGATGGACTGCAAAAAGGTTTTAACAGAAACAGATGGAGATTTCGAAAAAGCAATTGAATTATTACGTGAAAGAGGAATTGCAAAAGCAGCTAAAAAATCTGACAGAATAGCAGCAGAAGGTTTAGTTGAAACATATATTTCAGAAGACGGAAAAGTTGGAGCAGTTGTTGAAGTTAATGCTGAAACAGATTTCGTTGCAAAAAATGATGAGTTCAAAAACTTTGTTAAAGATGTTGCAAGACAAGTTGTTGAAAAAGCACCAACAAGTGTTGAAGAATTATTAGCTCAAAACTCAATTACAGAACCAGATAAAACAGTTCAAGAAGTTTTAACAAACAAAATAGCTACAATTGGTGAAAATATGTCTATTAGAAGATTTGAAAGATTTGAAACAAGCAATATGCTAGAAAGTTATATACATGGAGAAGGAAAAATAGCTGTTTTAGTTGAAATGGAAAATGCAACACCAGAACTTGCAAAAGATGTTTGTATGCAAATTGCAGCTGCAAAACCTGAATTCTTAGATAGAGACTCTGTACCACAAGAAAGAGTAGAAAAAGAAATGGAAATTTTAAAAGCTCAAGCAATGAATGAAGGAAAACCAGCTGAAATTGCTGAGAAAATAGTATTAGGTAGAATTGGAAAATTCTATGGAGAAATATGCTTAGTAGAGCAAGAATTCGTTAAAGATCCAGACATCAAAGTTGGAAAACTTGTAGAATCAAAAGGAGCTAAAATAGTAAGATTTGCAAGATTTGAAAAAGGTGAAGGATTAGAAAAAAGAGAAGAAAACTTTGCAGAAGAAGTTGCAAAACAAATTAATGGATAATTAATTCTAAATAAAAAGGATTTCTAGCAAGAAAAATTGTTAGAAATTCTTTTTTTGTTTATAAAAATTTAAAAAAACTATTGCATTTTATTAATAAATAGAATATCATATAATATATATGAATATATGCTCATATGTTGAAAGGAGAAAATATGGGAGAAGACGAATTTGTATGTAAAGAAAAATGTCCACATTATGGGTTAATAAGCAAAGTAAAAGTTAATAATATTGCAAGAGAAGATATTCAAGATTTATCTGAAATATTTAAACTATTTGCTGATGAAACAAGACTTCGTATAATATGTGCAATATTAAATACAGAACTTTGTGTATGCGACTTGTGTGAGATTTTAGATCTTAATCAATCAGCTGTATCACATCAATTGCAATTGCTTAGAAATAGCAAGCTTGTAAAATATAGAAAAGAAGGTAAGCAAGTTTTTTATAGTTTGGAAGATGAACATATTGAAAGCATTATAAAAATGGCGCTTGCACATATAAAGGAGGGGGAAGAATAAAAATGAGTCATAATTGTAATTGCAATGGAAACCACCACGGAGAGGAAGAAGAAAAACACGAAAAATTAGAAAAAATCTTATATATAATATCAGTAATAATTTTTGCTATTACATTTATACCACAAATACCAGAAAATATTAAAATTGGTATGTACATTGTATCTATAATACTTGCAGGATATGAAATATTATTTGAAGGTATAAAAAATATATTTAAATTGAATTTTGAAGAAGACACATTGATGGCAATAGCTGTTGTTGCAGCGTGCGTTATAGGAGAATTTACTGAAGGTGCTTTAGTTATATTATTATTTAAACTTGGAGAATTTATTGAACACCGTGCAGTTGAAAAATCAAATGACAGCATAAAACAAATTGCCGATATAAAAGCTAAAAATGCTAATTTGCTAAAAGAAAATGATGTAGAAGTAGTTGATGTAAATGTATTAAAAGTTGGAGATAATATTTTAATAAAACCTGGAGAAATGGTGCCAGTTGACTGCAAAGTTATAAGTGGAAAATCTGAAATAGATACATCTAATATAACTGGTGAAAGTATTCCAGTAGTTGTATCTGAGGATATGGAACTACTATCAGGAACAATAAATTTAAATGGTAGTTTAAAGTGTATAGTACAAAAAGAGTTTAAATATTCAACGGCTTCACAGATAGTAGATTTAGTTTATGAAGCACAAAATAATAAAGGAAAAACAGAAGAGTTTATAACAAAATTTTCAAAAATATATACTCCAATTGTAATTGTTTTTGCAATACTTATTGCAGTAGTTCCACCTATTATAGGATTAGAATTTAAAGAATGGCTTATGAAAGCACTTGTGTTTTTGGTTGCATCTTGCCCTTGTAGTATTGTAATATCAATTCCTTTAGCATTGTACACTGGACTTGGTGCAATATCTAAAAAAGGAATGCTAATTAAAGGAACAAAACATATTGAAGATTTATCAAAAGCAAAAATTATAGCTTTTGATAAAACAGGAACTCTTACAACAGGAAAGATGAAAATAAATGAGCTAAATATATATGGAAATCATGAAGAAAAAGAGGTACTAGAATATATATATTTGCTAGAAAAAAATTCTGCACATCCAATTGCCAGTGCTATTAATAAAAAAATAGAAGAGGATAATCTTAAAAATGTGATTACTGAAAAGGAAGTTAAAGAGTATAAGGAAATTGCAGGATGTGGATTATGTGGAAACATTGACGGAAAAATCGTACTTTTTGGAAATAAAAAACTATTAGAACAAAATAATATAAAATTTGATGACATAAAAGAAGGAAGAAATTATCTTACAGTAGATGGAGAAGTAATTGGAAATATTTCTTTAAAAGAAGAAACAAGAGAAAATACACAAGAACTAATGAATAAGCTTAATAAAGTTGGAATAGAAAAAACAGTTATATTAACAGGCGACAATTTAAAAAATGCAAAGATTGTGGCAGACAAATTAAATGTTACAGATCTATATGCAGGATTACTACCACAAGAAAAACTAGAAAAAATAAACTTACTAAAAAAACAAGGAAAGACATTATTTGTTGGAGATGGAATTAATGATAGCCCAGTTTTAGCAGCATCTGATTTTGGAATTTCAATGGGAGAAGGAACAGAGATTGCAAGCAACACAGCTGATAGTATATTAATTTCAAATAATCTTGAAGCTATTCCGGAAAGTATAAACATTGGTAAAAAAACGGTTAGAATTATGAAGGAAAATATTATATTTTCACTTGCAATGAAGCTTATAGTATTAACAGCAGGAGTATTAGGAGTTGCACCAGTTTGGCTTGCAGTATTTGCAGATGTTGGAGTTACAATAATTACTGTTATAAATGCTATTAGAATTAGATAATAATATAATCATTTGTAATCTATTGAGAAAAAAATATATATATGATATAAATGTTATAGAAAATTATATAAAGCAAATATGTCTAATATATAAAGTAATAATGGAGGAATAAAATTGAATAAATGGACAGAAACTAGTGCTGAATTTGCACAACAAAGAAATTATTTGGACGAATTATATAAAGTATATCCTATAACACCAAACTTAAGAAGGGAAATTTCAAAAGAAACGGAAAGTGGTATTAGGCAGGCATTTAACGATAAAGATAATGAAAAATTGGTAAAAAGTTTGTTAAGGTTAGATTTATTTCCAATAAAAGATTCATATGTTGCATATTTAAAAAAAGATAGCGGAGCCTTAAATAGAAATCCACAAACAATAAATAGAATAGCAGGAATTTATTTCAAATGGGAATAGAAGAAATAATTGAAAAATGTACAGCACCAAAGGAAACTAATAGACAAATGGGACCTATGTTTAAGCAATGGATTGACAAAGGAACATTAGGTGCTCCAATTATAAGAACAGTAGAAGAATTTTTGAATTTTAATGGAAATTGTATATTTAATGCTTCTGATGCTGAAATGGAAAAATTTGCTGTAAAATATTTAGGATTTAATAGAGAAAAAGGTATTGATTTTATTGCAAAATTTAATAACAAATATGTTATAGCAGAGGCAAAGTTTTTAACAGACTTTGGAGGACATCAAAATGCTCAATTTGACGACGCAGTTAGAACAATGAAAAATTCATTTAAAAATAAAAAAGTTGATAATGAAATTATTCCAATTGCTATAATGGACGGAGTATTATATATTAAAGGAAATAATAAAATGTATAGATATTTACAAAAATATCCAGAACAAATAATTTTATCTGCATTAGTATTAAGGGAGTTTTTGTATTCTATCTAGCGAAAGAGAGGTGCAAATGGAATTATATTATAAAAATAAAAAAAGTCAATTACAAATATTGAAAAATGCAAACAATATTGACTATGATATTGATATAAGTAATGAATCATTATTATTTAAAGGAGATAATTTTGAAGTATTATCACTTTTATTAAAAAAATATAAAAATAAAGTAGATTTAGTATATATTGATCCACCATTTAATACAGCTAATGATTTTTATGTTTCAGATAATAGAGCAAATTCAATAAGTTCAAATAAAAATTCAGTATTAGCATATTCTGACAAAATGACGAAAGAAGAATTTTTAGAGTTTTTAAGAGAAAGGTTAGTACTAATTAAAGAGTTATTATCTGATAAAGGTTCTATATATTTACATATAGATTATAAAATAGGTCAATACGTAAAAATTATTATGGATGAAATATTTGGAGAAGAAAACTTCAAAAATGACATTACAAGAATTAAGTCTAATCCTAAAAATTTTTATAGAAGAGCATATGGCAACGAAAAAGATATGATATTATTTTATTCTAAGAATGCAAAAGATAATATTTGGAATGATTTAAGAATTCCATTAGATGATGATGAAATAAATGAAAAATTTAAAAAAATAGATAAAAATGGTAGAAGATATACAACAATTCCTTTACATGCTCCAGGAGAAACTAAAAATGGCATTACAGGAAAAACTTGGAGAAATATACCTGTACCAGAAGGAAGACATTGGAGAACAAATCCAGCAGAATTTGATAAATTAGATGAACAAGGAGATATAGAATGGTCTTCAAATGGTAATCCTAGAATAAAGAAATACGCAGATGAACATGAAGGAAAAAGAATTCAAGATATTTGGAAATTTAAAGATCCTCAGAAACCAATATATCCAACTGAAAAAAATATGGATATGATAAAAAGAATTATTTTACAGTCATCTAATGAAGATAGTATTGTTTTAGATTGTTTTGCAGGTAGTGGAACAACACTAGAATGTGCCAATAAATTAGGAAGAAAATGGATTGGGGTAGATAATTCTAATGTAGCAATAAATAAAATAAGAGAAAGAGAAATCGGAAAATATGAATTTGTAGATATAATGTGAACGAAAAAAGTAATAAAGGAGAAAATTAATAATGGATAAAAGAACAAAAATAAAGTTTAATATTTTAGCAGTAATTATGATTATGATTTTTTGCTTTGCTTTAACACCAAAAACACTGCAAAATGATACATATTATACAATAAAAATAGGAGAACATATTACTCAAAATGGTATAGACATGAAAGACCCATTTTCATGGCATGAAGATTTACCATATACATATCCACATTGGGCATATGATTTAGCAACATATGAGGTATTTCAGTTAGGAGAAAATACTGGAATTGGTGGATTTACGGCAATTTATGTTATGACAGTTATTCTTGCAATGATATTAGGAGTAACTTTATATGTCGCATCAAATAAAATATGCAAAAATGAATTAATAGCTTTTATTGTAACATTAGGTGTTTTATATTTATTAAAAAGCTTTATTGCAGCAAGAGCTCAACTTGTAACATATATACTATTTGTACTTCAAATTTTATTTATTGAACAATTTTTGGCAACAAAAAAGAAAAGATATGCTATAGGACTAGTTATCATTCCAATTATTATTGCAAATGTTCATTTAGCTGTATGGCCATTTTATTTTGTACTTTTTTTACCATATGTTGCAGAATATATTATAGCTCTTATAGCTGATTCAAATTTATATTATAGATTGAATATAGCTATAAAGAATAGCAAACTTAAAAAATTAGAAAAGAAAGAAAATCAAAAAGAAAAAATAGAAAAAGTACAAAAACAAATTAATGATTTAAAAGAAAAAGAACAAGAATCAATTAAAAAAAGAGAAAAAAGAAGAAATAATCCATATAAAATAATTATAAAGAAAAATAGTAATGTAAAATGGCTAATAGTAATTATGATTATATGTGCATTTACAGGTCTTTTAACACCACTTGGAGATACACCTTATACGTATTTAATAAAGACAATGCAAGGTAACACAATGGATAGCATTAGTGAACATTTACCTTTAACACTTATAAATAATACAAATATGATAGTAGTATTAATTATGTTTTTAGCATTATTAATATGTACAGATACAAAGATAACTTTAAGAGACTTTTTTATGCTTGGTGGACTTGTGCTTTTAAGTTTTATGTCTAGACGCCAAATTTCTATGTTTGTATTAGTGGGTGGATTTATATTCCAAAAAATGGCTGGAAGTTTTATTCAAAAGTATGATAAAGATGGTTGTGATGCAGTTAGCACAGCAATGACGACAATTGTTGGAAAAATACTTACAATATTATTAATTGTTTTAATTAGTTTTTACTTTTATAGAGGAAAAATAAAAGCTAAAATAATTGATGAAAGCTCATATCCTGTTGCAGCTTGCGATTATATAATAGAAAATCTAGACTTAAGTAAAATTAAATTATTTAATGAATATAATTATGGAAGCTATTTATTATATAGAGGAATTCCTGTATTTATCGATTCTAGAGCAGATTTATATGCACCAGAATTTAATGGGACAAAAGATGAGAATGGAAAATATAACGGTAGAGATATTTTTAGTGATTATATAAATACATCAAATATATCTACATATTATGATGATAAATTTAAACAATATGAAATTACACATGTTATTTTAAAGAAGAATACAAAGTTAAATATGCTAATTATGAGAGATGTTAAGTATAAAGAAATTTATTCGGATAAAAACTTTGTTATATATGAAAGATTGGAAGTATAAAAGGGGAATAAAATTGGATAAGATAATTGTAGACAAACAAGATGTAAGACTTGATGTGTATATTACAGAGAAATATAAAGATTTGTCAAGGACAATGGTACAAAAGCTAATAGAAGAAGGAAATATTAAAGTTAATGAAAATATAAAAAAAATATCATATAAAGTACAGCTAAATGACGAAATATCTATATGTATTCCTGAGGCTAAAGAAACAGATTTAAAACCGCAAGAAATACCAATTGAGGTTGTATATGAAGATGATGATATAATAGTTGTAAATAAACCAAAAGGATTAGTTGTTCACCCTGCAAATGGAAATCCTGATGGAACACTTGTAAATGCTATTATGGCAATGTGCAAGGAAAGTCTTTCAGGGATAGGGGGAGAATTAAGACCAGGAATAGTACATAGATTAGACAAAGATACATCAGGACTATTAATTGTTGCAAAAAATGATAAAGCTCATATTAATATGAGTGAACAAATAAAGAATAGACAGGTTACTAAAAAGTATATTGCACTTGTAAGAGGCATTATACAAGAAGATGATGCAACAATTGATATGCCAATTGGTAGAAGTCCTAAAGATAGAAAAAAGATGGCAGTTACCAAAAGTGGTAAGCAAGCTGTAACGCATTTCAAAGTGCTAAAAAGATATCCAAAATATACATTATTAGAAGTTAAAATTGATACAGGAAGAACTCATCAAATTAGAGTTCATATGGCTGAAATTGGGCATCCTGTTGTTGGGGATATGGTATATTCGAATGGAAAAAATGATTTTGGAATCCAAGGGCAAATGTTACATGCAAAAAGTTTAGATTTTAAACATCCAATAACAGGTAAGCAGATGCATCTAGAAGCGGAATTACCACAATATTTTAAATCTATTTTAGAAGGAGAAGAAATTGGAAGAGGTTAGATTACAAAAATTTTTAGCTGGAAATGGAGTTTGCTCAAGAAGAAAAGCAGAAGAGCATATATTAAATGGTGATGTAGAAGTAAATGGTGTTGTTGTTACAGAACTTGGAACAAAAGTTAATCCTGAAAAAGATGAAGTTGTGTTTAAAGGAAAAAGGATTACTGAAAATACAGATAAAAAGGTTTATATATTATTAAATAAACCAATTGGATATGTAACTACAACCAAGGATCAATTTGGAAGAGATACTGTACTTGGTCTAGTAAAGGTAAAAGAAAAAGTTTTACCAGTTGGAAGACTAGATATGTACACTTCTGGAGCAATTATATTATCAAATGATGGAGATTTTATATATAAAATAACACATCCAAAATACGAAATAGAAAAGACATATAATGTTACATTAAAGGGAGAAGTTACAGAGGCAGAAATTGAAAAATTAAGAAATGGTGTAGAAATAGAAGACTATGTATCTGGCAAGGCTAATGTAAGAATTTTAAAAATAGATAAGGAAAAGAATATTTCAAGAATAGAAATTACAATTCATGAAGGTAAAAATAGAGAAGTAAGAAAAATGTGTAGTGCAATAGATAAGAAGGTTTTAGCTCTACATAGAAGCAGAATAGGTAATCTTAATGTAAAAAATATAAAATTAGGTGAGTGGAGATTTTTAACTGATAAAGAGGTAAAAAGTTTATTAAAATAACAAAGGATAATGGTGATAATAATGTGTGATAAACAAGAGAAAAAATTTATATGCTATACAGAAGATACGAATGGTAATGAACTTAAGGAAGGAGATATTGTAAGTGGAATAGTTAAAAGTATTCAGCCATATGGAGCATTTATTGAACTAAAGAATGGTATGGTTGGACTACTACATATAGAAAATATCTCAGTTGCAAGAATAAAAACTCCTTATGAAAGATTTGAAATTGGACAAAACATAAATGTTGTGGTAAAATCTATAAATAGAGAGAACGGAAGAATAAATCTTTCATATAAAGAATTATTAGGAACATGGCAAGAAAATATACAGCAGTTTAAAGAGGGCGATATTGTAACAGGAATTGCAAGAGAAACTGAAAAAAATAATAACGGTATATTTATTGAATTAAAGCCCAATTTGGTAGGACTTGCAGAGTTTAAACCTAATATTCAATATGGCGAAGATGTTGTTGTAAATATAAAAAGGATTATTCCTGAAAAACACAAAATTAAATTAACTATAATATAGAATTTAAGGAGGAACTAGTATGGTAGAAGACAATGAAATTAAAGCTGAAGTATCACCATTTGCAGTGAGAGAAGGAGAAATAAAAACTTTTGATGGTAAAGATGGATATGTATCAATGAACCAAATAATTCATAAAATTAATATTGGACATATAAATGATATACATTTTACAATCTTAGAATTGGTAAATGAATTTGAATTTATAACATCTAGACAATTATTTCAAATGTTAGAATGGAAGAATGTTGATATTGCTTCACAAGATAAATTAAATAATAAATTAGATCAACTTGTAAAATCAAAAATATTAACAAGATATTATTTTACAGGTGATGATGGTAAAGGAATTTACCGTATATATTGTTTGGAAAAAATGGGAAAATATTTATTAAATTCAAGAGGTATTGAATGTAAATGGCAACCAACAGATAATACTAAACCTGTTCCAATGATAAAAAAACGTTTAGCAGGAAATCAAACAATTATAGCATATTTAAGAAAAGTTAAAGCATTTGATTCATATACAGTAAAACCTGCTATAACAGCTAAAATGGCAGGAAAGACATTTAAAGCTACAGGTGGTAGTGTTAAACTTACTAAAAATAATAAATCAATAGAATTTTTATTTGAGGTAATAAGAAGAGAAGATGATTGGCAAAAGAAACTTGTAGATAAAATGAGAATGTATAAAGATTTTTATGAAAATTTTGTACCTATGGATTCAGGATTTAGTTCAATGCCACAACTAATTATTATATGCGAAGATGAAAAACATATGGTAGAGACATTTAAAACTATTGTTGTTAATCAAGTTGAGATATCAAAAATAAAATTATATTTTTCAACAGATTTAAGACAAAATGAAGAAACACTTGCTAAAACTTTGGTAGAGTTTAAAATTGATGAAACAACAGGCAAGTACAAAATGGAAAATGTAGAAGTTAAGTTATTAGGAATATAATAGAAAAGTGGATTTACTGGATGTACACGACAGATTTGTAATCGACACGAATAAAAGAAACTTAGCCTTATTATATATGAAAAAAGAATGGATTGTTTGAAGTGAACCCAATATAGTGGACACTGAAAAAAGAATCTATGGGACTACATTAATTTGTAGTCTCATATTTTTTAT
>CAKOVH010000014.1 GCA_934121885.1 uncultured Clostridia bacterium | reverse complement strand
AGTCCAAGTGTAGAGATGTATATGAAAGCATATAATGTATGGAAAGATAATAATAAAGATTCAACAACATTAATATGCAAAATAGGAAGTCAATATGGATATTCAGTAGGAGCAAATGGAACTTATGCTAATTCAGGATATTATACGAATAATAACACAATAGAAGCAGGACCAAATAACATATTTATGACAGCGGGATGGAGCACCTGTTGGTTGGCTTCGCCTTCTTCTAGAAACTCTGACCGCGTGCTTTATGTGAACGGCATCGACGCGCACGTGGACATCACCGGCTATGACGACGCGCTTTGGCTTTGTCCTGTAGTTTCTCTATAATCTAGCATCCATTATGCAAACCTCAAAAAGATAAAAAAATGTCAAAAATTTGTTTGACATTTTTTTGTTTGTGTGATATGATATGAAAAATATTATTTGGGAGTGATGAAAATTGAATCATAAAAATGTAAAAGAAGGATTAAACAAAAGGGAAAAATCAATACTAAAATTTATTGAAAAACAAATCGAAAAAAATGGTTATCCACCATCAGTAAGAGAAATAGGAAAAGCTGTTGGTCTTAGTTCAACAGCAACAGTTCATGGATATTTAGCAAAATTAGAAGAAAAAGGATATCTAAAGAAAGAATCACAAAAAGGAAGAACATTAAAGCTATTAAAAAATGAAAACGGAGAAACTGTAACTAAAAAGAAAAAAGAAGAAACAAAAGATTTCTATAGTGGAAGAGAAATGGTTGAAGTGCCTGTTATAGGAAAAATAACAGCAGGTGCACCAATCTTAGCAGTAGAAAATGTTACAGATACATTTCCAATTCCAATTGATTTTGTTGGAAATAGTGAAAGCTTTATGCTTACAGTACGTGGAGAAAGTATGATAGAAGCAGGCATCTTAAATGGAGATTATATATTAGTAAGAAAACAAAATACTGCAGATAATGGTCAAATAGTTGTTGCTCTTATAGAAGATGAAGCAACTGTAAAAACATTTTATAAAGAAAAAGATCATATTAGATTACAACCAGAAAATAGTACAATGGATCCAATTATTGTTCCAAATTGTGAAATATTAGGAAAAGTAATTGGTGTATTTAGAAAAATGTAAAAGCAAATTAGTGGAGGAAAGATATGGGGTATGGCGATTTTTGGTTTATAGACAAAAGAGTACAAACAAGAAACCTTCTAAGATGGTTTATATACGCAGTTTTACTATTTTCATTTGTTTCAATAGGAGTAACGGTTGGAATAAAGTCTTTATATACGCCATTTACAAATTATAAAATTGAAGAAAATACTTTACATATAACAGTAAGTGAAACAAAAAAGACAAATGCAAATGGATATGTAAAAGGTGATGTTACAAATAATAGCGATTCTAATATAAATGGTAAATACATAAAAGCAGAGTTATATACAAAAAACAATATTAACATTGGTAATGAATATATTGAAATTGGAACAATAAAACCACAAGAAAAGAAAACATATGAATTAAATTTTAAATATTCAAATGTAGATAGAATGTATTTAAAAATTGTAGATAATAAAGAATAGTTTTTTGTAAAAAAGATATAATAAAAACGAAATAGGATTGTAAAATCTTATTTCGTTTTTATTTGTATGAGAAAAAGTAAAGAATAAAAATGAAAAAAACAATTGATATTTTTTATAATATGTAATATAATTGTAACAAAAATGTAACAATAATGAAATATAAATGTAATATTACAAAAATGAAAGGAAAGATGAAGATGTTTAAGTGGGGACAAGATATAGGAATAGACCTTGGAACAGCAACAGTAATTGCCTATGTAAAAGGAAAAGGTATTGTTCTAAGAGAACCATCTGTAGTTGCAGTAGATAACAACACTGGAGAAGTTTTAGCTGTTGGAAAAGAAGCAAGAAGAATGCTTGGAAGAACTCCTGGAAATATAGTAGCAACAAGGCCTTTACGCGAAGGTGTTATATCAAACTATACAGTAACTGAAAAAATGCTTAAATACTTCATTAATAGAGTATGTGGAAAATTTGTATTTTCACCTAGAATTATGATATGTATCCCATCACAAGTAACAGAAGTAGAAAAAAAGGCAGTTATAGATGCTGCATCACAAGCAGGAGCAAGAAAAGTATATTTAATTGAAGAACCAATTGCAGCTGCAATCGGAGCAGGAATAGATATATCAAAACCATGTGGAAATATGGTAGTAGATATAGGAGGAGGAACAACAGATATAGCAGTTATTTCACTTGGAGGTTCTGTTGTTAGTGAATCACTTAAAGTTGCTGGGGATAAATTTGATGAGGCAATTGTTAAATATATAAAAAGAAAACACAATGTTATGATTGGAGAAAGAACTGCAGAAGACTTAAAAATAAATATTGGATGTGTGTATCCAAAAATACAAGATATGGAGATGGAAATAAGAGGAAGAGACCTAATTACAGGTCTTCCAAAAACAATAACAGTATATTCAAGCGAAATGCTTGAAGCCTTAATAGAACCTGCAATGATGATAGTAGACAGTGTTCATTCAGTGTTAGAAAAAACACCACCAGAACTTGCAGCAGATATTTCAGATAAAGGAATTTATATGACAGGTGGAGGATGTTTAGTAGATGGACTTGATAAATTACTTCAAGCAAAAACAGGTATAAATGTAATGATTGCAAATGATGCAGTATCATGTGTAGCATTAGGTACAGGTAAAGCGTTAGATAATCTTGATTCATTAGATGGAAAAAAGAAAAAATAAATAAAAAATCTAGTAGTATAATGATATGAACCAAATTTAGGAGACATAAAAAACTACTAGATTTTTTATTTATTTAATCAATTGTAGTACTTGTTCTACCAGTACCAACAACATTTTCTTGTAATGAACGCCAAGTATTACAGCCTATAATTCCATCAGCTGATAGACCTCTACTGGTTTGATATTGTATAACAGCATTTCGCGTTTGAGCACCAAAAATACCGTCTAATCCACCAGTTCTAAAACCAAGTGTATTTAAATCATCTTGAGCAATTAAAACATAGTTACTTACACTACCTCTTTTTAACTGAGGGTATCCACCAGTAGAACAAGCAGGTGTTCCAAAACGCTTGTCAAAATGTACCCATGTAGGGCTAATACTTGCAGGTTCTACATAAGACCATACACCAGAATTTACAGCACTATTTCTAAGGAGATTTCTTTGTGTATTAGATAAAAGTTGACCAACGTCAAATGCAACTCCAGCATAATGTTGACTTTGTGCTCCATGACCTCCTTCGAATGGTCTTTTAAAAGCAAAACCAACATTTATAGGTTTTCCCCAGATGTATCTTTGACTGTTCCAACTTTGCATAGTTCTTTTTGTTGTCCATAAAGTGTTACTACCACTGGAGCCTCTAAATTCCCTAACTGTTAAAGTTTTATTTGTGTTGTATGGCATAGGGTCAGACAAATTTCTATAATATGTTTCCATACGATCAGTGTCATTATTAAAAACAATTATCTTAGCCACATTAAATCCCCCTTTATTAATAATAAGTTAATAATATTACTTTATGATGAAACCATAAAAAATGTGACAAAAATACCAAAAAAGCTGGATTTTTAAATGATTTTATGGTATAATAGTAATGTAGGGTGTGAAAAACAAAATAAAATTTTGGAGGTAAAATAATATGTTTAACGAAGAAATTTTTAATTTAAATATAGATAATATAAAAAATGATTTAGCAATAGAAGGGTTAGAAATAACAGAAACAGATGTAAATTTATATAGACAATTTGCAAATAATGAAATTGATATGCCACAATTAATAAATGAAATAAAAAAAGAAATTATCTAAATTTTAGTGGAGAAAACATATGGATGAAGATATTATAAAAGAGAGAAATTCAAAGTATTGCTACCAAAATAGCAATACTTTAATTAATAAATTAGAAATCAAAGATCAATTAACATTGCAAAAGTATGAAGCTAGAATAACAGCAGCTAAATTGTTAGCATTAAGGCAAAAGGGTATAACAGGGAACTTTGATAAAAATCATTTTGTAAGTATACACAAGTATATATTTGAAGACATATATCCGTTTGCTGGAAAATTTAGAACTGAAAATATTGCTAAAGGATATTTTAGGTTTGCAGAATGGGAGTATATTGAAGAAGAATTAGACAAATTATTATTAAAGCTAAAAAACGAAAATTACTTAAAAGAAAAATCAAAAGAAGAACTTGCAAAGGCACTTGCATATTATATGTCTGAACTAAATGTGTTACATCCATTTAGAGAAGGTAATGGCAGAACAATTAGAGAATTTATAAGACAGCTAGCATTAAGAAATGGATATACACTTAATTTAAGAAAAGTGGAGCCACAAGAAATGCTAAATGCGAGCATAAAATCTATTATAGATACAGAAGAACTTGAAAATATAATAAAAATATGTTTAGAAAAGATAGAAAAATAAAAATTTTTTTCTATCTTTTTTTGCACAAGTGATATACGAACACATATTTTATAAATGTACAATAAAGTGGTATAAAATAAACAAAATTATGCCACTTTTTATTCAAACTGAGTATACGAACAACTGATTGCACAAGGCTTTTAAGACTTCAAAAAACTAAAAAAAATTAAAAAAATGCTTGCAATTTATATATACTTGTATTAAAATTTAATTGAAGTGGAGCAAAGTGGTAGAAAGTGGAACAAAATGTTAGGAAGGTGAGATAAAGTGCTTATCGGTGAATATGAGCATTCTCTAGATGCAAAAGGCAGATTAATAATGCCAGCAAAAATTAGAGAAGACATTGGTGAAAAGTTCATAATTACAAAAGGCCTTGATGGGTGCTTATTTGGTTTCTCACAAAACGAATGGACAAACTTTGAAGAAAAATTAAAAACACTTCCACTTACAAACAAAAATGCAAGAGACTTCGTAAGATTTTTCTTGTCTGGAGCAATTGAATGCGAAATAGATAAACAAGGAAGATTTCTTATTGCTAGTAACCTAAGAGAATATGCTAATATGGAAAAAGAAGCTGTAATAATTGGTGTAGGTACTAGAATTGAAATTTGGAACAAGGAAAAATGGAAAAAATACAATAGCAACGAAAACATTTCTGCAGATGAGATTGCTGAAAATATGACAATGCTTGGTATATAACTTTAACAAAAGTTTATATAATCACAAAAGAATTTTTAGTAAACAAAAGAAATAAAAAAAACTAAAGATAAAAAAATTAAGGTATACGAAAGATTAATTATTTACAAAAGATAAAATGAAAAGTCTACAAAAGACAAATTCTATAAGTTTTACAAAAGATATTAAATATAACAAAAGAGCTAGTTAAAAACAAAAGATGTTTTAGATTCAAAAGATAAAATATTGATTGTTTAGACATAAAAATATACAAAGTTTATCTTAAAGTACAAAAGATAACAACAAACACAAATGATAAAGAAAAGTAAAAAACAAAAGATAACAAACGATAAAGAAAAATAAATACAAAAGATAAAAATACGAAAGAACTCTTAAAAGAGCAATTTACAAAAGATGTAATATAAGTAAAAAGCATAAGTGTAGTTGGTATTTTAAAATACCAACTACTTGTGCATAACCAAGGAGTTTGAAAAACGTGGAATTTAAACATAAATCTGTGCTATTAAATGAATGTATTGAAGGACTAAATATCAAACCTGATGGAATATATGTAGATGGTACATTAGGAGGAGCAGGACATAGTATAAAAATTGTAGAAAAACTATCTAAAAATGGTAGGCTAGTTGGAATTGACAGAGATACAGAAGCTCTTAAAGCTGCAAAGGAAAAACTAAAAGATTATTCTAATGTTACATATGTACATGGAAATCATGATGATATAAAAAGTGTTTTACAAGATTTAAACATAGAAAAAGTTGATGGAATATTGTTAGACCTTGGAGTTTCATCATACCAACTAGATGAAAAAGCAAGAGGGTTTAGTTACATAGGAAATTCTAGATTAGATATGAGAATGGACCAAGAACAAAATTTAACAGCAGAGATTGTGGTAAATGAATATAAAGAAGAAGAACTTAGCAAGATAATATTTGACTATGGAGAAGAAAGATTTGCAAAAAATATAGCAAGAAATATATGCGAATACAGAAAACAAAAAAAGATAGAGACAACAGAAGAACTTGTAAATATTATAGAAAAGTCTATTCCAAAGTCAAAACAAAATGATGGACATCCAGCCAAAAGAACATTTCAAGCAATTAGAATTGAAGTAAATGATGAAATAAAACCACTAAAAAATACAGTAAAAAATTCGATAGAGGTACTAAAAAAAGGTGGAAGACTTGTGGTTATTACATTTCATTCATTAGAAGATAGAGCAGTTAAAGAAGCAATGATAGATGCAGAAGGAAAATGTACATGTCCTAAAGATTTACCATATTGTGTATGTGGAGCAATATCTTTAGGAAAAATGATAACTAAAAAACCATTATTACCAACAGAAGAAGAACAAGAAGAAAATTCAAGAAGCAGGAGTGCAAAATTAAGAATTTTTGAAAAGAGGTGAGTAACTTATGGCAAATTATAGAACTAGTGGTTATCAGTATGAGACTAGTCCTAGAAAATTAGAACCAGAATATAGACCAGAAAAGAATCCATATTCTAAGAAGAAATCAGGAGCATTAAAAAATAAAGACGTTAAGCAAAAAGAAAAACCAAGAAACCAAGTAAAAGAACGTTTAAAATTAGTAATTAATATTGCTATGATTTTTTCTGCGTTATTTGTGATAAGTTACAGAAATTCAAAAATAAATGAAAGCTTTAATAAAAATGCAGATTTAAAACAAAGTTTAGCAGTTACCAAAAAAGAAAATGAACAATTGCAGGTAAATATTGAAAATAGTTTAAATTTAAGTAATATAGAGAAAATTGCTAAAGAAAAATTAGGAATGCAAAAATTAGATAACAGCCAAAAGGTATACGTAAGTTTGCCAAAAAAGGACTATATAGAACCTGCAGTAGAAAAAGTTACAATAGAAGAAAATCAAAACATTTTCCAAAAAATCTTAAATATATTTATGGGAAATTAAAAAAGATTAAAATATATATTTATTTTAGTCTTTTTTTTTATGCCTTGAATAAAATTTATAAGAAAAAGCATGTATTATGGAGGAAAAGCTATGCCAGGTAGAATACCACGAAAAAAGGTACAAAAAATAAAGAAAACTAAAAATCAAAAAGAAATTGATGTTACCAAAATAAAGAAAGATGTATCAAAAAAACAGAAGAAAAATTTCAAAAATGAAACAAGAAAAAACAAAATAAAACCAGAAGAAAAAATAAGTGAACTTAGTAGACGAAAACGAATGCGATGGTGGATTTTAATTTCATGCATGATTTTTATATTTTTTATAGGCAGAATTGGGTGGATTCAATTTAAAGATGGAAGCAAGCTAAAGCAAATGGCATATACTCAGCAAACACTAGATAGAAGTATTAATCCAAGAAGAGGAACAATTTATGACAGAACAGGAAAAAACATATTAGCAATAAGTAGTACAGTAAACACAATTACAGTAAATCCAGTTAATATATCTAAAAACGATAAAGAAAAAGTTGCAAAAGCTTTATCAGACATATTTGATTTGGAATATGAAACCGTATTAAAAAAGGTGAAAAAGAGAAGTTCTATTGAGAATATTGTAAAAAAGGTTGAAAAAGAAAAGGCAGATGAACTAAGAATATGGCTTAGTCAAAATAATATAACAAATGGAGTAAATATTGATGAAGATACAAAAAGATATTATCCAAATAATTACTTAGCATCACAAATAATTGGATTTTGTGGATATGATAATCAAGGTTTGGATGGAATTGAAGCACTATATGATAATGAATTAAAAGGAGAAAAAGGAAAAATAACAAAAGTTACAGATGCAAAGGGTGGAGAACTTTCACATGAAGGAGAAAATTATATTAGTGCAATTGATGGAAATGATTTAGTACTTACAATAGATAGTACAATTCAAGGAATAGCTGAAAAATATTTGAAAGAAGCATGCATTGATAATGTGTGTACAGATGGTGGAAATATAATTATAATGAATCCAAAAAATGGAGATATTTTAGCCATGGCAGGATATCCAAATTATAATTTAAATTCTCCATATGAACCAAGCACAGATGAAATGAAAAATATATGGAGCAGTTTATCTGAGTCGGATAAAATAAAAAATATGCAGGCAATGTGGAGAAACAAGGCAATTTCTGATACATATGAACCAGGATCTACCTTTAAATTAATTACATCATCGGCAGCATTAGAAGAGGGATTAACAACCACTGATAAAGCAGGAGAGTTTTGCTGTACAGGAAGTATAAATATTGCGGGAGTGTCTATGAAGTGTTGGAGATATTATAGACCACATGGAGCAGAAAGCTTAAGAGATGCGCTTATGAATTCGTGTAATCCTGTATTTATAGGATTAGGACAAAAAATTGGAGTACACAAATATTATGAATATTTAAATAAATTTGGATTTTTAAGAACAACAGGCATAGATTTACCAGGAGAAGCGGGAAGCATATTTTTAAAAGAAGAAAAAGTAGGTCCAGTAGAACTTCGGTACAATAGCTTTTGGGCAAAGATTTGAAGTAACACCAATACAGATGGTAGCAGCAGTAGGAACAATTGCAAATAAAGGTGTATATGTACAACCAAGAGTAGTAAAACAAATTATAGATAGCAAGACAGGAAAAGTAACTGATATTGAAACGAAAACAAAAGGAAGAGTAATTTCTACTACAACAGCAGAAAATGTTTTAAGCATGATGGAAACCGTTGTAGCACAAGGAACAGGAAAAAACGCAAGAGTAAAAGGATATAGTATTGGTGGAAAAACAGGAACATCAGAAGATGGGGTAAATACAAATAAATATGTAACATCTTTTATAGGAACGGCATCAATATCTGATCCAGAAGTAGTAATATTAATTACTTTATATAATCCGACAGGAGAAGGAGGGCACCAAGGAGGAGGTGTTGCAGCACCAATTGCTTCACAAGTTCTAGGAGAGGTTCTTCCATATCTTGAAATAAACAAAGATAATCTAGCAGATGAAGATAAAAAAGAAGAAGTTGAAGTACCAAATATAGTTGGAAATACAGTTGAAGAGGCAAAGAAAAAATTAAAAGAGGTTGGACTAGAAATAGACTTAAATGTAGAGGAAAAAATTGATGAAAAACAAGTGAAAATAAAAGAGCAGTTACCGAAAGCAGGAATAAAAATTTATAAAGGAACAAAAGTAATTGTCAGCATTTGACAATAAAATAAAAAAATTGATAAACTATATACAAAAAATGAATTTAGATATATAATGTAAACGCAAAATTATATCATGGCAAGGAGGAACCCTATGAAATTAGAAAATATATTAGCAGGCTTACAAGACTTAAAGGTTAAAGGAAGTTTAGAAATAGAAATTTCTAAAGTTGAGAACGACTCAAGAAAGATAAAAGAAAATGATTTATTTGTAGCAATTAAAGGGTTTGATGCAAATGGTCATGAACATATAGAGGAGGCAATAGAAAATGGCGCAAAAGCTGTTTTATTACAAATAGATGAAACTACTAAAGAAATGGTACAAAAAATACCAAGTGATGTTACAATTGTTTTAAGTAGTGATACAAGAAATGCTTTAGCAATTTGTGCATGTAATTATTATGGAAATCCATCAAAAAAATTGAAACTTATTGGTGTTACAGGAACAAAAGGAAAAACAACAACAACATATATGATAAGAGATATATTAGAAAAACAAGGAATAAAAGTTGGATTAATAGGAACTGTTGCATCATATATTGGAGACAAAAAAATTGCAGATAACGAAAATACAACTCCAGAAAGTTTAAAATTACAAGAAATTTTATATAAAATGGAAAAAGAAAAATGTGAAGTTGCTGTTATGGAAGTATCTTCACAAAGTTTAAAACTTTCAAGGGTTGCAGGATGTGAGTTTGATATGGCTGTTTTTACAAACTTAGCAGAAGATCATATTAGTAGTAAAGAACATCCTGATATGGAGGATTATTTTAATTCAAAATTAAAATTGTTTAAAATGTGCAAACTAGGTATTGTAAATGTTGATGATATTCATGGCGTTATGATTCCTAAATTAGTTCCAGAAACAAAAATAAAAACTTATGGAATAGATAACCATTGTGATTTATTAGCAAAAGATATAACAGTTACAAATCAATGTGCGGATTTTAAAGTGAAAATTGGTGAAAAAAATGAAAGAGTAAAAGTATCTATTCCTGGAAGATTTAGTGTATATAATGCATTAGCTGCAATTAGCGTATGTGTAAGACTTGGATGTGATGCTGAAAACATAAAAGAAGCATTAATAGATATTAGAGTTCCTGGTAGAAGTGAATTAGTAAAAAACAAGAAAAATTTAGCTATTATGATAGATTATGCCCACACACCAGAAAGTTTGGAAAAAATATTAAGTGCAGTAAAAATATATACAAAAGGAAGAGTAATTTCTGTATTTGGATGTGGTGGAGATAGAGATAAAAATAAAAGACCAATGATGGGAGAAGCATCTGGTAGAGTTGCTGATTACACAATTATTACTTCAGATAATCCAAGGAGCGAAGATCCAGAACAAATTGTAAAAGAAATAGAAGAAGGAATAAAAAAGACAAAAGGAAAATATGAATGTATTGTAAACCGTGTTGACGCAATAAAAAAAGCAATAAGTATGGCAAGTACAAAAGATATTATTGTTCTTGCAGGAAAAGGGCACGAACAATACCAAGAAATAAAAGGAAAAAGATATCCATTTGACGAAAATAAAATTGTAAATGACATTATAGATGAGATGGAAGCAAAATAGGACTAAGGAGGAAATAAAATGCAATTTCAAACAAAAATACTACTGCTTTCTTTTGTGGCAAGTGTAGTAATTTCGATAATTGTAATACCAATATTAAAAAAATTAAAAGTAGGTCAAATAGAAAGACAAGAAGGACCAGAATCACACCTAAAAAAACAAGGAACCCCAACAATGGGAGGAATTATTATGATTATTGTAATAATTGCTCTTACAGCATTTTGCTATTATGATTACAAAACAGATAATCAATTAGATGTAGCAAAAAATCTTTTACCTCTTGCATTTGTTACAATAGGATTTGGGATAGTAGGATTTATTGATGACTTTAAAAAACTTGTATTAAAAAACACAAAAGGTCTTAGTCCAAAAGCAAAAATGGTAGGATTATTAGTTATTGCTGTTGGATATACATTAATATTAACACAGATTTTAAATATAGGAACCGACATTCAAATACCATTTGCTAACATATATATTACATTTCCTATATGGCTTTATATACCATTTGCAATTTTTGTTATGCTTGGAACAACTAATGCAGTAAATTTGACAGATGGTATAGATGGATTGGCAACAAGTGTAACAACAATAATAATGACAACACTTACAATAATATCAGTTATATTTGGAATAAAAGAAGTAACTATATTTGGAAGCATTATAATAGGAACTTGTTTAGGATTTTTACTTTTCAATCTTCATCCAGCAAAAGTTATGATGGGAGATACTGGTTCACTTATGTTAGGTGGAGCAATCGCAGGAATTGCACTTTATTTAAAAATGCCATTAATATTAATAATTATTGCAATTATACCAATAATAGAAACATTATCAGTTATGTTACAAGTTGCACATTTTAAAAGAACAGGAAATAGAATTTTCAAAATGGCACCAATACATCATCATTTTGAATTATCAGGATGGAAAGAAAATAAAATTGTATCAGTATTTAGCTTAATAACATTAATATTTTGCATAATAGGACTTATGGCTATTTAAGGAGGAGTAATGCAAAAGAAAGGAAAAATCATTCAAAAACCTTATGGAAAACAAATTGATTTTGTGCTTTTAATAATCATAATTTTACTTTTATCATTAGGAATAATTATGGTACTTTCAGCAAGTGCACCATCAGCCTTATCTGAAACAGGAAATAGTTATACATATGTTACAAAGCAGGCAATATTTGCTGTACTAGGATTTGGTGCTATGTTTTTTCTATCAAGGTTTGATTATAAATTTTTTAAAAAAATATACTGGCCAGTTTATTGGACTTCAGTGGGAATACTTTTGCTAGTATTAGTACCTGGGCTAAAATCAAGTGCAAATGGTGCTACTAGATGGATAAACCTAGGATTTGTACAGTTTCAACCATCAGAGATTACAAAAGTTGGAATGATAATATTTTATGCAGGATATTTATCAGATCACAAAAATGAATTAAGAGATTTTAAGAAAGGCTTTATAAAACCATTAGCATATCTTGCACTACCAGTTGCTATTGCATTGTTTATCCAAAACCACTTAAGCGTTGGATTGGTTATGGGGTCAATAACAGTTGTTATGATGATAATGGCTGGATGCAGAATGTCTTATTTTATATATACAGGACTGTTATTTGGGGGAGCAGGAGGAGGAGCACTTGCAGTATATTTGGCAACTAAAGGGCAAAGTGCAGGCTCAGAAAGCTTTAGAATTGATAGAATTTTAAACTTTATGGATCCATGGCAAGATCCTACAGGAACAGGCTGGCAAGCAATACAAAGTTTGTATGCAATTGGATCAGGGGGATTATTTGGAGTAGGATTAGGAGATAGTAAACAAAAATATTTATACATACCAGAACCACAAAATGACTTCATATTTTCAATTTTGGCAGAAGAATTAGGCTTTGTTGGTTGTACAGTGGTAATTATTTTATTTGCACTATTTATTTGGAGAGGAATACTTATTGCAATGAAGGCACCTGACATGTTTGGAAGCTTAGTAGCAACGGGAATTACCACACTTGTTCTAGTTCAAGTAGTTATAAATATTGGGGTTGTAACAAATACAATACCAAATACAGGTATGCCACTACCATTCTTTAGTGCTGGTGGAACAGCATTAATCATATTAATGGGAATGTGTGGAATACTGCTAAATATATCAAGATCTTCATCAAAAGTTTAGAAATAAACTTAAAATTAAATTTAATAATTAAATAAATTTACAGTAAATGATTACTTTGACTTAGTGCCTTGCTGTCGTCACATCTAAGTTAGGCTACGCGGGTCTTAGAGGATTCCTCCAAACTGCGCGTCACTGCGTAAAAGTAATCATTTATTGTAATAAAAACAAATAAAAATATAAAAGTGAGGAAAATTATGAATGTAGTTATTGCAGCAGCAGGAACAGGTGGACATATAAACCCTGGGCTTGCAATTGCTAATAAGATAAAGGAAGAAGATAAAAACTCAAAAGTTTTATTTATAGGAACAAATAGAGGATTAGAAAATGACCTAGTACCACGAGCTGGATATGAACTAAAAACAGTAAATGCATATGGAATTGAAAGAAAACTAACCGTACAAAACTTTAAAAGATTATATTCTACAATAAAATCAATTAAAGAAGCAAAGAAAATATTAACAGATTTTAAGGCAGATGTAGTTATTGGAACAGGTGGATATATTTGTATGCCAGTTATTTTAGCTGCAAATAAACTAAAAATACCAACTCTTTTACATGAAAGTAACGCATTTCCAGGGGTAGCTGTAAGGCTACTTTCTAAAAAAGTAAACACAGTATTAGTAGGATTTGAAGATGCAAAACTAAGATTAAAAAAAGCTAAAAATGTTGTGGTAACAGGTAATCCAACAAAAATAAAAAAACAGAATCTTACAAGTAATCAAAAAGAAGAAATAATAAGAAGTATAGGTTTAAAAACAAATAAACCAATAGTTTTAGTTTTTGGAGGTAGCCAAGGAGCTAAAAGTATTAACGAAAGCTTTATAAATATTATAAAAAATAAGAAAAACAAAGAATATCAGATTATATGGGCTGCAGGACCAAGTCAGTATGAAGAAATAAAAGAAAAGCTAAATGATGATAATATAAATATAAACAATATAGAAAATGTAAAAATTGTTCCATATATATATAATATGGAAGAAATAATGAATGTGGTAGATTTAGTTGTATGCAGAAGTGGTGCAATGACAATTACAGAAATTTCGATTGTAGGAAAACCTGCAATATTTATACCATTTCCATTTGCAACAGAAAATCATCAAGAATATAATGCTAAGGTATTAGAAAAAGTAGGAGCTGCTGAAATTATATTAGATAAAGAATTAAATGCAGACATTTTAGACAAAAAAATAAAAGAAATAGTAATAAGCAAAGAAAAGGTTGCAAAAATGGGAAAAAATGCGAATAAATGTGCTACAAAAAATGTTACAGACAAGATTTACCAAGAGGTAAAGAAAGTCGAATGTTGTCGCAATAAGTAGCACGAAAGTGCTTGATATTTTCCAGAATCTGTATTATAGTAGGTTGTGCTATTAAGAGGGGAGGAAAATAAGTGGGATGTTTTAAAAAGCTTTATGGAAAAACTACCATTGATAGTTCTGATTCAGACGAGTTAAGTAAAGGCTACAAAATGGAACTAGAATATTATCAACTAGAAAATAGCACGTCGAAACATCATTATGGCATAGAAATAGTTAAAAAGGAAAAGTTTAACAACCAATTAAATATTGAAAAGAAAATGATTAATAATATATGTACTAAAGAACAAGAGACAACTAAACTATTAGAATTACTAATGATAAACAAAGTAACGCCTATTTCGGTAGATGACATTTTGCAAGATCTTGCATATGAAAAAGCGATTTGAAAATAATATTCAAATCGTTTTTTAGTTATTTTAAAATAAAAACTATTGCAAAAATAAAAAATATAGTCTATGATACTGTATAGGCTTTACGCCATAAAGGAGGAAATAATGGCAGATAAATTAATAATAGTAGAATCACCAGCAAAAGCAAATACCATAAAAAAGTTCCTAGGAGGAAGTACAAAAGTTGTAGCTTCTATGGGACATATAAGAGATTTGCCAAAATCAAAAATGGGTGTAGATATTGAACATGATTTTGAGCCTGAATATATAAATATTAGAGGAAAGGGAGATTTAATAAAAAGCTTAAAAAAAGATGCAAAAAATGCAAAAAAAGTGTATCTTGCAACTGACCCTGATCGTGAAGGAGAAGCAATTGCGTGGCATTTGGCACACATTTTAGAAATACCAGAAGATAGCGTATGTAGAGTTACATTTAATGAAATTACAAAAGAAACTGTAAAAGAATCTATAAAAAATCCTAGAAAAATAGATATGAATTTAACGGATGCACAACAAGCAAGACGTGTATTAGATAGAATTGTTGGATATAAAATTAGCCCATTGTTATGGAAAAAAGTAAGAAGAGGTCTTTCAGCAGGTAGAGTACAGTCTGTTGCTGTTAAGTTAATTGTAGATAGAGAAGAAGAGATAGAAGCATTTATACCACAAGAATATTGGAATATATATGCTAGGTTATTAGAAAAGAAATCTAAGAAAGATTTTACAGCAAAGTTTTATGGTAAAGATGGAAAAAAGATTGAAATTCACTCAAAAGAAGAAGTAGATAATATATTAAAGAAAATCGAAAATGGGAAATATGTTGTAACAGATGTAAAGAAAGCTGAAAAGAAAAGAAATCCAGCACCACCTTTTACAACAAGTACAATGCAACAAGAGGCATCTAGAAAACTTGGATTTACATTAAAAAAGACAATGTCTGTTGCACAAGGACTATATGAAGGAGTTTCAGTAGGAGAAAAGGGAACAGTTGGTTTAATTACATACATGAGAACAGATTCAACAAGAATTTCTGAAGAAGCAAGAGCTGCTGCTAAAAAGCAAATTACAAAAAATTATGGAGAGAATTACTACGAAAATAGGTACTTTAAAACAAAGGAAAATGCTCAAGATGCTCATGAGGGCATTAGACCAACATATGTGGATTTAGAGCCAGATAAAATAAAAGAATTTTTAAGTAATGATCAATATAAATTATACAAATTAATATATAATAGATTTTTAGCAAGCCAAATGGCAACAGCAATATATGATACAGTTTCAGCAAATATTGATGTAAATAGCTATAACTTTAAAGCAAATGGTCAAACTTTAAGATTTAAAGGATTTATGACACTTTACGTTGAAACAGAAGATAACAAAAAAGAAGAAGAGGATGTATCAATTCCAGAACTTGCAATAAATGAAGAACTAGAAAAGGAAAAGATAGATACAAAACAAAGCTTTACAGAACCACCTCCAAGATATACAGAGGCAAGTTTAGTAAAAGCGTTAGAAGAAAAAGGAATAGGTAGACCAAGTACATATTCACCTACAATTACTACTATTTTAGAAAGACATTACATAGAAAAAGAACAGAAACAATTAATCCCAACAGAGCTTGGAAAAATTGTAAATAAACTTTTAACAGAGAATTTTACAGATGTTATAAATGTTGAATTCACAGCCAAAATAGAAGAAGAATTTGATAGTATTGCAGAAGGAAAACAAGAATGGAAACAAGTAATAAGAGATTTCTATAAACCATTTGAAAAACAAGTTGAGAAAGTGGAAAAGGAATTAGAACATGTAGAACTTGTAGAAGAAGTATCAGATGTACCTTGTGAAAAATGTGGCAGAATGATGGTAATAAAATATGGTAGATATGGAAAATTCTTAGCATGCCCTGGATATCCTGAATGCCATAATGCAAAGCCAATTGTAGAAACAATTGATGAACCATGTCCAAAATGTGGAGGAAAGGTTCAAATTAGAAAATCTAAAAAAAGAAGAAAGTTTTATATCTGCGAAAATAATCCAGATAGGTGTGATTATATCTCATGGAATAAACCTGAAAAGAAAAAATAAAGTAAAAAGAGCATAAAAATGCTCTTTTATTGTTTGCAATTAATAGATTTTTGTGATATAATTTTCCATTAGAAAATTGCGGGGGTTTTAATAATGTTGATAGATGAAGAAATATTAGATGAATTATACGAAAGCGCAGGAGCAGACCGTGAAGCAAGAGCAAGAAGATATGTTAATGAAAGAAGAGTAAAAATAGGTAAAATAACATATGAAAATGAAGGAAACTTTGAATTAAGAAGTTATGTGGATGGTAATAGTGATATGTATGATGTCCATATACATATAAAAGATTACCAGATAGAGGATGTTAGTTGTGAATGCCCTGATTATGAAACACATTACGGAGCTTGCAAACATATTTTAGCAACAATGATGGAATTTGAGAGAAACCCAAAATATGAGTTGCTATTTGGAGAAAAGAAAATAGGTGATACAAAAAATAAGAATGAAATACCGGAAGATATTTTCAAAGCACAAATAAATGATAAACATCAAATCTTTAAACAATTAATTCATACTTTTTATAATCAGCCAAAAGAAGAGAGTGAAAGTAGAAAGTCAACTATTACTCAAACAAAATCAATAAAATTAGAACCAAAACTTATTTATGGAACATATCAGAATCATTTTAAAGTTCAATTTAAAATTGGAGATAAGCAATTATATAAACTTAAAAATTTACCACAATTTTTTGATTGCATGCTAAAAAATGAAAATTATCGTTATGGTACAAAGCTTGAATTTGTTCATAATGAATCAGCATTTAATGATGAAAGTATTCCTTTACTAAAATTTATACTAAAGTATGCAGAGATAATTAAATATGCAAATGAAACTGCAAGTGCATACAACCATTATGGAACAAGTTTAGGACAAGATAGTGTAATGCTTTCTAATACAGGAATAGATGAATTATTTGATATATTAAAAAACACATATGTTTTGACACAAAATGAATATGGAGAAGAAAAAATATATTTTACAGATGAACAGCCAGATATAAAGTTTTTTGTTGAAGATGCAGATAACGGAGAATATAAAATTACAACTAATATAGATATGTATGATTATAGAATATATGATGGAAAAAATTATATATATTTTCTGTATAAAAATAAATTGCACAGATGTAATAAAGAATTTAAGAAAACAGTACTAGAATTAGTAAATTTCTTCCGTGAAAATTATACAAAAGAAATTAAACTCGGTGAAAAAGATTTATCAGAGTTATTTTCAATAGTATTTCCAAAGGTAAAAGATAATGTAAGTTTAGAGAAACTAAATAAAGAGAAAATAGAAAAATATATACCAAAGGAATTATATGTAAAATTATTTTTAGATGTAACTGAGAATAATTTTATAGTTGCAGATGTAAAATTTGTTTATGGAAATAAAGAAATTAATCCATTTGGAAAAGAACAAGTTCAAGTTGCAAGAAACATTCCAAAAGAAAATGAAATGCTAAATATATTCTTAACAACAGGATTTTTATTTGATACTGCAAATGAAAGATTAATTTTAGTAGATGACGATAAAATATATAATTTTTTACAAAATGATATTGAAAAATATATGCAAAAGTTTGAGGTTTTAGCAACTGATAATTTTAAAAAAAGAGAAATACGAGAACCTAAAATAGGAAGTTTAGGTGTTAGAATTGAAAATAATCTATTAAATATTGATTTTTCTAATATGGATTTTAGTTTTGATGAACTAAGCGAAATTATGGAAAAGTATCGATTAAAGAAAAAATATCATAGATTAAAAGACGGAAGTTTTTTAAAACTAGAAGAAAATGATACAATGAATTTTATTTCAAACTTAACAGATGGAATAGGCATAGACTTCAAAGAAATAAAAAAAGGTGAACTTAATTTACCGGCATATAGAAGTATGTATTTAGAACGATTACTACAAAACATGAAAGGAACTAATGTTAGTAAAGATAAAGAATACAAAGAACTAATTCGTACAATTGATAATAAGGAAATTGACGAAGAAATTCCGTTTCCTAAAAAATTAAATGCAGATTTAAGAACATACCAACAAACAGGTTTTAAGTGGCTAAGCATGCTAGATAAATATAAACTTGGTGGAATTTTGGCAGATGATATGGGACTTGGAAAAACTGTACAAATGCTTGCTGTTGTGCTTGCATATGTAGAAAATACCAAAAATTCAAAACCTAGCATTGTGGTATGTCCAAGTTCGCTATGCCTAAACTGGGAAAATGAAATTAGAAGATTTGCTCCAACAATAAAATCTATTGTAATTCATGGAAACATAGAAGAAAGAACTAAACAAATAAAATCTATACCTAATTACAATGTTGTTATAACATCTTATGATTTATTAAAAAGAGATATTGATATTTATGAAGAGAGAAATTATGATTTTAAGTTTATAATAGCAGATGAAGCACAGTACATAAAAAATAACAATACTCAAAATGCAAAAGCAATAAAGAAAATTAATTCAGAAACAAGATATGCTCTAACAGGAACTCCAATAGAAAATTCGTTATCTGAATTATGGTCAATTTTTGATTTTATTATGCCAGGATATTTATTTGGATACAAAAAATTTAAAGAACTATATGAAGTGCCAATTGCAAAAGACAATGATATAAACGCAATGAATAAATTAAAAATGCTTATAGAACCATTTGTATTAAGAAGAATAAAAAAGGAAGTTTTAACAGAACTACCAGATAAAACTATAACAGTATTAAATAATGAAATGCAAGAAGAACAGCTAAAGATTTATGCTTCATATATGGCAAGTGCCAAAAAAGAAGCAGCAGAGGAAATAAGTGCAAATGGACTTGAAAAAAGTCAAATAAAAATACTTGCACTTCTTATGAGATTAAGACAAATATGTTGCCATCCATCATTATTTATTAATAACTATAAAGGTGAAAGTGGAAAGCTAAATCAATGTATAGAGGTTGTAAAAGATGCAGTTTCGGCAGGACATAAGATACTTTTATTTTCTGGATATACCAGTATGTTTGAAATATTAGAAAAAGAATTACAAAAACAAGAAATAAAATATTTTAAACTAACAGGAAAAACAAAAGTAGGAGAAAGAATTAAGCTAGTAGATGAATTTAATGCAAATGATGATATTAAAGTATTTTTAATATCTTTGAAAGCAGGAGGAACAGGACTTAACCTAATTGGAGCAGATATGGTAATTCATTATGATCCATGGTGGAATTTATCTGCTGAAAATCAAGCAACAGATAGAACTTACAGAATTGGACAAAGAAAAAATGTACAAGTATATAAATTAATAACTAAAAACTCAATAGAAGAAAAAATATATGAATTACAACAAAGAAAAGCAAAACTTGCTGATAATATGCTTTCAACAAATGAAACATTTATAAGTAAGTTATCAAAAGATGATATTATGGCGTTATTCGAATAATATCTTAAGAAGGGAATAAATATGAATGATTATATTACCGTAATAGGTGGAGGTCTAGCGGGAAGTGAAGCTGCTTACCAAATAGCAAAAAGAGGGATAAAAGTTAAGCTTTATGAAATGAAGCCTAATAGATTTTCACCTGCACATAAAAATGAGAATTTGGCAGAGGTAGTTTGCAGTAATTCTTTTAAGTCAAATTTACATACAAACGCATGTGGGTTATTAAAAGAAGAACTTAGACTATTAGATAGTTTATTAATAAGAGTTGCAGATGAGGTAGCTGTACCTGCAGGTCAAGCTTTGGCAGTGGATAGAGAAATGTTTTCAAAAAAAGTAACAGAAGAACTAGAAAAAGTGGAAAATGTGGAAATTATAAGGAAAGAAATAGGAAAATGTGGAAAAGATGATAACGAAATATCATTAAAGGAAATAGCAGATAATGGTATAGTTATTATTGCAACAGGACCACTTACATCAGATAAACTCTCAAAAGAAATAACTGAAATTATTGAACAAGACGACTTACATTTCTATGATGCAGCAGCACCAATTATAGAAAAAGAAAGTATAGATATGAATATTGCCTTTCTAGGTAATAGATATGACCAAGAAAGAGGAAAAGACGAAGATATTGAAGAATGGAAAAAAAGGTTAAGTACTCAAGATGCAAGCTATATTAATTTACCAATGAATAAAGAAGAATACGAAAATTTTTGGAAAGAACTTGTTAATGCAGAAGTAGTAGAATTGCATGAATTTGAAAAAAGAGAAATATTCGAAGGATGTATGCCAATTGAAGTAATGGCAAAACGTGGAATAGATACACTAAGATTTGGACCATTAAAACCAGTAGGCTTTACAGATTTAAGAACAGGACGTAGACCATATGCAGTTGTTCAATTAAGGCAAGATAATAGCCAAGGGACTATATTTAATATGGTAGGTTTTCAAACAAACTTAAAGTTTGGAGAACAAAAACGAGTTTTTCAAATGATACCAGGATTAGAAAATGCAGAATTTAGTAAGTATGGAGTAATGCATAGAAACACATTTATAAATTCACCAGTTTTATTAGATGAAACATATAGACTAAAGAAAAATATAAATATATACTTTGGAGGACAAATAACTGGTGTTGAAGGCTATGTTGAATCGATTGCTTCTGGATTAGTTGCTGGACTTAATGCTGTAAATCAATATTTAGGTAAGGAGAAAGTAACTTTTTCAGAATATACAATTATAGGAGCATTAAGCAAATACATTTCATCACCAAATGATAAGTTTCAACCTATGAATGCAAATTTTGGAATACTTCCAGAACTTACTGAAAAAATAAAAGATAAAAAGAAAAGATATGAAGCTCTAGCAGATAGAGCAATAGAAAATTTAAAAATGTAATATTACTAAAATATTACATTTTTTTTACATTTTTGATAAGGTGTTGCAAAACTTGCAGAATTATGGTAAAATAATAAAAGATGAATTTATATAAAACGAACAAGAAAAATAATAGGAGGATATTTATGGATAAAGATGTTATAGAGATGATGGAGAAATTTAATGAAAATTTAAAGAGAGCTAAAGAATTAAAAGAAGTTTCAAATCCAGAAATAACAGAAAATGCTGAAAATAATATTCAAGAATTAACAAGCGAACAGTTAAAATTAAAAATGAGAATTGAGCGTGTAGAAGATAGTTTAGAAGAATATAGGAAAGATGATGATTATTTAGGCAAAAGCGAATATCAAAGAAAAATAGCTGAAAAAGAATATACTGATAGAATAGAAGGTTTAAAAGAGGAAGAATCAAAAGCATTAGAAAACCTAGAAAATGCAAAAGCAGAGGTTGAAAAACAAAGTAGCATAGAAAACGAGGGAAAAAGCATTAAAGAAGAAATAAACAAATTTGGAACTGCTCAAAATATTAGAATGGTTAAAGATGTAATTTCTGACATTGAAAATCAAATTGATCAGATTCAGATAAGTTCTAAGAAAAAGAGTAGTAAAATTTCAGTTAAAATGGAAGAAACTGATATGAAACTTTCACAAATTGAAAGAGCAAGAGATATGCTTTACAAGGAACCTTCATGGAATCAAGCAAAATATGATGAATACACTAAAGAAATAGATTCCTTAAAAAATGAATTAGGGCTATTAGAACAAATGCAACAACAAAATGAAGATAAAAGGGACAAGAAAATTGAAGATTTAGTTGGTACCAAGACTAAATTTGAGAATTTTTTAAAGCAATTAGAATATATTTTTTATGGTAAAGATATACTAGATATGCAAAAAGAAGAAAGCGAAACATCAAAAATTGAAAAGAGCCAGGAAGAACCAGCAAAAACTGAAGGTGATAAAGAGGAAAATACAGCAGAAGAACAATCAAAATCTGAAGAAGAACAAAAAGATACAACAAAACCAGAAGAAAATAATGCAAAAGAAATAGAACAACCTGTAACTGCAAGTGAAAAAATAGAAGAAACAGAACAACCTACAACAAGATATGGAGTAACTGAGCAAGAACAAGCTAAGGAAGATGAAAAAAGCGAAACTATCGAAGAACAATTAAAAGAGAAATTTACCAATGGAAATGCTAAAAGAGCAAAAATTATAATTTCAGCTAAAAATGATGAAATACTTGTAAACGGAAAACCAATTACTAATATGGGGATAGCAAAGTCTTATGCAGACAGAAAAGGAACTTTTAAAAAATTAAATATAAATGCTGAAATAAGAAATACTATTGGAAAATCATTTATATTAAAAAGAATTTTTGTAGATCCAATTATTGTTGCAAGAACTAAGGCAAAAATTGATCCAACAATTGTACAGTTGATAAATAGGCAAGAAAATGAAGAAGAAAGTACAAAAATTGGAGAAAAAATAGGTTTGAGTATAGCTGATTATATTAATTCTATACGTACAAAAGAAGAATTACCAGTTGACCTTACATATGATTTAAAAGAAAGTAAATTTGACAATGAGAATTTAATGTCAGTTGAAAATCAAATGCAAAAATATGCAAGATATGCTGACCAAATAACAGGTGTACAAGTTGAAGGATTAAAAAAGAAAATAAGCATATTGGAAAGATTAACATCAAGATTTGAAACATCAGGATTAATAGAGGGACAAACAATGGCAGAACAAATGGAACAAGAATATCAAAACACAGAAAGAAATATTGATGAAGAAAATAGATTTAAAGACGAATTAAAAGTTGATGCAACAAAATCACAAGAAGGAAAAGGTGAACTAGCACAATCACCAGCAGAAAATGAAAATGTAGTTACTACATCAACAAAAACAAAACCAGAAGACGGGATAGAATTGTAATAAAACACTTTGAATAAAAAATAAAGATATTAATATACTTATTTAATATCTTTATTTTTACATAAAAGAGGTGATGATGTATAGAAGAAATATGTCCAATAGGAAGAGTAAATAAGAGAAAAGAACAAGAAATTAGAAATGAGCTAATAAGATTAAATATTAAGAAAAACTATATATTGGATAAAATTAATCAAAAATCTAATTACGATTTTGAATCAGAAAGGTTTGTACTAATTGATGACATAAGTACAGTGAAAAAACAATGCGGAATAAAAGGTTATGTTCAAAATGTATTAAGGCAAAGTAATATGCCTGAACAACTATATGTTGCAGATGAGATAGAAAGCGTTGAAGGATTAAAAGAAAAATTAAGAGATACTAGAGAAAAAATTGAACTTAAAAAGAAAGAACTAGAAGAAGTACAAGAAAAAAATGATATATCAAGGTAAAAAAAGAACCGATAAAAAATCGCGGAAAATATTGACATACAGCTAAAAAAATGATACAATATTAGGCGTTAATGTAAAATGCATTTAATAGGCACTTACATTAACGCTTATTATATTTATAGGAGGTGAAATTTAAGTGCCAACAATTAATCAATTAGTAAGAAAAGGAAGAAAAACATCTACAACAAAATCTACAGCACCAGCTTTACAACATGGATATAATTCTAGAAACAAAAAATTAACAAATAGAAGATCTCCACAAAAAAGAGGTGTATGTACAGTTGTAAAAACAGTTACTCCAAAGAAACCAAACTCAGCATTAAGAAAAGTTGCCAGAGTTAGACTTTCTAATGGATATGAAGTTACTTCATACATTCCTGGTATAGGACACAACCTACAAGAGCATAGCGTTGTTCTAATTAGAGGAGGAAGAGTAAAAGACCTTCCAGGTGTTAGATACCATATAATCAGAGGAACATTAGATACAGCAGGTGTTAAAGATAGAATGCAAGCTAGATCTAAATATGGAGCAAAAAGACCTAAAAAATAAAAACAAGTGAAAAATTAGGTGCATATAACTCATATTTACTAATTTAAGGTACTTAAATTTGAAATAGATTATACGCACTTACGGGAAAGCAAAATACTTTCCAGAGTACCTAGATACAAATTTTATGTATCAACTAAAAAATCAAGGAGGGAAGAAAAGTGCCAAGAAAAGGATATATAGCAAAAAGAGAAGTTTTACCAGATCCAATATACAATAGCAAAGTTGTTACAAAATTAATAAACAATGTAATGTTAGATGGTAAAAAAACAGTAGCACAAGCAATCGTTTATGATGCATTCGATATCATAAAAGAAAAAGAACAAAAAGATCCATTAGAAGTATTCGAAGCAGCACTTGAAAATGTAATGCCAGTTCTAGAAGTTAAAGCTAGAAGAATTGGTGGAGCAACATACCAAGTACCAATCGAAATTAGACCAGAAAGAAGACAAACATTAGGATTAAGATGGCTTGTAACATATGCAAGAAACAGACATGAAAAAACTATGGCTGAAAAACTTGCAGCTGAAATTATGGATGCAGTAGCTGGAAACGGTGGTTCTTTCAAGAAGAAAGAAGATATGCATAGAATGGCAGAAGCTAATAGAGCATTTGCTCATTACAAATTTTAATCGATAAATTAAGTATAGAATTTAAGGAGGAAAAAAATGGCTGGAAGAGAATTTCCTTTAGAGAAAACAAGAAATATAGGAATCATGGCTCATATTGATGCAGGAAAAACTACAACAACTGAAAGAATACTTTTCTATACAGGTAAAACACACAAAATAGGAGAAGTTCACGAAGGTGAAGCTACTATGGACTGGATGGTTCAAGAGCAAGAAAGAGGTATTACAATTACTTCTGCTGCTACAACTTGCCAATGGTTAGGACATAGAATCAATATTATTGATACTCCTGGACACGTTGATTTTACTGTTGAAGTTCAAAGATCTTTAAGAGTACTTGATGGTGCTGTTACAGTTTTAGCAGCAAAAGGTGGAGTTCAACCACAAACAGAAACAGTTTGGAGACAAGCTGATAAATATCAAGTTCCAAGAATGGTATATGTAAATAAAATGGATATCACAGGAGCTGATTTCATGCTTTGCGTTGATCAATTAAGAAATAGATTAAAAGCAAACGCAGTTCCAATCCAATTACCAATTGGAGCAGAAGATCATTTCCAAGGTATCGTTGACCTAATCAAAATGAAAGCATTTATTCATAAAGATGATTTAGGAAAAGATATCGAAGTATGCGAAATTCCAGAAGACTTAAAAGCTCAAGCAGAAGAGTTTAGAGCAAAAATGGTAGAAGCTGCTGCTGAACAAGATGATGAATTAATGATGAAATATTTAGACGAAGGTGAACTTTCTGAAGAAGAAATAAAGAAAGGTTTAAGACTTGGAACTATTTCTAATAAGATTGTACCAGTTGTATGTGGTTCATCATACAAAAACAAAGGTGTTCAAGAATTATTAAATGCAGTTGTTGACTTTATGCCATCTCCACTAGATATACCTCATATTAAAGGTGTTACACTAGATGGAGAAGAAACAGAAAGAAAAACATCTGATGACGAACCTTTTGCAGCATTAGCATTTAAAATTGCAACAGATCCATTCGTTGGAAAATTATGTTTCTTTAGAGTATACTCAGGAACATTAGAAGCTGGTTCAACAATTTTAAATACAAATAAAGATAAAAAAGATAGAATGGGAAGAATACTATTAATGCACTCTAACCATAGACAAGATATTGATAAAGTTTATGCAGGAGATATTGCAGCTGCAGTTGGTTTAAAAGATGTATCAACAGGTGATACACTTTGTGATCCAGCACACCCTGTAATATTAGAGTCAATGGAATTCCCAGAGCCTGTTATTGATATCGCTATTGAGCCAAAAGATAAAGCAAATAGCGAAAAAATGGGTATTGCTCTTGCAAAACTTGCAGAAGAAGACCCAACATTCAAAACATATACAAACCAAGAAACAGGTCAAACTGTTATCGCTGGTATGGGTGAGCTTCACCTAGATATCATCGTAGACAGATTAAAAAGAGAATTTAAAGTTGAATGTACAGTAGGTAAACCACAAGTTTCTTACAAAGAAACAATAAGAAATAAAGTAAAAGTTGAAGGAAAATTCATCCGTCAATCAGGTGGACGTGGACAATACGGACATGTATGGCTAGAAATGGAACCATTAGAGCCAGGAAAAGGTATTGAATTTGAGAGCAAAATCGTTGGTGGTGTTGTTCCAAAAGAATACATTAAACCTATTGAAGAAGGAATTAGAGAAGCAGCAGAAGCTGGAACTTTAGCTGGATACCCAGTTATAGACTTCAAAGCTACTTTAGTAGATGGTTCATACCATGAAGTTGACTCTTCAGAAATGGCATTCAAAATAGCTGGTTCAATGGCATTCAAAGAAGGATGTAAACAAGCTAAATCAGTTATTCTAGAACCTATCATGAAAGTTGAAATAACAGTTCCAGAAGAATACATGGGAGATGTTATTGGAGACGTAAACTCAAGACGTGGTAGAATGGAAGGTATGGAATCAGTAGCTGGTAACCAAGTTATCAGAAGTTTCATTCCATTATCAGAAATGTTTGGATATGCAACAGACCTACGTTCAAAAACACAAGGTAGAGGAACATATTCAATGGAACCTTCACACTACGAAGAAGTACCTAAGTCAATCTTAGATACAATCGTAGCATCAAGAGCAAAAAAAGACTAATTTGAAATAAAAATTATATATAACACTTGCATTTTTAATAAAAGTGTTGTAAAATGCAAGTGTCAAATTAGATTTTAATTTTAAATATTAAAATAAAATAAATTTTTAGGAGGATTTAAAATGGCTAAGGAAAAATTTGAGAGAAATAAACCACACGTTAACATTGGTACAATCGGACATGTTGACCATGGTAAAACAACAACAACAGCAGCTATTACAAAATA
>CAKOVH010000013.1 GCA_934121885.1 uncultured Clostridia bacterium | reverse complement strand
GTAAGGTATTTTGGTATTTCTTTTAACTTTTCTAATTCAAAATCTATGAACAATATCGATATACATTTATTTAGTTCCGAATAATTATGAGACTTCTTTAAGTTTTGTGTATACATTTTACTTAAATAAAATATTATTCTTTTTTCTATATTTTTCTCATCTACTAATTGCATTTCAATATTTACATCTACTGCATTATCTACTTTTGCTCTAATATCTAGTATTCCTAGTTTATCGTCATATAAATCTCTTTCTAATATTGTATTACAATTTAAACTTACATCTGTAACTTTTTCTTTTAGTATAATATTTAAATGGATACTTTTATTTAATTATTATTATGTTATAATAATAATTAAAATTTTAATTGAATGAAGTTTTTATAATAAACTAAATTAGTTCACTTTATTATATTCTTCACATATATTATATAAAATTTAATCTGTAGGAGTGTGAATATATTATGAAAAAATATAAATTAGCAATTGTTGGAGCAACTGGTCTTGTTGGTAGAACTGTACTAAAAGTTTTAGAGGAGCGTAACCTTTCAATCTACGAATATGTTTTATTTGCTTCAAAAAATTCTAGTGGTAAAGTTATTAATTTTATGAACAGAGACTATATTGTGCGAGAACTTACTGAGACATCTTTTGATGAAGGATTTGATTTTGCAATTTTCTCTGCTGGAGGCGAAACCTCAAAAAAATATTCGCCAATTGCAAGTTCTAAAGGATGTATAGTAGTAGATAACAGTAGTGCTTTTCGTATGGATAAAAATGTTCCACTTGTTGTTCCAGAAGTAAATTCATATGCCATTAAAAATCATAATGGAATTATTGCAAATCCTAACTGTTCTACTATTCAGGCTGTTTGTGCCTTAAAACCATTAGATGATAAATACAAAATAAAAAGAATTGTATATTCAACATATCAAGCTGTATCTGGTGCTGGCAGAAATGGTTTAATTGATTTAGAAAACGGAATTAAAAATCATTTAACTAACTTAGCATATGATGATGGCAAATTAGATTACTACAATTTATTAAATAGTGATAATTCAAATTATCAATTAGAAAAATTTCCATACCCTATTTTTTCTAATTGCCTGCCACATATTGATGTATTTTTGGATAATGGTTATACAAAAGAAGAAGAAAAAATGATAAATGAAACAAGAAAAATTTTAGATAAACCTGACTTAAAAATTACAGCAACAACTGTAAGAGTTCCTGTTTTCAATTCACATAGTGAGTCAATCAATGTTGAATTTGAAAATGATTTTGAATTATCTGAGCTTGTTGATATTTTAAAACATTCTCCAAACCTTATAGTTGAAGATGACCCTAAAAATAATATTTATCCTCTTTCTTCAAATGCATCTGGACATGATGAAGTATTTGTTGGAAGAATTAGAAGAGATGAAAGTGTTCCTTTTGGAATTAATCTTTGGGTTGTAGCAGATAACATTCGTAAAGGTGCTGCAACCAATGCTGTGCAGATTGTAGAAAAATTATGTGAAAATAATTAGATAATATATATATAATATCTTTCATATAATTACCTAAGGAGGTATTTAATGAAAGATATTATTTTTAAAGGTTGTGCTACAGCTTTAGTTACACCATTTGATGAAAATGGAAATGTTGATTTTGAAGAACTAAGAAAATTAATAGAGTTTCAAATCTTAGAGGGCGTAGATGCTCTACTTATCTGTGGTACTACAGGTGAAAGTGCAACATTAAGTACTGAAGAAAAAAAAGAAATTATAGAATTTTCTGTACAAATTGCAAGAAGACGAGTTCCAATCATTGCTGGAACTGGTTCAAATAACACAAAGGCTTCAATAGAATTATCTAAATTTTCCGAAAAAGTTGGTGTTAGTGCCCTGCTTTTAGTTTCCCCCTATTACAATAAAACAACACAATCGGGCCTTATATCACATTTTTTGAAAATTGCTCAATCAACTTCTCTTCCTATTATTTTATACAATATTCCGGGTAGAACAGGAATTAATATAGAGCCCGAAACCTGTTTTGAACTTTCTAAAATAAGTAATATAGTTGCTATAAAAGAAGCAAGTGGAAACATCTCACAAGTTGCAAAAATTGCTATGTTATGCAAGGATAATCTATCTATTTACTCTGGAAATGATGACCAAATTATTCCTACACTATCCCTTGGAGGAGTTGGTGTGATCTCAGTTTTATCAAACATATATCCAAAATATGTTCATGATATGGTTTATAATTACTTAGATGGCAATATAAATAAAGCCTTAGATATGCAATTAAACTCTCTTCCTTTAATACATTTGTTATTTAGCGAGGTAAATCCTATTCCAATAAAATATGCAATGAATCAAATTGGTTTTAAATGTGGGATTCCACGTTTACCTTTAATTGAACTTTCCGACAATAATAAAGAAAAAATAAAAAATGCTATAAAGAAATTCAATTATTAAATTTTCTAAAAGTTATTCACCTATTAATTAGAAAGTGATATAATAAAAATAGATATAATTATTAAAGGAGTTTCATTTAAATGAATTTATTATTAGCAAACAAAAGAAAAAGAGCAGATTCGGCTATTATTGCAAATAAAGAAGAAAAAGAAGAATTCTTGAGTATTATAAATGATATAATTACAAATGATACAGTAAAACAAATGAAAAATTATATACAGCATTGTGATACTTCTTGTTTTGAACATTGCATGCATGTAGCATATTATAGTTATTATTTATGTAAGATATTCGACTTAGATTATCGCTCTACTGCAAGAGGTGCTATGCTCCATGATTTCTTTTTATATGATTGGAGAGAAAAACATAGAGATCCAGAATTTTATGGTCTTCATGCATTTATGCATCCACGTATTGCACTAAGAAATGCTTTACTTATTTTTAACTTAAATGAAAAAGAACAAGATATTATAGAAAAACATATGTGGCCAGTTACATTTTTTAGATTTCCAAAATATAAAGAATCTTACATTGTAACTCTTATGGATAAGTATAGTGCATTAAGAGAAACCTTTTCTTACATACAATCAAAATTATATAAAAAGAATTTAATGAAATATGCCTATGTATTTTTAAGTTTAATTTTATTTAGAATAGTTTAAATAGTTTTAGAATATATTTTAGAGAAATGTTTTATCATTTCTCTATTTTTTTATTTTAAGAAAGCTTAGGTGTATTATATGATAAATGTTTTAATTAATGGTTGTAATGGCTGTATGGGAAAGGTTTTAGAAGCATGCATAGAGCAAACTCAAGATATGCTTGTAAAATACAAAATTGATAAAGATACTTTACTTAATTTTGAAACTCTATCTAGTTATAATTCAAAACCTGATGTTATTATTGATTTTTCTGTTCCAAAAGCTACATTTACTGCTTTAGATTATGCTGTATGCAATCTGGTTCCAATAGTTATTGCAACAACTGGATTTAATAATGATGAATTAAACAAAATATCCGAATATTCTGAGGCAATTCCAATTTTTAAGGCGTCTAATATGTCATATAATATTAATTTAATTTGCAATATTTTAACTAAAATAACTCCTCTTCTTTCAAATATGGATATCGAAATAGTTGAAAAACATCATAATAGAAAAAAAGATGCACCAAGTGGTACAGCTTTTATGCTTGCAGATGCTATTAATTCTAGTGCTAAAAATAAATATAAATACGTATTTGATAGGCATTCTTCTACTTCAAAAAGAACCAAAAACGAAATAGGTATTTCTTCTATTAGAGGTGGTAATTTAGTTGGTGAACATAGTGTTCTGTTTTTAGGAAATGATGAAACTATCGAAATAAAACATTCAGCATATTCAAGAACAGTTTATGCCGAAGGAGCTTTGCTCGCTGCAAAATTTATTATTGATAAGAAGAATGGTTTATATGATATGAATAATTTGATCAATCAAACAAAATGAGAGGCTTTTTAAAAACCTCTCATCTTTCATTATTTATTAGTAGAAACTTCTTCCTCTACTGGATAAACGCTAACTTGTTTTTTATCTCTACCTAATCTTTCAAATTTAACTTTTCCAGTTACTTTTGCATATAAAGTATCATCACTTCCGATACCAACGTTTGTACCTGGATGGAATTTAGTTCCTCTTTGTCTTACTAGAATATTTCCAGCTGGTACTATTTGTCCATCTGCTCTTTTAAGACCTAAACGTTTAGACTCACTGTCTCTACCGTTCTTTACACTACCTTGACCTTTCTTATGAGCCATTTATCTCACTCCTTTCGTTCTGTCAAAATGTTTATATTCTTTTTAATATTATTCTTTAACTGTTTCTTTTTTTGCAGTTGTTTTCTTTTCAGCAGTAGCTTCTGCCTTTTCAGTTTTTTCAGCAGCTGTTTTTATTTTTGTTATTTCAATTTTTGTGTATGGTTGTCTATGACCTTGTGTTCTTCTGTAATTCTTTTTAGCTTTGTATTTGTAAACAAGGATTTTTTTGTGCTTTCCATGAGCAACAACTTTTCCTTCAACCTTTACACCTTTAACATATGGAGATCCAACTTCTACTTTTTTGTCGTCAGATACTAAAACTACATGATCAAATGTAATCTTTTTTCCTTCTTCAACATCTAATTTTTCGAAGAAAACTACATCTCCTTCTGATACTTTGTATTGTCTTCCACAGCTTTCAATAATTGCGTACATTATATGTACACCTCCTCTTATATGTATACTCGCTAAGCATAAAATACTAGGTAGTTAATTAAATTAACTTTTAGTTACCCGACTCAGGCGGCTTACGATAAATAATTTTATCATACAAAAAAGCTTTTGTCAACCACTTTAATAAACAAAAGCTTTTTATCCATTTTCGTATTTTATTTTATAAATATATTAATATGTCATTTTTCTTTTTATTCCGAAGTCCATCCCCTACGCATTTTAATGTTTCAATTTTATTTTTCTTCTTTTTCTTTTCAATTAACTGTACTTTTATAGAATTTTTAAAATCACTTTTCTGTTTTTGCTCTTCTATCTTAATTTTAGGTTCTTCTATCATCTTTATAGAATTATCTTTTCTGAATATTCTCTTAAAAAAACTTACTATTTTATTAAAAAAATCCAATTTTATTCTTCTCCTTCATTTAGATATTCTAATGCTGTTTTTATAATTAAAACTACATATATTTCTTCATTTCTATCGTTCTTCCCCTTCACATGCTACAATCTTTCCCGAACTTTGAGATAAATTTTTCGTTTCCACCGTCTTTTCTGCACTTTCCCATGGTCGTATGCCACCGCTTCTGTCTAAATCCATTTGATAACATTCATATTGTTCTTCAAAATCTCTCTGTTCTAGTTCTACGAACTTTCCTGTTTCTCTATCTGCAACATAGAACACTTTACCATCTTCTCCAAAATCTGCATAAACATATAAATTTGCCATTTTTTCTTTATCTTCTCTTTTATATACACGTTTTATAATACATTTTTCATAATTAAAATTTTCATTATCTAATAACCCATATAACATTGAGTTTGTTTCATTTACACTATGTGCAAAATCTGGATGCATCATTTGTAATAAATTCAATATTTTTGGTAGATATTCTCTTGATTTTAATCCTAATTTATATATTTTTTCAGATTCGCCAAAAATATTTTTTATTGGAAATTCACCATTTTTATCTGCAATACCTATTTGTTTGTATACTTCTCTTAAGGATTCTTCATCTAATCCTATATTTGCAGATTCAAGTTCTTTATCATTTTTATGGCATTCTTGATCTTTTCCATTTTCATCTATATCATTTTTTCTTATTTCTTCATAACTAACACAAAAATTAGAAGGTCTTGCGCCATATTTTTGTGCTGACAAGTTCCATGTTGGATCTAATATAGTATCTCCTATTATGTTACTTCCATCTTTTTGAGGTAATTCTATATTTTTCAATTTGATAAAAGCATGCCCTTTACTTGATACTTCTTCTCCTTTAATTCCAATTCTTCCTAATATATAATTTTCTACTTGAGCAATTCCATTACAAACTCCATATCTTGTACTAAGTATTTTCCACAAATTTCTATCACCATCAACATCTGTTACCTCTGTTTCAAATTTTGGGTCATAACTTATTTTTTTACCAATCCAATTATCTATGTAAGCTACCTTTTGTATATCTGACCATTCTGGATTTATTCCTTTTAGCAATTCTTCTATACGTTTTTCTCCATATATATATTCACTTGTAGTTGATGCTTACATTTTTAATCTATCCCAAATACGCATATTAGGGCATATTTCACATAATCTTAATAAATATTTTCTTTCTTCTTCTTTAAAATTCATTGGTTCTACAGATATTAATTCATCAAGTCCTATATAATCTTCTGGTCTTTTTCCAGTATCCAGTACAACTTTGTCATATTCCATTTTTATTTGCATAGCAGATTTTAATTCTTCTGGCATGTTTTGAACAGCTATTTCACTTTTTACCTCGTCTTTTAACACAACCATAGATGCACGTTTGTCTACATTTGGTAATTGTAAATCATCTATTTTAGAAACGAACTCCTTTTGCTTTTCTGCGTTTAGATTTTTTACTACTCTGTGAAGCCTAATACTACTTTGTTTAAAAAATTCAGTATTGTTATTAAGTAATTGTATTAAATTATCTATTTTCATAGATGTCATTATTGTTTCAATATTATTATGGTTTAAATCAAATTCATCTCTTAATATTATATTTTCTTTTTCCTCATCAGAAAATTTTTCTATAATACTTACTTTGCATCCATTGCTAAGTTCATATGATTGCATTAAACCTTCTTTTGTTTTTTCGTCAGTTATACCTGATATCATATCAGCAATTTCATATTCATTTAGCTTTAATGTTTCCTTTAAATAGTCAGCATTTTCCAAAAATTCTAATTTATCTTTTTCGTTTAATTCTTTAAATAAATTTTTTACTTTATGACTCTCTAATTTACATTTTTCCAATAAAGCATGATTACTTAATATTTGTAAAATCACATCACTACTTTGCAATTTAATTATATCAATTATTTGGTACTTTCCTATTTGGTTTGCTTCTAAAAATTTCGTATTATTTAATATTTCCATCAGAGTACTACCACTTTGTGATTTAATTATATCAATAATTTCATTCGTTCCTAGTCCACTTGTTAATTCTTTATTAAATATCACATCTAGTCTTTTAGTTTCATCTTTTATAAGCATTATAATATTGATTTTTATAATAGGTTCTTGAGCATAATTTACACTTAGTAGCACTACTTTTTGCTCATCATCCAAAAATTCATCTATAAGTTCTAATAATTCTTTTATTGTTATATGGTATGGTTTTACAGTTTCTTTATCAGAAAGCACTTTAAATTTATCATTTGAACTTTTTAAAAATTCTCTTAATTCTTCTTTAGCCACTTTTTTCTCCTCTTAAGTTACACTTAATTTAAGTATATAATATACAAACTAAAATTTAATGTCAATAGAAAAAAAGTAAAAGAAGCCTTTACCTTCTTTTACTCAATTACATCAACTAAATTATTATTATTTAACCCTTCTAAATTATAATAAGTATTTGGTATATTTCCAACAATTACCCCTTCTGCTAAAAGTACTTGATTTACAATAGTTTCTTCTATTGTATCAAATGGTGTTAATATTACAACATTACAAGTTACCTCTAAGTAAATTCTATGAATTGTTTGATTTATACCTGCTGAACTAAATTCTGATTTTAAATCGGTTTGAATGTCTCCTATTGTAGACATTTTTATTTCTATTTTCGGACCTCTGCCTGCTAACATTCTGCTTCCAGTAAATGAACCTAAATTTATATAAAACTTACCACTTTCCGTTTCATCAAGTTCTTGTTGGATTAAAACTGGTATATCAGATATAATTTTATTTATTGTAATTACATTTGCACTAATCATTTTTATATTTCCATTTTCATCAACAGAAATATTCATTAAATCTTCATATTTATAATTTGCCATAACTGCTGTTGCCTGTTTGTTAGATATATTACTTGCAATTGCTCTTGCCATCGATATACATTGTTTATCCATAATTGGCTCAATAGCTTTTATTAGCATGTTACATACCATAAAAGCTATTGTTAATATTAATAAAATTTTACTAATTTTTCTTAAATTTTCTCTTTTTTCTTTTGCAAATGTAATTTTTCTTCTACTTTGAAAGAAAAATTGTACCTTTGGAACTTTTATTCTATTTCTACTATATATTTTTTCTATCCTATTTTTATTTTCATCCATTGTATCTAGGAATAAATAGTTGCTGTCCTACATTTAGCTTATCAACATTTTCAATTCCATTTACCCTCGCAATTTCTTCCACTGTACTTCCAAATTTCTTAGCTATTTTCCACAAACTATCACCACTTTTAGTGAAATATACAATCATACTGTATGTAACAATGTTTCTACTTTCATCTTCCTTAATATCATCTATAATATTTATTTCTGCATTTCTAGACATACTTGTTACAAAATTTAAATCTATTTTTATATCTACCATATCATCAGCAGTTACTATAAAATCTTGCATGCCAACTTCTAACATTGTATCTACTTTTGAGTTTTGATTTACCCCTGCAAAATCTACATTAAATGTAAATGGCATTTTTATTTGTTTTGTATCTATTCCACTACCTCTTGTAGAATCATATATAAAGTTTAAGCTAACTTCACCTTCATATAATATTCTGTCTGTTAATAGTGTTTGTTTTTGTATTTCAGTACTTACACCAACATCTAATATTTTTCTACCTTGTAGTTCTGCAATTTGTTGTTTTTCTCTAATATTACAAGTGTTTTGAACTATGTCTTTTTTCTGCATTACATTAATTTGTCTTTGTGTAAATGTTACATTTTTATTTGGACAATATAAGTCTTGAATAAGTTTTAATTCTTGGTTTTGATATACTTTGCAAAATATTTCCATTTCTACTTCTATATATACTGAGTGATCTTCTGCACTATTAGGTTTTACAAGCATATTTCTTACTTCATATTTTACATCACATATATTATCTTCTGCAATGTCTTGTATGTCTATAAATCCCATAACAGGAATTGTACTTTGTACAGAATTTATACGATTATCTTCTGTTAAATATAATATTTTTACACTCATATCTGATTTTGCTAACACTTTATTATAGCTTATTTTTGTATCTTTGTTTATTATATTTATTTCAGCTTTCATTACTTCTGCTAAATTATCTATATTGTCAATATTAATTGTGTCTTTAGCATATACTTTTGTACTTCCACTTCCTATTAGTGAATTAATATTAAAATCTGTATTTAACATTTGTATGTTCTTCATTTTTACGCTGTTTATTATATCTACATTTTCATTTGCACTTACTTTTGCTGAAATATCAAGGCTTGCCTTTACGTTTACCTTTCTTCCGTTTATTACTCTACATTCGATATTTTTTAGCATTACATCTGTTTCTAACATCATATCTGCATTTGCTTTTGGCATATCTATCATTTGAGTAAAATCTACATTTGTATTAATGCTTCTTATACTGCCATTCTCGTCATCTGCTAAATACATGATGTATGTGTCTATACTACCATCTATTCGCACCTTTCCTTCTAATATTTCTTTTTTATAAATGCAAACAGTACCTACTGTACTTACCGCGCTTAAAATATCTGGCTTTATATCAGGGATTATACTATCTCCTTCTACAACAACACTTTCATTTTTTTGTTCAATTATTTGGTTAATGCATAAACTATCTTTAGTCGTTTCAACAGCCATCTTTAAACCCCTCCTTAAATTTCTAATTAGTAATGTATATTTAAGGACATAAAAAAAAATTCCTAAATTAGGAATTTTTTTGTTTTTATTTAATTATACTCTTTGTTTTTTCATTTCTGAAATTGGTGGTATTAATGGACTATATCCATTTCCATCAAATACATCTACCTCTACAGTTCTTGTTAAAATATCTGTATAGCTATATGTAACATTTCCCTCATCCTCTTCATATTTTATTACGAAAATATTAGGATAAGCTTTTTCTATTGTGGCTTCTTTCTCAAACGATTTACATCTTCCTAATGAACCTTTTACAATTATCTTTTGTCCAATTTTTTCATTAATATCAGTTTTAAGACTTGCTATGTCTGTTGGATAAATCATTTAATCACCTACTCCTATAAGATGAGCTTATTCTATCATAACATTTTCCAAAAGTCAAAAAAGCTCGCTTTGTGTCAGCAAGCTTTTTTGTTTATTTCTAGGCATTTTGCTCGTTTTATTACATTTATATTACATTTGTATTACAAAAATATTACAATGTTAATATTCCATTATTTTCTTCTTTCCCATTGCTCCAATTCCGCTTACTCCTCTTTCCCCATCACGTAAATCATCTTCTATATCTCTTATTGTTACATATTTATTATAATCTGTTATTGCTACTTTTTCTGCAACTACTAGTGGATCCATAAAATCTATTAAAATTCGTGCTGGTGATGATGCAAAATTTGCTCCTGCTTTAATTAATTCCTCATAATAGCTTTGACACGCACCTGCAAAAATTACTAAATCTTTATTTAACTTTATTTGTCTTGCTTTATTTACTGTATTTATAAAATACTTTGAATTTCTATAATTATATATATCATTAAAGCCTGTTCCGTTTTTTATCATTCCGTCATGGCCTGTTACTACTAAAATATCTGGATTATATCTTTTTATTAGATATTCTACCACATTTGCTTGTCTACTTTCCGGTACATTCTTTACAAACGCTTTTAACCCCATTTTTTTATAAAACATATTTGATTTTTCACTATATCTTTTATCACCATCTAAATGTAATATTCTACCTGTATAAATAACTTTATTAGTTCTTTTAAAAGTTTCATTTGTTTTTCCGTTTTTACCTAATCTAGAAATAAGTCTTGCATTTAAATCTGCTTCGCTTTTTGCAATTCTTTTTTCATCAATTTTGTCTAAATCTTCTATATCACTATCAGCTTGTATTCTAATATTTAAACCTTTTAATATAGCTATTTGTTTTCCTGATTTTGTTTTAATAATTCTTTCTACAACAAATAGAATATCTTTATTATATGACTTTCTGCCAACAATATCTCCTCTTCTTATCTTATCCATTTTTTCACCTCATTAGCATTCTAGATTAGTATATCCTATGTCGAATTATGGAAAAATGTGCAATTAGTTCTACTAATCATTTTTTACGAATACAATGTAGAAAACATCGAAACACAAGGAGGTTTCTTTATGAAGAATTACTCAATAGAAGAACGTGCAATCAGCTTAGCACATTATATTATAGATTCAAAAGATACTGTAAGAGGTGCAGCTAAAAAGTTTGGAGTTAGCAAAAGTACTGTACATAAGGATGTTTCGGAAAGGTTACTTACTATAAATCCTGTTTTAGCATCTGAGGTTAGAAATATTCTAGATGAAAATAAAGCCGAAAGGCATATAAGAGGGGGGCTTGCTACCAAATTAAAATATCATCATGAAATTGTAGATAATAAAAATAAAGAGGTGTCTTAGCACCTCTTTTCTTATTCACTACTTTTACTCTTTTTTATATTTACATTTATAAATACTGTAGATAATATTGACAAAATAAAAATTACAATAAATATTTTTTCTCCTATAAATTTACTTAAAATTGCTAATATACTAAATACAATAACCTCTGTAAAACATAAACTCATTTGTCCAACTGATGATAATAAATCATTATCTTCTTTTGATTCTTTAATGATATTTTGTATTGATGTTTGTATTGATGTATCATAAACCTTTGAAATATTATCACTAACTGTCTTATTAAGAGATATTATAAATTTATCTTTTGCAAATAAATATACCATTGTAATGCTTGCTTTTATCAGTGTTACTAGACTATTTGATTTTTTTATGTCTTTATCCGTATATTCTCCAATCAAAACTATTGTTACAACCTGAAATAATAGTGATAATATAGTAATTACAGAAAAAGCTTTAAAATCTTGCAATACTAAATATAAATATAAAGGAACAAAATGTCTTTCTATTATATGACTAGTTTTTAATGCATATATAATTTTATATCTACTCTTACTATGTACTAAATACTTTATGCTTTCCTTAAAAACATTTGCCTTTCTTTCTGGTTTATAATCTATCTTTAATATTACAAGATATTGCATTAAAAAGAACATTGTAATTATAATAAATAGTGTTAATGTATTATTACTTATTACTCCCCAAGCTACTAAACAACTTGCCATAACAGTACCAAGTATTTTGCTTATACTGTATAAACTATTAAATCTTCCTCTGTGTTCACTTTCAACATATTTACTTGATAATGCATCTGAAGAAGGATTAGATAGTCCATTTAATCCCATTGATATTACAAAAATAACAATATTAGCATATAAATTTTGAGTATTTAGCACTAGATATGTATATATAATGTTAAATATATTCGAAATTAGTATGCATTTTGCAACTCCTATTTTGCTGGATATTGTTACATATAATGGTGTTATAAATCCCATTATTAAAAATCTAATTCCATATATTAATAATATTATATGTATAGGTAAACCTGCTTTATATAGCATAACTGCTCCAAACGTTTCGCTTAAAGCATTTGCAAAATTATATAAGAATATACTTAAGTACATATATTTGTATTCTTTTTTATAAAAATATTCTTTCATTTCTTGCTCCTAATTTATATATTGCAATAATATTTATGATTTTAGCATAGAAAAACTATTTGTAAAATATCTGAATTTTACAAATAGTTTTTTATCAGATAGTGCAATTTTTTATTTTAGTTTGTTATTCCATAATATTGTTTTAATAGCCATGCATATGCATCAAATACATCATGTGTCTCAGGAATTCCATAATCTATACCATAAGTTTCCACTGTTACACTTTTTATTTTTATTTCTTTTTTTGGTGTATCTGATTGTATTGTATTACCATTATCATCTTTTGGAGCTTCTTCATTTTCTTTTAATTCACTATCTCTATAATAAACTTCTACATTAGATATTTTGTCTACAACATCCATTCCTTCAATTACTTCACCAAAAGCTGCATATAATCCATCTAAAGATGTATTGTCTGCAACTGTTATATAGAATTGTGAACTTGCTGAATTATATCCTTTTTCAATTATTTGGCTACCATATTGGCTATAATCGGCTCTTGCCATAGATATAACTCCTCTTTTATGTTTTAGATTGTTTGAATTATAACCATTAGCAATAAATTCTCCATTTATATTATATTCTTTATCTTCTTTTACATCATCCATAATGTCGCTTAATTTTGGAGAAGCTGTTGTGTCTCCATTCTTTGATCCACCTTGTATAACAAAGTTTGGAACTGTTCTATGAATTGTACTTCCATTATAAAATCCTCTATTTGCTAAACGTATAAAGTTTGTTACAGTATTTGGTGCTTTATCTGGATATAACTCTACTTTTATTGTTCCATAATCTTCAATTTCTATTGTTGCAACAGGATTTTGTACCTTTAATGTTGCTTTTTTATAAATACCATAGCTTACAAATTCTATTCCTGCAATTACTGCTAAAATTGCTATTATTAATAAAATTCTACCTAAAACTTTTTTCATATTTTTACCTCTTTCTTTTATGTTTAAATTACATAATTGTCAAATACAAATTGTTCTTGCATTCTTTTTAATGATTGTTTTATTGTCCTTGCACGTACCTCACCAATACCTTCAACTTCATCTAGTTTTGGTATATCAGCGATTAGAATATGTTGGAATGATTTAAATGATTTTACTAAATTATCTACTATATTACTTGGCATTCTTGGTATTTTATTTAAAATTCTATATCCTTTTGTATAAACACCAACTTCATCATAATTATCAAAATCTTCGTATCCAAGTGATCTTGCAATTTTTTCTTCCTTCATTAATTCATCATGATTTAATTTTTTTACTTCTTCTAGAGTTTTTTCTGGACTTCTCTTTTTACCTGGTGCTATATAATCTTTTATTATTAGTAATTCTTCTTTTTCTAAATCTCCAATTAATTCGTCTAATTGCATTTCAATTAAACGACCTTCTTCACCTAATTCGTCTATCGCTCTATTTACTTCATCTGCAATCCTCATTACCATTTCTGCTCTTTGGATAGCAATAATTACATTTTCAAGTGTTACAATATCATTAAACTCATATTCATTTAATATATTTAATTTATTATCAAATACTTTTTTGTATTTTTCTACAGTTTGAAGTGCTTGGTTTGCATTAGATATAACAGTTTCAAGATCTCTTAAAACATATCTAGAATTTCCCTTGAATATTGTTATAATTCCTCTTCTTTGTGAAATACTAATTACTAGCGCACCTGTTTGTTTTGCTGTTCTTTCTGCCGTTCTATGTCTAGTTCCTGTTTCAGATGTTGGAATATCTGATGATGGAATAAGCTGTGCATTTGCATATAAAATTCTTTTAAAATCTGAACTTAGCACTATTGCTCCATCCATTTTAGCAAGTTCATAAAGTTTTGAAGAAGAATACTCAACATCAATCTTAAAGCCACCATCAACTAGGTCTAAAACGTCTTTATTATCTCCTCCTACTGCTATTAATGCACCTGTTTTTGCTTTTAAAATGTTTTCTAATCCATTTCTTATTGGTGTTCCAGGAGCAATTAATTTTAATATCTCTTCCACACTTTCCACTCCTTTGAAAGCAATAATTATCTAATATTTAAATTTTTTATTGCCTCATTAATGTTCTTGACGCCTATTATATCTAATTTATACTCATCTTTCAATAGTTTTTTATTACTTTCTGGTATAATACATTTTTTAAATCCTAATTTTTCTGCTTCTTTAATACGTTTTTCTATCATATTTACAGCTCTTACTTCTCCTGTAAGTCCAACTTCGCCAATTGCAACTACATCTTTTGGTATACTTACATTTTTATAGCTTGAACTACATGCAAGTATAACTCCTAAATCTACAGCTGGCTCTACTATTTTTATACCACTAACAACATTTAAATATACATCTTGTCCGCCTAATGCTAAACCTGCTCTTTTCTCTAAAACTGCAATTAATACAGCAAGTCTATTATAATCAAAACCATTAGCAGTTCTTTTTGGTATTCCAAATACACTAGTTGACGTTAATGCTTGAAGTTCTATTAATAAAGGTCTTGTTCCTTCCATACTTGCTACTATAACTGATCCTGCAGGGTTGTCATCCCTCTCTGTTATTAATATTGATGAAGGGTTTGTAATTTCAACCATACCTTCATTTTTCATTTCAAACATTCCAAGTTCATTTGTTGAACCAAATCTATTTTTTACGCTTCTTAATAATCTATATGAAAAATATCTTTCTCCTTCTAAGTATAAAACAGTATCTACCATATGTTCTAATACTCTTGGTCCTGCAATATTTCCATCCTTTGTAACATGTCCAATTATGATTGTTGTTATGTTATTATCTTTGCAAATTCTCATAATTCTTGCTGTTATTTCTCTTACTTGACTTACTGTTCCTGCTGCAGAAGTTATTTCTTGTGAATACATAGTTTGAATTGAATCTATAATTACAAGTTTTGGGTTAATTGACAAAATTGATTCCTGAATTATATCTATATCTGTTTCTCCTAGAAACATAATATCTTCATTGTTTATATTTAGTCTATCTGCTCTAATTTTTACTTGCTCTGCTGATTCTTCACCAGATACATATAAAACCTTTCCTTCTCCATTCATTTTGTTACATAGTTGTAAAATAAGAGTAGATTTTCCTATTCCTGGTTCACCACCTACAAGCACTAAAGAGCCTTTTACTAGTCCTCCACCTAATACTCTATCTAACTCTCCAATTCCTGTACTTATTCTTACTTCACTTATTCCTTCTACTTCTTTTAATTTTCTAGGAGTAACTGATTTTTTTACTTTTTCTCCTGATGAAGAAGATACTGTTCCTGTTACTTTTTCTTCGTAAAAACTATTCCATTCATTGCAAGCTGGACACTTTCCAAGCCATTTTGCGGATTCATATCCACAGTTTGAACACACAAATACTGTTTTTGTTTTCATTTTTTACTATGACCCTAGTAATATTTTAATTACTAGGGTCTTATCCTTTCTATTAATTAAATAATTACAAACATTGCATGAGACCATGCAAGCCCATTTACCCAACTTGGTTTCATACTACTATTATCTACTTGTTCTGCAAGAAAACCATGTTCATTTGCACTATTTACAACAAATTTTATGCACTCGTCCATTTTCTTTTTGTCTCCTATTTCTTTGTAGTACATTGCCATCCATAAAGTTGCTATTGGCCATGGATTTTTTCCTCCCATGTAGTTATCGTCTTCAAATCTTAAATATCCACCTGTATATGTTCTAAGTGTTAAATTTATTCTTTCTATTGTGTTTACAACCTTTTTTTCTTTTGTTCCAAATAGTTTAAATGGTGCTACACATCCTAAAACACTAATGTCTGTTTTTTTATCACTATTATTTCTAAGTAAACATTTCATATTTTCATCATACATATTTTGTGATATATATTTTTTTATTTCTTCCATATTTTTTTTCATTTTGTTTTTTAGTTTATTTATACTTTCTAATTTTAGCCTATTTTCTTTATATTCTGGTTCTATATTTTCATAAATTTTTATCATGGCATCAAATGCAGCATATATTGCTGATAAAGAATATAAATGAACACCTTCATGCATTTCCCATAAATCGTAACTAAGTGGTAGTTTGTTTCTTTCTTCTGTATGGTATGTTGCTTCTATTTCGTTTTTTACAATATCACTTGTGTCATGTGTACCTAAAATATTATCCATATACACGCATAAAAACTTTGAAGCATTTTCACACATTTTTAAAGTATCTTTTAAGAATTTTATATCATTTACTTCTTTAAAATGTTCGTGTACACCATAAACAACACTTGCTGTTTCATCTATTTGGTATCCCCAACATGGTGCTAGTCTTCCATCTGTATAAAAACGTTGTTCCCACATCCCATTTTTATTTTGTGTGTTTTTACAAAAGTTTTTATAAAATTTTTCTGTTTCTTTTTGCATTTTTAATTTATCAAAAGCTTCTGTAATAAATACAGCATCACGTGGCCAACAATATCCATATCTACCACAATTTTCTTTTTCTTCATCTACTTCTATTGCTGCTGCAACTCCACCTGATGATTGATTCGTAAGAAGAGGAAATAGCAAAATTGTTCTTTTATATATTTTGTTATATTTTTTATTATACTCACTATTTTCTTCTTTTAATGTGATGTTTATGTGATCTTTTAAGTATTTTTTCCAATATTTTTCTACATTGTTTTGCTCTCTATTTACATCCATCTTTTTTATATCTGAAATTTCTTTAAATAACTTTTCAGCATCTAGTTTTGTATTGTTTGTAATATAAATAAATATGTCTAATTCTTTCTTTTCTCCTGGTTTTATTACTCCAACATCATAGCTTATACTAGAATCTGAGCTCATTCCAATGTAGTCCTTATCTTGTATTACTCCGCTTCCTATTGTTTCCTTAGAATCATTTAGCTGATGACTTAATATTGGATTTTTAGAGAATATACATATTGTATCATTGTGATTATATTGGACAAGAGTATTTTCTTCAAGTTTTGCTCCTACTGAATTATTATAGTCAGATAACAATTTTGAATGTACCAAAAAGTTAACATTTAAGTCTATTGTATTATTATTTTCAAAAACATATCTTTTTACAAGTACGCTATTTTTTACAGATACAAAATCTGTTTGTTTTACCTTTAAATTAAAATATGTATTTTCAATTTCTGTATTTAATATATTTGTATCTTGAGTATAATATTGATTATATCTATTATTTTGATCTTCATGCAAATATATCATCCATGAATCATTTACTTTTACTCCTGTATAAAAGAAATCTAAATATTGCCTAAAATCTGGTGCATCATACATCATTCTCAAAAGTTCACCATTTTTGCTGTAACTTGCTGTTATTCCCTTTCCACCAATTATGGCATCATTAAAATATTTATTTTTCATTTGTAATTTCTCCTCTTTACTTTTTATCTACAATTTTTACTATTTGATTTTCTAGTTCTTTTAATTTTTCTTTTAGTCCTAAAATGTCATTATCAGGAGCATCATTTTCTAAATAATCTTCCTTAACAATTGATTCCATATCTTCTAATTCTTCTTTTAATGTTAACATTCTTTCTAGTATTTCTAGTCTTAAATATTTTTCCTTCATTTGGTTTCCTAACTTATCAACTACTTTTATATCTTTGCTTAGGTCATAAGATTCACCAAATGATGGTATTGTAACTGGAATATGAGCTTCGCTTTCTAGTTTTTCCTTTAATACAAGTTGACCTTCTGGCTCACCATGAACAAGGAAAATATGTTTTGGTTTCTTCAAAAATGAATATACAAAGTTCATAAGCCATTCTTGGTCTGCGTGTCCTGAATATCCTTCAATATACTCTATTCTTGCATTAACAGCTATATCTTCTCCAAATATTTTTACCTTCTTTTCTCCATCAACTAATTTTCTACCTAGTGTTCCAGGAGCTTGGTAACCTACAAATAATATTGTGCTATTTGGATTCCATAAATTGTGTTTTAAATGATGTTTAATTCTACCTACTTCACACATACCACTTGCTGAGATTATTATTGCAGATTCGTTTTTTTCATTTAATTCTTTTGACTCATCAGCAGTTCTTGTAAATTGTAACCCTGGAAAATCTAATGGATTGTCTCCGCTTTGAATTAAAGCTTTTGTTTCGTCATCAAATAAATCCATATTTTCTCTAAATACTTCAGTTGCTGAAATTGCAAGAGGACTATCAACATACACAGGAACCGTCATAAGTTTTTGGAACGCTTTATAGAATTCTTCACTATGTTTTGTATCTTTTATTTTGTTTAGCTCATATAATATCTCTTGTGTTCTTCCAACTGCAAATGATGGAATTACTACAGTTCCATTCTTTTCTAATGTTTCATACACAATTTTTAAGAAAAGTTCTGCTTTTTCATCATTTCTTATGTGTAATCTATTTCCATATGTAGATTCCATAACTAAAAAGTCTGTGTCATCTATCATTGTTGGTGATGATAATAAAGGAATATCATTGTTTCCAATATCTCCTGTAAATACAACCTTTTTTTGTTCTCCATCTTCATTTATCCAAACTTCAATAATTGCTGAACCTAGCATATGTCCTGCATCATTATAACGAACATGTATGTTTTCATCAATTTCGATTAGCTTATCATATTCAACTGGTTTAAAAATTTCTAATGATTTTGCTGCTTCTTCAGCTGTATATAAAGGTGGTAATGCTTTTTCACCTTTTCTTAGTCTTTTTCTATTTTTCCACTCTATTTCCATCTCTTGTATATGTCCACTATCTGGTAGCATTATTGAACATAAATCACATGTTGCCTTTGTCGCATAAATTGGATTTCTATATCCCTCATTATATAATTTTGGTATTCTTCCTGAATGGTCTATATGTGCATGTGTTAATAGCATAAAATCTATATCATGAACATCATATAAAAATGGTGCTGAATTTTCTAATTCATCTACAGCTGAACCTTGGTACATTCCACAATCTACCAAGAATTTTTTTCCTGCTCCTTCTACTAAAAAATTTGATCCTGTAACTGTTTTTGTTGCTCCTAAAAAAGTAATTTTCATAAATATTTTCTTCCTTTCCTTTACAAAAATAGTCTTATTTTCTTTTTTATTCTAACATTTGTAAGTACAAATTCTTTTTCCATTTCAAGTATATCTCCATCTAAATACTTTACTTGCAATTTTTCATTTTCATACTTACATTCTATGCTAACATTTTCAAAATTTATCATTTTTGAATTTAGCAATTCTTTAATAATAATATAGGAAATTTCATTATCCTCTGTAAATACATCCCACACTTTAAGTTCTTGTGCCTTTTTTACTAATTCTTGAATAACTTCCTTAAAATTTGTTTCTAATATTTCTACATCTTTTAAGGCAATTTGATTATCAAATGGTATATTTCTGTAATATCTTATTTTATATATCCATTCAATAATATTCTCTTTTTCTGTTATGTTTTTAATTTGATATTTTGCATATTTTAAGAACTCTTGGCATAACTCTGCTTTCTTTTTATTGTCTGTTTCTTTTCCATCATTTTTTATACTTTGCAAAAAAGCAAGTTCATTATTTATTCTTTCTTTTTCTTTTACAAATTCTCGTGGATCTAATATTTTATTATACTCTTTAATTTGTTCTATATAGTCTGCTCTTTCTTTTTCTAAAATATCTGCAAGATAGCTAATGCTAAATATTTTCTCTTTATTTGAAAGTACTTTATTTCTATTTGTATATTCCTCTTTTATCAATTCTTTATCGTTTAAAATTTTATCAATTTTTTCAATTTCTAATCTGCATTTTTTCTTTTCTTCTGATATATTTGATATAAATTCTTTTTTATTATCAAACCTTTTTATTTCATTTTCTTTTTCATTTTCTAAATCTATAATTTTCTTTCTATAATCTTCATCTAATTGTATTTTTCTTTCCATTGAAAGCTTATATAAGTTTTCGTAAAAGTTTAAATAGTCCTTATTTTCTTTTATCTTTATGCTTTTTTCCATTAACTTTTCTTCATATATTAAAAGTAAATTTTGATATAGTAAATTATATGTTAAATCATCAATTTCTTTTATAACAATATCCCATGACCATCCATTAAAGTCTCTTAATACTTCAACTTCATTCATGTTTTTTCCGCATTTAATCATATCTTCTACAGCATTATTAATATATTCATATTTTGCATTTACTACTATTTTTGTTTCTTCTAAATACAATATTGCAGATAAAAGAGATCTTTCATTTGGATAGCACTTTATTTTACCTTTTTCATTATTTACCCATATTGGAAATTTCTCTTCTGGTTTATAAAATGTAATTTCAAAGCATTTTTCATCTATTATTTTTAGTATTTTTTCTATAAATTCTTTTTTTGTTAATGTAATTCTTTTTACAACAGAATAATCATTATATGCATTTTCTATTTTATATAGCATACTTAATAAGAGGTTTTTTTCATCCTCTGAAAATTTTTTATTTTCTATAATTTTTTCTAATTCATTGTTATAATTTTTTACTTTTAATTTTGAAAAAATTTTACTTGCTTCCATTAAAGACTCCTCTTTTGTTTTATTATTCTGCTTCCTGGCTACTTGCCATTTTTAACTCTTCCCATCTTTCTTTTGACATTAATACTTCACGTGGTTTACTTCCTTGGAATCCTGATATTATTCCTCTTTCTTCCATTTGGTCTATAATTCTTCCTGCCCTTGCATATCCAACTTTAAATCTTCTTTGTATAAATGATGTTGATGCTTGTCCTGTTTCTACTACAACTTCAATTGCTTCCATTAAGAATGGGTCAACATCATCATCTTCTCTTTGTTCAGCTTCTAAATCTTTTTCCTTATCTGACTTTCCTGAGTTTTCAATGCTTTCCAATATATCTTCATTATATGTAGCTTCTCCATTTGATTTAATAAAGTCTACAATTTTCTCAACTTCTCCATCAGATACAAATGCTCCTTGAATTCTTGTAGGTTTTGGTGCACCTGCTGGATAGAAAAGCATATCTCCTTTTCCTAATAATTTTTCAGCTCCTACCATATCTAGTATTGTTCTTGAATCTACTTGTGAAGATACAGCAAATGCAATTCTTGATGGAATATTTGCTTTAATTAAACCAGTAATAACATCTACAGATGGTCTTTGTGTTGCAATAACTAAATGCATACCTGCTGCTCTTGCTTTTTGTGCTAAACGACAAATTGCATCCTCTACATCATTTTTTGCTACCATCATTAAATCTGCAAGCTCGTCTATTATAATAACAATGTGAGGCAATTTACCTGTTCCGTTTTCTTTTTCAATAGATTCATTATATCCTTTTAAATCTCTTACACCCTTCATTGCGAATGTTGCATATCTATTTTCCATTTCTTGAACAGCCCATGCAAGAGCACCTGCTGCCTTTTTAGGATCAGTAACAACTGGAATTAATAAATGTGGTATTCCATTATATACTGAAAGCTCTACAACTTTTGGATCTACCATTAAAAGTTTTACTTCGCTTGGTTTAGCTTTGTATATTATGCTTGAAATCAATGTATTAATGCACACACTTTTTCCAGATCCTGTTGAACCTGCAATCATAACATGTGGCATTTTTGAAATATCTGTTACAACTACCTCTCCTGCAACATCTTTTCCAAGTGCAAATGCAAGTTTTGATTTATGATTTTTAAATGTATCTGTATCTATAATTTCTCTTAAATGAACTATCTCATTTTCTTTATTTGGAACTTCAATACCTACAGCTTGTTTGCCTGGTATTGGTGCTTCGATTCTTATTGTTGCTGCTGCTAAATTTAAAGCAATATCATCTGCTAAATTTGCTATTTTGCTTACTCTAACACCTTCTGCTGGTTTTAATTCATAACGTGTAATTGCAGGACCTACTGATACATTTTCTACTTTTGCAGAAACTCCAAAACTATATAATGTTTTTTGTAATTTTGTTGCTGTATCTGCAACAGCCTTTTTTCCGCCTGTCTTAGCTTTTTTCTCTCCTTCACTTAAAAGTTGTACTGGTGGAAATTCATAATGTTCATCCTCAACTGTCATTGTATGCTCTAATTGTAATACTTCTTTTACTTTTTCTTCTTTTGTTTCTTGTTCTGTTTTGAATAAGTTTGCATCTATAAAATCTGGATTTATTTCTTGTTTTTCCTCTACTTCTTGCTTTCTTCCTTTTCCTATATTAAATGGAATTAAATCATCTTTATCATGGTTAAACTTTTTAACCTTTTTATCTGTGTCTAAAGTATTTTCATTTAAGTTTATTGTTATTTGGTCTGCAAGTTCTTCTGCCTTTCTTCTTTCTTCCTCTTTTTCTCTTAGTTTACGTTCTTTTTTAGTTTCTTTTCTTATTTTAGGTTCATCTTCAACCTCTTCATCTTCGTCATCAGACTCTTCATATCTTGCTCTTCTAATTTCTCTTCTTTCGTCTCTATTTTCTCTTGCATTTTCTAACATTCTGCTAATAATCTCTGCTGGTTTTATTCCAAACATAAATACAACAAGCATAATTGCCACACCTATGCATAATACTACTGTTCCTGTTTCTCCAAGTAATTTTACAAAAAGGCTTGCTGCTATTGTTCCGATTGCTCCACCACCTTTGTCATTTTCTCCAAGATAATATCCATCTTGTGCAACTTTAGTAAAATCATTTTGAGCATTTATGTTTCCGCTTGTAATTTCAAAAACGCTAAGCACTGTACATATACATACTAAAAATACCCCATATTGTATAAGTTTAGAAAATAGGTAGTCCTTATCTTCATATGTCATATATATTCCTATTAAAAATGTTCCTATTGGAAGTATATATTTTATTACTCCCATTATTCCACCTAAAATTGGGCTTAGGTATTCTCCAATATATCCTGATTTTGAGTATATTAAAACTGCAAGTAGTATACTAATTAATATCATTCCTACAACTGCAATATTTATATCTATTTTATTTTTTTTCTTACTATTTTTTTTACCTTTTGTACTTGTACTGTACTTTTTGCTTCTTGCCAAAGTAACTCACTCCTTCGTTTTCCTTTTCCTTCCGATTATATCATAAACAATAAAAAAAACAAATATTTATACTAATTTCTTTTTATTTTTTTAGTGCATTTATTGTTAAAACGAAAAAAGCAAAGATACATTATTATATCTTCGCTTTATATTTTTATTTTAATTCTTTTCTATTATTTTTTATTACTTTTAAAGCATCTTCTAGTGCAACTTCAATTCCTGCTAATACGCCATCTGCATATTCTTCAGTTCCTGTTTTAATTTCTCTTGACATTTCATTTGCAGTTTCAATTATTTCAACTTTCTTTTCATATGCTTTTCTTGTAATTTCATGTTCATCTATCATTGATATAATTCTGTTTTCTGCTTCTTTAATTATGCCATCTGCCTCTTTTTGTGCTTCTACTAAAATACGTTGTCTTTCTTCTTTTACCCATTTAGCTTGTTTAATTTCCTCTGGTAGCTTTAATCTAATTTCTTTAATAATATCTAAAATTTCTTCTTTGTCAACTATACATTTATTAGAAAAAGGCACACTTCTGCTTTTCTCCATTATATCCTCTAAAGTTTCTAGTAAAGTAAATATTTCCATAACAATCTTACTCCTTTCGATTTAAGAATATTAGACTTGCTCTACCATATTTTCTTAAATCATATACATTTACCTGTATTTCTTTTAATTTGCTTAATTCTCTTTCTTCATCATCTGTTTCAATAATTATAATTCCATCTTCACTAAGTAGGTTTAATGCTAAAATTTCTTTTGTTGCATTTACTGCAAGATTCTCTCTATAAGGAGGGTCTATATATATAATATCAAAAGTTATCTTTTCTTTGCTTAACATTTTTAATACTTGTAAGTAGTCTTTTTCTATTACAACAGCCGAATTCAAGAATTTCGTTTTTTCTAAATTTTGATAAATCATTTTTGCGGCATCATGTGATTTTTCGCCAAAGTAAGCGTACATACATCCCCTACTTATACATTCAATTCCTATTGCACCACTTCCAGCAAATAAATCTAAAACAATGCTTTCTGGTATTTTATTTTGAATAATATTAAATAGTGATTCTTTTACTCTGTCTAGTGTTGGTCTTGTTGATAAACTTTCTATTGAATTTAATTTTGTACCTCTTGCTTTTCCACTTATTACTCTCACAGTTACCTCTATTATTTTTATTATATATATTTTATAATTTATTTTTCATATGTCAATATTATTAACACAAATGTAACATTTTTTTAATAATTCTGTAACAATGTTATAATTTTGTAACATAAAAAAATGCCATATCATATGATAGGCATTATATAACATTTTATGTTAAATGTAAATACATAATTTGCATTTTATGTTTTAATCTTTATTAACTTCTTTTAATAATTCTAATTGTGATATTAGTAAAGATTCCATTTTTGCTTTATATACATCAAATTGTTTTTGTAAATCTTCTAATTCTTTTTGCTTTAAAATAATTTGTTGTTCAAGTTCAACTGCTTTTTGTTTTGCTGTTCCTTGAGCATCTCTAATAATTTGATCTGCTTGTTGTTGAGCAACTTTTTTTATTTCATCAGCTGTACTTTGAGCCATAATTAAAGTATTATTAAGTGTAGATTCAAGATTTTTATATTTTACGATGCTTTCTTCTAACTCTGCGATTTTTGTTTGGCTTTCATTTGATTGTTTGTATAATTTTTCATAATCAACTGTTAGTTCATCTAAAAATTCATCAACTTCTTCAACACTATATCCATTCATCATTTGTTTTGCAAATTTCTTATTTTCTATATCCAATGGTGTATACATTATTTATTCCTCCTAAATCTTGCACAAACTTATTAATATGTACTAGTTGTTTCCATTATTTTTTATCCAAGAAACTGATAGTTTATTTTTTATTTCTTCTCTTGCCATTTCATTTGTAATATCATAATTGAATGGTGCAACTAAGAATATTGAATTAGAAACTTTTTGTAAATTGCCGTCTAATGCATGAACTGCACCACTAACAACATCAACAATTCTTCTTGCGATATCTTTATTAACATATTCTAAGTTTACAATTATTGATTTTTTTTCTTTTAATAAAGTGCATATGCTTTCAGATTGTTCAAATGTTGTTGGTTGGCAAATTACCATTTTTATTTGTTGTGATTGTGGCATAGCAACAACTTTATTTTTTCTTCCCCATATTTTTCTTTCTTCTTCTTGATCATTTTCTTCTTGTTCATTTTCTTGTATATAATCTAATTCTTCTGTTTCTTCTTCTTCATTTTTTTCTGATGGTTCTACTCCAAGTAATCCCCATACTTTTTCCATAATAGCTCCTGACATTTTAATAACCTCCTATAATATGTTTGTCCTTCGTTTTTGCTTTCTATAGTATCTATCATTTTCTTTTTATTGTCAAGCATTTTTTCTTGCAAATTGATAATTTAACAAAAATGTAATATTATTGTAATATTATTGTAATATTTTATTTATTAAGCAATATTTCATCATAGATAGAAAGAGTTTTTCTCGATTTTATTTCATCTGATGAATAACCCAGTTCCTCCAACTCTTGGCTTGTATAATCTGATACTATTGTATACTTTCCATTTGATTTTAGTTCTTTTACTAATATTTTATCTTCATATCCTGCTCTTGTTCTAACAACATATGCCACTTTGTTTTCACCTTTTTGTTCATATTGAATTGCATTATTAGGTATTTTATTTCCACTAAAGCTCCACCATATTACATCAAATGATATTTTTCTATAGCCAATAAGTTCTTCTACACATTTTTCTATTTTAAATACAATAACAACATTATTTTCGCTCTGTACATTTATTTGTACTATTTCAGCATTAACTTCATTTCCACTAGGAAGTTTTAATTTTACAGTATCTCCAAGTTCAGAAGAATTTGCATACTCAGAATTTAAACATGTAGCTATGTAACATTCATAATTATTAATAACTTTTCCACTTTCGTCATTTGTAGCAACAATTTGTCCTGTTTTCAAATTTAAACTTTCCAAAAAGTCTTTTGATATATTGGAGAAATTTTTTGTAGTTAGTATTTCTTCAAATCCATCTACTCTGTATGACACCACTCCACTTTCTGGTGCTACAATATATTCTGCACCAGAATTTAAACTTCTCTCATATCCGCTTCTTTCATTAATTAATTTCTTTAAATATGAACCTGCTGGACTATAATCTCCAGCAATTTTAGCTTTTTTAGTTATGTCTGTTGTCATTTCCTTTTTTATTTCTTTTATTTTTTGTAAATTGCTTTCGTTATGAACATTTTCTATTTTTTGTGTTATCTGGTTTTCTAGTACTTTTGTATCTCCTGGTAATACGTCATTATTGTTTTTCATTGCTTCATCAATTTTACTATCTAAAGCCTCTATTTTTTTTACCAATGTTTCTTCACCATTTGAATAATATCTAAAAATAGCTTCACCTTTTGCAACTCTTTCTCCTTCTGTTTTTATTTGAGCCATTCCATTTTTATAGTTTTCACCTTTGATAACTTGTTCATCTCTTATTATATATCCAGTAGCAATTTCTTCTTGGTATATTTGACCTTTTTCAACTAAAAATGTACTAGTTGGATTTTTTAGTAGTCTAATAACCATTATTATTGCATATATAATAACTATTAATAGTGCAACTATAATAATAGTTTTTTTATTCTTTTTTATTGCTTTTATTAAGTTATTTTCTTTTCGTTTTACTTTTGTATTATTTTTCACCATATTCCTCCAAAATAATTTTTATATTATTTTGTATATCATCTAGTCCATTTATCCATTTAATATTTTCACATTTTTTAAACCAAGTTAATTGTCTTTTAGCATATCTTCTTGTTTCCATTTTTATCTTTTCAATCATTTCTTCTTTAGTTGTTATTCCATTTAAATATTCTACCACTTCTTTATAGCCTAATCCCTGCATAGCAGTTGGAAATTCATCATATTTTTTTACAACATTTTGAACTTCTTCAATTAATCCATCATTTATCATAATATCTACTCTTTTATTTATTCTGTCATATAATTTTTCCCTGTCCATAGTTATTCCATAAAGAAGATATTGGTATTTCGGTCCATTTTTTCTAGATTCTTTTTCTTGCTCTGTTTTATTTTTTCCTGTTGTATGATAGATTTCTAATATTCTGCATATTCTTTTTTGATCATTTTTACTTATATTTTTTATAGCCTCAGGGTCAATTTCTTTTGCCATTTCATATAATCTTTCTATTCCTTCTGACTCTGCTATTTTTTCTAGTTTTTCTCTATATTCTATATCTACCTCTATATCAGAATATTCTATTCCATATATTAAAGAATTAACATATAATCCAGTTCCTCCTACAACAATTGGAGTTTTTCCTTTTTTTATAATTTCATCAATTGCTTTTAGTGCATCTTTATTATAATCAGCTACACTATATCTTTGATTTGGTAAAACAAAATCAATCAGATAATGCTTTATTCCTTGCATTTCCTCTGGTGTTGGTTTTGCTGTTCCTATTGTCATGTCTTTATATATTTGCATTGAATCTGCAGATACAATTTCTCCATTTATTTTTTTTGCAATTTCTATTGATATCTTTGTTTTTCCTGAAGCTGTAGGTCCGCATATTACAATCACTTTTTGTTTTTCCATGTTAATTCTCCTTTATTTTGCAATATTATTAATCTCTACTTCATTTACCTCATTACTTTCTTCATTACTTATACCATTTGCAACATCATTTGTTTGAGTATTAGTAGTATCATTAATTACTACATTACTGTTTATACTATTACTATTTTTAGTATTTTCCTTTACGAACTCTAATATTCCATTTTGAATATCTGCAAAATATGAACATTCAATTATTAAAACAATAATAAATGGTATAGCAAGTACTATAATTCTATTTCTTAATTTATCTCCTGCAAGTTTTCCTATTTTGTATTTGCTATATGACTTTGCAATAATCGGTAAAGTAAGGATTGCATTTATAGGTACGAAAAGAAATGTAATTACATTTTTAGCATTTTCTGCTACATCTTTACTAGCCACATTTTTTGTGCTTATCCAATAAATTACAGATGTAAGCATATACATAATAGCAATTCCTACAGCTACAAATATAACTCTTTCTTTTTTTTCTAAATCTGATAATGAATGATATGTTAGGGCAATTGCAACTATATTCAATATTAGAACAAATAATAAAATTATTAACATCTTTTTACTCCTTTATCTTCTAGAGAATTTTTTTTCAATATCTTCCTTAGTCATTTTTATAGCAGTTGGTCTTCCATGTGGACATGTAAATGGATTTGGTAAAACAAGTAATTGTCTCATAAGGTTGTCCACTTCTTCTTTTGTTAAAGCCATATTAGCCTTTACAGCTGCCTTGCAAGCAACTGTTGCAATGAATTTTTCTTCTATTTCTTGTTTAGCTGTTCTTGCTACTGTATTTATTTCGTCAAGTGTCTCTAAGAATAGTTCTTTTGTATCTAAATCTATACATACATTTGGAACCCCTGTAAGTTTTATAGTATTTTCTCCAAATTCTTCTAATACAAAGCCTGCTTTTTCAAATATGTCCATATTGTCTTTTGCAATTTGCATATCTTTATGGCTCAAATTTATTATGTCAGGAAGTAGCATTAATTGCGAATCTTTTTTATCATCACTATAATAATTTTCCTTAATTTTTTCATACATTATTCTTTCATGTGCAGCATGTTGATCAATAATATATAATTCTTTATCCATTTCAATAATAATATAAGTTGAAAATGCTATTCCTATAAATTTATATAATGGAATTTCTTCTTTTTTTGTATTATCAAAAATAGATATATTTTCCACTGTTTTTAGTTCATTTTGTTTTAGCTTATACTCTTCATCAGGTTCTTCTACTACTTCTTCTTTTTTCACTGTTCCAAATGTTTTAGCATACATTTCATCAAAATTTTCGTAATCACTATCTATTTTTAAATTTGATAATTGTTCCATTTTTTCATTTATTTCTGATAAATCAATTTTTTTTGTTTCATCATTTACTTTTGTATCTTCTTTTACTATATTTTCCTCATGTTTTTGTTCTTCTTTTGGTTCTTCTACTTCTTCTAAATGTTTATTATTATATATCTGTGCTATAAAATTACCCATTTTGTATTTGTCATTTTCGTCTTCATCTTCTTCATCTTTATTTTCTTTTTTTGTTGCTATCCCAAATCTTGAAAATAATCCATGTTTTTTTTCTGGCTCTTCAATTTCTTTTTTACTTTCTTCTTTTACTTCCTTATTTTCTAATTCTTTAACATATGAAAGTCCACTATTTTGAGCGTTTCCAGCAATCAACCTATTTAGTTCAGGCACTGTTTCACTAATATTTTTAACTTGTTCCTCATTTTTGTTTATTTCTATTCTTGTTTTATCTGGAACTAAATCATCTTTTAATAAACTATCTTTTATAGAGTGATATATTGCTTTAAATACTTTATTTTCGTCTTCAAATCTAACTTCAAGTTTTGCTGGATGTACATTAACATCAACTTTTTGAGGATTCATCTCTATATTTAAAACTAAAAATCCGTACTTTCCAATAGTAAGTAATCCTTTATATCCTTGCTCTGCAGCACTTGTAAGTACTTTATCTTTTATATATCTTTTATTTACGAAGAATAACTGATTACTTCTATTAGATCTAGCTATTACTGGTTTTCCAATAACACCACTTACTTTTATATCTTCGTATGTATAATCTACATCTATAATATTTTCTGCAACATCTTTTCCAAAGATATTATATATAACTGATTTTATATCTCCATTTCCTGAAGTTTGTATAATTGTTTTTCCTGAGCTTATTAATTTTATTGCAATTTCAGGATGTACTAAAGCTATCCTTGTTACAACATCTTCTATGTATCCTGCTTCTGTAAAGTCCTTCTTTAAAAATTTATATCTAACAGGTGTATTATAGAATAAATCTGTTATTGTCATTGTTGTTCCTTTTGGACATCCTATATCTTCTTTTTCTATTATATGTCCACCTTTAACTTCTACTTTACATCCTATATCATTATCCTCTGTTCTTGATGTTACCTCAACATGACTTATTGATGCAATACTTGCAAGAGCCTCACCTCTAAATCCCATTGTTGTAACAACCTCTAAATCATCTGCTTTTCTAATTTTACTTGTTGCGTGTCTCTCAAATGCCATTTCCATATCATCTGGCATAATTCCTTTTCCATTATCAGTTATTCTTATATAAGAAATTCCACCATTTTTTATTTCTACTGATATATTGTTTGCTCCTGCATCTATAGAGTTTTCTACTAACTCTTTTACAACAGATGCTGGTCTTTCAATAACCTCACCTGCTGCAATTTTATTTATTGTTAAATCATCTAATAAAACGATATTTCCCATTTATTCTTCCCCCATAATTAATTCATTTGTTTATCCTGTCTCAAATTATATCATTAATAAATTGCTTTTGTATAGTTTTTATTTAAAATTTTTCATTTTACTTTGTAACCGATTTTTTCTATTTGAATAATATATATCATACGAAAGAGCAAAACGAATTGTTATAGGAGGTACGCGAAATGGGAAATTGTTGTAACAACAGTGAACTTTTATGGTTCATAATACTATTCTTGTTACTTTTCTGCTGTGGCGGATGTAACAATGGATGTGGCTGCAATTCAGGTTGTGGTTGCTAATCTTTTACATTAAATTTTCTTTAATTTGAAAGGAGGGAATTTTTATGCCAGAGAATAGAGGTTGTGGATGCGGTTTTGGTTTTGGTAATGATTGCATCTGGATTATAATCATCTTAATACTAATTTGCTGCTGTTGCGGTGGCAGAGGTGGATGCTGCTAATCTTTTAAAAAAGGTATCACTTACAAAGTGATACCTTTACTATTTTATTATTTTTTTCTTTTTTGATTATTTTCTTCTTTTCTTCTATCTTCTTTTCTTCTTCCGCCTTCGTTATCAAATTCATTTTTTCTTCTATTATCATTTTTTCTTCTATCTTCAAATATTTTTCCTTTTCCATCAACTATCATAGTTTTGGTTCCTCCTATTATTTTTAAGTATATTTTATATTTTTTCTAATGTATTATACTTTGATTTTATTATAATCTTATATAGTTTGTCAACTATTTTTGTTTTTATCAAATAAAAAAACCATAACGCTATGTTATAGTTTTTTGGTTGGGCTGGCTAGATTCGAACTAGCGCATGTTAGAGTCAAAGTCTAATGCCTTACCACTTGGCTACAGCCCAATATTTATTTTTTGAATAGTATGGGGTGGAAGATGGGACTCGAACCCACGGCCTCTAGTGCCACAAACTAGCGCTCTAACCAACTGAGCTACATCCACCATATGCATTTTTCCAAACGCATTTACTATTTTAAACCATATTACACTATTTTGTCAACTATATTTTTTAAATTTATTCGTCTTCTGCCCAAATAATTAATCTTTTCTTTGAATCATTTGTACATGTTGATAATGAAATTTCTCTTTTTCCCTCTGCAACTTGTCTTGTTGCATAATCAAAATTTCCACTACTTGTTTCATATTTTTTAGTAACTATATATGTTACTTTTTTTCCTGTACTATCTGTAATATATATTTTATCGCCTTTTACTAATTTACTATTATTTGAGAAAAATGTTCCATTTCTAAAATTGTGTCCTACTAAAACAGCATTTCCCCCTACCTTGTTTAACTCACCATACAAATTACAAATAGCAACATTTAAAGAATTAATACTAACATCCTCTTGTTTTATAATTGGATACTTGATATTTGTTTTTGGTATTTCTATTAATCCGATAACATCATAACCTTCTTTTGTTTTTGTTATAACGCCATTGTTTGAAGAATCACCGCTATTACCACCATTATTTGTATTGTTATTATCTACTGTATTATTATCTAATACAGCGTTTACATCAATTCCACCTGGATTATCTATTATAGTATTTGCTTGTATATTTTCTGAAGGATTTGTATCATCAATAATAGTTCCTGTTGTTTTATTTAATATTCTATTAAGTTCTTCTTCAAATCTACTTGCTGCCTCTTTACTATCGATATCATATTCATTCTTTTTGTATATATCATATGCAAAATATCCTAATAATCCAACTATTATTATAATTACAATAATTAGTATAATAGTTAGCAATTTACTATATTTATTATTAAACATATTATACCTCCCTTTTCTCTCGTTTCATATACATTTATTATACCATATAATTTAACTTTATTCTACATTTTTTTGTTTTTTTATCCTACTATTTTATCTCCAAGTTTTTTTCCAGCCAACAAATGAAAATGTAAGTGCATTACTTCTTGCCCAGCATCTTTTCCACAATTAACAATAACTCTAAAACCTTCTTTTTCAATTTTTAAATCTTTTGCTATTTTATTAATTACTTCATATATGTGAGATATAATTTCTCTATCTTCATCCTTTACTTCTAATAAGTTTTCAATATGTTTTTTAGGAATTACCAAAATATGAATTGGTGCTGCTGGATTTATATCTTTAAATGCTAATACTTTTTCGTCTTCATATACTTTTTCAGAAGGAATTTCTCCTTTTATAATTTTACAAAAAATACAATTATCTTCCATATGCTTTCCTCTTTCTTTTGATCTCTATTCTAATATTGCTTTTATTCTTCTAACTCCTGCTGAGCTTGATTCTTCTTTCTTTATTTTGAAATGTCCAAGTTCTCCTGTATGTGATACATGTGGTCCTCCACAAATTTCTTTGCTAAAATCTCCTATTGTATAAACTTTTACCTTTTCTCCATATTTATTTTCAAACAATCCCATAGCTCCTGATTTTTTAGCTTCTTCTAATGTCATTTCTTCACATGTTACAGTTAAGTCTCTTGCAATTTGTTCATTTACAAGATCTTCTACTTGTTTAATTTGTTCAGGTGTCATTTTATCTGGATGTGAAAAATCAAATCTTAATCTTTCAGTTGTTATATTTGATCCTTTTTGTTTTGCATGTTCCCCTAAAACAATTTGCAATGCCTTGTGTAATAAGTGTGTTGCAGTATGATAAGCAATTGTTTTTTCATTTTGTTCAGCAAGTCCACCTTTAAATTTCTGTTCACTACCTAATCTTGATTTGTCTTGGTGTTCTTTAAATAATTTATCAAATTCTGTTAAATCAATTTCGAATCCTTGCTCTCTTGCTAAGTCTGCTGTTATTTCTGGTGGAAATCCGTATGTTTCATATAATTTGAATATAGTTTGTCCATCTATTGTTGTTTTATTCTCTTGTTTTGCTTTTAAAATTGCTTTTTCAAATTCCTTTTCACCATGTGATAAAGTTTTCATAAATTTATCTTTTTCTTCTATAATTACTTGTTTTATTATCTCTCTATTTTCTACAAGTTCTGGATACATCTCTTTTAAGACATCAATATTTAAATCTATTAAGTTAGAAAGTTCATCTAAATTAATTTGTAATTTATTTAAATGTCTAGACATTCTACGTATTAATTTTCTTAAAACATAACCTCTATCAATATTTGAAGGTCTTCCACCATCACTAATTACCATCATGCTTGCACGAAGATGTTCTGCAATAATTCTTCTACTCTCAATATTATCAACTTTTGCAATAGATGCAAGTTTGTCCATAATAGGAGCAAAAAGTTCTGTATCAAAAGGTGTTTGTTTTCCTTGAAGTAGCATAGCCATTCTTTCTAGTCCAAGGCCAGTGTCTACATTATGTTGTTTTAACTTTGTATATGTTCCATCTTTAGATTTGTAATATTCCATAAATACATTGTTCCATATTTCAACATATTTTCCACATCCACAAGATGGTTGGCAATCTGGTGAACAAGCTGGTTTTCCTGTGTCGTAAAACATTTCTGTATCTGGTCCACAAGGTCCTTCTTCTCCTGCAATCCACCAATTATCATCTTTACCATAAAAATAAATTCTTTCTTCTGGAATTCCAGCTTTTTTCCAACATTCAGCTGTTACCATATCTCTTGGAGCATTTTCATCTCCTTCAAAACATGTAACAGATAATTTTTCCTTTGGAATTCCTAGTTCTTTCGTTAAGAATTCGAAACTCATTGCTATAGATTCTTCTTTAAAATAGTCTCCTAGTGACCAATTTCCTAACATTTCAAAATATGTTAAATGACGGTTATCTCCTACTTCATCAATATCGTTTGTACGAAGACATTTTTGATAATCTGTGAGTCTTGTTCCTTCAGGATGTTTTTCCCCCAATAAGTATGGTACTAATGGTTGCATTCCAGCTGTTGTAAATAATACTGAAGGGTCATTTTCTGGTATTAATGGTGCACTTGGTATAACCTTATGTCCATGATTTTTAAAATAGTTTAAATATTTATTACGGATTTCTATTGCTTTCATTTTCATATCTCCTCTAACTTTAATATCTATAGGATTATATTATATTTCCCCTAAAAATGCAATATTTAATGAAAAACCTCTTATATTATTAGCTATTTTTTTATTTTTGCTTGACTTTTATATGTTTTTATTATACAATAGTAAAGCATTATGTAAGATTGTAACCCAAGTAAAGAACTTCTCCCCGGTAGTTTCTTAGCTTTGGTTTCATATAAATTATATAAATTTTAGTTATGAAATGGAGGATACATATTACCATGAATAATACAACATATAGTATTAAAAAAAGTGAAATTGAAAGAAAATGGTATATAATTGATGCAGAAAACAAACCTTTAGGTAGAGTTGCTACTGAGGCTGCTAAATTATTAAGAGGAAAACACAAACCAACTTATACACCAAATTTAGATGTTGGTGATCACGTTATTATATTAAACTGCGGTAAAGTTGTTTTAACAGGAAAAAAATTAGATCAAAAAATTTACAGACATCATTCAGGATATATTGGTGGAGTTAAAGAAATCAGTGCAAGAGATTTATTAAACAATAATCCAGAACAAATGATGATGCGTGCTGTAAAAGGAATGCTTCCTCACAATAGTCTAGGAAGACAAATGTTAAAGAAATTAAGAGTATATGCTGGTGCTGAACATGAAAATATTGCTCAAAAACCAGAAATTTGGAATTTTTAATTAATAATTTAAGGAGGAAATAGAAATGCCTAAAGCAAAAAAAGATAAAATAATGTTCTATGGTACTGGAAGAAGAAAAAGTTCTATTGCAAGAGTTAGATTAGTAGAAGGAACTGGCGTTATAACAATTAACGGAAAAAATATTGATGAATATTTAGGAACAGATACTTTAAAAGTTATCGTTAGACAACCGTTAACAGCTACAAACACATTAGATAAATATGATGTTATTTGTAGTGTACAAGGTGGAGGATTTACTGGTCAAGCTGGCGCTATCCGTTTAGGTATTGCAAGAGCTTTATTAGAAGCTAATAGCGAATATAGACCAACTTTAAAATCTGCAGGATTCTTAACAAGAGATTCTCGTCAAAAAGAAAGAAAAAAATACGGTCTTAAAAAAGCTAGAAAAGCTCCACAATTCAGTAAGAGATAATATGCTTTTACGCAAAAATATATTAAACCTCGGAAGTTTGAATACTTCCGAGGCTTTTCTTTTTGTTAATTTTTATTTTTAATTACTCACGCATATTTTAGTTTAATTTTACATGATTAAACTTTTAGTTTGTCACTATAATAAATTGTAATTTATCGCTTAACTATCAAACAATAATTAACTCCTTTTGGTGCTATTATTTTATTTTTCGATTTCAAATTATATTCTTTAAAATATTGCTCATTTATATCTTTATCATCAAGATGTTCATAAATTAACAAATCATACTCTTGAAATTTTGACTCTAATTCTTCATAGCTATATTTTGATTTCATTTCTTCGTTAGCACCTTTAGCCAATTTTCTTGTGATTTCTTCTTTCTCTGAATCTTCTATTATAGGATAATCAAATATGATTGTACTTCCTTTACATATAAGTTTTGAAATTTTATTAACCATATTATAGAATTGATCTTTTGTTAAATAATAACTAATACCAAGCATACTACAAAATACTTTTTTATTCCATTTTATATCACTATTTATTAAATAATTTTGCCAATCGTCTAATGAAAAATCCGTTTCTATATATTTAACATTTGAATAATCAATATTGGCATTTTTAACTCTTTTAATTTTATCTTTAATAATGTTTGCTTTATCTAATTCATAACATTGCAATTCTTTGTCACTATATCCATAAGTGTCATAACCTGATGCAAATATTAAATATTGTTTCAATCCTAATCTTTTATCTCGTTGTATTGACTTAGCCGTAAAAGCACTTCTTGCTAAAATAGATGGTGCTAAATTATTGTTTACAATCCAATCAAGTGCTTCATTATTATTTCCTGTAAATTTAGGATTAAAAAATTTAATCCCATTACTCATATTGATTGAAATATTATCATATTCCTCTTTTGATAAAATTTTTTCAGCTAAATTATCTTCATAAATTTTTATATTACTATTTTTATTATGATATGCTCTTGCAAAACAACAAACAAGAGCTGTCATATTTTTTTCTTTCATTTTAAATTCACACCTTTTTTTATATAAATATATAGTTGCAACTATATATTTAATATATCATTTTAGTATAAATTACAAGTCTTGAATTTTTTGTAATTTTGTGGTATAGTAATTATAGTAAAAAAGAGAGTAAATACTATAAATCTAGGTATTTTCTCTCTTTTTAATATTTTTATATTTTTTCTTTTAAATTGTAATTTATATTTATCTTTTCTTAACTGGAAATTGAATCTCTGTTAAATAATCTTCTTCATTTTCTTTATTCCAACATCCATCAATATAACATTCTCTCGCATT
>CAKOVH010000012.1 GCA_934121885.1 uncultured Clostridia bacterium | reverse complement strand
AGCAAACAATAAAATATATAATTTCTATTTGAATAAAGTTGAGAAAGAGTCATGTTAATGATAGCGAGAAATTACAAGTTATAGAAAAATAGAGAGGAGGATGAGAGTATAAATATGAATCCGATAGAAAATTTAAAAGATTTAATCGTGTATCAAAGCCAAAATAATGAAAATATATCAGTAGAAGTTTTATATGATAATGAAGATTTTTGGTTGACTCAAAAATCAATGTCAAAATTATTTGAAGTAGAAGTGAACACAATAAATTATCATTTAAAAGAAATTTTTGAAACACATGAATTAGAAGAAAATCGAACTATTCGAAAAATTCGAACAGTTCAGAAAGAAGGAAACAGAGAGGTTTCAAGAGAAATATCATTTTATAGTTTAGATGTAATTATAGCCGTTGGATATAGAGTAAACTCAAAACAAGCAACAGATTTTAGAATATGGGCAACTAATACATTAAAAGAATACATAAAAAAAGGATTTGTTTTAAATGATGAATTACTTAAAAACGGACCAAAATTTGGGAAAGACTATTTCAAAGAATTATTAGAGAGAATTCGTTCAATTAGAACAAGTGAACGAAGAATATGGCAACAGATAACAGATATATTTGCAGAATGCAGTATGGGCTTAACAACGTGGAAAAATTCACCAGATGGAAGAATATTAAAATCAGATGTAATGATTGCTAAAAACTATCTAGATGAAAAACAAATAAAAAGATTAGAGAGAACGGTTTCAGGATATTTTGATTATATAGAAGACCTAGTAGAAAGAGAAAACACATTTACTATGGAAGAATTTGCAAAAAGTATAAATGAATTTTTGGAATTTAGAAAATATGATATTTTAAAAGATAATTGAAAAATTTCAAGAAAACAGGCAGAAGAAAAGGCGGAAAAAGAGTATAATGAATTTAATAAAAATCAAAAGATAGTTTCGGATTTTGATAAGTTGCTTATTGAAGCCAATAGATTAAATATTAAAAAGTAATTAAAAGTAAAGGAGGTTATATATTATAACCTCAAAAACTAGAAAACCTTATGTAAGAACACTTACATAAAATTATGAAAATATTGAAAAATAGGGAAAATTGAAGAAAAAAGTCCTCGAAACCCTTGATATTATAATTATTTTAATGAAGAACGACAGGGTACGCAAATTTGTATGGTTAGATACGAGGAGTTGAGAGGAGGATAGATACGCAAAGCAAATTAAGAAGGACAAAATATAAATGGTAAGTAAGATTAGAAGACGAAAATGTATGGATTACACAAAATTTAATGGCAGAATTATTTGATACTACATATTTAAATTTTTATTATACAAAACAAGAGTTATTGAATAGAGAGGAGAAATGAGTTTGGATAACAGTTTAGAACTTAATTTTAGTGAAGTTATAAATATGATTGAAACAAGAAGAAATAATGCATATAAAAAAGTTAACGAAGAACTAATATCTTTATATTGGGATTTTGGAAAATATATAAGTGAAAAAGTAGATGATTCTAATTGGGGAGATAAAATTGTTGATAAATTAGTAGAATTTATGAAAAGGGAATATCCTACAATGAAAGGATTTAATAGAGCAGGAATATACAGAATGAAACAGTTTTATGAAACATATAAAGATAATGAAATTGTCGCTCCACTGGTGAGACAAATTAGTTGGACTCATAATGTTATGATATTAGGTGCCACTAATTCAATAGAAGAAAAAGAATTCTATATAAAAATGTGCATAAAAAATAATTATTCCAAAAGAGAATTAGATAGACAAATTTCAAGTGGATATTTTCATAGATATATGTTATCAAATGGTAAAGCAAATCAAAGTTTATCAAAAACTGTGGGAGAAGAAGATTATCCAAACACTAAGATATTAGATACTTATAGTTTAGAATTTTTAGATTTACCAAATCAATATTCAGAAAAAGACTTGAAAAAGGCAATTATTTCCAATATGAAGGATTTTATATTAGAAATAGGGAAAGATTTTACTTATGTAGGTGAAGAATATAGAGTACAAGTAGGAAATCAGGACTTTTTATATTGATTTGCAATTATCTACGAAAATAGTTATTTTAAGATTGGAGAGTACATTGAAAAATAGCGATTTAGAAAAAGTATATGATTGATAAGGAAGGTTAATAAGAGGTGTGTTTTATGAAAAAGAAAGCAATAATAGTAATGATAATCATAGTTTTAATCATTTTATTAATTCCAATACCAAGAGGTTTAAATGATGGTGGAACTGTTGAATATACGGCATTATTATACAAAGTTTCAAAAGTTCACAGATATAAATTAACTGAAGATGCAGAAAGAACATTTGAAGACGGAACTATCATTGAAATATTAGGTATAGAAATTTTTAATAACGTGAAATAAAATATAGAAAACAAATTAAAGGATTAATGTTATGGAAAGTAAATATTTTAAAAATGATGAATATTGGAAAAAACATATTAACGAGAAATTAGAAGATGATATATGGATAAAAGATTATAAAAAATATTTTTCTGGCAAAGGAATTTGCCTAGACTTAGGATGTGGTATAGGGCAATATTCAAAAGAATTAATGAGTTATGGGTATCAAGTAGTTTCAGTAGACATTTCTGATACTGCATTAGAAAAAGTAAAAGAATTTAACAGTAACATTATTAAAATTGATATGCAGGAAAAATTACCTTTTTTAGATAATACATTTAGCTTAGTATTTGCAAATTTATCTATTCATTATTTTTCAGACAAGGACACCAGAAAACTTATGGATGAGATAAAAAGAGTTTTAAAGCAGGATGGATTATTTATAGGCAGTGTAAATGGAATACAAGGGTATGAAAAAATTAAAGATACAGCTATAGAAATAGAAAAGCATTATTGGTTTAATAAAAATAAATATATTAGGTTATTTGACGAAGAAGACTTAACTAAATACTTGAATATATTTAAGATTTTAAAAATAGAAGAAAAAGAAACTACTCGTTTTGGACATAAAAAAAATTATATAGTATTTTTTACCCAAAAAAATGAAGAACCTAAGGAGGCACAGAATAAATACAATGTAATAACTTTATGTGGTCCAGTTAAATTTAAAGATACATTTCTAGAAGTTTATGAAAAGTTTACTCTAAATGAAAATATTGTATTAACACCGAATTTCTTTAATAATATAAAAAAAGAAGATATAAATCCATACATTAAAAAAATGTTGGTTGAAATGCATAAACAAAAAATAGATATGTCAGACGAAATTTATGTAATTAATGTAAATGGTTATATAGGAGAAAATACAAAAGCTGAAATTGAATATGCAAAATTAAAAGGTAAAAAGATATCCTATTTAGAGCCTATTGAATAAGAGGTTTAATGAGAATAATATTTTAAAAGTAAAGGAGGAAAAAATGAAAGTAGTTTCAAAAATAATTTTAGTGGTTGTATTCTTAATAATTGCATTAGCAATAACATTTTTTATAGTAGATTATAATAGAGTTCAAAAACAAGAAAGACCAATGTTTTGTATTAACCCGTATGGCGTAATTATGGATGGAGGAACAATAGTATACATAGGATTAGGATATAAGGTAATAGATTTTCATACAATAGCAGGGTTTGATGATACAAAAATTGGAACATGGTTTATGGATTACAATGATTTTGCAGAAGAAATTAAAGCATATGAAAAAAAGTATGATGAAGAAATGCAAAGAAACGAAGAATATACCAATATTATAAAAGATATATAAATTAAAAAATATAAAGGGGGATTTATAATGGAAGAAAAAAATGCACAAGTTATCACAGAAAGGCAAGAAGGAGATCTAACAAAACAATATGACGAGGTTCAAATGCAACCTAAAATTGAAAGGACAGATTCATTTTATGATGGTAAATTACTAGAAATAATAGGTTATAGAATTTTATCATTCTTAATAACTCTTGTATCTTTTGGAATTGCCTCAGCATGGGGCGAGAAACTTTTAATTGCTTATGATGTAGAACATACCGTATATAATGGAAAAAGATTAAAATTTAATGGAACTGGAGCATCATTATTTGTACAGAAATTTAAATGGATATTCTTTTCTATTATAACTTTTGGAATTTATGCACTATGGATTCCTGTAAAAAAGCAAAAATGGATTGCGTCTAATACATATTTCGAAAATGAGCCATATACAAAAGGAGATAGTTGCTTTACAGGAGGACTACTAGGACTAATTGGAGTAAATTTATTTTGCAAACTTTTAACACTTATATCATTTGGAATATTATACCCATTTGGAATTTGTTACAAACAAAGATGGATTGCAAAACATACTGTTATAAATCGTAAAAAGATAGTATTTGATGGAAAAGCAGTAAGCTTAATTGGACACTACTTATTATGGTGGTTTTTATGTATTATAACATTTGGAATTTATGCTTTATGGTTACCTATAAATATCACAAAATGGTATACAAAAAATACACATATAAAATTAAAAGACGAAGAAGAACCAAAATTATCAGTAGCACCTGCAATTCTTGGAGTTCTACTTGCAGTTATAATTATTGCATCTATTTCTGCTAATTTTAGCAAAATATATGAAGGTTTTAATGACGAAAACTCTAAATTTAATATTGAAAGATTTTTTAATGATTTAAGTAAAAACATAAATGAAGAAAAAACAAACAAAAATAACTCGTATATAGCTATAATTGATAAAAATGAAAATGATAAAACTACAAATAAAAATGAGAGCAAAAAAGATACATCAAAAAATACATCTACAAATACATCATCTTATGGAACAAAAGATTTTCATAGAGATACAACTTTAACATTGGTTGATGGCGTTTTGTGTTATGGTTATTCAAACCATTCTTCAGATTTAGTAGCTAAAATAGACAGTGAAGACATAATTATTAGTCAAGGAAATAATAAGGCTGTAATTAAAAATGCAAATGCTAAGTATATGTATTGCATTGCAATGTATGCGGCTGATGTGGTTGATTTATATTATATTACAAATTCAAATGAACTATATGTAATATATTCACCTAATGCTACTAACCAAAATCAAAAAAAGGTTAAATTATCTACAAGTAAATCTGTTACTGAGTTTTTAGGAACAACATCAAAAAATGATGGACTATATATTAAACTTTTATGTGAAGATGGTAGCACAGAAGAAATTAGATATTTAAAATATTAAAAAAGTACTAAAGGAGGATAAAGGCTAAATGCAAATAGCCAAGGTAAATAATAATGAGTAGAATAGTTTTAATAGATGGAAATAGTATATTAAATAGAGCGTTTTATGGTATTATGGGAAACAAAATGTTAACAACACCAGATGGAAAGTACACAAATGCTGTATATGGCTTTTTAGCTATATTGTTTAAAGTAATGGATGATGTAAATCCAGAGTATATGGCTGTTGCATTTGACTTAAAAGCGCCAACTGCAAGACATAAAATGTATGAGGGATACAAGGCAACAAGAAAAGGTATGCCAAATGAACTTGCTGAACAAATGCCAATTATTAAAGATATTTTAACTAAAATGAATATAACAATAATTGAAAAAGAAGGATATGAAGCTGATGATATTTTAGGAACACTTGCAAAAAGAGGGGAAAAGGAAGGCTTAGATGTTACAATTGTTTCAGGAGATAGAGATACATTTCAGCTTGCAAGTAAAAAAATAGTAATTAGAATTCCTCATACTAAAATGGGAAAAACAGAAACAGATACATTTGGTGAAGATGAAATTATTGAAAAATATGGAGTAAAACCAGTCCAACTTATTGAAGTAAAAGGACTTATGGGAGATACTTCTGACAATATTCCAGGAGTACCAGGGGTTGGAGAAAAAACAGCACTTGAATTAATTAAAGATTATAAAAATATTGATAAAATATATAAAACATTAGAAGAAAGTCCAAATGCTATTAAGGGTAAATTAAAAGAAAAGTTATTAGAAAATAAAGATTTAGCAATGTTATCTAGAACTTTAGGAACTATAAATACAGAAGTTCCGATAGAAAAGAAGGTTCAAGATTTAAAGCTTACACAATGGCAAAATGACGCAGTTTTAGAAGTATTTAAAACATTAAAATTTAATAGATTTATCGAAAGATTTAAAGATAGATTTGAAAATGTCAATATTGAAAATAAACAAAATACAAAAATTGAGGATTTTGTTAATATAAAAGAATTGGAATTAAAAGACATTAATAAAATACTAGAAAAAATTGAGAAAAGTAAAACTCTAATATATTTTCTTGGAAAAACTGATGAAATTCCAGATTATACAGAGATTATAAAAAAGAAAATTAGCAGTATTAGTATATATGATGAAGAAAAAAATGAGGTTTACTATATAAAATTAAATAATAACGAATTTATAGAAAACTTTAAGAATATATTTGAAAGTATAGAAGTAAAAAAGATAGGATATCACCTGTCAGAAGATTATGTTTTACTAAAACAAATTGGAATCAATATGGAAAATGTATATTATGATATTGAAGTTGCAGCATATGACCTAAATTCTACAATGGGCACATATACTATTGAAGCAAGTTCAGATTTGTATTTAGAAATTGATGCCAATGAATATTTATCACAATATGAACAAGATAAAAAGAAAAATAAACAAATTACTTTATTTCAAGATGAAGAAAGTAATGAAAATGAAAAATATGTATATGGATTTAAAACATATTTAATAAAAAGAATATATGAAGAAACATATAAGAAACTAGAGCAAAATAATTTATTAGATTTGTTTAATAATATTGAAATGCCACTTGTTTCTGTACTTGGCGAAATGCAAGTAAATGGAATGAGAGTAGATGAAGCATCTTTAAGAAAATTTGGAGATGATTTAAAGGCTCAAATAGATGTACTAAAAAAGGAAATATATGAGTTGTGTGGGGAAGAATTTAACATAAACTCAACACAACAATTAGGAAATATCTTATTTGAAAAACTAAATTTACCAGTGTACAAAAAAACAAAAAATGGATATTCAACAGATGTAGATATATTAGAAAAACTAAAAAAAGAACATCCTGTTATAGAAAAAATATTAGAGTATAGAAGCTTAATGAAGCTAAACTCAACTTATGTAGAGGGATTAATACCATATATTAATAAAAAAACAGGAAGAATACATTCGTATTTTCATCAAACAATTACAGCAACAGGTCGTATTAGCAGTACAGAGCCAAATCTTCAAAATATTCCAACAAGGGTAGAACTAGGAAAAAAACTAAGAAAAGTGTTTAAACCAGAAGAAGGATATATATTTATTGATGCAGACTATTCTCAAATAGAATTAAGAGTATTAGCTCATATTTCACAAGATGAGCATATGGTGGAAGCTTTCAAAAATGATGAGGATATTCATAAACAAGTTGCCTCAAAAGTTTTAGGAATACCTATGGATGAAGTTACAAAAGAACAGAGAAGTTCAGCAAAAGCTGTAAATTTTGGTATAGTATATGGAATTAGTGATTTTGGGCTTGCGGAACAGTTAGGAATCTCTAAAAAGAAAGCAAAAGAGTATATAGATCAATACCTAGAAAAATACAGTGGAATACAAAAGTTTATGAATGATATAGTAGAAGATGCAAAGCAAAAAGGCTATGTAGAGACTTTATATCATAGACGTAGATATATTACAGAACTATCTTCTAACAATTATATGGTTAGACAATTTGGAATGAGAGCTGCAATGAATACACCAATTCAGGGTACTGCAGCAGATATTATGAAAATTGCAATGATAAAAGTTTTAAAGAAATTAAAAGATGAAAATTTAGATGCTAAATTAATTTTACAGGTACATGATGAACTTATGATAGAATGTAAAATTGAGGATAAAGAAAAAGTAAAAGATATATTAAAAGATGCAATGGAAAATGCATCAAAACTTATCATACCGTTAAAAGTTGAAGTATCAGAAGCGGAAAATTGGTATGATGCAAAATGATTTTAACAAAGGAGTAATTCATGGCGAAAAAGTTAATTATTTGTCTAGTGGCAATAACAATAATATTTGTACTTCTTTTTGTATTTTTCAAAATAGTAAGAATACAAGACAAAATTTTAAAAAAAATCTATCCAATAAAATACTCTGAATATGTTGAAAAATACTCAAAAGATGAAAATGTTGATAAATATATGATTTATGCAATTATAAAGGCAGAAAGCAATTTTGATCCAAATGTAAAATCGAAAAGTAAAGCAATTGGATTAATGCAATTATTAGAGACTACTGCTGTTGAAAGAGCAAGAACAATTGATGTACAAGATGTACAAGAAAGCGATTTGTATGACCCTGAGACAAATATAAAACTTGGAACCTCGTATTACTCTTATCTTTTAAAATATTATAACGGAAATAATATACTTGCACTTACTGCATATAATGCAGGAATTGGAAATGTGAATGAATGGATTGAATATGAAATAATAAAATCTGACGGAAGTGATGTAGAAAATATTCCGTTTAAAGAAACAAACAACTATGTTAGAAAAATATTAAAAAATTATCAAATGTACATTAAACTCTACAATTAAGAATATATTATTTAAAAATTGTAAGGAGGAATTGGTTTTGAAGGTATTATTAGTAAATGGTTCTCCACATGAATATGGATGTACTAATCTAGCATTGGAAGAAATCAAAAAAACATTAAATGAAAACGATATTGAAGCAGAAATTTTATGGTTAGGAAATAAACCTATTGGTGGATGTATAGGGTGTAATTATTGCATTAAAACAAATAATAGGTGCTTTATGGATGATAAAGTAAATGAGTTTTTAGATAAAATAGAAAGTGAAAAAATAGATGGATTTGTATTTGGAAGTCCAGTTCATTTTGCAGCAGCAAGTGGAGCTCTTACATCTTTTTTAGATAGAGTATTTTATGGAAGAGGAAAAATGTTTGCTGGGAAAGCATGTGCGTCTGTTGTAAGCTGTAGAAGAGGAGGAGCAACAGCGGCATTTGATCAAATTAATAAATATGCTTTAATGAGTAATATGTATATTGTTGGAAGTTCATATTGGAACCAAATACATGGTACAAATAAAGAAGAAGCAAGAGAGGATTTAGAAGGATTACAAACTATGAGAAATCTTGCAAAAAATATGGCATTCCTTCTAAAATCTATAGATATAGCTAAAATTGAAAGACCAGATTATGAACCAGCAATAAAAACAAATTTTATAAAAAAATAATATAGAAAAAATGTGAAAAAGCAAGGTTTTATATTGACAATACAGAGAAAATTATGTTATTATATTTCAAGAAAATAGTTAAAAACAATAATAAAGGACAATACAAATTTATTACGTTTTACAGAGAGCCAATGATAGGTGAGAGATTGGTAAATTAGGATATATTTGTTATCACCTTTTAGTTATTTTATTGAAATACTAAAAAATGGTAAAGTAAATAAAATCGTATATCTTGCGTTAAAAGAAATGGAGTGGAAAGAATATAAATTCTTTCAAATTAGGTGGTACCACGGATAAATTTAAGCTATTTCGTCCTATATAGGATTGAAATAGCTTTTTTATTGTATATAAAACGAGGAGGAATAAAAATGAGTGAAGAAAATCAAAAAAAAGATTATGGACAAACATTAAATTTGCCAAGTACAGAATTTCCAATGAGAGCAAATTTACCAGAAAGAGAGCCATCTATTCAAAAAGATATTTTTGAAAATGGTTTATACGAAAAAATATTAAAGAAAAATGAAGGTCATAAAACATTTATATTACATGATGGACCTCCTTATGCAAATGGAGAAATACATGCAGGTCATGCTCTAAATAAAATTTTAAAAGACACAATAGTAAGATACAAAAGTTTGCAAGGATTTTATAGCCCATATGTACCTGGATTTGATACACATGGAATGCCAACAGAAAAAAAGGCAATTGAAAAATTAGGACTAGATAGAAGTAAAATTCCAGTAAATACATTTAGAGATACTTGCAAAGAGTTTACAGATAACTACAAAAATGACCAAATTAAAGGATTTAGAAGATTAGGTGTTTTAGGAGAATGGGATAACCCATATATTACATTTGATCCAAAAATGGAAGCAAGACAAATTGGTGTATTTGGAGATATGTATAAAAAAGGATACATATATAAAGGATTAAAACCAGTATATTGGTGTACAGACTGCGAAACAGCATTAGCAGAAGCAGAGATTGAATACAAAGATGTATCATCAACATCAATTTATGTAAAATTCCCTGTAAGAGATAGCAAAGGTAAATTTGATGAAAAAGATACATACATTGTAATATGGACAACAACACCATGGACACTTCCTGGAAATATGGGAATTACAGTTGGACCAGAATTTGATTATAGTATTGTAGATACAGGAAAAGAAAAACTAATTATAGCTCAAGCTTTAGTAGAAAAAGTTATGGCACTTGCAGGAATAAATGAATATAAAGAGGTAGCAACTTTAAAAGGAACAGATTTAGAAGGTGTATTATGCAAGCATCCATTCTTAGATAGAGACTCAAGAGTTATTATGGGTAGTGAAGATACCGTAAATGTAGAACTAACAGAAGGTACAGGAGCAGTTCATACAGCACCAGGATATGGTAAAGAAGACTATTTAGCAGGACTAAAAAATGGATTAGACATTGTAGTTACAGTAGATGCAAAAGGACATCAAACAGAAGGTGCAGGACAATTTGCAGGAATGTTTTATGCAAAAGCAAATAAAGAAATAACTAAATGGTTAGATGAAAATGGATATTTACTAAAAGCACAAGAAATATCACACTCATATCCACATTGCTGGAGATGTAAAAAGCCAATTATATTTAGAGCAACAGATCAATGGTTTGCATCTGTAGATGGATTTAGAAAAGAAGCATTAGAAGCAATAAAAACAGTAAAATGGATACCTACATGGGGAGAAGAAAGAATTGCAAGTATGATAAGAGATAGAAATGACTGGTGCATTTCAAGACAACGTACTTGGGGAGTTCCACTTCCAATATTCTATTGTAAAGAATGTAATGAACCATATGTAACTGAAGAATCAATAAAGAAAATCCAAGACATCTTCAGAGAAAAAGGATCAAATGCTTGGTTTGAAATGAGCGAAGAAGAATTAATGCCAGAAAACAGCAAATGTTCAAAATGTGGACATACGCATTTCAAAAAAGAAACAGATATAATGGATGTTTGGTTTGATTCTGGTTCAACACATCAAAGCGTATTAGTAGAACGTGGACTTCCATATCCAGCAGATTTATACCTAGAGGGAAATGATCAATATAGAGGATGGTTCCAATCATCATTATTAACAAGTGTTGCAACAAACGGAATTGCACCATATAAGCAAGTTTTAACACATGGATTTGTAACAGATGGACAAGGAAGAAAAATGTCTAAAAGTTTAGGAAATGGTGTAGTACCTACTGAAGTTGCAGACAAATTTGGCGCAGACATTTTAAGATTATGGGCATTATCAGCTGATTATACAGGAGAAGTAAGTTTATCTGATGATATATTAAAACAAATAGCAGAAGTATATAGAAAAATAAGAAACACAGCAAGATACATTTTAGGAAACACTTCAGATTACAACCCTGAACAACCAGTTGCTTATGAAGATTTACAAGAAATAGATAAATGGGCATTAACAAGATTAAATAAATTAATTAAGAATTGCACATACAATTATGATAATTACAATTTTAGTAGTTGTTACCATGATATAAATGAATTTTGCGTAATAGATATGAGTAATTTCTACTTAGATATTATAAAAGATAGATTATATACATCAAAGAAGAATTCAGTTGAAAGAAAAGCTGCACAAACAACAATGTATATTATATTAGACAGCTTAGTAAAAATACTTGCACCAATGATATGCTTTACAGCAGAAGAAATTTGGAAAGCAATGAGCCATACAAAATCTGAAAATGTTGAAAGTGTAATGCTTACAGATTTTCCTAAAGCAAATGAATTATATGATAATGAAGAATTATCAAAAAAATGGGATGAAATTTTAAAATTAAAAACAGAGGTTGCAAAAGAATTAGAAAATGCAAGAAATGAAAAAATTATTGGACACTCATTAAATGCTAAAGTTATCATTTATGCAGGAAAAGAAAAATATGAATTCTTAAAAGAAAATCTAGAACTATTAAGAACAGTATTTATTGTTTCAGACTTAGAAATTATTGAAGATGAAGAATACAAAATTAAAGTAGAACAAGCAAAAGGCGAAAAATGTGAAAGATGTTGGATGTATTCTACAACTGTAGGAGAGGATAAAGAAAATCCAACAATATGCCATAGATGTAGTGAAGCAATTCATGAATAAAATCAAAAAAGGATGGATAAATATGGATAAAAATGCCCATATTACTATAAAAAATATAATAAGTATTGTTATTATTATCATAGCTATTGTGATTGGATATAAAGTTTATTCAAAATACAATTATAATGATTTCACAAAGTGTGTTCGAGAAAAAGACAAAACAACTTTTTCTCGTGATGCACAAGTTAAATATTCTCAAATGAATAGTTATAAGCTAGAAAATGAGGACTATAACGATTCTATGTTTTATGAAACCATAACTACAAAGCCTAACACAGCATATAAAGTAACTTGTATGATAAAAACAGAAAATGTTGTAAACCAGGAAAATAAATATACAGGGGGAGCGCAAATATCTATACGAGACACAACAGAATGTTCAAAAAGTATAACAAATACAACAGATTGGACAGAAGTATCACTAATGTTCAATTCTAAAAATAGAACAAGTGTTGATATAGGCTTTAGACTTGGTGGCTATGAAGAAATGTCAAAGGGAATAGCATGGTTTTCAAATTTTAAAATAGAAGAGGGTTCTTTAGATTCAGACACTAATTGGAATGTAGCTTGTTTTATGATGCAAAATATTGAAGTTAATGCAAAAGTAAATGGAAAAGCAAAAAATGTTAAACTAAAAATGACAGATTCAGATATTAATGATATTACAGCTAATATTAAAAGATTGCCAGAATCTATGAAAGAACTAAGTAATGGAAAAGTTATTATGAACTGTGATGTAATTTCAATATCAGATCCAGTTACTACAATATCTTATGATGAGGAAAATGAATATTATCTTGATCCAAAAGATGTAAAAAATGCAATTCAAAAATATTTAGATAACAAAGAATATGATTATATTTATATAATTGCTAGGCTTGGAAGTTTAAATGGTGATAATAATACTGTATTGGTACATGACTGGATAGGGCTTGGAGGAATGGACTATTATGGTATTGGTTTTTCAAATATAAGGCTTCCAGATACTGAGAATAGTTATGTATATAAATATGATACAAGAATAAACACATTCCCTGAAGAAGTTTTTATTCATGAATTTTTGCATACATTAGAAAGAAACGAAAAAGAATATGAAAATACAAACTTAACTAATTTACATGACTATGAAAAATATGGATACAAAAGAAAAGACTTAGAAGGACTAAAAGAATGGTATAAAGCATACATGCAAAATACGGTAAAAAATACAGGTGGAATAAAAGTAGGACTTACAGAAAATTGCTATAATTCAAAACCAATTTATGAAAGTAATTTCATATACTCATACGAACTAAATAGCCTAAGAGAGCCACAGAATGTTATTGAAGAACTTAATAGTATTGTAAAAAGAATAAAGAAATTATTTGAAAATTTAAGAGGTGAAAATAAATAATGAAAGTATCTGATTTTAATTATGATCTTCCAGAAGAATTAATTGCACAAGTACCAATAAAAGATAGATCAGCATCTAGATTAATGGTATTACATAGAAACAATGAAACAATTGAACATAAAACATTTAGAGATATTATTGATTATCTAAAACCAGGAGACTGTTTAGTAAGAAATAATACAAAAGTTATACCAGCAAGACTATATGGAGTTAAAGAAGAAACTGGAGCTAATGTAGAATTTTTACTTTTAAACCGTATTGATGGCGATATCTGGGAGGTTATGGTAAGACCAGGAAGACGTTTACAAGAAGGTGTTAATGTATCATTTGGAAATGGATTGCTACGAGCAGAAATTCTTGAGAAAATGGCCGGAGGAAGCAGAAAAGTAAAGTTTGAATATGATGGAATATTTAATGAAATACTTGATCAAATTGGACTAATGCCACTTCCACCATATATACATGAAACACTAAAAGAAAAAGATAGATATCAAACTGTATATGCTAAATATGAAGGTTCAGCAGCTGCACCAACAGCTGGACTACATTTTACAGATGAATTGTTAGATAGAATAAGTAAAAAAGGTGTAGATATTGCTAATGTAACACTTCATGTAGGAATTGGAACATTTAGACCAGTAAAAGAAGAAAACATAGAAGAACATAATATGCATACAGAACATTATTATATAAAACCAGAAGATGTAGAAAAAATAAATAAAGCTAAAAGAGAAGGACACCGTATAATAGCAGTTGGAACAACATCTTGTAGGGTTTTAGAAACTGTTGCAGATGAAAATGGATTTGTAAAGCCAATTGAAGGAGATACAAATATATTTATTTATCCAGGATATAAGTTTAAATGTGTAGATGGATTAATTACTAATTTCCATTTGCCAGAATCTACATTAATTATGCTTGTATCTGCACTATCAAATTGTGAATTTATAATGAAAGCATATAAGGAAGCTGTAAAAGAAAAATATAGATTTTTTTCATTTGGAGATGCAATGTTTATAGAATAAAATGGAGGAAAGTAATGAATCAAGCAATAACATATGAATTAATTCATAAAGACAAAAATACAGGAGCAAGAAGAGGAGTTATACATACACCACATGGAGATATACAAACTCCTGTATTTATGCCTGTTGGAACTCAAGCAACAGTAAAATCTATGACACCAGAGGAATTAAAAGAAGAAGTTGGAGCACAAATTATTTTATCAAATACATATCATTTGTATTTAAGACCAGGACATGAACTTATAAAAGAAGCGGGCGGACTTCATAATTTTATGAGGTGGGATAGACCAATCCTTACAGATAGTGGAGGTTTTCAAGTATTTAGCTTAGGAGCATTAAGAACAATTTCAGAAGAAGGAGTTCATTTTAAATCACATTTGGACGGAAGTAGCCATTTATTTACTCCTGAAAAAGTTATGGAAATAGAAGAAGCACTTGGCTCAGATATTATGATGGCATTTGATGAATGCTGTCCTTATCCATCTACATATGAATATACAAAACAGTCAATGGAAAGAACAACAAGATGGGCAGTCAGATGCAAAAAAGCTCATAAAACAGTAGACAAACAAGGCTTGTTTGGAATAATTCAAGGTGGATTTTACGAAGATTTAAGAAAACAAAGTGCTGAAGATTTAATTGCACTTGATTTACCAGGATATGCTATCGGAGGTATTAGTGTAGGAGAGCCAAAAGAAGAATTTTTAAAAATGTTAAATTATACAGCACCTTTAATGCCTGAAAATAAACCAAGATATCTTATGGGAGTTGGAACTCCAGACTATCTTATTGAAGCAGCAATTGCTGGAATAGATATGTGTGATTGTGTACTTCCTACAAGAATAGCAAGAAATGGAACAGCAATGACATGGAACGGAAAGGTTGTAGTAAGAAATGCAACATATGAAAAAGACTGGGGTCCATTAGATAGTGAATGTGATTGCTATACATGTAAAAACTATACAAGAGCATATATTAGACATTTGGTAAAGGCAAATGAAATATTAGGAATAAGATTACTTTCAATTCATAACTTAAGATTCTTGACTAAACTTATGGAAAGAGTTAGAATAGAGATAGAGAATGATAATCTTTTAGAATTTAGAAAAGAATTTTATAAGAAATATGGTTACACAAAAGAATAGGAGAGGTTGTTATGAATTTATTAGAAAACGAAGAAGTAGCATCAGAAAACAAAAAAACAAAACTTATTATGACTATTATTATAATTATGATAGCTATCTTAGTAGCTATATGTGTTGGATTAGCTATAATGCTAAATAACTTACAAACCAATATGCTTAAACTTACAATAGATGATAAAAGTCAATCTAAATTTTCGGATAAAATGTTTGTTATTGAGAATAACACAATTTATGTATCGATAGAGGATTTTGCACCACTTGTTGGATATAATGTATATAGAGGAGATCATAAATCAGAAAGTGATACAAAAGGATATATTCAAAGTTCTTTTGAAGAGGCTTCATTTGAACTAGATTCAAATCAAATAATCAAAACAATAACTGGAGAAACAGACAGTGAATATTTTATAATTGATAAAGCTGTAAAAAACATTAATAATAAATTATATATGAGTGTAGAAGGAATGCAAATAGCAGCCAATTGTTTAATAAATTATAGCAGTAAAACTAATCAATATACAGCATATTCTCTAACATATTTAACTACATACTACCCTACAAAAATTTTAGATGCAAGCTTAGAAGATTTTAGTAATCAAAAAGCACTTTTACAAAATATGATAGTTGTAAAAAATGCAAATGGAAACCTTGGTGTTAGAACCATTGATGGAAAAGAAATTATTGGAACTAAATATACAAGTATTAAATTTATAGAAAGTAGTAAAGATTTTATTGTAACTACTACTGATAGAAAGATGGGAATACTAGCTATAGATGGAAGTACAAAAATTCAAGCAAATTATGACGATATAAAACAACTTGACAAAGAATCAAATTTATATTTAGTAAAGAGCAATAATAAATATGGGGTAATTAATGAAGTAGGAAATACAATTATCTATACAGAATATGATAAAATAGGTGTTGACGCAGCAACATTTGCAGGAAATGAAATAAAAAATCCATATTTTATATTTAACAAATATATTCCTGTTCAAAAAGATAAAAAGTGGGGATTATTTGATAAATCTGGAAACTTAGCTTTAAAACTTAATTATGATGAATTAGGCTGCTTAACTGCTAAAAAAGGTAATAATATATTATTTGTTCCTGAAAAAGAATATTTAGTAGTAGGACAAAATAAGAAATATGGAATAGTTAATAATCAAGCAAAAGAACTTATTCCATGTCAATTAGACTCTATGTATGCAGTTGTAAGCTCTGGTAAAACAACATATTATATGTCTCAAGGAACTAATGAAGTTGAAATTATTAGCTATATGGAAAAATATGGACTAGATGTAAAAAAGGAAGATATGAGTATTGTTAATAATACTACAAGTAATACAGAGGCTAATAAAACAACGCAAACTTCAACTATACCAACTGAAGTTACAAATAGTACTTCAGGAAATACCGTAAGTTCAAATAATACAAATTCTGTTACTGTACAAAGCAATACTGTAAATGGAGGGCAAACAAATGCAAATGTACCATCTTCACAAACAAATTCTGTAGCACCATCTTATGGAAATGTAACTTCTTCAAATACAGGTTCAGCACAATAATAAAAGTATTTAATAAATTCTCCTTTAATCGTTCTATTTTATAATAAAAAGAATATTATAAAATAAAAACGATTAAGGAGAATATTTTTATGGAAAAAACAGAAAATAGAAGTATAGGTTTAAATAAAAATGTTACTAGAGTAATAAAAGGAAGTATTTTTTCAATTGTTATTTCAATTATTTTACTACTTATTTATGCTACAGTATTAACATATACAGATGTGTCGGAAAATACTATGACAGTCGTTTTAATTGCAATTTCAGGTATAAGCATTTTAATAGGAAGCTCAATAAGTAGTTTCAAAATAAAAAAACAGGGAATGTTAAATGGTGCATTGGTAGGACTTATATATATGATCTTTATATATTTATTATCAAGTATTTTAATATCTCGGTTTTATGCTTGATACAAAATCAATTATAATGATTGCAGTTGGAGTAATTGCTGGAATGATAGGTGGAATTGTTGGAGTAAATTTATAAAAATTTACTCTACTTTTTTATAAAAACTGTTGATATTTTTATATATTTAATATAAAATCAATTGAAGTATTAATTTTACGTGGGAGGCTTATATGATAACATTAGAAGAAGTAAGGAATAATCCAGAAGTAAAAGCTTTGGTTGAAGGTTCTCAAAAACAACTAAATGCACTTGGATATACAGAACATTCAGTAAGACACGTTACAATTGTATCTAATAGAGCAGCCGAAGTATTACAAACACTTGGATATCCAGAAGAAAGAATAGAACTTGCGCGAATTGCAGGATATATGCATGATATTGGAAACTGTGTTAACAGAGTAGATCATGCTCATACAGGTGCAGTTTTGGCTTATAATATATTAAAAGATATGGGAATGGATGTAGAAAACAGAACAGAAATTATGATGGCTATAGGAAATCATGATGAACAAACAGGAACTGCAGTAAGTGACATATCAGCAGCACTTATTTTAGCAGATAAATCAGATGCACATAGAGATAGAGTGGTAAATACAAATATATCAACATTTGATAAACACGACAAGGTAAATTATGCAGTAACTGAGTCAAAATTTATACTAAATAAAGAAGAAAGAAAAATTACATTAGATTTAACAATTGATACAAAAATATCACCAGTATTAGATTATTTTGAAATATTTATGGACAGGACTATGATGAGCAAACATGCAGCTAAGTATTTAGGGTTATGGTTTGAATTAATTATAAATGATACAAAACTATTATAGGAGGAAGAAAAAGTGAAATTAGATAAAGGATTAAAAATAGCATTAATTATATTATTAGTTATTTTATTAACATTAGTTTCTTTTGGTGGATTATATATACAAAAGAAAAATTCAATGACAAATCTATTGAAAGATTTTAAGTTTGGAATGGACTTAGAGGGTGGCAGAGTTGTAACAATAGAAGTTGATAAAACAGTAAATACGATTTATTACGATAAGGATGGTAAAGTTGTTACAGAAGAAGCAAAAGATGGTACAAAAGAAGAGGTACCTGTAAATAAAGCTGAAACACTTACAAAAGAAAACTATTTACAAACTAAAAAAATAATTGAAAAGAGACTAAGCGATTTTGGAGTATCTGAATATATTATTAGACAAAATGAAGGAACAGGTAAAATGACAATCCAAATTCCAGAAGATGATAATACAGATACTGCAATTCAATATTTACATTCAACAGGAAAACTAACTGTAGAAGATAAAGATGGAAATGTATTATTAGATAATTCAAATTTAAAAGAAACAAAAGTTGCTTATAGTTCTGATGCTTCAACATTAGCTACAACAGTATATATAAATTTCGAATTTAATAAAGATTCTGTAGAAAAAGTAAAAGAAATATCTAATACTTATAAGCATTCACACGAAGATGGAGAAGAACATAGTGAAGATGAAGAAGCAAAAGAAATATCTATTAAAGTTGATGGTTCATCATTAATTAGTACAAGCTTTGATGAAGAAATTTCTGATGGTGTTATATCACTTTCAATAGGAAGTGCAACAAAAGACACAGATACTCTAAACTCATATATAAATCAAGCAAAAAATTTAGCAATTCTTTTAAATGATGGAAACTTTCCAGTAAGCTATACAGTATCACAAAATAGATATGTGTTATCAGACATAATACAAAAAGATATTATAATTGCAAGTATAATTGTTATAGCTATTATTCTAGTAGCTTGTATAATACTTGCTATTAGATATAAAGGATTAGGAGTTTTAACTGCAATAGCTCATATTGGATATGTTGCTTTATTATTAATTATTATTCGTTATACAAATGTTATTGTAACAATAGAAGGGTTAATAGGAGTAATTATTTCAATTGCATTAAATTATATATTTAGTGTATATTTGTTAAAATCTATAAAAGAAGATAAAGATGTAAAAAAAGCATTTAATAAAACTATAAAGGCAATGATATTTATATTAATACCTGCATTAGTAGTAGGAATTACACTATGTTTCGTAAACTGGATGCCAATATTTAGCTTTGGAGAAATTATTTTCTGGGGAATTATCACAACATTTGTATACAACACAGTTTTAACAAGAACTTTATTAATATGTGGTACAAAAAATTAGTAATTGAAAGAGGTACAAAAATATGAAAAAATTAATATATGCAATTTTAGCTTGTATTATTATTGCTGGAGTAGTTATTACTTTAACAATAGGTCTAAAAGTAGATTTAATATACAGTAAAAATGCTGAAATAGACATTTATGCTCAAAAAATAGTTAACATTGAAGAAATTAGAGCCATTGCTAAAGAAGTATTTCCAAACGAAAAAGTAATGGTAAATCAAATAGAATTATTTGAAGATATGGTAGCAATTACAGTAACTGATAGAGCAGATGAAAATTTAAAAGATCAAATAGAACAATTAAAAACAAAAATTAACGAAAAATATGGATCAGATATTGAAACTGCTGATATTACAATTATTCATAATCCAAAAGTAAAATTATCAAGTATTATAAAGCCATACATTGCACCTATTGCAATTAGTGCGGTAATAATATTGGTTTATGTAATTGTACGTTATAGAAAATTAGGTATTATAAAAACAGCACTTTCATATTTATTATATACAGGAGCTGTACAAGCAGTATTCTTTGGAGTACTTGCAATTAGCCGTTTTCCTATAAATCGCTTTGTAGTACCTGTAGTATTAATGCTATACATTATAACTATTACAGCATTAAGTTTCAAAAATGAGAAGAAGTTAGAAAATATGAAAGTAGAAGAAAAAGAACAATAAAATATAACAAAAAACGACATTATTAATATTATATAGTAATGTCGTTTTACTTTTAGGTAAAAACAATCTTATGTAAAGGAGTGAGAAAGTTGCTTAAAAGATTTAAAAGAATATTTTATAGAGGATTTGACGATAAGGAAATTTCATATAACGAATTAAATAATATGGTTATAATGGATGGAGCGCTACTTATTGATGTAAGAAGTATACAGGAATATAATGAAGGGCATTTAGAAGGTGCTATTAATATACCTGTATATGATTTGGAAAATAATATATATATGCTTCCAAATATAAATGAAGAGATTATAGTTTATTGTGCAAGTGGTCATAGAAGTAGACAAGCAAAAAAAATATTAGAAAATTATGGATATACCAATGTATATAATTTAAAAAATGGACTAGATGGAATTTAAATTTTAAAGAAAATGTCCTTTAATCACATTTATTAATAAACAGAATAAAATATGTATATCTAACAACTGTTTAGCAGATAATATATGTGATGAAAGGGGATTTTCTTTTTATGAAATCATTTTGCATAAAAACAAACAATCAAAATATTATAGATTATTTGCTAAATAAAATTGAAATAATAGACTTTAATGATATTTATTATTGTGAAAAAGAATTTAAAATATATAAAAATGTGTTCATTCATTATATGGGGCAAGATATAGAAAGTTTTACAAGATTTGTTACGGAACTTATTTGTGATACAATTACTAAATTTTATGAACAAAAATTACTAAATAAAATGATTAATAGCAATTATTTTTATTTTGATGATTATGAAAAGAAAATCATTATGGACAATTGTATAGAATATACAAAAGTTGAAAGTTTAGATAAAAAAGAAAAATTATATATGGAAGTTGAACAATATATAAAAAGTGCTAGAAGAGAAATAGTACTTGATGGAATTGTTAATTTTAGAATAAAAGAGTATAAAAAGGTTCTTGACAATATTGTAGACATGGCTGTAAATCAGTATATAATTGAGAAAGAATATACTGAGTTTATTAATTTGTTAAAAATATATGTTAATACTACACCTGTAACAACAAATATTTTACATCTTATTTATATGCATGGAGAGTCAATATTATTAGACGAAAATAAAAATGTTGTGTCTTTATCTGAAAATATTTACAATGCAAAATATTTATCAGACATTACTTTTTCATCTAATGATTTTGCTTTAAATACACTTCTTAGTATGTTACCTAAAAAGTTAGAAATCCATATAATAGATGAGGAAGATGAATTTATAAATACTTTAAAGCTTATATTTGAAGATAGAATTTCTATTTGTAGGGACTGTAATATATGTAAGACTTATAAAATGATAAATAATGCAAAAATATTAAATTAATGTTTACTATCAATAAAATTTGTGATAATATATATGGGTATTTTGTCGCAATAAAGGAGATAAAAACATATGGAACAAAAAAAATTAATAACTATTCTAGTACCTGCCTATAATGAAGAAGAAGTTTTATATATGTTATATGAAAGACTAAAAAAACTAATGGATGAAAATACTAAATATGATTTTGAAATTCTTCTTATAAATGATGGCAGTAAAGATAACACATTTAAAATAATGCAAGAATTAAGAATGAAAGATAAAAGAGTATGTTACTTAAATTTATCTAGAAATTTTGGTAAAGAAACAGCAATGATAGCAGGACTTGATTACTGCAATGGAGATGCTGTTGTTATTATAGATGCAGATCTTCAAGACCCACCTGAACTGATACCAGAAATGATAAAATACTGGGAAGAAGGGTTTGATGATGTATATGCAAAAAGAAGGTCAAGAAAAGGTGAAAGTTGGCTAAAGAAGTTTACATCAACAATGTATTATAAAGTATTACAATCATTTACTAAAATTACAATTCAAAAAGATACAGGAGATTTTAGATTATTAGATAGAAGATGCATAGAGGCACTAAAATCTATTCGTGAATCACAAAGATATACAAAAGGTTTGTTTAGTTGGATTGGATATAATAAAAAGGAAATTTTGTATGATAGAGACCCACGTGCTGCAGGCAAAACAAAGTGGAATTACAAAAAACTTGTAGATTTATCAATAGACGGAATTACATCATTTACAACATCACCACTTAGATGGTCAGCAGTATTAGGAATTTTAGTATCAATAGCGGGATTTATCTATATGATAGCAATAATAATAAAAACATTAGTATCTGGCGTTGATGTTCCAGGTTATGCATCAACAATGGTTGTTATATTATTTTTAGGAGGATTTCAACTAATTTTCCTTGGAGTTATAGGAGAATACTTAGGAAGAGCCTTTTATGAAACAAAAAGAAGACCATTATATTTTATTGATAGATATAATGAAGAAAAAGAAACAAATAAAAATTTAAATGAGCCTAGAAATTTATTATAATATGTGATATAATAGATAGGCTGTATAAAATATGAAAGGAAATGATAAAAAATGAGAAAAACAAAAATTATATGTACTTTAGGACCAGCAGTAGATAGTGAAGAAAAACTATTAGGATTAATTAAGGCAGGAATGAATGTAGCAAGATTAAACTTTTCACATGGAGATTATGAAGAGCAAGGAAACAGAATAGAGCTTTTCAAAAAAGCTAGAGAAAAATCTGGATATCCAGTAGCAATGCTTCTAGATACAAAGGGACCAGAAATTAGAATTGGAAAATTTGAAACAGGAGAAGCTGAACTTAAAGCAGGAGATACATTTACATTATTAAATGAAGATATTCCTGGAGATGATACAAAAGTATCAGTTACATACAAAAATCTAGCTGAGGAAGTTGGAATTGGAACAAGAATATTAATTAATGATGGAACAATAGAAGTTAAAGTTAAAGAAATTAAAGGAAAAGATGTTGTTTGTGAAGTTATTAATGGTGGTAGATTATCAAACAGAAAAAGCATTAATATTCCAAACTCAAAAATTAATTTACCAAGTTTAACTGAAAAAGATATTTCTGATATAAAATTTGGTGTTGAAAAAGGATTCGATTATATTGCTGCATCATTTGTTAGAAAAGCAGAAGATGTTATTAATATAAAGAAAGTATTAGCAGAAAATGGTGGAAGCCATATAAAAGTTATAGCTAAAATTGAAAACAGAGAAGGAATAAATAATTTTGACAAAATACTAGAAGTAGCAGACGGAATAATGGTTGCCAGAGGAGATTTAGGTGTTGAAATTCCTATGGAAGAAGTTCCAATTCGTCAAAAAGAATTTATTCGTAAATGTTGTGAAGCTGGAAAACCAGTTATAACAGCTACTCAAATGCTAGAGTCAATGGTAAATAATCCAAGACCTACAAGAGCAGAAGTAAGTGATGTTGCAAATGCTATATATGACCAAACAAGTGCTATTATGCTATCAGCAGAATCAGCAGCAGGAAAATATCCAATTGAATGTGTTAAAACAATGGATAAAATTGCAAGATCTATTGAAGAATCAATTAAATATTGGAAAAGATTTAAAAATAGAGAATATGAGTTAGCAGCTAAAGATGCAGAATATACATTAAATTACTCAACATGTATGACAGCAATGAGCATGGAAGCAAAAGCAATTTTTGCATATACACACACAGGAAGAACTGCAAAGAATTTAGCAGGATTTTTACCAAAGTGTCCAATATATGCAATAACAGACAATAAAACTATTTTCAAACAACTATCATTAATCTTTGGTGTAAGACCAATATATGTTGAAACAAAAGATAGAATAGAAGATATGATAGATGAAGGAGTAAAGATTGCACAGCAAGTTGGAGTTGTTAAGAAAGATGATGTAATTGCTATTGCAGGTGGAGCATCTATTTTATCAAGCAATAGTGATAGCAAAATGAATAAAACAATTGGTGGAATTTTAAAAATCTAATAAAATTAAATTTATAGAATATACCCTATTTAATGAACCATAATAATATAAATTATGGAAAATTAAATAGGGTTATTTTTATGTCACATATAGGAGATTAAAGTCATAATATGTAATATAACATATGAATAAGGAGGAAAAATTAATATGTATAGTAGATATGATAGATGCTGTCAAAATACATCAAGCGGTTTAGAAACAGTTTGTGATGATATTGGAATAGCACCAGAATATAATATGCCTTCTAATTGCAATAATTGTTGTTGCAATAATAATAGCATAGAAGGTTGTGGATGTGGTTTTGATAGTGAAGTTAATTTATTTCCATCAAATCCAATGCTAGCACAAAGTTATGTACCAATCCAATATATGGATAAGACTTTTACACCTTGCTGTGGACTAAAGATGGGAACAATATTTCCAGAGCTTGTTAGCCCATATAGACCAGGTCAAAGTATGGAGAAAATAGCTTACTTAAGAGCAAGAAATGAAATTGGAGAGGGGTGTAACGGATAATGGAAAACGAAAATTGTAGTTGTAAAGAAAGAAATTGCAATTGTGGAAATAATCAAAATATGAATTGCAATTATACACCACAAGGAATAAATGCAGCTTTTGGTTATAATTCAGCAGCTGCACTTGCAGATGATATGAATTGCAATTGTGCATCAAATACAGAAGAATGCATGGATAACAGAAATGCTATAAGAAGAGATATGATGAAACAAATAAAATGTTTAAACTTTGCTGTTGTAGAACTTGCTGAATATTTAGATACACATCCAGAAGATAGAAAAGCATTGTGTTTGCATAAAGAATATTGCAATCAATTAGAAAATATTAAAGATAAATATCAAAGAGCGTTTGGTCCACTTAGTATAAATTATCCTTGTAACAAATGGAGATGGCTAGAGGAACCTTGGCCTTGGGAAAGGAGTGATTTTAATGTGGACTTATAATAAGGTATTACAATATCCTATAAATATAAAATGTCCAAATCCTAGACTTGCAAAGTTTATTATATCACAATATGGAGGACCTGATGGAGAACTTGCTGCATCTCTTAGATACCTTTCACAAAGATTTGGAATGCCAGACCAAAAATCAAAAGCTATATTAAATGATATTGGCACAGAAGAATTAGCTCACTTAGAAATGGTAGGAACAATAGTACATCAATTAACAGATGGATGTAGTGCAGAAGAATTAGAAAGAGCAGGACTTGGAGCATATTATACAGATCATGGGGTAGATATATATCCTCAATCAGCAGCAGGTATGCCATTTGATGCAAATTGCCTAGCTTGTAAAGGAGATCCAATTGCAAACTTACAAGAAGATTTAGCAGCAGAACAAAAAGCAAGAGCAACATATGAAAAATTAATAGATTTATGTAAGGATGATCCTGATGTTTTAGACCCACTTCGTTTCTTACGTCAAAGAGAAGTTGTACACTTCCAAAGATTTGGAGAAGCACTTCGTGGAGTACAAGACAAATTAGCAGAGAAAAAGTTTTATATGAATAACTGTAATTGTAATAATAACTAATAAAAATTCCATGGATTAGTTGGAGTAGCAAAATGAAAGTAGACAAAAAAGTCTGCTTTCATTTTTGGTGTTATAATGCCTATGAATAAAAAATCAACATTCAGTACTAGATAACAGTTACGTTAGATATAAACAATAAATTATTCTTTTTTCTAAAAATAAGTGGAAAAAAATAGCAAATTTTATAAATTCATGATAAAATATTTAAAAATTTAATTATATGGAGTAAAAATGATGAAATTTAGAGATAAGAAAAGCAATATAATAAAAGAAGCATATTCTATAAAAGAGATTGAAGATAAGATTATAGTGCAGTTTTCTAAAGATGGAAAAGAATATACATATTCAAAAAATAATATAGAATTGATAATGGATGACCGCACTATTGATGAAATTCCATTTATTGTGTATGAATTTAATAGAATATGTTATAAATGTAAAAGACCAACTAAAATATTAACATATATAAAGTTTCCAAATGGAGATGATCTAATATATCCTTGGGATAAAGAGCGATTAAATGAAGAAAAATCACTTGAAGAAACTATAACACATATGCAACATCCTGAAATTGAATGGTATCCTATTATGGTAATTGGTTCAGATGAGGTTTTAGATAACATAATGCTCGAAAAATTTCCAAATTTTATAAAAAAACAATATAGTAATATACAAAATCGAATATATCCAATGAACATATGTGAAAAATGTGGTGCTAAACAAGGGGAGTTTTTTATTTACAAAGAATTAAATGAGAAAATACAAAGAATGGAACAAATTAATATATATAAAAATAATATTTAAGATTGTAAAAGTTCAAATAAGAGTTTAAATAGGTAATTGATTAAAAAAATCAAATAGTTCTTTTTCATGAACTTTAAAAAACAAATTAGAATTTTGCCTTCCACAAAATATGTATTGTATAAAAATTGTATTATACTTTTTAGAAATATAATAAATAATTCTATATTTTTCACAGATACGTTCTCGAAACTGTTTGTCAGAAAGTTCGGAAACATATCTACCAATATAAGGCGAATCTTGTAAATCACAAATTGCATCATATATTTGATTAACTATTCTACTAGCATAATTAGAAGAAATATTATAAGAATAGTCATATATATCTGTAATTGCAGACTTTGCATCATCCGATATTATTATTTGCATATTTCGCCTCCAATTCATTAATGTGGTGTCTTAATTCTTCCAATGTACAAGCTCTACCATTTTTTATATCATCTTCACTTTCTTGAAGTTTGGCAAAGAAAAACAAATCATAAATAATATCATATAAAGTATTTTCTTGTACATTTACTTGATTTAAAGTTTTTTTCATAAAATCCATAAATATAACCTCCTTTTAATTTGGATTTTTATCTTCAAGCATTTCTTTTAGAGTTTCATAATTAAAATGCCTGTTAGTTCCAGGAATAATAGTTGTTTCATCTTCGCCATACCTTTTAATATATTCCATCATAAGTTTAAATACCATTTCGGTTGGTTTTAAACCGTCAAAATAATCATCAGGTACAGAATTAACAATATCTATCATTCTTTGTTTTACATCTGGCATGTTTGTCCACTCCTTTCTTAAGATTTGTAAATAGTATATCATAAAATTAAAATAATTACTACAATTTTAATTTTATGAATTTGTAAAATTTATAAAATTGGAAATAAGCGAAGATATAAAGATTCCGGTAATTTGCTGGTATTAAGATTAAGTGATTTTGCAATCTGTGCTATTTTTATAGCACAGATTGTTTTTTATTTGTCAATTGTTGCATCTTATGATATAGTAATAAAAAATATAAAAGTAAAGGTAACGCTGAATAAAGATAAAATATTAGTAATTATTAATAGAAATAATAAAAGAGAGGAATATAAAGTATGTTAGCAAATAAATTAAATTATGGAGATACAATAGGAGTTGTAGGAGTATCAAATAGTTTGAAAATAGGAAATTTATATGACGATTTTGCTAGAGCAGAAGAGTTACTAAAAAGCAAAGGTTTTAAAATAAAAATAGCAAAAAATGTATTAGAAGATTATTATGGTTCGGCTGGAACAAGAGAACAAAAAGCAGAGGAATTTATGAAAATGTTCAAAGATGATGAAGTAAAAGCAATAATATGTTTAAATGGTGGCGAGACCTGTAATACATTCGTCGAATTACTTGATTATGAAGAAATAAAAAGACATCCTAAAATATTAGTGGGATATAGTGATATAACTGTTTTATTACATGCTATATATAAAAAAACAGGATTAGTAACTTTTAGTGGACCAAATTTTGTAAGCCTTGGAACAGAATACGGAGAAGAACAATATAAAATTTTTGAAGATGCTTTCATAAATAAAAAATTAGATAAATTTAATCTTGGGGATAAAGTAAGCATAAGAAAAGGAAAAGCAGAAGGAAAAATTATAGGAACTAACTTAGGATGTATGATGTACCTTATAGGAACAGAATACCTTGCAGACATAAAAGATAATATTTTATTTATAGAAAGTTACATAACCTCACCAAATGAATGCCAAAGAAGATTTGCACACTTAAAACAATTTGGAGTATTTGATAAAGTAAAAGGTATAGTAATTGGTTACAATTATGATTTACAAAAAAATGGTAATGCCTTTCCTCAGATGGAGGATATATTAAAAGAATATACAAAAGAATATGATTTCCCAATAATAAAGTGTAATGATTTTGGACATAAAATTGTAAACAGTATAATTCCTATAGGAGGAAATGTAAAAATCGATGATAATGAAGTTAAAATAATAGGAAAATTTTTAAATTAAAATGATTATAAAGCCAATAAAAAAATGGGAGAGAAAAAATGAAAAAATTAGGAAAATTTTTAGCAATAGGATTATCAATAATAGTATTACTAATCATAGTTGTAATGCTATTACCAGAAGATGAAGTTATAGTAAATGAAGGACTATACATTAATGATATATATGTGTGCATCTGATTTAGAATCTGATGGTGGATATGCCACAAACGATATTTCAGAAATGTTAAATGCAACTATAGATGAAAAAATAAATTTGATAATTGAGACTTATATTATGGGACCATGGAGGAGGAGCAGTTAGTGGATTTGGATATGATGAACACTCAAACAATGAAGAAGATACATTAACAATAGATAAACTAAAAAAAGCATTAAAAGAATCTGAAACTAAATTTGAATTTATAGGTTTTGATGCTTGTTTAATGGCAAATATTGAGACAGCATATAGCATAAAATATTATGCAAAAAATGTATGATGATGGAGAAGGATATATTGATTTAGGTAGTGATGATTATTTTGAAACAGACGACGATGAAAATTTAAAAATTACATTTGACGGATATTGGGTGGCAATAAATAATCAGATAGTGCCTTTCTATACATATGAATCTACTGATAAATATTCAAAAGGAAAAGTACGTGTATTACTAAATGGGGAAGAAACAAGTTTGATAGTGGTATGGGATGAAAAAAATCCTGATGGTATAGTTATAGGAGCTGAAATCCAAAATCAATATGGTGATACTACTATTAATTCTAAGGGATTAAAAAAGATAAAAAAAGGAGATAAGATAGAATTTATATGTGATTATTATACATATGAAGGTGAATATGAAGATAGTTATATATTTGGAGAAGAATTAATCGTTGGAGATGAAGGTTTGAAAGTAAGTTATAAAGAAATATCTGAAGGTACATTGTATGTTTACTATAAAATAACTAACGTATATAATAATACATATTATACAGAAGCTGTAATTTTTGAGGATAAATAACTAAATATTACAGAAATATTACAGTTATATTACATTTGCATAACAAAGTGCTTTTGCCCGTTTACAACGAACAAGAAGGAGTGTTATAATATAACTAAGTGAAAAACAGATATAATAGGAGAAAAATATGGGATTATTTAGTAATTTATTTAAAAAAAATAAACCAAAAATGATAGAAGCACCTAAAGAAGACGAAATAAGAGAAGAAGGCGCAACAATAATTAGTAATTCAGAGACTATAAGTGAATTATCACAAAATAGTATGAAACCATTAGATGGCGAAAAAAGAGAAATAATAATATGTCAATTTGATCAAGCGTTAAAAGAATATGATGAGTGGTATTCTAAAGCATTCCATGATGAAAAAGAAAAATACAAAGGTGCAATTGATATTGTTGGGGTAAGAGATGGAGAGGATTTAGTAATTTTAAATTATAAATCTGCAAAAACAAAAGAAATGGATAAAATTGCACTTGCTGTTGTTAAAATACCAGGAGAAAAAAGAGCAGAAAAATTGAAATATTTAAGACAGAGAATTGATCAAATGATATATTCAATATATAATAAAAATATGAAAAGTAATAATATGAAAGCATATTTACAAGAAAAAATGGACGAAATAAAAAGTGAAATATTTGATATTGAGTTTACTTATGAAGGAAATCATTTACTATTAAATAAAGGGGCAATTATAGATAAAACTGTAGACATAGAAATGGAGCATATCGGTGTTGGATATATGATAAAAGATTATAAAAAACAATTTAATACATTTGAATTACCTGATGAGGCATATTCTTATCAAACAACAGTTACAAGAAGAGTGAAGAAAATGGATGAGAGAACAGAAGAAAAATATAGAAAGGAACATTATATAAGCGATTTACAAAACTTAGGAAGAATTGCAGGCATTATTGGATTACTACCAGATACAGATATGGAAAGAGGCACATCTACAATTGAGTATAGTAATGCTCTAAGAGATGCTGTAATTATGCTTAGAAACTCTAAATATGCAAAAGATATTGAAAATATAAGTGCGAGAGATGAACTACAAAAAAATGTTAAGCTTATAGCAGAATGTGTAAAAGAACTTATTGGAGACACATCAGCATATTATGAAAATGTTACAGAAGAAGCTGTTGAAGGGGTTAGATATAGCAACATAGAAGTAGATAAAGATGTTTTATCTGCAGTATTAAGACTTGGAAAAAATGTTACATACGAAAGGGCAGAACAATTAAAACAGAATGATGCCAAAATAAACGAGGAAATTAGTCGAATGGTATCAGAAAAAGACAAACAATTTGGTGATGAACAAACTCAAAAAGTCATAGAAAAAGCAAAAAATGAAGATATTCAATTAATTGCAAATAATCACATACAAGGTAATTTTAGAGCTGGAATTAAAGTATCTGAAAGTCAGCTTACAAAGAAATTAAATCTAGATACTCAAGAAAAAACAACTGAAAAATCCACTAGAACAACAGATGAAAGTGAAATATCAGATAACTAAATAAACTACTATGCATAGGAGAACTAAAATATGGTTCTCCATTTAATTTAAATTGAAAGGAATTTTAATATGGCAAATATAATCGATTATATAAAATGGAGAGGCGATTTAAGTTTTAATCAATCAGAATTTAACGAAATTGATAATTTAATTTTAGCAAGATTTTCATATTTTTGTTTAGATGGAGCGATAAAAGAAAATGAAAAAATAACAATAAAACAAGCATATGAAAATACTGAAAAAATTGGAATACCAGAACAAAAAATTCTACAAATAGAAGATAAAGACCTATTTCCAGCAATGGCAAAAAGCAAAAGATTTGGAAAACTATATATAACAGAATATGTAAACAATGTAGACGAAGACGAAGAAAAACAATTTTCAGCAGTTACTATTTTACTACCAGATAATACGATGTATGTAGCATATAGGGGAACAGATAACACTTTGGTGGGTTGGAAAGAAGATTTTAATATGTGTTTTAGCTCAAATGTACCATCACAATTAGCTGCTATCCAATATCTAGAAAAAGTTTCAAAATTAAACAAAAGAAAAATAAGAGTTGGGGGACATTCAAAGGGCGGAAACTTAGCAATATATTCTGCAGTATTTGCAAATGATAGTGTAAAAAATAGGATAATAAACGTGTATAATAATGATGGACCTGGAATGAGTAGTGATATAATAGAAAAGCAAGAATATAAAGATATGGTAAGTAAAATATATACATATGTGCCACAATCATCTATTATTGGAAGATTGTTATACCATGAAGAAAAATATAAAGTAATAGAAAGTACTCAAACTGGTATTATGCAACATGACTTGTATTCATGGCAACTAGAAGGAAAAAAGTTTACATATTTAGAAGAATTAACGAAAGAAAGTAAGGTTGCAGATAAGGTTATTAAAGGATGGCTAAATGGCATATCTCCAGAAAGAAGACAAGAATTTGTAGATATTTTATATCAGATATTAATTACAACAAATGCACAAACTTTAAAGGAATTTAGCAATAACTGGTTAAAAAATGCAAGTATATGTTTAAAAGCATATACAACTTCAAATGAAGAAGATAAAAAAATAATATCAGATACATTAGTTAAGTTGTTTGGAATAACAAAAAATAATTTGTGGGATTCTATGCAAGAGTCACGAAAAGAAAAAAAGTTATTAAATGAGCAAAAGAAAATAGCAAACTAAATTAAACAGTTTGCTATTTTTGAATCTAATATAACTTAATAATTGCATGTAAAACAGATTCATCTTCACTTTTTATAGTAACAAAATGAGCATTATCAATATTTGAATAAAGAGCTTTTACGGTATTACCAAGCTTGATTGATTTTTTATACATTATCTCAATATGGTTACATTCACTAGAAAAATAAATGTTTTCAGGTAATGCTTCATATGCAAGAGATAAATAATTTAAATTATGTACATGCTTATTTACATCAATATCTCTTCTTTGAACTGTGTAAACATACTCATTAGTATATGCTTTAGGGTCTACTAATTTATCTATTTCCTCTTTATCAAAGATGTTATTATCATTAGGAGAATATAAACCAATTATTTCATCTGGAATTTTTGCAATTGCATCATTAATAACATTAACTAAAACCCATTTAGAAGTTGCAATTGCAACTATATTACCGTTTTCATCTGAAACCTCAAAATCCCTATATGTATAAATTTTTCTAGCAGGCTTTGACCATGTGCGAACCTTTATTTTTGTACCGTATGTAACTCTTTTCTTTATTTCAACTTTCCAAGCAAGTAATACCCATGTAAAATGTGTTATTGGAATTTCATTTATTCCAAATTTAACAGAATCTGAGTGTTTGCAAGCTATATCTTCTAATATACTAAGCAATCCACGATTGGTAATTAGGTTTGACTCTCCAATATTTTCAATATTAACAATATATTCTCTTTCAAAAACTGACTTATCCATAAAATCCTCCTTAAAATATTCATAATTATATCACAAAAATAATAAAATTGATAAAATTTATGATATAATTACAAAAAAATATAAAAGGAATAAAAAATGATAGAAATAAAAGAACTAGAAAACTGTAATGTATGTCCACATAGATGCAATATTAATAGAAATAGTGGAACAAAAGGAAGATGCAAATGTGATGATACAGTAAAAATTGCACTTGCTTCTATTCATCAATATGAAGAACCATGTTTAAGCGAAATAAACGGTTCTGGAACAATATTTTTTACGAACTGCAATTTAAATTGTATTTATTGTCAAAATTATGAAATAAGTCAATTAGAAAAAGGAAAAGAAGTAACTATTGAAGAACTTGCCAAAATTATGATAAAACAACAAGAAAAAGGTGTAAATAATATTAATCTTGTAACTCCAACAATGTATGCATACCAAATTATTGAAGCAATAAAGATAGCAAAAAATAATGGTTTACATATACCAATTGTGTACAACACAAATGGGTATGAAAATACCGAGACAATAAAAGCTTTAGAAGGCTATATAGATATATACCTTCCAGATTTAAAATATTATTCAAACGAACTTGCTAAAAAATACTCAGGAATAAATAACTATTTTGATATTGCAACAAATGCAATAAAAGAAATGATTAAACAAATAGGAACAGCAAAATTTGATGAAAATGGTATTATGCAAAGAGGTGTTATTGTAAGACACTTAGTGCTACCAAATCATATACAAAATTCAAAAAATATTTTAAAGTGGATAAAGGAAAATGTACCGGAAGATATTTATGTTAGCGTAATGGCACAATATTTTCCAACATACAAAGCAAAAGATGATGCTTTAATAAATAGAAAATTAAATAAAAAAGAGTACAAAGAAATAGAAAATTATTTATACATGTTAGATATAAATAATGGCTATATACAGGAACTTGGAGAGCATGAAGAAGAATATGTGCCAAACTTTGATTTAACATTTTAAATAAAATTAAAATTTTAGCTTGTAAATATATATATTTATTTATATAATTGCTAAAGAAAAAATATAGGGAGGAATAATATGACACAAGCAGATAAACATTTTATAGAAACATGTAAACGTATTATAAATGAAGGATACTCATCAGAAGGAACTGGTGTTAGAACAAGATGGCAAGATGGAGAAGAGGCAAATTATATATCTTTAGTTGGTGTAACTAATGTATATGATGTTGGAGAAGAATTTCCAATGATAACACTTAGAAATAATAGTAAAACAGTAATGAGAGCAATTGATGAACTATTATGGATATGGCAAAAAAAATCTAATAAAATTAGTGATTTAAATTCACATATTTGGGATCAATGGGCAGGAGAAGATGGAACAATTGGAAAAGCATATGGCTACCAATTTTCTAAAAAATATAAATTTAAAACAAAAGACGGAATAAAAGAAATGGACCAAGTTGACTATGTGTTATATTTACTACAAAATGATCCAGCAAGCCGTAGAATAATGACAAATCTTTTCAATCATGAAGAACTTAAAGATATGAATTTAGAGCCATGTGCATATGGAACACAATGGTTAGTTAAAGGTGGCAAATTACACTTAATATTAAATCAACGTTCACAAGATATGCTTGCAGCAAATGGTTGGAATACAATGCAATATGCAGCACTTTTATGCATGTTTGCACAAGTTGCAGGACTAGAAGTTGGAACATTAACTCATAATATTGGTGATTGTCATATTTATGACAGACATATACCAATTATAGAAAAATTAATTGAAGCAAAACCAATGGATGTAACACCAAAATTAATTATAAAAAATCCAACTAGAAACTTTTACGATTTCAAAGTAGAAGATTTCGAAATACAAGGTTATGATTATAATAAAGATATTGATATTGGAAAAATACCAGTAGCAATCTAAAATGGAGGAAAAAATATGCTAAGTATTATCGTAGCAGTTGCAGAAAATAATGTTATAGGAAAAGACAATAAACTAATATGGCATTTACCTGCAGATTTAAAAAGATTTAAAGAAATAACAACAGGTCACACAATTATAATGGGAAGAAAAACATTCGAATCATTAGGTAGAGTACTTCCAAATAGAAAACATGTTATTTTATGTAATGATATGGAAATGAATGTAGAAGATGAAAATGTGGAAGTATTAGAAGATATTTCTATGCTAGATAAGTATATACAAGATACTGAAGAGCATTTTATAATTGGTGGTGCAACAATATATAAATTGTTGATGCCAAAAGCAAATAAGATATATTTAACCTTAATTCATGAAAAATTTGATGGTGATGTATATTTCCCAGAGATAAGTGATGATGAATGGAAAATAGTTGATAGAACAGCAGGAATAACAGACGAAAAAAATCCATATAATTACGAGTTTATTACATATGTTAGAAAATAACACTTGACAAATATATAAAAAAATATATAATGGATATAATGTTATCAAGAGTGGACGAGAGATTCGGCTTTACGACTCCACAGCAACCTATTAAAAAATAAGGTGCTAATACCGACAGAGCAAATGCTTTGGCTGATGATCTTATAATCAAAAAGAAAAATTAACCTTTGCATTAGCGCAAAGGTTTTATTTATGTATATTTGCTAAAAACTTGAAACATAAAATGTAAAAAGAAAGAGGGAATTTAAATGAAAAAATTATTTACATCAGAAAGTGTAACAGAAGGGCATCCAGATAAACTATGTGACTATATTTCAGATAGCATTTTGGACAGCTTTTATGAAAAAGATCCAAACGCAAGAGTAGCTTGTGAAACAGTTGCAGGAAAAGGAGAAATATTAGTAACAGGAGAAATAACATCTACAGCAGAAGTTGATATTGAAGAAATAGTAAGAAATACTATTAAAGAAATTGGGTATAATAATGAAAATACCGATATTGATTACAGAACTTGTAAGGTACATTTAAATATATCAAAACAATCACCAGATATTGCTATGGGAGTTAATAAATCATTAGAAGAAAAAAATGGAGAGAATGTTATATCAGAAGGTGCAGGAGACCAAGGAATAATGTTTGGATTTGCATGTGATGAAACAGAAAATTTAATGCCACTTCCAATAGATTTAGCACATAAACTAGCAAGAAGATTAACATATGTTAGAAAAAACAATATTATAAATTACCTAAGACCAGATGGAAAAGTACAAGTAACAGTTGAATATGATGGACATACACCTATTAGAATAGACACTATTGTAGTATCAACTCAGCATTTAGCAGATGCAAACCTAGAAACATTAAAAAAAGATATTAAAGAAAAAGTAATATTTGAAATTGTACCTAAAAATCTATTAGACGAAAATACTAAATACTATATTAATCCAACAGGAAGATTTGTAATAGGAGGACCTCTTGGAGATAGTGGACTAACAGGTAGAAAAATTATAGTAGATACTTATGGTGGATATGCAAGGCATGGTGGAGGAGCTTTTTCAGGTAAAGACGCAACAAAAGTTGATAGATCAGCATCATATATGGCAAGATTTTTAGCTAAAAACATTGTGGCAAATGGATTTGCATCTAAATGTGAAATACAATTATCTTATGCAATTGGAGTTGCAAAGCCAATATCGATATTTGTAGAAACATTTGGAACAGCTAAAATTCCAGAAGATGAGATAGTAGAAAAGATAGAAAATAATTTTGATTTAACTCCAAGAGGAATTATAAATTACCTAGATTTACAAAAACCAATATATAAACAAACAACAAATTATGGGCACTTTGGAAAAGAAAATTTAGCTTGGGAAAAAGTTATTAAAATAAGCTAAATATTGAAAAACGAAATAAAAAGTGGTTTAATAAAATAGAAATGGAGATGGAGATGATAAAATGACAAATATAGAATTAAAAATAGAAGGAATGCACTGCACAGGATGTTCTACAAGATTAGAAAAAGTTTTAAGAGGATTAGATGGCATTGTTAATGCTAATGTTAACTTCGAAGAAAAAAGTGCAGTAATAGAATTTGACAGTAAAAAGATTACAGTAGAAGAAATAAAAGAAACAGTTGAAGATGCAGGATTTAAAGCAAAATAAATGGAGGACTATAAATGAATAATCAATTTGCAAGAACAGAACTATTAATAGGAAAAGATGGAGTAACAAAATTAAATAATGCAAAAGTTGCAATATTCGGAATTGGTGGTGTAGGCTCATTTGTAACAGAAGCATTAGCAAGAGCAGGAATAGGAAGCTTTATACTAATAGACCATGATACAGTGTCTTTAACAAACTTAAACAGACAAATAATTGCAACACATGATACTATTGGAAAGTACAAAGTTGATGTTATGAAAGATAGAATTTTATCTATAAATCCAAATGCCAATGTTGAAATTTCAAAAGAGTTTTACATGCCAGATTCAAAAGAAAAAATACTAGATAAATCTATTTCGTATGTTGTAGATTGCATTGATACAGTAACTGCAAAAATTGCACTTGTAATAGAGGCTCAAAGCCTAAATATTCCAATAATATCATCTATGGGAACTGGAAACAAGTTAGATCCAAGCAAATTTGAAATAACAGACATATATAAAACCAGTGTATGCCCATTAGCAAAGGTAATGAGAAAAGAGCTAAAATCAAGAGGAGTAAAAAATCTAAATGTAATATATTCAAAAGAAGAACCGATAAAACAAGATGAAATATTAAAAGATGAAGTAATGAAAGCAGAAAACATTAAAAAAAAGCAAGTGCCAGGAAGCATATCGTTTGTACCTTCTGTTGCAGGTCTTATGATAGCGGGTGAAGTGATAAGAAATTTGATAAAATAAATTGTATATAGTAATAGTGTGTAATTGTACTTAAGAAAGTTTGAAATTCAGTACTCAGTACAAAAATGCACGCTATATTTTTATTTATCTATTGCCATAAAATGTAAGTTATGATATTATACAAAACAGTTATTTAAAATCTATTAAATCTTATAGACAATTCTGTCTAAAATTTCCAAAATAAAAGAAAATAAAACAAGTGATAAAGAAGGTGGTTATATAGAATTATTAAAACTAAAAAATGACTACACATTTAAAAGAGTGTTTGGCTATACTGGAAACGAAGAAATAACCAAAGGATTATTAAATGCTATACTAAAAGAAAAAGTTACAGAGGTAAGTTTAAATTGTAATACTATTTTAGAAAGAGATTTATATGACGATAAACTAGGAATTCTAGATATCAGAGCAAAAGTAAATAATGTTGTAGATATAAATGTGGAGATGCAATTAGTTGATGAGAAAAATATAGAAAAAAGAATAATATTTTATTTAAGTAAAATGTATACGCAAAATTTAAAGAAGTCTCATAATTACTCAGAACTAAATAAAAGTATATCAATATTGTTCATAGATTTTGAATTAGAAAAATTAAAAGAAATACCAAAATACCTTACAAAATGGAACATACGAGAAGAAACATATGGTAAAATTATATTGACAGATGTATTAGAGTTATATATAATAAATTTATCCAAGGTAGAGAAATATTCAGAAAATAGGATATTAGATACTTGGGTGAAATTTATTAGTAATTCGGAGGATTTGAATATGGAAAATGCTGATGAATCAATAAAAAAAGCCAAAGAGGTATTAGATGAAATAAGTGAAGATGAACACGAACAATATTTAGCACATTTAAGAGAAAAGTACATATTTCAAGTACAAGGAATTGAAGAAGCTGGATTTGATAAAGGAATGGCAGAAGGATTAGCAGAAGGTAGAAAACAAAGTTTAGAAGCAGTTGCCAAAAAATTAAAAGCAAAAAATATGAAAATAGGTGAAATTTCCGAAATTACAGGCTTAACCAAAGAAGAAATAGAAAAGTTATAGAATAATAAATTTAATTAAAATAGATTTTAGATAGCAAAGGGTCATTTAAGTAAAATAAATGGCTCTTTTAAAATGTTACAAAAATATTACAAATGTATTACACGTATATTACATTTA
>CAKOVH010000011.1 GCA_934121885.1 uncultured Clostridia bacterium | reverse complement strand
TGGAAAGATAATAATAAAGATTCAACAACATTAATATGTAAAATAGGAAATGCAAATGGATATTCAGTAGGAGCAAAAAATAGTTATACATGGAATGGTTCTAATGAATATTATACAGGAAATAATTCAATAGAAGCAGGACCAAATAACATATTTATGACAGCAGGAAATAACTATTGGTGGTTGGCTTCGCCTCCTTCTAACGCCTCTAACTACGTGCTTATTGTGGCCGGCAACTACGCGGGCGTGTACAGCGACAGCTGTGGCAGCACGAATGGCGTGTGCCCTGTAGTTTCTCTATAATCTAGCATCCATTATGTTAACATAAAAAAGTAGAAAAATTGAGTATGTAAAGAATTTTGTGTAAAATGAAAAAATACCTAAGCTTGTCAAGATTAGTGTGTAAATTTTTTTAATATCACTATCTACTAGGTCTTGCATCTAGCAGATAGAGTGTTCTTTAGTGCAAGGCTCATAAACACTCATGGAAAATAAACTCAAAAAGAGAAATTTACTGTAAAAAGTATTTTTCTCTTTTTTCTTGCAAATAATATTGTTAGCCTTGACAAACAAACTAAAACAATGTATAATGTTAACCTAGGTTAACAAAAAGGAGAATGATTATGATATCAAGTTCTTTAGAAGAATATTTAAAAACAATTTATCTATTAAAAAAGCAAGGAGAAGAAATTAAAGTTACTACAATTGCTAAAAAGATGGAATGCACTAAACCTAGTGTAAACAAAGCAATAAAAAACCTAAAAGCAAAAGAACTCGTAGATTATGAAATATATGGAGAAATAACTTTAACAGAAAAAGGAGAAGAGCTTGCTAAAAAGATTTTAGAAGCATATGACATTACATATGTATTTTTAACAGAGGTTCTAAAAGTGCATAAAGAAGAAGCAGAAGAAGAAGCAATTAAAATGAAATCAATATTAAGTGATGAAACACTAAATAAACTTACGAAATATGTACATAATTTATTTGGGTTATATTCATTAAATTGTAATTATGATATTAATAAAGAACAATGCAGAAGCTGTAAAAGAAAAGTATTAGTAAGAAAGAAGGATAATATAGATGAGTAATTTATTAGAAATAAAAGATTTATATGCAAATGCACAAGAAAAGCAAATTTTGAAAGGATTAAATTTAAAAATAAATAAAGGTGAAGTACATGTTATTATGGGGCCAAATGGTGCAGGAAAATCTACACTTGCAAATGTAATTTTAAATAATCCAGCATACAAAAAAACAAGTGGAGAAATAGATTTTGAAGGAGAAAACATAAATGACCTTACAACAGATAAAATAGCTAAAAAGGGAATATTTATGTCTTTCCAATCACCAGAAGAAATACCAGGAATATCAAATATGAACTTCCTAAAATATGCAAAAAGTAAAATAGATGAAAAGCCTGTTAAGATTTTTGAGTTTAAAGATACTGTAAAAAAATACATGGAAGAACTAAATATGAATAGCAAATTAATAGACAGAAACTTAAATGTAGGATTTTCTGGAGGAGAAAAAAAGAAAAACGAAATACTACAAATGCTTGTACTAAATCCAAAATTAGCTATACTTGATGAAACAGATTCTGGACTAGATGTAGATGCTGTAAGAACTGTTTCAAAAGGAATTAGTATGTATAAATCAAACGAAAACGCAGTTTTAATTATAACTCACAACAATCGTATTTTGGAAAGCTTAAAAGTAGATTACGTTCATATTTTAGTAGACGGAAAAATAGTTAAAACAGGTGATAGTAGCCTAGCAGATGAAATTGAAGAATTTGGATATGCAAAATATAAAGGAAAAGAGGACTAATATGGCAGAGAAAACAAAGGTAGAAGATGTTAATCGAAGCATTTATGATATAAAAAATGAAGATGATTACGAATTCAAAATGCAAAAAGGTCTAAATGAGCAAATTGTAAGAGAAATATCAAGCAAAAAAAATGAACCAGAATGGATGCTTGAAATTCGTCTAAAAGCATTAAAAACGTATGAAGAATTACAATTACCATCTTGGGGACCTGATTTATCAGAATTAAAAATGGACGAGATTGCCACATATGTAAAGCCAAAATCAAAATTAAATTATTCATGGGAAGATGTTCCTGAAGATATAAAAAAGACATTTGACAATTTAGGTATTCCAGAGGCAGAAAAAAAATCATTAGCAGGTGTTGGAGCTCAATATGATTCAGAAGTTGTATATCATAGTATTAAAGAAGAATTAATTAAACAAGGAGTAATTTATACAGATATGGATACAGCTGTAAGAGAGTATCCAGAAATAGTAAAAGAACATTTTATGAAATGTGTACCTATTAATGATCATAAATTTGTTGCACTTCATGCAGCTGTTTGGTCAGGAGGTTCTTTTGTATATGTGCCTAAAAATGTAAAAGTAGATATTCCACTTCAATCATATTTTAGATTAAACTCTCCAGAATCAGGACAATTTGAACATACTTTAATTATAGTTGATGAAGGAGCAAGTTTGCATTTTATTGAAGGATGTTCAGCGCCAAAGTACAACAAAGTTAATTTACATGCAGGTTGTGTAGAATTATATGTTAAAGATAATGCATATTTAAGATACTCAACAATAGAAAACTGGTCAAAAAATATGATGAACTTAAACACTAAAAAAGCAATTGTAGGAAAAAATGCAGGAATGGACTGGGTAACAGGCTCATTTGGTTCAAAAGTTTCAATGTTATATCCAATGAGTATTCTAAATGGAGAAGGAGCTAAAACAGAATACACAGGTATAACATTTGCAGGACATGGACAAGACCTAGATACAGGTTTTAAAGTTATTCATAATGCTCCAAATACATCAAGTGTAGTAAATTCAAAATCAATATCAAAAGATGGAGGAGCATGTACTTATCGTGCACTTGTTAGAATTGCTGAAAAAGCTAAAAATTCTAAATGTAGTGTATCTTGCGAATCTTTAATGCTAGATGATATATCAAGATCAGATACTATACCTGTAAATGATATTAGAACAGATGAAGTAGAATTTTCTCATGAGGCAAAAATAGGAAAAATAAGTGATAAGGAAATCTTTTATTTAATGAGTAGAGGATTATCAGAAGAAGATGCAAAAGCTATGATAGTAAGAGGATTTGCTTATCCAATATCAAAAGAATTACCAGTTGAATATGCAGTAGAAATGAATAATTTAATAAATCTAGAACTAGAAGGTTCAATAGGATAAAGAAAGGAAAACCAGATGGAAGAACTTATTTTAAATGAAACACCTGTAAGAACATCAAATAATTTTAGAATAAATAATATAAGTGTTGAAAATGTTACATTACCAACCCAAAAAGAAATATTTAATAATATAGATATAAGACAAAAAGGTTTTGAATGTGAAAATATATCAAATAACCCTTTTACATTTGGAACAGGAAAAGTATTAGAAGACAATATTAATAACTTTGCAAATCATTGTCTAAAAATGCAAGGAAAAGGCAATTTAACAATAATTTATAATTTTGACGATAATAATACTACTTTAATAAATAATTTAGAAATAATTGCAGATGGAGATTCTAATATTTTAATTATTTACAAATCGAATACAGATAAAAAATGTTTTCATAATGGTAAAATTAAGCTTACATCAAAAGAAAATGCAAAAGTAGATATAGCTAATGTTAATTTATTAAATAATAATTCAGACCATTTTGAAGAAATGGAAAACAATTTATATGCAGATTCTACAGTTAATTATACCATTATAGATATTGGTGGAAAAAATAGTATTACAAACTATTACTCTAATGCAAAAGGAGAAAAATCTGTAAATGAATTAAAAACAGTATATCTTGGAATTGAAAATCAATTAAAGGACTTAAATTATGTAGCACACCTAAATGGAGAAAAAACTGTAGTTAACATTGATGTTCAAGGAGCCTTAAAAGATACTGCTAAGAAAAATTTTAAAGGAACTCTTGATTTTAAAAAAGGATGCAAAAAGGCTAAAGGTGATGAAAACGAATTTTGCATGCTACTTTCAGATAAAGCAAAATCAATTGCTCTTCCAATGCTTCTATGTACAGAAGATGATGTAGAAGGAAATCACTCAACAGCTTCTGGAAAAGTAGATGCAAATGATTTATTTTATATTATGAGTAGAGGAATTGAGTATAAAGAAGCAATAAAATTAATAGTAAGAGCAAGATTCCACAAGATAATAGAAAATATAAAAGATGAAGACATTAAACAAGAAATATTGCAAGAAATAGATAGGAGATTAGATAAATGAGTATAAGAGATGATTTTCCAATTTTACAAAATAGGAAAATGGCATACTTAGATAGTGGAGCAACTACACAAAAACCAAAACAAGTAATTGAAGCTATAGAAAAATTTTATGAAAATAATAATGCAAACCCACATAGAGGGGCATATTCACTAAGCATAGAGGCAACAGAAGAATATGAAAATACAAGAAAAAAGATTGCAAAATTTATAAATGCAAGATATGAGGAAGAAATTATATTTTCAAAAAATGCAAGTGAAAGTTTAAACTTAGTTGCATATTCATATGGGTTAGACAATTTAAAAAAAGATGATGAAGTTGTTATATCTATAATGGAACATCATTCAAATTTAGTTCCATGGCAATATGTAACTGGCAAAACACAAAGTAACTTAAAATATATGTATGTTAATGAAAATTATGAATTAAGCAAGGAAGAAATAGAAAGCAAAATAACAGATAAAACAAAAATAGTTGCAATTACACATGTGTCAAATGTACTAGGAACTATAAATCCTGTTAAAGAAATTATTAAGTACGCACACAAAAAAGGTGCTATAGTAATTGCAGATGCTTCTCAAAGTATTCCTCATATGAAAATAGATGTACAAGATTTAGATGCAGATTTTCTTGCGTTTTCAGGACATAAAATGCTTGCACCACTTGGAATTGGTGTACTATATGGAAAACGAGAAATATTAAACAAAATGAATCCGTTTTTAATGGGTGGAGATATGATTGAATATGTGTATGAACAAAAAACAACATTTGCACCACTTCCAAATAAATTTGAAGCAGGAACTCAAAATGTAGAAGGTGTTATTGGATTAGGAGCTGCTATTGATTATATTTCAAATTTAGGATATGAAAAAATACAAGAAATTGAAGACGAACTTTTAGATTATGCAAGAGAAGAGTTATCAAAATTAGACTTCTTAAAAATATATATGGCACCTAACAGAAAAAATCATTCAGCTGTAATATCTTTTAATATTAAGGGAGTTCACCCTCATGATGTAGCAAGTATTCTAGATACGGAAAATGTTTGTGTAAGATCAGGAAATCATTGTGCACAACCACTACTTAGATATTTAGGAGAAGATTCAACTTGCAGAATGAGTTTGTATTTCTATAATACAAAACAAGATATTGATATGCTAGTAGAGGCATTAAAAAAGGCATATAAAATGTTTGAAAAGTATATAAAAGCATAGGAAGGAAAAATAAAACATGGACAATTTAGATGAATTATATAATGATTTAATAATGGAACATAGTATGAATTCATATAATAAAAAGAATCTTGAAGAAGCGGACTATTGCAGAATGGGACACAATCCTAACTGCGGTGACGAAATAGAAATTCAAGTAAAATTAAATGGTGATATTATAGAGGACATGTCATTTACAGGACATGGATGTGCAATATCACAAGCATCAACATCTATTATGATAGATGTTTTAAAAGGAAAAACAATAAAAGAAGCTAAAGATATTATTCAAACATTTATTGATATGATAAAAAGAGAAACCAAAAGTGAAGAAGAGTTAAAAAAACTAGAAGATGCAATAGCTTTCAAAAATGTAGCAAATATGCCTGCTAGAGTAAAATGTGCACTTCTTGCTTGGCATACAATGGAGGAATTATTTAATGAAAACGGAAAATAAAAAAGTATTATTAGGAATGAGTGGAGGAGTTGATAGCTCCGTATCTGCCTTACTTTTAAAAGAACAAGGATATGACGTAGTTGGAACAACTTTAGAGCTTTTTGTTGGAAGCAGTTGTTGTAATGTTAATACATATATAGATGCAAAAAATGTTTGCAAAACAATAGGTGTACCTCATTTTACATTTGATTATAAAGACGAATTTAAAAAACATGTAATTGATGACTTTATTAATTGTTATGATAATCAACAAACTCCAAACCCATGTATTGAATGTAATCGTTATTTAAAATTTTGTTCAATGTATGAAAAAGCAAAAGAGCTTGGATGCGAATATATTGCAACAGGACATTATGCTAAAACAGAATATTCTGAAAAATATGGAAGATATGTATTAAAAAAAGCTAATAATATTGCTAAAGATCAAAGCTATGTTTTATATACAATTCCAAAAGAGCTTTTAGGAAAAGTTTTATTTCCACTTGGCGAATTCGAGTCAAAAGATGAAGTAAGAAAAGTGGCAAGAGAGAATAACTTAAAAGTTGCAAGTAAACCAGACAGCGAAGATATTTGCTTTATACCAGATGGAGATTATAAGAAATTTTTAGAAAACAATTCTAATATAAAGCCTAAAGAGGGTAACATTGTAAATAGTAAGGGTGAAATTTTAGGTAAACATCAAGGATTATACAAATATACAATAGGACAGAGAAAAGGACTTGGAATTTCATACAAAGTGCCTTTGTTTGTTATTGGATTTAATAAAGAGAGAAATGAAGTAATAGTTGGAGAAGAAAGCGAAATTTATAAAAAAGAAATGTTAGTTGATAACATTAATTTATTACTAATAGATAGTTTACAAGAAAAAATGCAGGTATCTGTTAAAACAAGATATTCAAGTAAAGAAGAAAAGGCAACAATTGAAATGTTAGAAGATGGAGTTATTAAAGTCGTATTTGAAAATCCTGTTGCTAGAATTACTCCAGGTCAATCAGCAGTATTTTATATAGATGATATTGTTTTAGGTGGAGGGAAAATTTTGTAACATTATGTAGAAAAGAAACATATTATGCAATGAGGTGATTACATTGAGCTGGTTTGAAAATCTAAACCCAATAGTTCAAGCACTAATTGCAACAACTTTTACATGGGGTGTAACAGCACTTGGAGCCCTTATGGTATGTTTCTTTAAAAATATAAATAAAAAAGTATTAAATACAATTTTAGGATTTAGTGCTGGTGTAATGCTTGCCGCTTCGTTTTGGTCATTACTATCACCAGCAATTGAACTTTCTAATGAGCTAGGGTACATAGCATGGTTATTACCTACAATTGGATTTACAGTAGGAGGTTTATTTGTACTCTTTTCAGATAGATTTTTAGATAAGGTGTTAAAAAACAATAGAAGTTTAAAAAGTGCAGATTCATTAAAAAGAAGTATACTTTTAGTATCTGCAATTACAGTACACAACATACCAGAAGGAATGGCTGTTGGTGTAGCATTTGGAGGTATAGCAAGTGGCGTACCAGGAGTTACATTAATAGGAGCCGTTATGTTAGCACTTGGAATAGGAATACAAAACTTTCCAGAAGGTGCAGCAGTATCGTTACCATTAAGAAACGAAGGACTTTCAAGAATGAAAAGTTTTATGTATGGTCAGGCATCAGCATTAGTTGAACCAATATCAGCTGCAATAGGAACAATATTAGTATTAAAAATAAGAAGTTTTCTACCATTTTTACTTTCTTTTGCCGCAGGAGCAATGATTGCAGTTGTCGCAAGAGAACTATTACCAGAGTCAGTAAAAGAAAATAAAAACTTAGCAACTTTAGGACTAATATTTGGATTTACATTAATGATGATTTTAGATGTTGCATTAGGATAAAAAATATATAAAAAGCTTCATAATAAAATGGAGCTTTTTAATTTTTGCAATATTTACCAAATTGCAAACAAGTGTTTACAATAAACGAAAAATGTGATATATTAAAATAAAGTTTAGGAGGTGTAAGTATAAAAATGGAAAAAGTATATGTATCTATTGATTTAAAGTCTTTTTTTGCATCTGTTGAATGTAAAGAAAGAGGCTTAGATCCATTAACAACTAATTTAGTTGTAGCAGACCCTTCTAGAACAGAAAAAACTATTTGCCTAGCTGTTTCACCATCATTAAAATCATATGGAATACCAGGAAGAGCAAGGCTTTTTGAGGTAATTCAAAAAGTAAAAAATGTGAATAATGAAAGAATAATGAAAATTCTTGACCGTAAATTTAAAGGTAAATCATATAATAATCTAGAACTAAAAAAGAATCCATTTTTAGAATTAGATTATATAATTGCACCACCTAGAATGAGTTATTATATAAAATATAGTACTCAAATATATAATATATATTTAAAATATGTTTCAGCTGAGGATATTTTTGCATATTCAATAGATGAGGTATTTTGTGATATTACTAAATATCTAAAATTATATAAATTAACGCCAGAACAAATGGTTACAAAAATGATAAAAGAAGTTTATGAAACAACAGGAATTACTGCAACAGCCGGAATAGGTACAAATATGTTTTTGTGTAAAGTAGCAATGGATGTTGTTGCAAAACACACAGAGCCAAATGAATTTGGAGTAAGAATTGCAGTTTTAGATGAAATGGAGTTTAGACGAAAGCTATGGAATTATGAGCCAATAACTGATATATGGAGAGTTGGAAGAGGGTATGCTAAAAGACTTGCACAACATAGAATGTATACAATGGGAGATGTTGCAAGATGCTCTATTGAAAATGAAGATTTATTGTACAAGCTATTTGGAATAAATGCAGAACTTTTAATTGATCATAGTTGGGGTTGGGAACCAACAACAATAAAAGAAGTAAAAGAATATAAACCTGAGGTAAAAAGTTTAAGCTCAGGGCAGGTACTACATTGTCCATATAATTTTGAAAAATCACGTATAATAGTTAAAGAGATGGCAGAACTCTTATCATTAGAAATGGTAGAAAAACATTATATAACAGATCAATTGGTTTTAGATGTTATATATGATATTGATAATTTAACAGATGAAAACTATAGTAAATACTATAATGGAGAAATAACAATAGATAGATATGGCAGAAAAGTACCAAAACCAGCACATGGAACATATAGACTAGAAAATAAGACATCATCTAGTAAATTAATTAGTGAAGGTTTTGTAAATTTATATAATAATATTGTGAACCACAGATTATTAATAAGAAAAATAAATATATGTGCAGGAAATTTATCAAATGAATATGAGTATAAAAAAGAAAAGAAGAACCAATTTGAACAAATAAATTTATTTACAGATTACAAACAAAACAAAAAAGAAGAGGAAAAAGAGGTAAAAGAACACCAAATACAAGAAACAATTATTAATATAAAAAGAAGATATGGTAAAAATGCAATTTTAAAAGGAATAGACCTTGAAGAAGGAGCAACAACAATAGATAGAAATAAACAAATAGGAGGACACAGTGAATAACAAAGAAAATAAATATGATGATATTATTAATATAGAACATCATGTATCAAAAAAACATATGCCAATGTCAAGAAAAAATAGAGCAGCACAATTTGCACCTTTTGCAGCACTTAATGGTTATGAAGAATCAATAGAAGAGACAGAAAATATAGTAAATTTAAATGATGGATATTAGAGCATAAGTTTTAAAGGAGTAACATATCCGTAGAATATATAACATAAAATTAACAAAAAATATTTATAAAAAGTCTACACAAAATAAAATAAATATGTTACAATAATTTGGTAAATCAATTGATTTAGGCTTTAAAAATTAAAATTATAGAAAAGTAAGAAGGAGGAATTAACCATGTCAGGACATAGCAAATGGCATAACATTCAAGCTAAAAAAGGTAAGGCAGATGCAGCAAGAGGAAAAGTATTTACAAAATTAGGAAGAGAATTATTAATTGCAGTAAAAGCAGGAGGACCTGACCCGGCTGGTAATTCCAAACTAAAAGATGTAATAGCAAAATGTAAGGCAGCTAATATGCCAAATGATACAATTAACAATGCAATAAAAAAAGCAGCAGGAGCAGGAAATAGCGAAAATTACGAAGAAATTATATATGAAGGATATGGAACAAATGGTGTTGCTGTTATTGTTGAAGCAAGTACAGACAACAAAAATAGAACAGCAGCAGATGTAAGACATGCATTTGATAAAGCAGGTGGAAACCTTGGAACATCAGGATGTGTATCATATTTATTCTCTAAAAAGGGTGTTATTGTTATAGATAAAACAACAACAAATTTATCAGAAGATGATATGATGATGCTTGCACTTGATAATGGAGCAGAAGATTTTGAAGCATCTGATGAATGTTATGAAATAACAACATCACCAGAAGATTTTGGTAAAGTAAGAGAAGCTCTAGAAGCACAAGGAATAGAATTCTTAGAAGCAGAAGTTCAAATGGTTCCATCAACATATATTTCGCTTGATGAAAAAGATGGAGAAAAAATGCAAAGATTAATAGATAATCTTGAAGATTTAGATGATGTTATGAACGTGTACCATAACTGGGATGAATAATAAATAAAATAGTTCTAAAATATAAAGATACAGCATATATATTAATATATGTTGTATCTTTTTTTATTATATAGGAGAATAAATGGACGAGATATTATTATATTTCCCGCTTCATATAAGGGAAAAATTGCGAAATATAGACTTTACCAATTTAGAAGAAATAAGAATAAGAAATAACAGACCAATTTTTCTAAAAATAGGGCAAAGTGAACAGCAAGTAAATTACATAATAAACACAAATGATGTATTAGAAATTCTACAGAAAATTTGCGACAATTCAATTTATACATATCAAAACCAGATTTGTAATGGATATATTACTATTAAAGGTGGTCATAGGATAGGAATTACTGGAAATGTAGTAATAAAAGACGGACAAGTTACAAATATATCACATATATATAGTTTAAATTTTAGAATTGCAAGACAAGTTATAGATTGCAGTAATAAAATTCTTGAAAGTGTATTAGATTTAAAAAACAATACAGTATTTAATACAATAATAATATCACCACCAGGACGAGGTAAAACAACAATACTTAGAGATCTAATTAGAAAAATAAGTGATGGAATACCAGAAATTTCATTTAAAGGAATAAATGTAGGTGTGGTAGATGAAAGAGGAGAAATTGCAGCAATGTATAAAGGAATACCACAAAATGATATTGGAAGAAGAACCGATATCTTAGACAATATTCCAAAAGATATAGGAATGAAAATGCTTATTCGTTCTATGAATCCAAAAGTTATTGTGGCAGATGAAATTGGAAGTGCAAAAGACATAGAGGCAATTAAATACGCTATATGTTCTGGAGTAAAAGGAGTATTTACAGCACATGGAAATGGAGTAAAAGATATAATTAATAATCCAATATTAAATGAATTATATATAACAGACGGAATAGAGAGGGTACTTGCTATTGATGAAAATAGAAATGTACATTTGGAATATGAAAAATCAGAAAGGAGAGCAGTATGATTTTTGTAAAAATATTAATTCTTATATTAGTATTTGGCTCAAGTTTTAGTATAGGAAAATTAATTGCTGGTAAGTACATAAATAGAGTAAAAGAATTAAAAGAAATGAAAAGTGCATTAAACATATTTGAAACTAAAATAAAATTTACATATGAATCTGTTCCAGAGATTTTTGAACAAATAGGAAATCAAATGGAAGGAAATATTGGAAGTATTTTTAAAGAGTCAAGTAAAAAAATGAAAGATGTATCTGCCGGAGAAGCGTGGATACAAAGCATTGAAAAGACAGAAAGCAATTTAAATAAAGAAGATAAAGAGATATTAAAAAAATTAGGTAAATTACTTGGAAGAACTGATGCTGACGGACAAATTAGTGAGATAGAACTTGTAAGTAATTTTTTAGACACTCAAATTGATATTGCAGAAAACGAAAGAAGTAAAAATGAAAAAATGTATAAAACATTAGGAGGGATTATAGGTCTTACACTTGTTATTATATTTATTTAAAATTATATGAAGGGATGAGAAAAAATGGATATTAATTTATTATTTAAAATTGCAGCAATCGGAATTTTGGTGGCAGTTTTACATCAAGTATTAGTACGAGCAGGAAGAGAAGATCAAGCAATGATGACTACACTTGCAGGATTAGTTATAGTTTTAACTTTGGTAATAAAAGAAATTAGTACATTATTTACATCTGTAAGAACAATGTTTGGATTATAAGGTAGGTTACATATGGATATTATTAAAATAATAGGAGTAGGTATAATTGCCTTAATTATTATAATTATCATAAAACAATATAGACCAGAATTTACAATATATGTATCACTAATTGCAGGTGCAATTATTTTAATGCTAATTATGGATAAGTTGTCTGCTATTATAAGTTTGCTAACAAGCCTTTCATCTAAAACAGCAATTAACAATGAATTTTTGGTACTACTTATAAAAATAACGGGAATTGCTTTCTTAACAGAATTTGCAGTAAGTATTTGCAAAGATGCAGGTGAAAGTGCAATAGCAAACAAAGTTGATATGGGTGGAAAAGTTATTATCATATCAATGTCAATACCGATTATAGCAAGTCTTTTAGAAACAGTGGTTAAAATTTTGCCATAAAAAGGAGAAACAAATGAAAAAAATAATTATGATTTTAGAACTACTTGTTGTAATACTGTTTTTATTTCCAAACATTACATATGCAGAAGATGGACAAGAGCTTAGTACAGAGGCAATTTTAGAATCTCAACAAGATTCTTTAAACATATCATCATTTTTAAAAGAAGCACAAAAATATACAAGCTCAGTATATGATGATATTAATATGGGAGAATTATTTACATCTGCTTTAACAGGAAAAATAGATAATGAAAAGATATTAAAGGCAATCATAAGTATATTTGGAAAAGAAATAGTAAGCTCTATAAATGTTCTTGGAAGCGTTATTATTATAATTGTAATTCATAGCATACTAAAAAGTATAAGTGAAGGTTTGGAAAACAAAAGTATTTCACATATTACATATTATGTTCAATACATATTAATTGTAACTTTAATAATGACTAATTTTGTACAAGTAGTTACTATGGTAAAAGAATCTGTGCAAAATTTGGTAGGGTTTATGGATTGCCTTATACCTATACTTATGACACTTGTATTAACAACAGGAAGTATAGCATCTGCAAGCATGTTACAGCCAATTTTATTATTCATTATTACATTTATAGGAAACTTTATAAATTCTTTTATATTACCACTAGTACTTGTTTCAACAGCACTTGGAATTGTATCAAAAATATCAGAAAGAGTACAGGTAGATAGATTATCTAAATTTTTTAAATCTAGTGTAGTATGGATATTAGGAGTTATATTAACACTATTTGTTGGATTAGTTTCATTAGAGGGAACTTTAAGTAGTAATGTAGATGGAATTACTGCTAAAACAACAAAAGCTGCTGTATCAAGTTTTATACCTGTAGTTGGAAAAATTTTAGGAGATGCTGTTGATGCTGTTATTGGATGTAGTTCAATTTTAAAAAATGCTCTTGGTATTATAGGGGTGGTAGTTATAATTGGAATATGTATTGCACCAATTATAAAACTTACAATACTTATGATTATATATTATTTAGGAGCCGCAGTATGTCAGCCTATTGCAGACGAAAAAATAATAAAACTATTAGAGCAAATGGGAGATACTTTTAAAACATTGCTTGCTATTTTAAGCAGTATCTCAGTTATGCTTATTATTGGAGTTACATTAGTTGTTAAAATATCTAACAGCGGACTAATGTATCGATAATGGAGGAAACAAATGATTAATTGGATAACAAATTGGGCTGAAGCAATAATTATAGCTGTTGTAATTGCAACAATAATCGAAATGATTTTACCAGAAGGAAACTGCAAGAAATATATAAAGGTTGTAATAGGAGTATACATTTTATTTACTATAATCTCTCCTGTAATTACAAAATTTACAGGTAAAACAGTTAGTGTATCTGACTTAATAGATTTGTCTAAGTATGTTGATGAAGTCAAAGAAAAGGAAAAAAGTCAAAATCTTTTAGCACAAAATAATGAAACCAATATTAAAGATATGTATATTTCAAATCTAAAAACAGATATAAAAAGTAAACTAAAAGGAAAGGGATATACTACCCAAAATATTAATTTAGATGTATCTAATGATGAAAATTATACATTAAACAAAATATATTTATCTGTATCGAAAATAGATGAAAATGAAGAAACAGATAATACACAAACAAATGAAGTAAGCAAAATAGAAACTGTAAATGAGGTAAATGTAAGTATTTCAAATGAAGTGACAAGTACGGAAACCAAAAAAGAAAAAGACTCATTATCTACAAGTGACAAGAAAAAAATAAAAGAATATTTAAGCAGTGTTTATGAAATACAAGAAAAAAACATTGTATTTGAATAAAAATTAAAAGATAGGGAGTGTGAATGATGGAAAAGAAAAATTTAGTGCTTATAGATAGAATAAAATCATTTATAAGTAAAAAAGAAGGAGAGCCAAACAAAAAGAAAATTGAAAACTTGATTGTATTCTTAGTTATTCTTATTATCACAATAATTGCTATAAATGCAATATGGGGTAATGATTCTAAAAGTAATAGTAAAGATCAAAATTTAACAGATAAAAATAAAAAGCTTGCAACATCATATGGAGATAATATAGATAGTATTGAAACAGGTGTAAATGCTACAGATGAAGATAAAATGGTACAAAAATTAGAAGATATTTTATCTAAAATAAATGGAGTAGGTAAAGTAAAAGTGATGATTACATATTCTCAAACGAGTCAAACAATACCATTATATAACAATGATGCCTCAGAAAAGCAAACTGAGGAAACAGATAAGCAAGGTGGTACAAGAAAAATTACAGAAACAGATACAAAAACGGAAATTATATATAAAGAAGAAAATGGAGAAAAAATACCAATTACGCAAAGTATTATAAGTCCTACAATTGAAGGAGCAATAATAACAGCACAAGGTGCTTCAAATGCAGAAGTAAAAACCAATATAGTTCAAGCAGTTACAGCAGTAACGGGAGTAGCAACTCATAAAATACAAGTGTTTGAAATGAGCAAAGATTAATTTTTAGGAGGTAATTAAATGAAATTCTTTAAGAAAAATCAAGTAATTATATCAGTTATTGCTTTAATGTTAATGGCAGCAGGATACTTAAATTTCACAAACAATGGCTCAGATTTTAATAAAACAGCTGAAACAGGAAGCCTAATAGACTCAGAGCAAATGGCAGCAATTGGTGATGCTCAGCTAGTAAGCACAAAGCCGACAGATTCAAATGAGATAAAAGCCGAAAGTTTAAATGTAACGGAAGAAAATACAATAAAAAATGAAGAAGACAGTAATGAAGATAGTAATAAAGATAACAATAAAGATAACAATAAAGAAGCGGATAACAAGCAAGAAAATAATACTATAGAAACAAATTCAAAAACAGTAACAACAAGTGAATACTTCACAGAATCAAGATTAGAAAGAGAAAAAATGTATTCACAAATGGTAGAAACATATCAAAAAATATTAGAAAAGAGCGGTATAAGTGAAAGCCAAAAATCAACAGCTCAAAGTGAGATAAAGAAAATAAATGAACAGAAAAATGCAATTATGATAACAGAAAATTTAATTAAAAACAAAGGTTTTGAAGACTTAATTATATTTGTTAATAATGCAAGTATTAATGTAATAATAAAATCTAAAAAGCTAGAGGCAGAACAAATTGCACAAGTTCAAAATATTATAACAAGAGAGTTAAATTCTAAAATCGAGAATATACATATTTCAAATAAAGAATAAATTAAAAGTAAAGTTTATCTAAAATTTAGATAAGCTTTTTTTGTATATAACAAGGTTAAGTTACTTTAGTCTGTATCAATTGCGAAGTTATATATAGAATACGAGTTATATAAAGTTACATAAGAAAATAAAAGTAAACATAAAATGTTGCATATTTTACATAATTATGGTATAATAAAGAAGATGGGTGGTGGAATATGGAAAAAAAGGAAAATGTTAATCTAAAAAGATTAAGCAGTGTATTAAAGAAAAATAGTATTAAAATAGTAATAGTACTATTTATATTTGCAATATGCGGATACTTTTATTCATATAATATGGTTACACCAAAGTACAAATCAGTATCAACAATGGTTTTGGCAAGTAACAACCTAAATCAAGAGGGTAATACTGTTACACAAACAGAACTTAACTTAAACAAAAGTTTAATATCAACTTATGGAAAAATTTTAAAAAGTCAAAATGTATTAGGACAAGTTATTAAAAACTTGAGTTTAGATGTTACAGAGGAAGAATTAGATAAAAATGTACAAATAGAAAAAGTAGATGATACACAAATCATCAAAATAGGTGTAATAAATGAAAGTGCAATAGAAGCACAAGAAATTTTAAGAGAATTAAGTAAGGTTTTTATTGAAGAGGTAAAACAGATTTACAAAATGGACAACATTAATATTGTTGACGAAGCATCATTTGAGATTACACCATACAATATAAACCATGCAAGAGATATAATAGGCTTCTTAGTTATAGGAAGTGTTTTTTCAGTGTGCATGATAGCTTGTATATATTTCTTTGATACAACAATAAAAATTGAACAAGATATTGAAGAATTTACAGATGTAAATGTAATAGGAACAGTTCCAAAATATAAAAACAAAGATGCCGAAGAGTTAATAGTTCAAAGCAATAGTAAATCTGTTATTTCTGAAGCTTTAAAAACAATAAGAACAAATATATCATTTACTAAAACAAATGGAAACTCAAGAGCAATACTATTTACAAGTTGTAATTCTGGAGAAGGTAAAAGCTGGATAGCATCTAATATGGCAGTTGCATATGCTCAATCAAATAAAAATGTAATTATAGTAGATGCAGATATGAGAAAAGGAAGACAACATAATATTTTCAAAGTAAAAAATATTAAAGGTTTATCTAATTGTTTAAGTGAAATACAAGGCAAAGATGATTATGAAACACTTAAAAATTATATACAAGAAACTCAAATACCAAAAGTACATATTATAACAATTGGAGCTATACCTCCAAACCCTTCAGAACTATTATTATCAAGCAAAATGAGAGACCTTATATACATGTTAAAATGCATATATGACATAGTTATTATAGATGGAACACCTTGTAACTTAGTATCAGATAGTATTCCAGTATCACAAATAGCAGACACAACAATACTTGTAACAGAAAGTAGAAAAACAAAAATTGAAGATTTAAAAAATGTTATAAAATCAATTAAAAATGCTAATGGAAATATTGAAGGCGTAATTTTAAACAAAAAAGATATTAAGAATAAGGAATATACAAAAGGTTACTATTACGGAGAAAAAACAGCTAATAACAAAATAGAACTTAAATCATACAGTGTAGAAGAATTAATACAAAATAGAAAAGATAATATAGAAATTATAGAAAATAAAGAGATTATAGAGAATAAATCAAGTGAAAAAATTGAAAATCTTGGTAAAAAGATAGATATACTTGAAGAAAAGCTATTAAAGCTACCTGATATTAATTTAGAAAATTACACTAAATTAGTTGGAGAAATGAGAAATATATATAATAGCGAATTAGACAAAAACAAATTAGCAGAAGACATTAAAGAAAACATAATTAGAAATGAATTATTAAAGAAGCTAAATGAAACAAATGCAGAAACCAAAAATGTAATTGAAGAAAAATTACAAGAATTAAATTATGAAAATGAAATAAAAGGGTTAATAAATAAAGTAAATAATATTGAAGATGCAATTGAAGATAATGAATCAGAAGAAAGAATTATAGAGATGATTCAAGACATAAAGGAAGAACAAAATGCTAAAATTGCAAGTTTAGATAGCAAAGAGTTTTTAAGTCAAATATTAGAAAAAATAAATAGCTTAGATAATAAAGATGAATTTAATAAATTATCAGAGCAAATAAACAATATAGATAATAAAGAAGCAATAAATAAGATTTTAGAAAAACTTGACATTCAAAACAAGAAAATAGAAAACTTAGATGCAAGCATAGTACTAAATAATATAGTTCTTGAAATTCAAAAATTAAATAACAAATATGATAAGGTAAACACAATAGAAAAAATGATAGAAAATGACAGAACAGAAGAAAGCATAGCAGAAATGATTTACGAATTAAAGCAAGAACAAAGAAAACAAATAGAAGAATTAAATTCTAAATATGAAAAATTAGCAGAAAAAATAGTAAAAGAAAACAGCAAGACTCAAAAAGAAAAAATATCAAAAACATCTACTGTACATAAAAACAATGTAATTGAAATGAGCGAGATAAAAGAAAAATTAAATAAAAAAGAATTATTCATTGAGTATGGTGATGAAATTAACTATGAAGATTTAGTAGACTTAGCAGTTAAAGTATATGATTTAAAATCAAATGAGAGCCAAGCTATTTAAATAATAGGAGTTTAAAATGAAAAAAGGAAAAGTAGTTAAAAGAGTTATACTTATAATCTTATGTATTATTCTACTAACAGCAGTAGGTGCTGGAGTTTATGGATTTATATTCATAAAAAACAAACTAAATAAAATTAACTATGTAGAAGTGGATACAAATGAAATTGAAATAAATGAAGAAGTTAAAGAGCAAGAAGAATTAAAAGGTTTTAGAACAATTGCATTACTTGGCATAGATTCGAGATCAGATGATTATGGAACAGGAAATAGAAGTGATTGCATAATTTTAGCAGCAATAAATCAAGACACAAAAGAGGTAAGTTTAGTATCTGTATATAGAGATACATATTTAAAACTTACAGGTCGCAATTTAGATAAAGTTAATCATGCATATTCATATGGTGGTCCTACTCTTGCTTTAAGCACACTAAATACAAACTTAGACTTAGATATAAAAGAATTTGTAACAGTAAATTTTGAGGCAGTTGTTGAAAGTGTAGATGCTATAAATGGTATTGAACTTGATATAACTAATGAGGAATTAAAGTACATAAACCCATATATTCGAGAAATAAATAGGGTAACAAAACATTCATCAAAAGAGTTAACAGAAGCGGGAGAACAACATGTAGATGGTGTACAAGCATTAGCGTATTCAAGGATTAGATACACAGCAGGTGGAGATTATAAAAGAACTGAAAGAATGAGAACAGTTGTAATGAAAGCCTTTGAAAAAGCAAAAACATTAAATGTTAAACAACTTGACGAACTTACAGATATTTTACTACCAAAAATTTATACAAACATAGAATCAAAAGAAATTTTATCAATGATTCCAGAAATGGTAAGCTACAAGGTTAAAGAAAATATTGGATGGCCATACAAAACAAGAGGAGCAACAATAGGTGGAATATGGTATGGACCAGCAATAACACTAGAAAGTAATGTTGTAAAATTACACCAAGAAATATATGGACAAGAAGACTATACAGCATCAAAAACAGTAAAACAAATAAGTAATGAAATCATTAGAAAAACAGGATATACACAATAAGATGAAAAAATTAAAAGGATGTTAAATGGAGGAAAATATATGCAAACCAATTTTGTAAATAATATTGATGATGTACTTATATCAACTGATTTAGTAGTTGTAAAAGAAAGAAGTCTGATAGACAAAAAGAAGGTTTACATGACAGTAAAGAGAACGTATGATTTCGTTATCTCAGGAATGGCACTTATTGTACTTGCACCAATAATGTTATTTATATGTTTACTTATAAAAATTGATTCAAAAGGACCAGCTATATTAGTACAAGAAAGAATAGGAGAAAATGGAAAATTATTTAAAATGTACAAGTATAGATCAATGGTTGTAGGAGCTGATAAACTTTTAGATAAATACTTAAAGGAAAATGAAGAAGCAAGAAAAGAGTATAAAAAATACAAGAAACTACAAAATGATCCTAGAGTTACTAAAATTGGAAAAATTATAAGAAAGACAAGTATAGATGAATTACCACAATTAATAAATGTATTTATAGGTAACATGAGTCTTGTAGGACCTAGACCATATTTACCAAGAGAAAAAGAAGATATGAAAAATTTATATAATGATATTGTAAAATCTAAACCTGGTATTACAGGAATATGGCAAGTGTCTGGAAGAAATGATATCTCATTTGACCAAAGACTTGAGATGGATTATACATATAATAGTGACAAAAGTACAATGTATGATATAAAAATTTTACTAAAAACATTTAAAAAGGTTCTAGAAAAAGAAGGGGCTAGATAGAAAAACAAAAACGAAAAAATATTTTTGAAAAGGATAGAATTTATGAATAGAGAATATAGTGTTTTAATGTCTGTTTATTATAAGGAAAAAGCAGAATGGCTAGATTATAGCATTAAAAGTATGTTAGAACAAACAATATTTCCTAGTGAATTTGTTCTTGTAGAAGATGGGAAATTAACAGATGAATTAGAAAATGTTATAAAAAAGTATGTAGATGAATATCAAAATTTATTTAATATAGTAAAACTTGAAAAAAATGTAGGATTAGGTCCTGCACTAAGAATAGGAATAGAAAACTGCAAATATGAATTTATTGCAAGAATGGACTCTGATGATTACTCATGTAAAAATAGAATAGAAGAGCAATTTAAAATTTTTGAAAAAGATGAAAGTTTAGGTTTGGTCGGTTGTAATGTAGAAGAGTTCGAAGGAAGTATAGATAATGTAAATTGTCATGTTATATTACCGGAGACGCAAGAAGAAATATACAAATTTTCAAAAAAACGTTGCCCTTTTAGACATCCTTCATTATTGTATAGGAAAAGTGAAGTTATGAAGGCTGGAAATTATAGAGAGTTTTATTTATGTGAAGATTATGATATATATATTAGGATGTTAAAAAGTGGATGTAAATGTTACAATATACAAAAACCTTTAGTATATATGAGAATTGGCAAAGATTTTTATAAAAGACGTGGTGGAATTAAGTATATGAAATCGATACTTAAATTCAAAAATGAGCAATTACATACAGGATACTTTTCATTATTAGATTATTTAAAAAGTACAATACCACATATAATTGTTTGCTTAATGCCAAACGCAGTGAGAGATTACATTTATAGAAATTTTTTAAGAAAGAAGAGTAAGGTATAATTATGGTAAGGATATTGCAAATCGTTCCTAATATGCAAGCAGGTGGATTAGAAACATTTATTATGAATGTTTATAGGAATATTGATAGAAGTAAAGTACAATTTGACTTTTTGGTAAATTATAAAGAAAAGAAATTTTATGATGATGAAATAGAAAGACTTGGAGGAAAAATTTATAGATTCAGCTTAAGAAATGATAATAATATAATCAAATATATAAAAGATTTAGATAAATTCTTTAAAGAACATAAAGAATATAAAGTTATTCATTGTCATATGGCTAGTATAGGATTTATAATATTTTGGATAGCTAAGAAAAATGGAGTAAAAATAAGAATTGCTCATAGTCATAACACCAATACAGAAAATACATTAAAGGGACATTTGAAAAGAATATTAATAAAACCATATAAAAATCTTAGTACTGAAAATTTTGCTTGTTCAAAAGAAGCTGGTAAGTTTTTGTTTAAAAATAAAAAGTTTGAAGTAATTCCAAATTCAATTGAACTTGAAAAATTTAAATATAATGAAGAATATAGAAAAGAAATAAGAAATGAATTGAGTTTACAAGAAGATAATTTAGTATATGGACATGTAGGAAGATTTTGCAAGCAAAAAAATCATAGATTTTTAATAGAAATATTCGAAAGTATTGTAAACAAAAATCCAAAAGCCAGATTAGTCTTAGTAGGAACTGGAGAGTTAGAAAATGAAATAAAACAACTGGTAAAAAATAAAAAAATAGATGATAAGGTTATTTTTCTTGGCAATAGAAGTGATGTTAATAAAATATATTCTGCTATAGATTGTTTTATATTTCCTTCAAAATTTGAAGGGTTAGGAATTGTACTTGTTGAAGCACAAACTGCTGGACTAAAATGTATTTGTTCTGATATAATACCAGAGGAAGCAAAAATATGTAACCTATATTGTCAAAAATCTTTAAAATCTTCTGCAGATGAATGGGCTTTTGAAGCAATGAATTTAAGTAAAATAGATAGAAAAAAATATTACGAGTACGCAAAAAAATCAAATTATGACATAAAAAAATTAACAAAAAATCTAGAATTTAAGTATTTAAAAATGAACGAGGAGGATTAAGATGATATATAATGTAGCATATGCATCAGATCAAAATTATGCAAAACATGTAGGAATATCATTAATATCTTTACTAGAAAACAATAAAAATTTAGAAAATATACATATTTATATTATTGAAGATAATATAAGTGAAGAATTAAAAGAAAAATTAGTATCAATTGTAAATAGATATAAAAGAGAACTAACATTCTTAAATTGCAACAAATTATGTGAAAATTTAGATGTAAAGGTAAATTTTCCTAAAGCAGCATTTTCTAGATTGTTTTTAGATAAAATTGACGAAATTGATAAAATCCTTTATTTGGATTCAGACACTATAATTAATAGTTCTATAAAAGAATTATATGAAACAAACATAGATGATTATTATGTTGCAGGAGTACAAGATAATGCAGCATATTACCTTTTAAAGAAAATCGGAATGAACAAAAACGATAGGTACATCAATTCAGGTGTATTGCTAATGAACCTAAAAAAATGGAGAGAAGATAATGTCGAAGAAATGATTGTAGACTTTATAAAAAAACATAATGGAAAAGTTAATCATCACGATCAAGGAATTATAAATGGTGTATGCAAGAAAAAAATACTAATATTAAATCCAAAATATAATATGATGCCAGAAATGATTTATTTAACAGTTAAACAAAGTAATTTTTTATATAATGTTCATAATTATTATAGTCAAAAGGAAATTGATAGTGCTGTAAATGAGCCAGTTGTAATTCATTACATAGAAAAATTTTACAGTAGACCTTGGAAACGCGACTGTACTCATCCATTAAAAGATAAATACTTAAATATATTAAATTCATCAGAATTTGATAAAGAACTTGATAAAAACGGCATGAATAAGCATGTTCTATTAAGAAAGAAGGTTTATGATAAATATCCATTTTTAATATATGTATTATTTGAAAAAACATTAGACATAAGAAGAAAATTTTTATAGGTGGTAAAAATATATGAATATATTGATTATTAATTCAAGTACATTACCTTTTCCACCAGCAAAAGGTGGAGCAGTTGAGTATTTGATAGATATGTTTCTAAAAGAAAATGAAAAAAGGAAGCAATATAATGTTACAATATGTACTATTCTAGATAAAGAATCAAAAGATATGGAAAAGGAATATAATATGTGTAAATTTATACATATTAATAAAAATTTTATATTTCATTTAAAAAATATATTTAAGGTTGCAAAAAGAAAGTTAGAAAAGAGATATTGTGCAAATGAATATCTAAGTGAAGTTATAAAGAATATAAAAAATAATATAGAAAATTATGATTTAATTATAGTGGAAAATGTACCTCAATTCGGATTAGAACTACGAAAATTAAACCCTAAAAAGTTAGTTTTACACATGCATAATGATAATTTAAACAAACAAACAGAACAAGCTAATGAAATAAAAAAAGCTTATGATGAAATATGGTGTTTAAGTAATTATGTTATGAATAAAGTTATAGAAATCGATAATGATAATTCAAATGTTAAACTTTTGTATAATGGAATAGATGTTAAGAAATATTTATCTATTTCTAGTGAAGAAAACACTATATTAGATTATAAGAAAAGATATAAAATATCTAATGATGATATTGTTGTTATGTATAGTGGTAGATTAGTTGAAGAGAAGGGAATTTTGCAATTATTAAAAGCATTCAATAATTGTAAAATAAAAAATTTAAAATTAATAATAGTTGGAAGTTCGTCGTACGGAAAGGGAAAAAACACTAAATTTGTTAAAAAACTTAATGACTTGGCTAATAATAATGAAAATATAATATTTACAGGATATATTAATTATGAAGATATGCCTTATATATATAAAATTTGTGATTTTGGTATAGTTCCTTCTATATGTGAAGAAGGATTTGCATTAACTGTTGTAGAATTTTTAGCTTCTGGAAAACCAGTGATTGTTACAAACTCAGGAGCAATACCAGAATTAGTAGATAGCAATTCAGCTATTATGATAAAAAAGGAAAAGAATGTTGAAAGAGAACTTGAAGAGGCTATAAAAGAAATGCTAAGTAAATTGAATTCATACGATTCTGAATACAATAAAAACATAGCAAAAAAATATAGCATTGAAAAATATTGTAAACGATTTGAAGAATTAGTAGGAGTAATAATAGATGAAAATAAATAAAAATCGAATGTTTGACTTTATATTGATTGCATTATGCCTTATTTCATGTATTGGACCAAGCTATATGACCAAAGTAAGTTTTTTTAATACATTATTTGCAATTATAAAGATATTTTGTACAATCATATTGTTATTAAAAAAGAACCTAAAGATTAATACAAATGATATTGTTGTATTATTATTTATAGCCATATACTCAATTGCAAATATATATAATGGTTTAGGCATTGTAGCAGTTATTGAAAGGTATTTATCGTGGATAGTAATAACATTTTTAATAGAAGTTTACATGGAAAAAGACTATAAAGTTTTTATTGGATATACATCAACAATTTTATCTTGTTTAGTTATAATAAACTTTATAAGTATATTAATGAATCCAGTTAATTATTATAATAATTTAACAAGAGTACATTTTTTAGGATTTGATAATGATAATGTCCCTGTACTTTTATTAGCAGTTTACTTTAATATTTTTAATATAATGTTAAATAAAAAAGGAAAATTAGCTTATTTATCAATTATAACAGCGATAATAAGTTCAATTTTAGTCTGGTCAGCTAATGGTATTATAGGAATCTCAATGGTTATGTTATATTTATTAATAATAAGAAAAATATGGAAGAAAGGTTCAAAAGTACTAAACTTGAAAATTTATTATTCAATTGCACTGCTCTTTTTTGTATTAGTTGTACTTTTAAGAGTTCAAGACCATTTATCTTTTTTAATACAAGATATATTAAATAGAGATTTAACGTTTACAGGAAGGACATATATATGGGACTATGCAATTGAAAGCATTTCAAACAATAAAATATTTGGTATTGGAATTTACGATTTTGCATTAAGACTTTCAAGAACTGGTGTATACCATGCTCATTGTACTTTACTAAATATAACATTTGAAGCTGGAATTTTAGGATTAATTTCATATTTCTCAATTTGGATTTTATCAGTAGTAAAATCTGAAAAATATAAGTCAAATAAATATATATATTTAACATCATATTTTATATTTATATTTTTAATTATTACACTAGTAGAGTTTTATGTAAAAGATATAATGTTTATAACACTAATAGGAATGATATATAATCTATCAAAACTAATAAAAAGAGGAGAACTATATAATGAAGAAAGTAGGAATATTAACATTTCATAATACAACAAATTACGGTGCAGCATTACAAGCATATGCGCTACAAACTAAAATAAATAATATGGGATATAAGTGTGATACCATAGATTACATAAACAAGGAAATAGAAGATATTTATAAACCTAAAAATATTAAAGATATAAAAGGTATAAAACAATTTGCAAAATATTTATTAAATAATAATAACCAAAAAAAAGTTTATAATACTTTCTCAAAATTCTATATAGAACATATGAAATTTAGCAAAAGAGTTAATAAGACTAATGTATGTGAATTAAATAATGATTATGATAAATTTATTGTAGGAAGTGACCAAGTGTGGAACTTAAATTTATCATACCAAGATCAAAATTACTATTTGAAGTTTGTTACTGATAATGTTAAGAAAAATTCATATGCTGCAAGTTTTGGATATAAAGAAGTTCCAGAAGAATATAAAGAGTTTACTAAGAATGCATTAAGTGAGTTTCATAATATAAGCGTTAGAGAAAATCAAGGAAGAGATATTATAAAATCATTATTAAATAGAGATGTCTCAGTAGTACTAGATCCAACATTATTATTGGAAAGAAAAGAATGGACAGATTTAATTAATGATGAAAAAATAGAAGAACAGGAGGATTATATATTACTATATATTGTTTCTCCTAATGAAGAAATAATCAAATTTAGTAGAATGCTAGCAAAAAAATATAATTGTAAAATTTTATGGATAAACAATACAATCAAGAAACTAAAAGGTATAAAAAATATAAGAGGTTGTGGACCAATAGAATTTCTAAAATATATAAAAAATGCTAAATATATCGTTACAACATCATTTCATGGAGTTGCATTATCAGTTACATTAAATAAACAATTTTTCTATGGTTTATCAAAAGAAAAGAATAATTTTAATTCTAGAATAATCAGTTTAGTGGATATATTAAAATTATGCGATAGAGACATAGCAAGTTATTCAAATGATAAAATACAAAATATTAATTATGATGAGATAAATATTATTCTTGAAAAACAAAGAGAGATATCGTTAGAATACCTAAAAAAGGTTTTATCTGAATAGAAAAAAAGTAGGAAAGGAGAACAGGTACATTATTAAAATACCTTAAAATGTCTATGATAAGAGAAAAACAATTAATAAAAAATACAGCAATAATTACATTTGGAAAAGTTTGTACCCAATTAATGTCTTTTTTTCTGCTACCATTATATACATCGATACTAACAGAAGAGGAATATGGAATAGTAGATTTAGTTAACACAATTGTTCAACTATTTTTACCAATAGTAACATTTCAAATAGAACAATCTATATTTAGGTTCTTAGTAGATAGTAGGAAAAAAGAAGAAGAAACAAATGAAATATTATCAACATCTGTTATTTTTACAATAATTTCTTTAATTATATATTCTATAATTTACATTATAATTTCGGGATTTATATCTAATCAATATAAATATTACCTATTGATTAATTTAATTGCTACGGCATTATCATCTATATTCTTACAGATGGCAAGAGGTGAAGGAGACAATAGAACATATGCTGTAGGAAGTTTTATAACTGCACTATGTACAATTTTATTTAATATATATTTTATAGTTGTACTAAAGATAGGCGTATATGGAATGCTTTTAGCAAGTTTTATATCAAATATATTTTGTGTATTATATATATTTATTAAAAAACAAGCATATAGAAAAATAAAATTAAAATATTTTAAAAAAGAAAAATTAAAAAAATTATTAAAGTATTCAATTCCTTTAATGCCAAATTCGATATCATGGTGGGTATTAAATGCTTCAGATAGAGTTATTGTTACATATATGATAAGTACAAGCGCTACAGGAATATTATCAGTTGCAAACAAATTTCCAGGAGTTTATATGAATATCTATACCTTATTTAATATGGCATGGACAGAATCTGTCGCATTATATATTAATGATGCTGATAATGAAAAGTATATTTCAAATATATCTAATATAATAGTTAAACTATTTTCTTTTATATCATTTGGTATTATATCAGCTATGCCTTTTGTTTTTAACATAATGGTAAATGAGAAATTCAATGATGCATATAATCAAATACCAATTCTAATGATAGCCTCGATATTTAATGTTATAATCGGTTTGGTTAGTACAGTATACATAGCAAAGAAGGATACAAAGGCCATAGCAAAAACATCAATTATTACTGCAATAATAAATTTAATAGTAGATTTACTATTAATAAAATTTGTAGGAATATATGCAGCAACTATTTCAACACTTGTAGCATATATGATAATGGCAATTTATAGATATATAGATGTAAAAAAATATGTAAATCTTAATATTGAAAAAAAGAATATTTGGATGCTATTATCTATTGGAAGTATAGTTGTTACTCTATACTATATAAACAATAAATATTTAAATATTTTATCATTGATTATTTGCATTATGTTTGGTATTATTTGTAATATTGATTCATTAAAGTTTTTAGTACAAATATACAAAGGAAAAATGAAAAATAAAGGAGAATAATTATGAAAATTAAAGATGTTCTAAAAAAAGTACCTTTCGTAGTAGAACTAAAAAATAATATAAAGATAAAAAAAGCATATAAGTCAGATTATAATAAATTCAAAAATAATTGGATATACTCAAAAAGTAATAGTAAAAAGATAGGGTATAATATTATACTTGAGGTTCATTCATTAGAAAAAGGAATGACTAATACAAATCCAAGGAGATTTGGAGTAGAAAAAGTAAAAAATATTATGCAATTAATTAACAAATATGAAGATCAAACCAATAAGCGTGATTTTGCATATTTATTAGGATTAAATGCTTTGAAATCCTATTTGCAATTTTATGAAAAAATGAATTGGCAAGATTCAGAAGAATATAAAGCCGTAAAAACATTTTTACAAAAATATGATGACTTTGAAAAAATAAATGTTGGAAGCTATGAAATAAACAAAGAAGATTTTATAAATGATGCTATTATTGATTACGATAAATTTTTGGCAAGTAGGCATTCTGTAAGAGAATATCAATCTGAAAGAATAAGAGAAAATGATGTTATAAATGCGATAAATATGGCAATGAAGACACCATCAGCATGTAATAGACAAATGTGTAAAATATACTATGTAAATGATGAGAAAAAAAGAGAAGAAACTATTAAATATGGAAAGGGTCTTACAAATTTTGAATTAGATAATACAAATATATTTGTTATTACATTCGATATATCATCATATTGCTCAGTTGGAGATAGACATCAAGGATGGTTTAATGCAGGTCTTATATCAATGAATTTTGTTAATGCGTTACATTCTCTGGGAATAGGCTCATGTTTTATACAATTCGGGAATGATTACAAAGAGGAAAAACAACTAAAACAAATACTAAATATACCTGAAAGTGAAAAAATATCAGTAATTATAGCAGCTGGATATTATAAAGATAAATCTATAATACCATATAGTTCTAGAAAAAATATCAAAGAAATTTATACTAAAATATAGCTACTATATAAGAATATTATAAGAATACGAGGAAAAAATATGGAAGAAGAAATTGACCTAAAGGAACTTTTTAAAATGTTTTGGAAATATAAAGTAATTATTATACTAATAACTGTAATTTTTGCAATAATTGGATTTTGCTATACAGAATATTACGTTGTTCCAAAATACAAATCTACTACTACATTGCTTTTAGCACAAAATAGTGCACAAGATACTCAAGATGCAACAAATGAGATAACACAAACAGATATAAACTTAAACCAAAAGCTTGTATCAACATATAGTATACTTGTAAAAAGCAAAAGTGTAATAAATCAAGTACTTGAAAATTTAAGTATGGATAAAGGTTTAGAAGAAGAACTAAAAAATTCTATAACAGTAAAAGCTGTTGAGGATACACAAGTAATAGAAATTACATATGTAAATGAAAATCAAGTAATTGCATATAAGGTGGCAAATGAACTTGCAAATGTTTTTTGCGAGAAAGTAAAAGAAATATATAATATAAGTAACATTTATATAGTAGATAAAGCAGAATTACCAGAAGAACCATATAATATTAATCATATAAAAACTATATTAATATTTGCATTTATCGGAGCTGGTATTTCTTGTATGGGAATATTTATTTTTAGTTTATTTGATACTACTGTAAAAACAGCAGAAGATGTTGAAAAAAATACAGGTCTTATAGTGCTTGCACAAGTGCCAGAAATTAAAGTAGGAGGTAAGAAAAAATAATGAAAAATGAAATTATAACACATGAAGATCCAAAATCTCCTATATCAGAAGTATTTAAAACTTTAAGAACTAATTTACAATTTATGAGTAATAAAAAAGATGGAGCAATTTCATTACTAATAACAAGCACAATGCCAGGAGAAGGAAAAAGTTGGGTTTCTTCAAATTTAGGAACTGCATTTGCTCAAACAAATAAAAAAGTAATTCTTATAGACTCAGATATGAGAAAAGGAAGATTACATAGTATATTTGAAACAAAGATATTTCCGGGGTTTTCAAATTATTTAGCTGATGAATCAAGTAAAATAGAAGATTACATTATACCAACAGAAATAGAAAATCTATCTATTATACCTGCAGGTAATGTTCCACCAAATCCTTCAGAACTATTATCAAGTGAAAAAATGTTAAAAGGATTAGAAGACTTACAAAAAATGTTTGATGTTATAATATTTGACTCAACACCATGCATGCTTGTTACTGATGCTGTAATCATCTCTAGAATAGTTGATGCCACAATTATTGTAAGTAGTCATAAATCTACTAAAATTGAAAATCTTAAACAGGTACAAAAAAACATAGAAAATGTAGGTGGAAAAATAGCAGGAGTTATCATCAATAAAGTTCCTGTATCACTTAAAAAATATAAAAGTAAATATTACTATTATGGTGATAGAACGAAAGAAGAAAATGCAAGAGAATACGAATCGGAATATTCAAACAAAGAAAGATATATTGTAAAAGAAGGAAATACTGAGTGGATTGATGTTAAGCAAGAAAGTGCAGACGTAAACGAAAAGAAAGATACAGAAAAAAATAATCAAAATGATGATATATTAAATCAAATTAATGAATATTTAGATAATAAGGAGTAAATTATGATTGATATGCATTCACACATATTGCCCGGTATTGATGATGGGTCTTATGGTATAGAAGAAAGTATAAATATGATAAAAGAAGCATATGAAGCAGGATTTAGCGATATTGTATCAACATCACATTATATAGAAGAAAGCTATAATGCAAACAAAAAGGAAAGAGAAGACTTAATAAAGATTTTAAGTGATAGATTAAAAGAAGAGCATATAGATGTAAATATATATAATGGAGCAGAAGCGTATGTTGCAACCAATATGCCAGAATTAATACAAGAAGAAAAACTACCTACAATCAACAATTCTAAATATTTATTAATGGAGCTTCCAATGAATAGTGAAATATTATATTTAGAAAATATAATTTATGATTTACAAGAAAATGGCATTGTACCAATAATTGCACATCCTGAAAGATATTCATATGTACAAAAAAATCCTAAAATGCTATATGAACTTATAGAAAAGGGCGTTTTATTTCAATCAAATTATGCAAGTATTATTGGAAAATATGGAAGAGGAGCAGAAAAAACTGTAAAGAAACTATTAAAAATGGATGTTATACATTTCTTTGGAAGTGATACACATAGAAGTAGAAGTATCTATACAGAGATGGAATTAATTACTAAAAAGCTAATAAAAGTAATTGGAAAAGATAAATTTAAGGCATTGTCAAAAGAAAATCCACAAAAAGTATTAAAAAATGAAAAAATATGAAAAATAGCGAAGTTATCAAAATTTGAAGCTAATCCTCCTTATTAAACTTTTTGGTCTAATAATTTGGTTTCAGTACAAATTGAGTCTTCGCTTTTTATATACAACAAAAAATAAAAAATATTATTGTATTTTTTTTATTTATTGATATAATAATACTGATTTAAAAATTAGGAGGTTCATTCATATGATAAAAAGAGTAGCAATATTAGCCAATGGTGGAGATGTTTCAGGTTTTAACGCAGTTATTAGAGCAATAATTAAAACAGCTGAAAACAATAATATAGAATGCTTAGGATTTATAGATGGATATAGAGGACTACTTCAAAATAATTTTGTAGTGTTAGGTACAAGCTCTACTGGAAACGCAGTAGGAATTCTTCCAAAAGGAGGATCTATTATAGGTTCATCAACAAATGCAAATGTATTTAATTATCCAGTAGAAGAAAATGGACAAAGGGTATATAAAGATTTATCAGATATATGTGTAGAAAATATTAAAAAAGATGAAATAGATTGCTTATTTACATTGGGTGGAGATGGAACACAAAAATCTGCCAGAGATTTTTCTTTAAAAGGAATTAATGTTATTGGTGTTCCAAAAACAATTGATAATGATGTTGCTTGTACAGAAATAACATTTGGATATAATACAGCAGTTTCAGTTGCAGCTGAAGCAATTGACAGACTTCATACAACAGGTGAAACACATCATAGAATAATGGTATTAGAAGTTATGGGAAGATATGCAGGTTGGATTGCATTAGAATCTGCCATTGCAGGAGGTGCAGATGTTGCATTAATACCTGAAATACCTTTTGATATTAATAAAGCAGCTCAAAAAGTTATAAATAGAAAAAATAGAGGAAAGAGTTTTAGCATAGTAGTTGTTGCAGAAGGTGCTAAGCCATTAAATGGAGACGTTGTTATTAAAGGTGTTAGAGATAATGGTTCTGGAGTTGATAATACAAAGCTTGGAGGAATAGGAGAACAAGTTGCAAAACAATTAGAAGAATTAACTGGTCTAGAGTCTAGATGTACTGTACTTGGATATATGCAAAGAGGAGGATCACCTACGTCATTTGATAGAGTTTTATCTACAAAATATGGAGCAAAGGCAATGGAACTTGCATTAGAAGGAAAATTTAATGTATTAACAGTTATAAAAAATGGAAAATTAGATTATGTTTCGCTAGAGGATGTTGTGGGAAATAATAAAAAAGTTGGCGCAGTTTCAGGAAACACACCTGAGAGCAATTTAAGAAAAGTAACAATGGATGATGACTTAGTAAAAACAGCTAGAAGCATAGGAATTTGCTTAGGAGATTAAAAAGTAATAATAGAGGAATTTATGGAACAAGTAAAAGAAAAAATAAATGAAGATAAAACTGTAGTAAAAGATAAAAAAATTAAAATATTTGGTTTTACAATAATACAAATTTTAGCTTATTTTATTGTATATAGTGTAGCAGGCTATATAATAGAAACAATATTTGGATTAGTTACTAAAGGCGTTCTTGAAAGTAGAAAAAGTTTTCTATATGGTCCATTTTGCAGTATTTATGGAGTTGGAGCAGTTGTAATGATTATTGGACTTCAACGTTTTAAAAAGAATAATTATACACTTTTTGCTGGTGGATTTATTATAGGTTCAATAATAGAGTATGTTATAAGCTTTATTGGAGAGTGGTTCTTCCATATAAAATGGTGGGACTACTCATCAATGCCGTTTAACATTAATGGAAGAATTTGCGTATGGTTTTCATTCTTTTGGGGAGCACTTGCCATTTATTTAATGTCTCATATTCATCCAAAGGTGGATAAAATGATTAACAAAATAAAACCAAGCATTTTAAAACCATTAACAATAATATTAACAATACTTATATTTATAGATTTTATAGTAACAGGTTTTGCACTAAAAATGTTTTTCGTAAGAATTGTAAATCAATATGATTTGGATATTGAAGGTGTTGAAATGTATTTTGATACATATTCAAAATTATATGAAAATGAAAAAGTCAAATCGTTTGTAGATAAACATTTTTCAGATGAAAAAATGCTAAAAACATTTCCAAATATAAAAGTTACAAAAAAAGATGGAAATATTATATGGATATGTGATATACTAAAAGACATACAACCATATTATGTTAGAATATTTACACCCAAAACTATAGACTTAAATGTAAACACAATATAGTTAATAAGAATAAGATATATAAATTCAAGATGGAGGATAAGAAATGAGAAAATATTTTGGAACAGATGGAATTAGAAGAATTGCAAACACAGAGTTATCACCAGAGTTAGTTTACAAGGTTGCTAAGGCAGGAGCTTATGTACTTTCAAAACATTCTGACCATGCACCAACAATCTTAATAGGAAGAGATACACGTATATCTGGAACTCTAATTGAAAGTGCAATGGTTGCAGGATTTTTAAGTTACGGAGCTAATGTTAAAATTTTAGGAGTTGTTCCAACACCTGGTGTTGCATATCTTACAAAAAAATTAAAAGCAAATGCTAGTGTTGTTATTTCAGCATCTCATAATACATACGAATTTAATGGGGTAAAATACTTTAGTAATAAAGGAATGAAAATTCCAGATGAGTTAGAAGAAGAAATTGAAGAAATAATGAAATCTGGAAAACTAGACACACTTACAGCTGTAAATGATAAAATAGGTGTTTCAGAAATAAGAACAGATTTATTAGATGAGTATGTATATTTCTTCAGAAAAAATTTTGAAGAGGATTTTGAAAATGTAGATAAATCAAACTTTGTTGTTGCAATTGATACAGCAAATGGAGCAACATCAGTTGTGGCAGAAAAAGTATTTACAGCATTAGGAATAAAACATTATATCTTAAACAACACACCAAATGGTGTAAACATAAATGACAACTGTGGTTCAACACATTTAGATGTACTAAAGAAATATGTTGTTGAAAACCATTGTAATTTAGGAATAGCATATGACGGAGATGGAGATAGATGTTTAGCAGTTGATGATAAAGGAAATGAGATAGATGGAGACAAACTTTTAGCAGTTATTTCTAATTATATGAAAGAAAAAGGAACACTAAAAAAAGATACACTTGTTGCAACAGTAATGAGTAATTTAGGGTTAAGCAAATATGCAGAAAAGAACAACATAAATTTTGAACAAACAAAAGTTGGAGATAGATATGTTCTTGAAAAAATGTTACAAGAAGGGTATAATCTTGGAGGAGAACAATCAGGACATATTATTATGTTAGACTACAATCCAACAGGAGATGGAATATTAACATCATTAATGTTAATTAAAATCATGTTAGAAAAAGGATTGTCATCTTCAAAATTATGTGATATTATTCAAATATATCCTCAGGTTTTAGTTAATGCAAAAGTAAATAGTGATAAAAAATATGATTATGATAAAGATGAAGAAATAAAATCTGAAATAGAAAAACTAGAAAAAGAGTTTTCTGGAAATGGTAGAGTTCTAATTAGACCATCTGGAACTGAACCACTAGTTAGGGTTATGATAGAAGGCCAAGATAAAGAAATAATAAAAACAAAAGCAGAAAGCCTTGCAAAATTAATTGAAAAGAAATTAAATTAATATAAAGGGAGGAAAATAATATGCCAATGATAAATATGACAGATCCAATAGCTCTTCTAATTTGTACATTGTTATTTGTACTTGTTTTATGGTTTGCACACTATAGTAAAAAAAGTATAATAGCATGTATCATGTTATTTATATTTGTTTCATTACTTGTACTACATGTTGTGGAATTTAATTTAGGTAACTTAACAGTAGAAGGAGCATCAATTGCAATTCGTTCAGTTGTTTTAGATTTAATTTTTGTACTATTATCATTTATATCATATTTATGGATAGATAATATAGAAGCAAAATTTAAAAAGAAAAAAGTAATTGAAGATAATCTAGATTGGTTTTGGAATAAAATTTAGTAGAAAGATAATCTGTTGCTTTTGCAACAGATTATTATATATGAGGAGGAAGGACAACCCATGGATAAGAAAAATATTGTAATAGGTGGAGCATGGCCATATGCTAATAGTGATATACATTTAGGACATATAGCAGGGCTTATATCAGGAGATGTACTTGCAAGATATTTTAGAGCTAACGGGCATAATGTTGTATATGTTTCTGGAACAGATTGCCATGGAACACCAATAACAGAAAGAGCTAAAAAAGAAAAAAAATCACCAAAAGAAATTGCAGATTATTATGATGCAAGAGATAGAGAAGCATTAAAAGAATTTGAATTTTCATATGATTTATATACAAATACAGATACAGATTTTCATAAAAAAGAAGTTATGGAAATGTTTAAAAAAATATATGACAATGGTTATATATATGAAAAGATTGAACCACAACCATATTGCGAAAATTGTCATAAGTTTTTATCAGATAGAGAAATTCAAATTACTTGCCCAAAATGTGGAACTGAGACAAAAGCAGAACAATGTGATGGTTGTCAATATGTTCCAACAATTGAAGATATGAAAGACGGAATCTGCTTAGAATGTAAAACAAAGACAGTTTTAAAAGATAATAAAAATCTATATCTTGCATTATCAAAATTTCAAAAAGAAATAGAAGAGCATACCAATAAAACAAACACTTTATGGAGGCTAAATGCAAAAAATGAAACAGCTAAATACTTAAAACAAGGATTAGTTGATAGAGCAGTAACAAGAGATCTTGACTGGGGTGTTGATATACCTGTACAAGGCTACGAAGATAAAAAAATGTATGTATGGATTGATGCAGTACTTGGTTATACAACAGCTACTAAAAAGTGGTGCGAAGATAACAAGATGAATTGGGAAGACTTCTGGAAAGAAGGAAATAACAATGAAATATATATGGTACACGGAAAAGATAATATTGTGTTTCACAGTATAATTCTAAATGCACTTCTTTTAGCTATGAAGGAAAATTATCATTTAGTAGATACGATTGTTTCCTCTGAATATTTAAATATAAATGATGAAAAAATATCAAAAAGTAAAGGTAATGGTATTCCTGCAATTGATCTTGTAAAACAATATAATCCAGATGTATTAAGATTTCATTTAATAAATAATGGACCTGAAAAAAAAGATTCAAACTTTACAATTGATCAATTAGTAGCAACTAATAATGGTGAACTACTAAACAAGTTTGGAAATTTAGTAAATAGAACTCTTAAGTTTAAAGGAATAGAAGAAATTAAAGCCAAAAGCTTAGATAATGAGGTAGAAAATAAAATAAAAGAGACATATGAAAACGTTGGAAAAGCAATAGAAAAATTAGAATTTAAAGAAGCTTCAGATAAAGCTATGGAACTTGTTGAATTTGCGAACAAATATTATGATGATAAACAACCATGGGTTCAAAGAAAAGAAAATATAGAAGAATTTGACAAAACAATTTATAATTGTACGGTAATAATAGCAAATCTATCAAATATTTTTGAGCCATTTATGCCAGCAACATGTGAAAAAATACGCAAGTATTTACATTTAGATGAAAAATGTAATTGGGATTTAATAAGATTAAATTCAGACATTAAACTTGAAAATATAGAGCCATTATTTACAAGATTAGAGAATAATTAATATTAAAAGTCGCATATCAATAGATATGTGGCTTTTTTTATTTGCGATAAAAGCAAAATAAATCAAATTACCAAAAGCTCAAGGAAATATTGGTAACTAATGCAACAAGTAAAATATTATATGATAGAATTAAAAACATATAAATTAAAAGGGGAAAGGAGGAAAATTAAATGAGAAAATCAAAGTTTTTATTAATACTATTTACAGTTAGTTTATTAGTAAGTTTAATATTTCCAATGTATGCAAATAAAGTATGTGCAGCAACAGAAAATGTGGTAACTCTAAATTTTGGAGATGGAATTATACATGATGGATATGTAGAGTATAGCAAAATAGGAAAATTACAATTATTCAAAGGTGATGAATTAGTTGCTAATATTTCAAATAATATGACAATTGATTTAAATGAAGCAGAGTATAAATTTGCAATTGAAGAAATTGAAAATAAAGAAAGTGTTTCTAGTGCTACTACACCAATAAAATTAAAAATTAATAATTGGTATTATCCTATGACAACAATATTAGGCGAAACTAGATCTACATTCAAATTAGAATCAAGTAAATTTAGTGGAAAATTAGATGTTATACTTGTAAGAGCAATAACGGCTATTAATACAAAAGTTGAAAATGTTTATGATAATATATCATCAAAAGGTGTAATTGATTTAACTAATGAAAAAGAATATGTAATTGATTTTTCTAAAAATGATGAGCTAACAGAAGGATTAAAATCATTTGCAGATTTGGATAAAACACTATATTATAAAAGAGACAATAAAGGTCTATTAGCAACAGACAATGAAAGTGAAGCTGTTATAAAGATAGTAGGAAATAAATCAGAAAATAAAGCAATATTAACTGTAGTAAATGTTGGAACTAAAAAAAGTGAAGTTTTTAAAGGACTTCATACTCAATATACAGGTTCTACATTGAATTATGGTGGTACTGATGTGGGCATTATAAATGAAACACGATTTGATTATTATACTAGATGTACTTATGAATTTACATTTCAATATGTAAAGAAAGAAATTAATCCTAAAGAATATAAATTTGTAGAAGGAGTAAACCAAACATATACAATAGGTGAATCAAATAATGCAACTTTTAGAGTGGATGCAGAATATAACTTATTTGAAAATGGTGGAAAAGTATATATTGATGAAGCTTTAGTAGATAGTAAAAATTATACTTCTAAATCAGGTAGTACAATAATAACCTTAACAGATGCTTATTTAAAAACTTTATCTGTTGGAGAACATACTTTAAAAGTTGCTTTTACAGATGGAGGAAATGTAACAACAAAGTTTAAAGTAGTAAAAAAAGCAGAAGAAAATAATAATGGCAACAATAATAACAACGATAATAATAGCAGTAATAACAATAATGGCAATAGTAGTAACAATAATAGCAACAGTAATAATAAAGGCAATAACAATAGTAATGCTAATACTTCTTCAAAACCTGAAATTGAAGATAAGAAAGACAATATTTCAAATCCACAAACTGGAGATAAAGTTGTAATATATTTTATCTTGTCTGCTGTTTGTGTTGTAGGAATTGTTACACTTGTAATTATTAAATTGAGAAAAAATAAAAAAGAAAGAGAAAGCTAGGAGGAAAGAAATGAAAAGTAAAAAAATATTAATTGTTTTAATTTTAACTTTAGCAAGTATTTGTCTGTTTAGTTTTTCAAACAGAGTAAATGCTGTAACAATTAGTGATGATGGAAAATATACATTAATACTAACTAGTAATGAAGAAAATTTTAGTATTGATGGCGAGACTCAAAAAATTATAAAATTTAATGTTGCAGAAGGAGAAACAACAGTTAAATTATCTGAATTAACAAAAGGAATTGTACCTTTCAATGGTAAAACTGAATTTTCACATTGGGGAAGTTTTGGAGGAGAGAAAGCTAGTGAAGAAATAGCAATAACTGATTTTAGCTGGAGTGGAAACTTAGCAGAAGGCGAAACATATACGAATGGATTAACTCTTTATGCAAGATTTTCTGAGAAGCCATTACAAGGAACAGGTACATATTATTTAACACTTGACCCATTTGCAGGTAAAGTAAATGGAGAAAGCATTATAAAATTAACAAGTAAAAGCACTGAATTTAAAACAGTTGATTTAACAAAATATATACCTGTAAGAGAAGAATACACTTTTAAAGGATGGGAGTTAGATGGAAAAATTGTAACTTCTATTGATTCTAGTTATTTTGCTAAACGTGATTGTATAGAAATAACTGCTACATATACTCAAGATACTTTTATAGGTGATGGAATTGTACTAAAACTAAATGCTAATGGTGGTAAAATAGATGGCAAAGAATCTAATAGTTATGACTATATAGGTGGAGGAAATTCAGGAACAACAATGTCATTATTACCATACATTCCAGTAAGAGAAGGATATACATTTAACGGTTGGAATACAAAAAAAGATGGTAGCGGAGAAATCTATAATTATGTTTACTGGAGATTCTGGGATATAAACGAAGAAACAGATAAAGAATTCGATAAAGATACTAAAATAAAAGAAACAAACGGTTATGAAAGATATAAAAATGTAACTTTATATGCTTCTTGGACTAAAACTTCAGGAGAAACAGAACAACCTAGCAAAGAAACTGTAAAAGAAATTCAAAGTACAGGAGAAACAAAGGCAAAAATTGAATTTGAAAAAGAAGTTAATAAAGACTACAAATTAGATATTAAGTCAGTAGATGTAAAGAAAGATTTAACAGATAAAAGTGTTAAATATGTAGTAGATATAAATGTACTAGAAAATGGTCAAGTAGTTAAAATTAATAATACAAAAATGAAAATAAGAATTGCATTACCAAAAGACCTAAAAGGATTTAATAAATATGAAGTAGTATATATTTCAAATAATGAAATTAAGGAAAAATTCCCAGCAAAAGTAGAGGATGGATATATAGTATTTGAAACATCACACTTAAGCCAATATGGAGTTATAGCAACAAATACTGAACAACCATCAAATAGTAATACTACTAACAATGAAACTAATAATCCTCAAACAGGAGATAATATTATGTTAAATATAATGTTGTTTATAATATCTGCAACAGTTATTAGTACATTAACAGTAGTTAACAAAAAAAATACAAAGTAAATAAACTTGTAAAGGCTAGCACCAGCTAGTCTTTATTTTTTTAAATTAAAGAAAGCAAGATAAAATAAAAAAATAATTAGTATCAAAAAAAGCAATACCTACATAATATATACAAAAATTATGTAGGAGGTTTATTTTTTATGGATTACGAAATAATGATGAACGGAAATGTTAGAATTGGACAACGAGCACCTGAATTTGAAGCTGATACAACAATGGGAAAAATAAATTTAAATGATTACAAAGGAAAATGGGTAGTATTATTCTCACACCCTCGGTGATTTTACCCCCGTATGCACAACAGAAATGATTGCATTTTCAAAAGCTAATACATATTTTGAAAGATTGAATGCTTGTTTAATTGGATTAAGTGTTGATAGCAATTCTTCACACCTAGCATGGGCCTACGATATTTTCTGCAAAACAGGAATACGTATACCTTTTCCAATTATAGCAGATAGAAGTGCTGAAATATCAAGAAAATATGGAATGATTTCAAGTGATATAAGCAATACAGAAACGGTTAGAAACGTGTATATTATTGATGACAAGGGAATTATAAGACTTATCCTAGTGTATCCAATGAATGTAGGAAGATGTATTCCAGAAATATTAAGAGCATTGCAAGCTCTTCAAGTTGCAGATTGTAATAATGGAAGTACACCAGCAAATTGGGTTCCTTGTGAGCCAATGATTGTACCACCCCCAAAAACTTTTGAAGCATTGATTATGAGAAATAAAGAAATCGCCGAAGCTAAAAATGGAATGAGTTGGTATTTAAGTTTTAAAAATCCAAATAAATGTGAAAAAATTACTGATAATGAAAATTGTAAAAAATTAAATTAAAAATTATAAAATTTTAAAAAATAGCCATACTATTACAAAAGGAGGCTATTTTTTATGGAAAAAAATCAAAAAATTAACTGTACAGTTACAAGCTGTAAATATAATGATGAAGGAAAACAACAATGTGAACTTGAACAAATAATTGTAACACCCATTATTGGATGTAATACAAAACAATCAGATGAATCAATGTGTAGTAGCTATAGAAATGAAAATAATCATTAATATATCAAAAAAAGTTGAAAAAAGTGTCAAATTATTGTATAATTACACTTAACAAGGCTTCTATAGCACATTTCATTTTAAGAAGTACCTTGAAAAATAATTTTATCAAGGAGGATTTTCTCTATGGGGATGAAAGAACGCCTATACGTTGATATCATGGCGACCCAGCCTGAAGTCACAGGCTCTTGCAATCTTGTGATTGTTAAGTATCCCGATCGTACCACTACACGGTTTATTGTAGACTGTGGGCTTTTCCAGGAAAAGGATTATTCTAAGTACAACAAGGATTTTCCTTTTGATGGAGAAAAGATTGATTTTGCATTAATAACCCATAACCATGTTGATCACATAGGAAGATTACCTTTAATGATCAAAAATGGTTTTGAAGGCAAAATTTATGCAACCAATGCAACGTGTCTTTTTATGCCATATGCTCTCTACGATTCATATAAGGTATTAAGAGATGTGGCAAAAAGAAACCATGAGCCTCAGCTTTATTCTGAGGAAGACGTTTCTGAAACATGTCATAGGTTGGTACCTTGTGAATTCAGGCAGACGGTTCGTATAGATCAGAATATCTCGGCAACGTTTCTGAAAAACGGACATCTTGTTGGTGCAGCGAGTATTTATGTGCAGATCAAGTATCCGGGCTGTGATGACATTAATCTTAAGTTTACAGGAGATTGGAATGGAAAAAATATGTTTTTTGATGTTCCAAAGATTCCAGAATGGATTAGAAAGTCACCATTAACCATAATTCAGGAAAGCACATATGGTACTACCGATTCAAAGGAAACCAACGCAATGACAGGAACGTTTGAAAAGAACCTGTTAAACTGCGTAGGTAACGGCGGAACTTTTGTTACTCTGGTCTTTTCTTTAGGGAGAGCACAGGAAATTCTGTATGTTATAAAAAAATTGCAGGATGATGAAAAACTCTCTAAGGAAATTCCCATTTACTTTGATGGAAAGCTGGCTCAGCAGTATACTCGGCTCTATCAAGAGAAAGATTTAGGTTTAAATGGTAAAATGTTAGATTTCTTGCCAAAAAACTTAACTTGGGTAGACAAATCAAAAAGAGCAGAAGTACTTGAGGATACTGGAAGGAAGATCATAGTTACAACATCTGGAATGGGTACGTATGGTCCAGCTCAGGTATATATTCCTGAGTATATTACAAGAGAAAACTGTATGCTTCATTTTACCGGTTATACGGCAAAGGGTACTCTTGGCGAAAAACTTAAATCAGCCCAATATGGTGAAACAGTAAACATCGGCGGACTTATCTGCAAAAAGAGAGCAAAGGTAGAATATACTACAGAGTTCTCGGCACATGCAAAGGCAGATGAGATGATTGAATTTCTGAAGCAGTTCGAAAACCTTAGAATGGTTTTGGTAAATCACGGCGAAACCGAAACTAAACTTGCATTTTCTGAAAGAATTGCTGAAGAAGTAAATCCAAGAAATGTAGGAATATTGAACAGAGATTACTGCTTTAGAATTGGACCTTACGGTCTGATTCGAACATTGCCTACAAAGTTTGAGTAATTCATGCTAACCCACAGGTAAATCTAATTTAAGGTTCGTGTTTTTAACGCGAACCTTAATCTTTTATTAAAAGTATTGAATATTAAAAAAATGTAATATATAATATCAAAAGAAAAAGTAGAGGAGGAATTTTTTATGCCATTAGTAACAACAAAAGACATGTTTGAAAAATCAATGAAAGATCATTTTGCAATAGGAGCATTTAATGTAAATAATATGGAAATAATACAAGCTATAACAGATGCAGCTGCTGAAGAAAATTCACCAGTTATCTTACAAGCTTCATCAAGTGCTATAAAATATGCAAGAGTAGGTTATTTAAGAAAAATGGTTGAGGCTTCTCTTGACCAATATGATATCCCAGTAGTGCTACATTTAGATCATGGACCAGACTTTGAAACTTGTAAAATGTGTATTGATAATGGATTTTCATCAGTTATGATAGATGGATCTAAATATGATTTCGAAGAAAATGTTGCATTAACAAAAAAGGTTGTAGATTATGCTCATTCAAAAGGAGTTGTAGTTGAAGCTGAACTTGGAAAACTTGCAGGGATTGAGGATGAAGTTAATGTTGCAGCATCTGATGCAATGTTTACAGACCCAGATCAAGCAAAAGAATTTGTAGAAAGAACAGGATGTGATTCTTTAGCAATAGCTATAGGAACAAGCCATGGTGCATACAAATTTAAAGGAGAGCCAAAACTAAGATTTGATATATTAGAAAAGGTAAAAGAAAAATTGCCAAACACACCTATTGTATTACATGGTGCTTCAACAGTTATTCCAGAACTTGTAGATATGTGTAACAAGTATGGAGGAGATATTCCTGGAGCAAAGGGAGTACCAGACGAAATACTTCATGAAGCAAGTAAAAGAGGAGTTTCTAAGATTAATGTAGATACAGACTTAAGACTTGCAATGACAGGAGCAATTAGAAAGGTATTTATAGAAGAACCTTCAAAATTTGATCCAAGAGCATATTTAACTCCAGCAAGAGAATTAATAAAAGAAACAGTACAACATAAAATTAGAGATGTATTTGGTTCAAGCAATAAAGCATAATTTAAAAAGGATATAATAGCAAAAATACTATTATATCCTTTTATTTACTCATAAATACCAATTGTTCTCATGTAATTAATATAACTATTATCTATATTAGTCCAAATATCTATATTACTATCTAAAAATTTATTATCTAATTTTTCATTAGAATATGCTTCATAACTTTTTATAATTTCATCCTTAAATGATGATGGACATCTTCCAATAATTCTTCCAATATCATTATATTTATTTCCAAAGCCACCGAAACCAAAATCAATAATAGCAGTTACATGATTATTTTCATCTAATAAAATATTACTAGAATTTAAATCTCCATGAACTAAGCAATCTTCGTTAGAAGAAAGGGAAGAAGGGTTCCAAAATTTCATATCACTTTTTGCAACATGAACATTTAATAATTCATCTAAAAATTCAGGCAATTCAAGTCCAATATTATCAATTGTAAATATATTATTCTTATTGTAATTTAAACAATGAAGTTGAAACATAAATTTAGATATATCATTAGAAACATCTTTTATTTCGCTAGAACTTAAACTGTTCATATTCTCAGCAAGAGGAGTACCAGGTATTTTTTTATGTACACTAAATGGTCTTCCATTATCATAGAAAAGTTCTAGTTTAACAGTATTAAAATCAGTTTTTTGATGAATATACTTAGAAAATTCGTAATCTTTAACTATAGTTCTTGACCAAAACTCGTCTCTTGGAAATCTAAAAAAGAAGTTGCCTTCATCTGTTTCTACTTCGTAAACTATGTTTGTCCAACCAGTTGGAATTTGCTTTAGATTATGTATTTGTTTGTCTTTTAGTGCATCTTTTATTATTTCTTCAAAATTGTCGTTTAAATTAAAATATGTATTATTCATAAATCCTCCATTTATTTGTTTAATATTGTTTTTACTAAATTTATAAGTTGTTCTTCTGATTCTTTATCATAATTGTTATATAAAAAATAATCAAACTTGCTTTGAAAATCCTTATCATTAATAAACTTATTATACTGTTCTTCAATCTCATTTATTCTTTCTATTTCTTTTTCTTTACTTAAATTTCTTTCTTTTGCCTTTTGTTTAGGAATTTCGATATCTTTGGGTAATATGTAAATTGTTTTAATATCTGGTCTTATTTTTTTCCAGTCATCAATCATTGTATAATGCATTTCAAATACCATATTATCATTAGATAAAATTTCATCTTTTAAATATGCATATCTACCACCGAAAACTTTGAAATCATATATAATTTTATCTTCAGCTTTTAAAACATCTAACTGTTCATCAGAAATAAAAATTCCGTCAATTCCATTTTTTTCTCCAATTCTAATTGGTCTTGTTCTTATGGTGTTTACCTTATGAAAACCAAGTTCATTTACTAATTTTTCTTTAAAATATGATTTTCCAATACCTGTAACACCTGAAAGAGCTAATAACATATGTTTATCCATTCCTTTTTATAATATTTTACCAAATTGCTTACGAATACGAAGTTCAGCATCTTTTTTTGCAATATCTTCACGTTTATCGTATAGTTTTTTACCTTTACCAATTCCAAGTTCTATTTTTAGAAGATTACCTGAAAAATATAAAGAGATAGGGACAAGCGATACACCTTGTTGTTTAATTTTTCCATAAAGTTTTAATATTTCCTTTTTATTTAAAAGTAATTTTCTATCTCGTAATGGATCTTTATTAAAGATATTTCCATGTTCATATGGACTAATATGCATACCATAAATAAATGCTTCACCATTTTTTATGTTTGCATAACTATCTTTTAAATTAACTTTACCATTACGAATTGATTTAATTTCTGTTCCTGTAAGAACAATGCCAGCTTCAATAGTATCTTCAATTGTATAATTATGCTTTGCAACTGGGTTGTTTGCAACAATTTTCTTGTTCATTAATTTATCCTTTATATATTTTATTTGAGCATGATACTCATAAACAATATTATATACTGAAAAACAAAATAGAACAAGAGCTAAAATAAAAAAATTAACTCTTGTTCTAAAATTATCTATGAATATCAGAATCTATATAATCATTATTCTTATTATTTTGTGCTATATAAGACCAAATTAAAACACCAATGCCAACGGCTGTTATACCAATAATTACCCAAGTGTAAACTGTTGTTGACATACCGTTATTTGCATTTGTAGTTGTTGATGTTCTTGTAGCTGTATAGTTATCATTATTACGACCTGTCATAGTATCCATTGTATTTTGTGCATCTTTACCTAACTGATTTCCACCATTTTCTAATGTGTTCATACCATTTCTTATAGTGCTTCCAATTGCTCTTCCAGCACCTTCTACAGCATTTTCAGCTCCACCAACAGTGTTTCTAATTCCGTCTACTAGTCCGTTTGCTGCAAATGTATAAGTAAAAGAAAAAAGTGAAATAATAGATGTAAGAATAATTGCAAATAAAACTTTTCTTTTCATAATTCTCCTCCTTTAAAGTTTAAAAAAATTTTCACAGTAATATTATTTGTTTTTTTTAATAAAATATACAAAAAAATAAAACCTTAAAATATAAGGCTTTATTTATATAAAAAATTATTTTAAACGAATCATAATTGCAATTGCAAGAAGAATTAATATAACTCCAACTGTAATTAATAAAATACTTAATATGCTCGTAAGTCCTAAACCTTCTGCAGAAATACTACTTACACTAGATGGTGTAACAGTTGAACTAGCATTTGAATCTCCAGAAGGAGGAACAATATCTTGAGTATCTTGGTAAATATTTGAATCTGTACTATTTACTAAATCTGGTGTTGATGTTACATTAGCATCTTGATTAGTAGTTGGTAAGTTCATATTAATATCTGTTGCGTATACTCCATAAAAACTAATAATAAAAGAAAATATAATTAATAATACTGATAAAACTTTAATAGATTTTGACATTTGTGTACCTCCAAATTAAATATATTTTTATAATACACAAAATGTACAAAAATGTCCAGTAATTTTAAAAAAATTTACAAATAAATTAAAATAATTGTAATAAATTAATATAAAAAGTATTGAAAATGATTTTTCATTGTGATATATTTTTTTATGTTATATAAAAAACGAAAGGGGAATAAAAAAATGGATGAAAATAATCAACCAAACAATCAAGTAAATGAAAACTCACAACCAGTTCAACCAACACCAGTGGATCAACCAACTCAGCCAGTACAACCTCAAGTAGAGCAACCAGTACAGCCAGTACAACCTCAAGTACAACAACCAACTCAACAACCAGTACAAAATCCACAAGTTAATCAAACAGCATTTACGCAACCAACAGCTCCTAACTTTAATGCTGCACAACAACAACCAAAAAAGAAAGGAAAAGGTGGATTAATAGCAGTTATTATAATTTTATTAGCTTTATTAATTGCCGTTGTAGGAGGAATCGCATTCTTCTTTGGAGTATATCAAAGTCCAGAGCAAGTTTATAGAAGAATTGTAGGTTCTGCAATTGATACATATTCAAGTGAACTAGATAAACTAGGATATGACACAGTTAAATCAACAATTGAACTTAGTGCAAATACTGATTTAAAAGGAGTAGATTCTAGCATTACAGAATTAATAAACAACATAGATGTATCACTTAATACTCAAGTTGATATGAAAAATCAAAAAGTATTGGCTAATATTGAAACAGATTATAATAAAAAAGATTTATTAAATGCACAAGTATATTCAAGTGTAAAAGATGAAAAAACATATGTATACTTAAAGGATTTCTTCGATAAATACATTGAAGTAGATATGGATAGTAATGCATATAGTTCAATAAAAGAAATATTTGAATCAAAAAGAAAAATTACAGACAAAAAAGATACAATAAAAAAAGCTCTTAATGTTGTAAAAAAAGAAATTACAAATTCTATTAAGAAAGAATATTGCTCAAGCGAAAAAGCAAAAGTAAATATAAATGGCAAAGACGTAAATACAACTAAAAATACAATTAAAATGAATGGAAAACAATTCGCATCAGAGGTTACTACAATCATTAAAAACTTAAAAGAAAGCAAAGAATTTTTAGCATGCTTTGAAGATAGTGATAAAGTAAAAGAAGCATTAGAAAATGCTATTTCTGAATTAGATGATACATCTACAGACGAATCATCTATAATAGAAATAAATGTATATATGACAGGAATTATAAAACAACAAATGGTTAAATTCGAAGTAAAAATAGAAGAAAGTGAACAAAAGGTTGCTTTCGAAGTTACGAAAATCGAAGAAAATAATTATAAAATAATAGCTTCACAAGATGGAAAAGAAGTTATGAACGGTACCATAGCTGTTGAAAAGAAAAATGAAAACGAAGGAATAGCAAAAATAACAGTTAACATCAATGAACTTGGAAAAGTTGAATTAAAAGTAAAATATGCTGTAAAATTAAATGAAAAAATAGATGAATTAAATCCTTCAAACAGTGTAAAATTAGATGCTATAACACAAGAAGATCAAAAGAAAATTTTAACAAGCCTACAAAATTCAGAATTATACAAACTTATTACTAAATTTGGTGGAGAAGCAGCTGAGTTACCAAGCATTAGTGGAGATCCTATAGAAAATAATACAACAGAACCAGAAACAAACAATCCTAATATTAATGTAGTAGAGGAAAATACAATAGTAAGCAATATTATTGAAAATAATACAACAAACACATCAACCACATTACAACAAAATCAAATACTTACTTATAATAATAAAACAAAAGTAACTTTTGGAATACCTACAGGATATAATGCAAATCGTATTTCTGACAATTATGTAACTGTAAGAAATGATAATGTAAATATTACTGTATCTTCAACATCAGGAACAGAAGCAGGATATTATGATGCTTTAAATAAACAAAAAGAAAAGTATTCAAAAGGAGAATATGATAGTTCATATACAAAATACAAAAATGCTAATTTAACTGCAAAAGAGAGCATTACAGTAGGTGCAAATACATTTAGCACAGCAACATTATCATATGATAGTGTTTCTACATCATCAGGTAGATCAACATCATACAAAATGAAATATGTATGGCTACAAGTATCAGAAAATTATCTTTTTGAACTTAGAATATCAGACTATAATAACAAACTTACAAATGCCGATTTACAACAAATATTAAATGCTGTTACATTTGAAAATGTAAAATAGTTATAGAAAAAAGAATCATAAATAATATATGAAATGCACCCCATTTAGTAGACATAGAAAAAAGAATCTATGTTAAAATACTAAATGGAGGTGTATTTTT
>CAKOVH010000010.1 GCA_934121885.1 uncultured Clostridia bacterium | reverse complement strand
TATATGAAAGCATATAATGTATGGAAAGATAATAATAAAGATTCAACAACATTAATATGTAAAATAGGAAATGCAAAAGGATATTCAGTAGGAGCAAATGGAAATTATAATAATGATTCAGGGTATTCTACAGCAAGTAACACAATAGAAGCAGGACCAAATAACATATTTATGACAGCAGGAAGTAACTACTGGTGGTTGGCTTCGCCTTCTTCTTGGCGGCAATAGCAACGTGCTTGTTGTGAGCGGCTACGCCAACAACGCGCACGTGGGCGGCGCCAGCTATATCAACTCGTTTGGCGTGTGCCCTGTAGTTTCTCTATAATCTAGTATCTATTATGTTAACATGAAAAAGTAGAAAAATTTTAATTTAAAGTAGCACTGAAAAGAATAGTAAAAAAATCAATATCTACCAGGTCTAGCGTCGGGTAAATAGTGTGCGCTTTAGTGCAAGGCAGATGGGGGGAAAATTATGGGAATGGTAGAAATGTCAAAAAGATTAAAAGAGTGTAGTTTAGAACTGCTTTATAGTTTAGATTAAATTTCTGGCTAAGTTTAAAACACAATAATTGTTAGTAATGCAATTATTGTGTTTTTGTATATAATATTTAATTAAAAATAATTAAGACATTAGAAAATGTTAAAAACTTCAATTGAGTGAATTTAACCAGATATATTGCAAAAAAGAGCTTAAAATTATGCAAAATACTTGACATTTACATAAAAAAACAATATGATATAGGGGATAAAATTGTAGAAAAATGAAGAAAAATTGAAAGATAAGGAGAGAAAAGATGTATACAAAAATGCTAACCTCAAAAATGGGTGGAGAACTAATAAGCTTTAAACTAAATGGCGAAGAACGTATCCACCAAGGCGTAGATTGTGTAGACGAAAATGGAAAAGTATATTGGAAAAGACATGCTCCTGTATTATTTCCAGTAGTAGGTAAGCTAAAGAAAAATCAAACCATAATAAATGGGCGAATATTTGAAATGCCACAACATGGTTTTGCAAGAGATATGGAATTTGAACCAATTACAAAGTTAGACAACTTTCATTCTTATGTATTAAGAGGAAATCAAATTACAAAAAACAGATATCCATATGATTTTGAATTATATACAACTTATCGCCTAGATGAAAATAAATTAACAACAATGTACAGAGTTATAAATACTGGAGATGTTACACTTCCATTTGGAATTGGAGGACATCCTGCATTTAAAATAGATGTAAATGAACTTAAAAAAGAAAACTACTATTTAGAATTTGAAGAAGATGAAGATAAAATTCACTTTTTGTATTTAGTAGATGGCTTAGTTGGAACAGAATATGCACGTAATAAGATGGCAGATAAAAGAAGAATAAATCTAGATTCAAATACATTTAATGATGATGCACTTATTATGAAAGGAATCACATCTACAAAAATAAGCTTAAAACATAGAGAAGAACACGAAGACAGAACATTACTTACAATGGATTTTACAGGTTTTCCATATTTAGCAGTTTGGTCTAAGCCTAATGCTCCATTTGTATGTATTGAACCATGGTATTCAACAGCAGATACCATTAAAAGTACAGGAGTATTTATTCAAAAGCAAGATATTATATCATTAAAACCAGCACAAACTTTTGAATGTAAATATACAGTTGAATTCTTTTAAAAATGGAGAAAAACATGAAGATAGTATTTATTTTAATAGGATTAATACTTGCAATAATAGGTGTTATATGTGTATATGATGCAAGATTAATTACAAAAAAGTTCTTTAGTTTTGGTGATCAAAATGAAGCAGCTATGGGACTTAAAATATTAGGATTTATTATTGCAATTATAGGTGGAATTATAGTATATTTTAATATATAATTTACATATAATATAAAAAACACTATACAAAATAAAAGTAATATGTTATTATATAAAAAAATTAAAAACTAAGAACAAGAGGAGTACATTTGAAAAACTAGAAAGAGAAAAGAGGTAAAATGCTGAGAGCCTCTTATAGTAAAAGCAAATGGAAGGTAGCTTGGGAGTTGATATGTTGAAAGTGTGGAAACATACCTAGATATATTCGTGTAACTTGCGTTAAAAGTAGTTAAGATACAAAATTTTAAAAAAAGTTTTGTAATTTTAAGGTGGTACCGTGAGAAAATATAGCTCGCCCTTATTCTAGGGGCGAGTTTTTTGGTTAGAAAGGAGAAAAAATTATGGAAAAAAAGTTAAATGACAAATTTAATCCAAAAGATTTTGAAACAAAGTTATATGAAAAATGGGAGGAAAATGGATATTTTAAACCAAGTATGGATAAAACTAAAAAAAGTTATTGCATTATGATGCCACCTCCAAATGTAACAGGAAAATTGCATATGGGGCATGCTTTAGATGATACCATACAAGATATTTTAATTCGTTTTAAAAGAATGCAAGGATATAATACATTATGGCTCCCTGGTTCTGATCATGCAGCCATTGCAACAGAGGTAAAAGTTGTACAAAAAATGAAAGATGAAGAAGGACTTACTAAAAAGGATATTACAAGGGAAGAATTCTTAAAAAGAGCTTGGGATTGGACATATAAATATGGTGGCGAAATTCAAAATCAACAAAAAAAGTTAGGATGTTCTTGTGATTGGGATAGAAAACGTTTCACAATGGATGAAGGGTTATCAGAGGCAGTTTTAGAGCAATTTATAAATTTATATAAAAAAGGACTAATATATAAAGGCAAAAAAATGATAAACTGGTGTCCATCTTGCCATACAACAATATCAGATGCAGAAGTAGAATATGAAGATGAAGCATCTCACTTATGGCATATCCGTTATAAAATTAAAGATGAAGATAGATATATTATTGTTGCAACAACAAGACCAGAAACAATGCTTGGAGATACAGCTGTTGCAGTGAATCCAAAAGATGATAGATATAAAGATTTAATAGGCAAGAAATGTATTTTACCTATTATGAATAAAGAGATTCCAATAATTGCAGATGAATTTGTTGAAACAGAATTTGGAACAGGATGTGTTAAAATAACACCAGCTCATGACCCTAATGACTATCAAGCAGGTTTAAAACATAATCTTGAAATTATAGAAGTTTTTGATGAAAGTTCTATAATGAAAAATTTAGTACCTGAATATGAAGGAATGAAGGCAATTGATGCAAGAGAATTAATAGTTAAAAAACTAGAAAGTATAGGGGCCCTTGTAAAAATTGAAGACTACACACATAATGTTGGAAAATGCTATCGTTGCCATAGCACAATAGAACCACGTGTATCAGAGCAATGGTTTGTTGCAATGAAAGATTTAGCAAAAAGAGCAGCAGATAGTGTAAGAAATGATGAAGTAAGATTTGTTCCAAAAAGATATGAAAAAATGTATTTTAATTGGTTAGATAATATACAAGACTGGTGTATATCAAGACAATTATGGTGGGGTCACAGAATACCTGTATATTATTGTGACGAATGTAATGAAATGATAGCAAGCAATCATATGCCAGAAAAATGTAGTAAATGTGGAAGCACTCATTTACATCAAGATGAAGATTCATTAGATACATGGTTTAGTTCAGCACTATGGCCTTTTTCAACACTTGGATGGCCAAATGAAGAAGCAGAGGATTATAAAACATTCTATCCAACAAATGTATTAGTTACAGGTTATGATATTATTACATTCTGGGTATCAAGAATGATGACACAAGGATTAGAGCTTACAAATCAAAATCCATTTAAAGATGTTGTTATTCACGGAATAGTAAGAGACTCTCAGGGAAGAAAGATGTCAAAAAGTTTAGGTAATGGAATTGACCCTATTGAAATTATTGATGAATATGGAGCAGATAGCTTAAGATTTTCAGTACTTTCTGGAACAACAATGGGAAATGATATTAGATATATGCCAGAAAAATTAGATCAAGCCTCAAATTTTGCAAATAAAATTTGGAATGCTGCTAAATTTATCATTATGAATACACCTGATAATGTAGAAAGTGTAAAGGAAAACATACAAAATATTGAAAATGGTAAATCATTAAGAATAGAAGATAAATGGATTTTAAGTAAGTTAAACAAACTAATTTCAGATATTACAAGAAATATTGAAAATTATGATTTAGGTATAGCAATTGACAAAATATATGGATTTATGTGGAACGAATTTTGCGATTGGTACATTGAAATGGTTAAATCTAGAATATATAGTGAGAATACTGAGGAAAAAACAGAAGTATGTGCAATTCTAAACTATGTATTTGCTAACTGTTTAAAATTATTACATCCATTTATGCCATTTGTAACATCAGAAATATATGAAAAATTAGTATTAGTAGATGATAAAGAACTAATGCTATCTAAATGGCCAGAAGAAAACGAAAAATTAGATTTTGAAAATGAAGAAACCATAGTAGAAAAATTAAAACAAATTATTGTAGAGATTAGAAATGTAAGAGCAAATATGAATATACATCCATCAAAAAAATCAGAATTGATATTTGTAACAGATAAATATGCAAAAGAAATTGAAGATGCAGAAGAATTTATGTTAAAACTAGGTTTTGGAAGCAAAATAACAATTCAAAATAATAAAGATAATATTGCTCAAAATGCAATAAGCATTATGCAAGATGAAATTAATTTATATATGCCACTTAATGATTTAGTTGATATGGATGAGGAAAAGAAAAGACTTCAAAATGAAATTACAAAATTAGAAGCGGAAGTTCAAAGATGTCAAAAAATGCTTTTAAACCCTGGATTTGTAAATAAAGCACCAGAGGCAAAGATAAATGAAGAAAAAGCTAAACTTACAAAATATGAAGAAATGTTAAAACAAACAAAAGAACATTTACAAGGGTTGGAGTAATATTAAGATATAGAGTTAAATAATTATTAATTAAGATTTTTACAAGGGTGTATTGATGAAATACACTCTTGTTTTTGGTATAAAAAAAACTAGGTGTTCGCAATTCACCTAGTTCGGCTATTCACATTACATTAAATATAGTATCCAAATTTCTTCATTCTATCTTCTTCTATGATAGATAAATCTTTTAACCATTTAGCTAAACCTATACTATCATTATTTCTTAAAAATTCAAAATATTTAACTCTATCTTCTTTAGTTATAACAATAGGAGGTAAATTATTTTTTAGCAATTCATAATTTATAAGTAATCTACCAGTTCTGCCATTTCCATCTTCAAAAGGGTGTATTTTTTCAAATTCAATATGATATTTTGCAATTTTAGAGAAAATGTCTTGTTCATCATGATTATAATTATATATATAATACATCATTAAATTTGGTACTTTTTCAGGTTCAGGAGGTATATGCTCACTACCTTGAATAAATACTTGTACAGATCTAAATCCTTCAGTTTCTTTAATATTTTGGTTAATTGTTTCATTTAATTTTTTTATAAATCTTTCATCAAAATTGTCATTGTTTTTTAAGTTTTTAAAAACTAATTCTAGTGCATGTTTATGATTAATAGCTTCATATATTTCTCGTGGCTCTTTTCCATTAATTTTAAAACTATTATCATTGTATAGAATAGCGTAAGTTTCTGCATAAGTAAGAGTGCTTCCTTCAATTGCATTTGAATGATAAGTATTTCTTGTAATTAAATCTTCTAAATAATCTTTATTTGTTAGAATAAATTCTAAAATAGTCATAGATTTCCTCTTTTCTTGTATCTGATGTTAACCATATATGGTTATGTTTAAATTTTAACATATCTATTTTGTAAGGTCAATTGTTGATAATTAATTACAATTTAAAAATTAAAAATGTATATTATATAACAAATAACAAAATTACATATAATCATTACGAAAAAGTTCCGTAAACGGAAAAAATTCGTAATGAAAAATTCAAATATTAGCAAAATGTATTCTAAAATAACGAATTAAAGGTACTAGCCATAGTAAAATTTATCTTAATTTAAAATTTGCTTTTTATGTAAATAAATGGTATAATAATATTATTTATGGGAAATCCATTGGATATATAAACTACCTTAATAAATTTACAACATAGGAGGAATGGTTTCATGTTAGAAATTATTTATGGCATTTTAAGCTGGGCGGCTTTAGTTTTGGCGATTTCTACAGGATTTTCTAATTTCCGGCTCATGAAAGGAACAGCTTCTGATAAGATGCCTGTAAAGGTAATCGATTCCATGGTTAACAAATGTATTGTACTTGGCATAATCTATGGAGCATGCTTAGTTACAGCATTTTTCTTGCAAAAAGATGTTTTAACACTCTTAATTAATTGGTTATGTTCATTTATTTGGCTATTGGAAGCTAGAAAGTACTTGAAGGTTTCAAACTTCTTAAAGGAAAAAGAAAAGGAAGATTAAGGTAGAAAAAAGGGGGTGAGCGTTGCTCACCTCTTTCAATTTTTAGACTATAAATATTTTTTTAATTTTTCAACATTGTTTTCTTGAAATTTTATAAATTCATCTAAAATGTTTTGTATAGGTTCACTTACAGTAGGATTTTGATTCTTTAATTTTACACCTTCAATAATACCCATATTCGTTCCTTTAATAAGCATTTCAGCAATATGGGAATTACTTTTATCATTAATAGTACTTAGTTGTATATCAAAATAACCCATAACTTTTTGCATAGGAGGAAGCTCAGATGGAAAATCGTTATGGTTTTTAAGTTCTGCATTTACTTTATTTAAAATATCGTTGTATTTATCATATTGAAAAAGTAAATCATCTTTAAAATTTCCATCTCCAACTTTTTCAGCAATAGTTGAAATTGAATCCATTCCCATTTTTATTCCTTTATTAATTGAATTTAAAATATATAATTCATTATCCATAAAAATATCAATTCCTTTCATTACATATATATTTAGTATAAATAAAATATAAAAAAATATACTAGTTGTTGAAAAATGTCGAACTTTTCCTATAATTCGTCAAAACATGTTTAAATTTGCTATTGGAAAAAAATGTAAATTAAGCTATAATAGGACAAGTTAAAAAAATATTTTAATTCAAAAAGGAGGCAGACATTTGGAAACAAATTATATAAAAGAGGACAAGTTATTGATGGTAACTATAAACGAAGAAATAGACCATCATGTAGCAGATAAAGTAAGGAGGATAGTTGATAATGAAATTACTAGATATATGCCAAGAAAAACTGTGTTTGATTTTAGTAGGGTTACTTTTATGGACAGTGCAGGGATAGGAATGATTATAGGAAGATATAAAATGATGAAATTAATTGGAGGAAGCTTAGAAATACAAAATGTAAATTATTCAGCAAAGAAAATTCTTGAAATGAGTGGAATTTTAAAAATAGTGCCAATTACAGAATTAAAAATGGCACAATAAAAAGAGGAGGAAGTATGAAAAGTATTTTTGATAATGAAATGAAATTAGAATTTTTAAGTAAATCAAATAATGAAGCTTTTGCAAGAATTACTGTAGCTGCATTTGTTTCGCAATTGGACCCAACAATAGAAGAACTTGCAGATGTAAAAACAGCTGTATCAGAGGCTGTTACAAACTGTATAATTCACGGATATGAAGATGGAGAAGGAATAGTAAAAATTGTAGCAAGATTATTTGCAAATACTGTTGAAATTGAAATTTCAGATACTGGAAAAGGAATTGAAAATGTTGAACTTGCAAGAAAGCCTCTTTATACAACAAAAGCAAACCTAGAAAGATCTGGTATGGGCTTTACAATAATGGAAAGTTTTATGGATGATGTAGAAATAGAATCTGTTTTAGGATTAGGTACAAAAATAAAAATGAAAAAAATGATAAATAGAGTTAAAGTAGATGAAGATGCCGAAAAACTAGCAAGTTTAGGAGGCAAGTAATAAGTGACAAATGAAAATATGTATGAAAAATATGATAACCAAAATGATGTTATTTTAAAGGCTCAAAGTGGAGATAGTGAAGCATTAGAAAATTTAATACAAGATAATCAAGGACTACTTTGGAGCATAGTAAAAAGGTTTAACGGACGTGGTTATGAATTAGAAGATTTGTTTCAAATCGCAAGTTTAGGTTTTATAAAATGCATAAAAAAATTTGATACAAGTTTTGAGGTTAGATTATCAACATATGCAGTACCATACATATTAGGAGAAATTAAAAGATACATACAAGAAGATGGACCAATAAAAGTAAGTAGGGCTTTAAAGGAACTTAACAGCAAAATAACACTTATTCAAAATGAACACTTAAGAAAAACTGGACAAGATATGAAAATTGAAGAAATTGCAAATAAGCTTCGGTGTTACAAAAGAAGATGTAACTATGGCACTTGAAAGTAAAAATACAGTAAGTTCAATTTATGAAACTCAAAATAGTAATGATGAAAATGGAATTAGTATATTAGAAAAGGTATCTACAAATGTAGATGAACAAAGTATGATTACAAATAAAATTGCAATTCATCAGTTAATGGATACTTTAGATGCTAAAGAAAGACAAGTGATTATACTAAGATACTATAAAGGAATAACACAATCTGAAACAGCTAAAATATTAGGGACCAGTCAAGTTCAAGTATCGAGAATTGAAAAAAAGGTATTATCTGGAATGAAAAGAAAACTTACAGATGATTTATCTTTAAGGGGGGCATAATGAAAAAAATATTTGTTTATTTATTTATACTCATTTTAATATGTTTTTCTATCCCTATTATCTTTACAAAAAATAAAACAAAAGAAGCAAGCAACGAAAATATTGAGAATACTGACAACACAGTTAAATTAAATTATAGCTACAAAGAATATGGTGAAATAAATTTATTACATAAAGAAACTAATAAAATAGAGAAAATTAAACTTGATGAATATTTGTATGGTGTTGTTTCAGCTGAAATGCCAGCAAGTTATAATATTGAAGCTTTAAAGGCACAAGCAGTTGTAGCAAGAACATACACTATATATAAGGCAGTAAACAGCAAAGGAAAACATGGAAATGGTGCAGATATTTGCGATAGTTCTACCTGTTGTCAAGCTTGGATATCAAAAGAAGATAGATTAAAAAGATGGAATGATAATAATAAGGAAGCATATTGGAACAAAATTGTAAATGCAGTAAATAGCACGCAAGGACAGATTATAACATATGATGGAAAACCAATTAATGCTTTTTTTCATGCAAATAGTGCAGGAGCAACAGAAGCACCTGTAGATGTATGGGGAGGAACTGGATATCCATATTTAAAAACTGTTACAACGTCAGGAGAAGATGCATATAGTGGATACAGCTCAAAATTAGAAGTGTCTAAAAAAGATTTCGAAAGTAAAATAAAAGAAAAACATAGTGATTTTAAAATTGATTTTTCTAAAAAAGATTGTATAGAAATAAAAGAATATACAGATGGTAATCGTGTAAAAACATTAAAGGTTGGAAATCTAGAATTATCCGGTGTTGAAATAAGAACAATTTTTTCACTAAGATCAGCAAATTTTAAAGTTGAACTTGCAGAAGATAAAGTTAAGTTTGAAGTAGTTGGATATGGTCACGGAGTTGGAATGAGCCAAACAGGAGCCGATAGCTTAGCAAAAGAAGGAAAAAAATATGAAGATATTATTCATCATTTTTATACAGATGTTAAAATTGAAAATATTTAAAATAAAAATTGTATAATTTTCTAAAAAATGTCAATACTGAATGTAAAGATAAATCGAGGAGGAATATTTATGAGAAGAGAACATAGAGCTAGAAAATTATCAGAGAGGATTGATATAAAAAAATTAATGTACATTTCTGGTAGTGTTATATCAATTGCAGTTATTGGATTTGTTATTACATTCGTTATGTATGGAAACAAGATGAATCAAAGTTCAAATTTAGGAAAGGTAGATACTTCACTTATAGATACTACAATAAAGCAATCTACAGAGGAGACAAGTTCACAATTTGGAAAAACAGTAGAAGAGTCATCAAAAGATACAAAAACATCTGATGTAACTAAATATGCTGTAAATACAAGCAATGTAGAAAATAAAATAGAAACATCAAAGTCGAATAGTAATACATCATCAAGTTCTAATACTACAAAGACAGAAGAGAAAAAAACAGAGGAAAAAAAGCCAGACCCAACATTTAAAAAGCCAGTAGAGGGAGAAAACATAAGAGAATACGCAAAAGATAAATTAGTATACTCTAATACTTTAGAAGAATGGATTACACACTCAGGAATAGATATAAAGGCAGATAAAACTACTGTTGTAAAAGCATCAGCAGATGGAACTGTAAAATCTATAAAAAATGACCCAAGATATGGCTTAACTGTTGTAATAGAGCATAATAATGGTTATACAACAGTATATTCAAACCTTCTTACAGCAGAATTTGTTGTAAAAGGAGAAAAAGTAAAACAAGGACAAACAATAGGAACTGTAGGAAATACAGCAACTTTTGAAATATCTGATGAAGCACATCTTCATTTTGAAATTACAAAAGATGGAGAAAGTTTAGACCCAGAGCTTTATTTAAAAGATTAATTAAAAACAATTGAAAATACCTTTTTTATCATATATACTTATAAAAGTAAATGATGAAAGAGGTATTTTTATGGATTGGACTAAGGAACAAAAACAAGCAATAGTAGAGAAAAATTCAAATATATTAGTTGCTGCTGCCGCACGGTAGTGGTAAAACAGCTGTGCTTGTTGAAAGAATTATTCATAAAATTATTGATGATAAAATAGATATTGATAAAATTTTAGTAGTAACATTTACAAATGCAGCAGCTGCTGAAATGAGAGAAAGAATATTAGATGCGATATATAAAAAATTAGAAGAAAGTCCAGACGATATAAATTTGCAAAGGCAACTAACTTTATTAAATAAGGCAAGTATTTGTACAATTCACTCATTTTGTTTAGATGTTATTCGTAATAATTTTTACGAAATAGATACTTCTGCAAATTTTAGAATTGCAGATACTGCAGAGATTGAACTGCTAAAAAGCGAAGTAATTGAAGATATTTTTGAAGAAAAATATTTAAATCAAGATAAAGGATTTTTAAAACTATTAGACACATACACAGGGTATCGTGGAGATGACCCTTTAATAGAACTTATACTAGATATTTATAATTATATTCAAAGTAGTCCATTTCCTGAAAAGTGGTTAGAAGAAAAAGTTGAAATGCTAAATATTAAGGAAAACTGCGATTTTTCAAAAACTATATGGGGAAAAATACTATTAAAAGATATAAAAAGCAATATTTATGAATGCATATTAAAATTGACAAAAATGTATGAAGAAACAACTAAATTTGATGAACTTGCAAAATATAGCTCAGTATTAGAATCGGATATAAACAATCTTTATGCTATATATAATTATTCAGAAACATGGGAAAGTACATTTAGAAATATAAATGAGATGGTATGGGAAAAGTGGCCAGTAGATAGAAAGGTTACTAATGATTTAAAAAATGACGCAAAGGATATTAGAGATAAGGTAAAAAAACAATTTGCAGGTATTAAAATTTTACAAAACTCAGAAGATGCAATTTTTGATATTAAAGAAATGTACAAAATATTAAAAGAGTTACAAAATTTAATAATAGAATTTTCAAATAATTTTGCTGAAAAGAAAAAAGAAAAGAATATTATAGATTTTCATGATATTGAGCATTTTGCACTTAAAATTTTGCTAAAAGAAGAAAATGGAACAATTGTTGAAACAGAAGTTGCAAAAAAGTACAAAGAAAAATTTAATGAAATTGCAATTGATGAATATCAAGATAGTAACTTGGTACAAGAATATATTTTAAATAGTATTTCAAACAAACAAAATATATTTATGGTTGGAGATGTAAAACAGAGTATATATAAATTTAGACAAGCAAGACCAGAGTTATTCTTAGAAAAGTATATGAAGTATAAATTAAAAGAACAAAAGACAGATAATGAGTCTGGTTTAAAAATACAGCTATTCAAAAACTTTAGAAGTAGAGAAAATGTACTTGATGTAACAAATTTAGTTTTTGATAATATAATGAGTGCAGATTTGGGAGATGTAGATTATACAAAAGATGAATACTTAAACTATGGAGCAGGTTACAAAGAGCCAGAGGAAAAAGTAGATTTTGCAGGTAATGCGGAACTACATATTATAGACCTAAAAGAAGAAAGTGAAGAATGCTACAAAGATGATAACCAATCAGCAGATGAAGAAGTGGAAACAGAAGAAAATGAAGAAAGAATAGAAAATAGTGTTTTAGAGGCAAAATTTGTTGCAAGTAAAATAAAGGAACTTTTAGAGAGCAATTATCAAGTCTTTGATAAAAAGAAAAAAGATTATAGAAAAATTACATATAAAGATATATGTGTACTATTAAGAGCAACATCTGCCACAGCACCTATTTATGAAAAAGAAATATCAGAACTTAATTTACCGGTTTTTAGTGATACATCTACCACATATTTAGATTCTATGGAGGTGCAAACAATACTTGCACTTTTGAAAATAATTGATAATCCATTACAAGATATTCCTCTTGTAACTGTACTTAGGTCAAACATTGGTGGTTTTAATGATGATGACTTAGTAGAGATAAGATTAGCTGATAGAAAATCAAGTTTTTATGAAGCAATGCTTAAAGCTAGACTAATTGTAAAAGAGCCTCTAAAAGATAAAATAGAAAATATTGTAAATAATCTAGAAAAGTGGAATAAAGAAGAAAAATACAATGATTTAGATGAGTTTATTTGGAAATTATACACGGAAACAGGATATTATCATTATGTGAGTTTACTTCCAAATGGAAACTTAAGACAAGCTAATTTAAAATTATTGTTTGAAAAAGCAAAACAATATGAAAAGGCAAGTTTTAAGGGATTATTTAATTTTATACACTTTATAGATAAAGTAAAAACAAGTAGTTCAGATATGGGCTCAGCAAAATTAATTGGAGAAAATGATAATGTAATACGAATTATGAGTATTCATAAAAGTAAAGGACTTGAATTTCCAGTTGTATTTTTAGCTGGAACAGGTAAAAAATTTAACTTACAAGATTTAAATAAACCTATATTAATGCATCAGGATATTGGATTTGGACCAAAATTAATAGACTCTGAAAAAAGAGTAGAGTATAATACTTTAGCAAAAGAGGCAATTAAAATAATAAGTAAAAAAGAAACTATATCAGAGGAAATGAGAGTTCTTTATGTTGCATTAACTCGTGCTAAGGAAAAGTTATTTATAACAGGAATTTCAAAAGATATAAAAAAGAAGATGCAAGAAAAAGAACAATTATTAAATATTTATCAAAGTAAACCAGGTGAAAGGATAAAATATCAGTTGGTAGAAAAATATGCATCTTATTTAGATTGGTTGGAACTTGTATATATAAATAATAAACCAAATTCAGAAAAAATTATTAATTTGGTAGAACACAAGAAAGATGAAATTATAAAGAGTTTACAAAGCCATGAAATAGAAGCTATAAATGTAAAAAAGGCGTTAGAAGAAAAATTAAAAGAAGCAAATGACATAGAAGAAAGTGATAAATATACAGATATTAAAGAAAAGTTAAATTGGAGTTATTCATATTTAGAATCTTCTAAAATTCCAAATAAAACGTCTGTAACAAAATTAAAGCAGATGCAGGAAGAAAATATAAGCTTAGAAGAAATAATAGAGAAAACTAAACAAAGTTCAAATTTAACATATAGACCTAAATTTGTAGAAGAAAAGAAAGCCTTATCTCCAGCTCAAAAGGGAACATTAATGCATTATTGTGTTCAAAAATTAGATGAAACAAAGGATTATTCAGAAGAGAAAATAGAAGAATTTTTACAAGATTTATATAAAAACGAAATGATTACAGAACTTGAGCTTAAATCTGTAAACAGAAAAGCATTAATAAAGTATGTAAATTCGGATTTATGGAAACAATTAAAAGAAGCAAAAGAAGTGCATAAAGAACAGCCATTTTATACATATATTTCTGCAAAATCAATATATGAAAATGCAGATGAAAAAGAAAACATATTGGTACAAGGTATTATAGATTTGTATTATATTGATAAAGAAGGAAGAGTTATTTTAGTAGATTATAAAACAGATTATATTAAAGATGGAGATGAAAGTGTACTAGAAGAAAAGTATAAAATACAATTAGATTTATATAAAAAGGCTCTAGAAGAAGCTTTAAATCAAAAGGTATATAAAGCTATGATTTATCCATTATCATAAAATAAATTAGCGAATGTAAAAATTACATTCGCTAATTTTACCTTAAAAGATAAATTACTTAAAGATTATCTTCCACAAGGTTTCATACAAGGTTTATTGCAAGGCATTTCTGGTTCAGCTGGTTTACAAGATTCTTTTTCACATGGTTTGAAATCATGATCATTGCAATCTAATTTAATACCTTTTAAGCATTTTGTATCACGTTCAACCTTTTTACATACTTTGCAGTGTTTTACTTGGTCAACCCAAATTTCGATTTCATATAATCTATTAGCACATAAAGGTCCAAATACAAACTCTCCTTCATCATCTGTAAATGTGTGAGATACTGGTCTTCTTTCTTCTTTTCCACAGTCACAAACAACTTCAACTAATTTTACAACTGCATCTTTAACTGGATCTTGGTAACAATCTTTAACAACACCATAAATAACAGAACGGTTATCTTCTGGTAAAGTTATATCTAAATCAAATTGTTTTCCAGTAGCTAAAATACCATCAATACCTACAACAGGGCATACATTCTTTTCATATTCCATAATAAATTCATCCTTTCTTTTAAGCAATCTGCTTAATACATATTATGTTGTAACAAAATATTTGTGATAATTATGTAGAAAAATAAGAAATAATGATGTATAATAGAAAAAGTTTATATGTAAAAAAAACGATTATAGTGCATATATATTAAATGAATTAAAAGAAAGTTGGAAAAAGAATGGATACAAGACCAATAGGAATGTTTGACTCTGGCGTAGGTGGAATGACAGTATTTAAAGAAATATCTGAAGCTATGCCAAATGAAGATATAATATACATAGGAGATACAGCAAGTTTTCCCTATGGAAGTAAATCAAAAGAAACAATTATAGAACTTACTAGAAAAAGAATACAAGAATTAATAGAGAAGAACGCAAAATTAATAGTAATTGCATGTGGAACTGCAACAAGCCAAGCTTTAGAAGAAGTGCAAAAGGAATTTGATGTACCAATTATAGGAATAATTGAACCTACTGTAAAATATTTAAAGGAAAAGAATATAAAAAAAGTTGGAGTTATTGCAACAGTTGGAACAATAAGAAGCAATGGATGGAAAAATGCATTATTAAAAGAAATACAAGATGTAGAATTACAAAATAGAGAATGTGCAATGCTTGCTCCTATGGCAGAAGAAGGATGGACAGAAAACGAAATAGCAAAACTTGCAGTTCATGAATATTTAAAAGGCTTAAAAGATATGGATGCTTTAATACTTGGTTGTACACACTATCCTTTATTTAAAAAATTAATTGTAGAAGAATTAAAACCAGGAACAGAGGTAATAAACACTGGAGAAATGGTATCAAAAGAAGTAGAAAATTACATACGAACAAATAAAATGGAAAACGAAAAAAATCATAAGGCAAATTATAAAATTTATTTAACAGATACAGAATGCAACTTTTTAAATGTAGCAAAAAAATTATTAAAAGACGATAAAATAACAGAAAAAATAGAAAAAATATAAAATAATAAGAATAAACCTCTTTTTATAGGCATATAATTTTAATAGCTTGTAAAACGGAGGTTTATTATGTTTTGGGTTATAGATAAATCAAAAATTTATTCATATATAATTTCACTATCAACAGTTGTTATTCTATTTGTTACAGCTGCATACATTAATAATGTTGCAGACGATCAAAAAAATATTGTTGAGACAAGTACAAATGCTGTACAAAATGAAATTAATGAAGTGAATAAATAAAGGAAATATAGGAATAATATAACATATATAAATTTAGGAGAGAAAAATATGTCTTTTATAGGTATTGTAACTAATTCAAAGAATGAAGAAAGCATGGTTAAAAAAATATTTAAGTTATTTCCAGCTGATAATATTATATTTATTACAAGCAAAAATATAGACAATATAAGAAATATTCAGTTTGAAACAGTAGTTATTAATGGAAATATAAAAGATGATGTAAAGTTAAAAAATATAATAACTAAATCTAAATATGTTATTTTAAATACTGATGTAGAACTTGAAAAAGAGTTTTGGAAGGATTTAAATTTGACAATTATCAGTTATGGTTTTAATAATAAAGCTACTTTTACTATATCTAGTGTATCTGAAAATAATATAATAATTTGTTTACAAAGAACAATAAAAAATATTTTTGATGAAAAAATAGAGCCACAAGAATTCGAAGAAGAAAACGATACAAATGTTGATATAAACGTAATTTTGTACGAAAAAATTGTACAACTTATTTACTCCAAAAATTAACAAAAATAATAGCATAATTCAAAAAAATGAAAAAAATAACATTTTATGTAGACAAAACCAAAAAAATGTAGTATAATAAAAAAAGTGATAAATAGATTAGAATAAAATCATAGCAGGATGAATAAAATTTATAAAGAAACAAATAGGGGAGGAAATTAAGTTGAATACAAATTATTCAGATAATAACCACATCACATTAGTGGGAAAAGTAACTAGTGAAAAAAGATTTAGTCATGAAATATATGGAGAAAAATTCTATATATTTGATCTTAGCATACCACGTTTAAGTGGAAATGCAGATAACATTCCAATCACAATATCAGAAAGATTATTACCAGAAAACGAATTACCAATTGATAGTAAAATTTCAGTAGAAGGACAATTTAGAAGTTATAACTCATATCAAGGAGAAAAGAACAGATTAATACTTACAGTATTTGCAAAGGAAATTACATTTATTGAAAATCAAGAAGAAGAAATACCAGTAGGAAAAGACATTACAACTAATGAAGTTGTATTAGATGGTTACATTTGTAAAAAACCAATTTACAGAAAAACACCATTTGGTAGAGAAATAGCTGATATTTTACTTGCAGTAAATAGATCATATAATAAATCAGATTATATTCCATGTATTGCTTGGGGAAGAAACGCTAAATTCTGTGAAACTGTACCAGTTGGAGCAGAAATTAGAGTAATAGGAAGAGTTCAATCAAGAGAATACGAGAAAAAGCATGAAGATGGAACAATTGAAAAAAGAATTGCTTATGAAGTATCTGTATCAAGCTTAGAAATTATAGATAAAAATACAGATGAAAATGAAGAAGCAGTTCAAGAAAATCAAGAAGCTATATAATTAAAAAAATATAGATTTTAACCAAAGATGGATAACATAAAAAATTCCTATAAGAAATGTCAAGGGTTTACCGTCCCTTGACATTTTTCTATGCATTATTTTTTTCTTCTGGTACCACAATATTTTCTTTTTTTGGTTCGTCTTTTGGTTTTTCAACTTCTAAATGTTGATAAACAGGTGATATATCTAAATCTTTTCCATTTCCGGGTACAACTTCAATTTTTTTTCTCTCATCCATTATTAACACCAACCTTATTCTAATCTAATATAATACTACCACACAAGAAAAAATAATACAAGAAAAATATAAATTTTAAGATGGAAAAATCTTCTTTTATAGGTTTACAATCGGCTAAAAAAGTGATAAAATAGTGTAAAATTAGGCTTTTTATGTGAAAAAATTAAGCTATGTATATAAAGGTGAAAAATGAAAGAAAAAGGTATTATAGAATCAATATTATTTGCAGCAGGTAGAGAAGTAAGTATAAAAGAACTTATGGTAGCATTAGAACTTAGTTCTGACGAAATTATGAATTTAGTTGAAAGTATGAAAATAGAATATGAAAAAGAGGATAGAGGTATTCAAATAATAAATGTGGATGGTGGATATCAATTATGCACTAAAAAAGAATATTATGAATATATTTACCCTGTTTTTGATAAAAGAAGCAAACCTAATTTGTCTCAAGCAGCATTAGAAACTTTAGCAATAATTGCATATAATCCGAGAATAACTAGGGCAGAAATTGAATCTATTCGTGGTGTAAATTCAGATGGAACAATATATAAGTTGTTAGATTTTAACTTAATAGAGGATTCTGGAAAGGCTGATGCACCAGGAAGACCAACAACATACTCTACAACAAAAGAGTTTTTAAGGATGTTTGGATTAGAAAGTTTAGATAAACTACCGAGTCTTCCAAAATATAAATTGGATGAAAATCAGCAAATTGTAATTGATGATTTAATAGAGAAAAAAGAAGAAAATAAAGACGAAAATAAAGACGAAAATAAAGGAGAAGAATAATGAAATTAAGTGAAAGTTTTTTTTATACATTAAGAGAAGATGTTAAAGATGAAGAGTCTGTAAGTGGAAATTTACTTGTTAAAAGTGGAATGTTTAAAAAAGTTGGAAATGGTATTTATATGAAAATGCCATTAGGACAAAAAGTTGTAGATAATGTTAAGGCAATTGTTAGAAAAAATATGAATGAAGCAGGAGCAGTAGAAGTTACAATGCCAATGCTTCTTCCAATAGAAGTTTTCCAAAAATCAAAAAGATATGAGCTTTTTGGACCATCAATTTTCAAATTAAATGACAGATATAATAGACCATATGTGTTAGGACCAACTCATGAAGAGTTCTTCGTTCTAGCAGCAATGATGAAATCAAAATCATATAAGGATTTTCCATATACACTTTATCAAATTGGAAATAAATATAGAGATGAAGTTAGACCAAGACTTGGATTAATTAGAACAAGAGAATTTACAATGAAAGATGCATATAGTTTTGATATTAATCAAGAAGAATGTGATAAATCATATAAAAAGCAATTTGATGCATATAATAAAATTTGTAAAGAAGTTGGACTAAATTATGCAGTTGTAAGAGCAGATACAGGGGTTATGGGTGGACTTTTATCAGAAGAGTTCCAAGCTGTAACAGATGTTGGAGAAGATATATTAGTTTTATGTGATAAATGTGATTATGCATCTAATATAGAAGTAAGCAAATGTGTAGATGAAGAAATAGATAATAATGAAGAGAAAATGAGTAAGGAAAAAGTATATACTCCAAATTCTGGAACAATTGAAGATGTAAGTAAATTATTAAATATGGATGCATCAAAATTTGTTAAAACTTTAATTTACAAAATAGATGGAAAATTTTATGCTTGCTTAGTTCAAGGTGATAAAGAAGTAAATGAAGTTAAGCTTGGAAAATTGTTAGGAGCAAAAGAAGTAGAACTTGCAGAAGCAGAAGATGTTGTAAAAATCACAAATGCAAAAGTAGGCTTTGCAGGACCTATAGGACTTAATATTCCAGTTATTATGGATAATGGTGTAAAATACATGAGAAACTTTATTGTTGGAGCAAATGAAACAGATCATCATTATAAAAATGTTAATTTAGAAGATTTTGAAGTATATAAAATAGCTGATATTAGAAATGTTAAAGAACATGATAGATGCCCTAATTGTGATGGACATTTAGTGTTTAAAAAGGGTATAGAAATTGGAAATACATTTAAACTTGGTACTAAATATAGTGAAAGTTTAGGACTTAACTATTCAGATGAAAATAATGAATTAAAGCCAGTTGTTATGGGATGTTATGGTATAGGAATAGAAAGAATAATAGCAGCTTTAGTAGAGCAAAATCATGATGAAAAAGGAATTATTTGGCCAATGAATATAGCACCATTTAAAGTATGCATTGTACAAATAAGTGATAAAGATGAAAAACAAAAAGAAGTAGCAAATAACTTATACAATACTTTAAATAGCATGGGAATAGATACTTTATTAGACGACAGAAATGAAAGACCAGGAGTAAAATTTAATGATATGGACTTAATTGGAATACCAGTAAGAATTACTGTTGGTAAAAAGGTAGAAGAAAATAATGTCGAATTTAAACTAAGAAATTCTGATGAAGTTGAAATTGTTTCTATAGATGGAGTTATAGAAAAAATAAAAGGATTGGAAAATGTATAAGACGGCTATAATGTAAAGAAAATAAAAGGGAAGAAAGATGAGAAAAAAATCAAAAATTATTAGAAATTTACTTTTTTTTGTTCTTTTAATAGTAATCACATTTTATATACTATTAAAGGATCAAGATGTTACACAAATATTTAACATTATTGGTTCTGCCAATCCTATATACTGGATAATTGGAATTGTATGTATGCTTTTATACATTGTATGTGAAGCTATAAATATAGGTAGAACATTAAAAGCACTAAATGAGAAATCGAGTTTTTATAATAACTTTAAATATGCATTAATAGGTTTCTTTTTTAGTGCAATAACACCTGCTGCAAGCGGTGGTCAACCAATGCAGATTTATTATATGTATAAAGATAAAATATCTGTATCTAATTCAACACTTGCATTACTTATGAATTTAAGTGCAATGCAAGTTGTAACAATAAGTTTTGCATTTATAAGTTTATGCTTTAACTATAATTATATGAATAAAGTATTAATTATATTTTTTATAGTTGGAATTGCTCTAAATATGAGTGCTCTTGCACTATTGATAGTAGGAATATTTTCAAAAAGAATGTCAAAAGGACTTATTAATATAGCACTAAAAGTTATGAAATTTTTTAGAATAAAAAATCTAGAAGCAAAAAAAGAAAATCTAGAAGGGGAACTTGTAAAATATCAAGAAAGTGCTGTATATATAAAAAATAATAAGAAAATAATTTTTAAGGTTATTGGAACAACAGCAATTCAATTTTTACTATATTATAGCATTTCATATTGGACATATAGAGCTTTGGGCTTATCTAAAAACAATGTCTTTGAAATTATAACAATGCAAGCTGTACTATTTGCAACAGTATCTGGAATTCCATCACCAGGAGCAGTTGGAGTAAGCGAAGGTGTATTTATGGAATTGTTTAGAAATATATATCCAGAAGCAATGATGGGTAGTGCTGTTTTACTAAATAGAGGGATTAATTTTTATTTATTTGTATTAATTAGTGCAATTGTAGTTATAATAAATCATTTAAAATGGAAAGATGTGGAGGATGAAGACCTTGAACATACTAAGACCACAGAAGATACTAAGTAAAGAGTTAGAAATATGTAATTTTGAAGATGTAATAAATACAATACAAGAAGATGATGAGATAAAAGAACTTAAATTTACAAATGAAGAACACATAAATATTGATATAGGAGATATTGATTTTTCAGAATGTAAATTTGAAAATGTAAGTATATTAAATTCTAATATAGAGAAAATTACATTTTCAGATGTTTTATTCAAAAACTGTAATTTTTCTAATACATCATTTATTAATGTAACATTCATAAGATGTGAATTTCAAAATTGTAAACTTGCAGGGTGTAATCTATCAGAAGACAGATTATACAATGTATCATTCATAGAAACAAATGCTAGCTATATGAATTTATCAATGGCTAGCATTGAAAGAATATTATTTAAAAACACAGCATTAAAAAATAGTTATTTTCAAGAAACAAAAACTAAAGATATATATTTTGAAAATGCAGATTTAACAGATGCAAACTTTTCAAGGACAAGTTTAAAAAATATAGATTTAACAAATTCAAATATACAAGGTATTGCAGTATCTATAGAAGACTTAAAAGGTGCAATTATAGACCAAATGCAAGCAATAGATTTAATATATTTATTAGGAGTAAAAATAAAGAGGTAAAACATGGGAGATTTTGTGCATTTACATATCCATAGTGAATTTAGTTTACTAGATGGAGCTAATAGAATAAAAGACTTGCCTGTTAGAGCAAAAGAACTTGGAATGGATTCGATTGCAATTACTGACCATGGTGTTATGTTTGGAGCAATAGACTTTTATAAAGCATGCAAGGCAAATGGAGTAAAGCCAATTATAGGGTGTGAGGTATATGTAGCACCTAGAAGTAGATTAGATAAAGATCCAAGTATTGATAGCAAGTATAACCATTTAATATTACTTGCAAAAAATAATGAAGGTTATAAAAATTTATCAAAACTTGTTTCATTAAGCTTTGTAGAAGGATTTTACTATAAACCTCGTATAGATAAAGAAATATTAGAAAAATATCATGAAAATTTAATTTGTTGTAGTGCATGCTTAGCAGGAGAGGTAAATCAGGCAATATTAAAAAATGATATGGAAGAAGCGGAAAGAGTTGCACTTTGGTATAAAAATTTATTTGGAGAAGATTATTATTTAGAAGTACAAAATAATGGTGTTAAAGAACAAGTACTTGTTAATCAAAAATTAGTGGAATTATCAAGAAAGTTAAATATTCCGCTTGTTGCAACAAATGATGCACATTATCTAAAAAAAGAAGATGCATATAATCATGAAGTTTTACTTTGCATCCAAACAGGAAAAAGAATGACAGACGAAGATAGAATGCGTTTTGAAACAGATGAACTATATGTAAAATCACCAGAAGAGATGATAGAATATTTTTCAGGTATTCCAGATGCAATTGAAAATACAGTTAAAATTGCTGAAAAGTGCAATGTTGAATTTGAATTTGGTCATACAATACTTCCAAATTATGATGTTCCAGAAGGATTTGAAACACATTATGATTATTTGAAAAAATTAACTGATGATGGAATGATAAGACGTTATGGCGAAGAAATTTCAGAAGATATTATCCAAAGAAAAGAATATGAATTAAGTGTTATAAAAAAGATGGGATATGTAGACTATTTCTTAATAGTATGGGACTACATAAATTATGCAAAATCAAATGGAATACCAGTTGGACCAGGACGTGGATCTGGAGCTGGATCAATAGTTGCATATGCAATTGGAATAACGGATATTGACCCAATAAAATATAATCTAATTTTTGAAAGATTTCTAAATCCTGAAAGAATTAGTATGCCCGACTTTGATGTTGACTTTTGCTACGAAAGAAGACAGGAAGTTATTGATTATGTTGGTAGAAAATATGGTCAAGACCATGTTTCACAGATTATAACATTTGGTACAATGTCTGCAAGAATGGTAATTCGTGATGTTGGTAGAGCACTTGATTTACCTTATGCAGAAGCTGATAAACTTGCTAAAATGATTCCAAATGAGCTTCATATAACAATAAAAAAGGCAATGGAACAAAACAAGGAATTAGCACAAATATATGAACAAGAACCAGAAATAAAAAAATTGTTAGATATAGCAATGGCACTAGAAGGTATGCCAAGACAGGCATCAACACATGCATGTGGTATTGTTATTACAAAAGAACCAGTTGATACATATGTACCTTTATATTATAGAGAAGGTGCAATTTCAACACAGTATATCATGACAACTCTTGAAGAACTAGGACTTTTGAAGATGGACTTTTTAGGTTTAAGAACCTTAACTGTTATACAGGATACAAAGGACTTAGTAAAGAAAACAAGGGGAATTGATGTTGAATTTGATAAAGATATGAATGACCCACAAGTATATAAACAATGGCAAGATGGTAATTCAGTAGGTATTTTCCAATTTGAAAGCCAAGGAATGACTAACTTTATGAAGGAGTTAAAGCCTGATTGTTTGGAAGATATTATAGCTGGTGTTTCTTTGTATCGTCCAGGACCAATGGACCAAATACCAAGATATATTGCAAATAAAAAAGATCCTGAACATGCAATATATACACATCCAAGTTTAAAACCAATATTAAATGTTACATATGGATGTATGGTATATCAAGAGCAAGTTATGCAAATAGTAAGAGATTTAGCAGGATATTCACTTCGGAAGAGCCGATTTAGTAAGACGTGCAATGGGTAAGAAAAAGCTTGATGTAATGGCAAAAGAGCGTGAAATATTTATTAATGGACAAGTAGATGAAAATGGAAAAATAATAGTGCCAGGATGTGTACGAAATGGAATAGATGAAAAATCTGCAAATACAATATTTGATGAAATGGCTGAATTTGCAAAATATGCATTTAATAAATCACATGCTGCAGCTTATGCTGTGCTTTCTTACCAAACAGCATATTTGAAAACATATTATCCAGCAGAATTTATGGCAGCTATGCTAAATAGTTTTTTAGGAAATTTGGATAAAATTCCAGATTACATTGATGAATGTAAAAGACTAAAAATAGAAATATTAAAACCAGATATTAATAAAAGTTATACAAGATTCACAGTTGATGATGGAAAAATACGTTTTGGACTTGGAAGTATAAAAAATGTTGGAACATCAGCAGTTGATGAAATAGTTTCTGAAAGAGATAAAAATGGAGAGTACAAGGATTTTGGCGATTTTTGTGAGAGAATTGCCAATGCATCAGTTAATAAAAAATGCGTAGAAAGTTTAATAAAAGCAGGTGCTTTTGATAGCTTTGATAACACTAGAAGCACTTTAATGGAATCGTATGAACAAATAATTGATAGTATTTCTGAAAGTAGTAAAAAGAGCCTAGATGGTCAAGTAAGTATGTTCGATTTAGGTGGAATGCAAGAAAAAGAGGAACTAAAAGAATTAAAATATACATACAAAATTATGCCAGAATATTCTGAAAAAGAACTATTATCAATGGAAAAAGAAATGCTTGGAATATATATTTCAGGGCATCCTTTAGAAAAGCTAAGAGAACAAATTGCATTACAAACAGATATTAATACATATCAAATGAGACAAACGCAAAATGAAGATATGCAAGATGATGAAACATATGGAAAAGCTATATCAGATATTCAAGATGGAAAACAAGTAACATATGCAGGAATTATCACAAGTGTAAAAAAGAAATATACAAAAACAAATAAGATAATGGCTTTTGTTACGGTTGAAGATTTATATGGACCAACTGAAATAATTGTGTTTGAAAATTGTTATCAAAATTGTTCTAATATTTTAATGATTGATAATATAGTTCTTGTTGATGGAAGATTAAGTGTAAGAGAAGATGAAGAAACAAAGATTGTTGCAAGAGAAATTAAAGAATTTGGAGTGCAAAAAAAGAGAATATTAACCTTTGATATTACAGACTTAGATGATAAAACAAAGGAAAAATTAAGGGGAGCAATTAAATTCTTTACAGGAGAAATGAATAATATTCAGCTTCAAATTATAAATGGTGACAGAAAAGATATGGCTGGGGGTCTATATATTACAGATGAGATTTTAAATCAATTTAAGGAACTAATTGGAAATGATAGGGTAAAAGTAGAGGAAGTTTAGAAAATAGATTTTAAGTAACAAGAGTAATTTACTTCAAAAAAGTAGATTACTTTTTTATTGTAAAATCTTTGTAAACAATTATTTCATATATTGAAATTGGAAAATAAATGCAATATAATATTACAGATTAGGAGGGTGTTATGGCATATATAGAATTTAAAAATGTTGTAAAAGAATATAAAATGGGAGAAGTTAAGATAAGAGCCCTAGATAGTACTAATTTTGAAATTGAAAAAGGCGAACTTGTTGTTATTGTAGGACCTAGTGGAGCTGGAAAAACAACAGCACTTAATATTTTAGGTGGAATGGATAGTATCACAGAAGGAACTGTTATTATTGATAAAAAAGATATAAGCAATTTTAAGCCAAAAGAATTAATTAAATATAGAAGAGAAGATATAGGATTTGTATTTCAATTCTATAATTTAGTTCAAAACCTTACAGCACTTGAAAATGTAGAACTTGCAACACAAATTTGCAAAAGACCTTTAAGCCCTAAGAATATATTAAAAAAAGTTGGATTAGAAAATAGAATGAATAATTTTCCATCTCAATTATCTGGTGGAGAACAGCAAAGAGTTGCAATTGCAAGAGCCATTGCTAAAAATCCAAAGCTACTTTTGTGTGATGAACCAACAGGAGCATTGGATTATAAAACAGGAAAACAAATTTTACAGTTATTACAAGATACTTGCAGAAAAGAAAAAATGACTGTTATCATAATTACACATAACTCTGCTTTAACACCAATGGCTGATAGAGTTATACATTTTAAAAATGGTACAGCATTTGATATACAAAAAAATGATAATCCAACACCAATTGAAGAAATTGAGTGGTAAGGTTAAGGAGTAAAAAAGTGAAAAATGTTTTATTAAAAGATACTGTAAAAGAAATAAAGGTAACATTTAAACGATTTTTATCTATTTTATTGGTTGTACTACTAGGAGTGGGATTTTTTGCGGGAATAAAGGCAACAAGTCCAGATATGAAAAAAACAATTGATGAATATTTTGATAATCAAAATGTTATGGATATAGAGGTAATATCTACACTTGGACTAACCGATGATGATATAAAAACATTACAAAATGTGGAAGGTGTGGAAAAGATAAGCGCAAGTTACTATCAAGATGCTATTGTTCAGGTTCAAGATGCAGAATATGTAATGAGAATGGAAAGTATAGCAAATGATATAAATACACTTGTATTAGTAGAAGGAAATATGCCTCATAATATAGATGAATGTGTAGTTGAAGAGGGATTTCTAAATGCTTCAGGATACAAGATAGGTGATAGCATAAATCTTAAAATAGATAAAATAAAAGATGACGAAGGAAATGAAAAAGAGGCTATAAAGCAAACAAATCTAAAAATTGTTGGAACAGTTAAGTCACCATTATATATTTCAAGAGAAAGAGGAAGTAGTAAGTTAGGTTCTGGAAAAATTAATTATTATATGTATGTAAATAAGGAGTTAATTAATTCTGAATATTCTATTGTGGCATATATGCAAGTAAGTGGAGCAAAGGAATTAAAGTGTTACAAAGACGACTACGATAAATTAATAGATAATGTAAAAGATAAAATAGAGCTAATTGAAGAAGAAAGAAAACAGGCTAGATATAACGAAATATATAACAAAGCAAATGAAAAAATACAAGATGCAGAAAAGACTTTAAAAGATGAAAAAAATAAAGCGGAAAAAGAAATAAATGATGCTAAAAATAAAATTTTAAGTGCTAAAACAGAGTTAAAAAACTCAAAAGCAGAACTTGAAAAAAATAAGAAAAATGCAAACACAGAATTTACAAATGCACAAAATAAAATAAAAGAAGCACAAAAACAATTAACAGCACAATTAAATACATTTAATAATTCTAAAATAGTAGCAGAAAAGGAAATATCTGAAAATAAGCTAAAATTAGAAAATTTAAAGAATATGGAAAACAAAGATGAAACCATTACTGCTACAATTAAGGCATTAGAAGAAGGAATAGAAAATGCTGAAAAAGAATTAAAGGAAGCTGAAGCAAAATTAGAATCAGCACAAAAAGAAATAGATAAAAATCAAGAAACATTAAATAATCAAAAGAAATCTGCAAATGAGAAGTTTGCATCAGCCGATAAGAAAATAAAAAATGCAGAGAGTGAGATAAGTAGCAGTGAAACAAAACTTGCAAAAGCTGAAAAAGAAGCAAGAGAAAAAATACAAGATGCAGAGGAAAAACTTGAAGATGCAAAACTAAAATTAAAAGATATAAAAAAGCCGGAATGGTATATTTTAGATAGAAATCAAAACAATGGATATGCAAGTTATATGCAGGATACAGATAGAATTGCAAATCTTGCAACTGTGTTTCCAGTAGTATTTTTTGTTGTTGCTGCATTAATAAGCTTAACATCAATGACAAGGATGGTAGAAGAAGAAAGAGTTCAAATTGGAACACTTAAAGCTTTAGGATACACAAAATTGCAAATTGCAAGTAAATATATTATTTATGCACTGCTTGCAACAATTATCGGATCAGCAGTTGGACTTGTGATAGGATTTAATTTATTACCTAAGATTATTACAGATATGTATGCAATGATGTATGTACTTCCCAATGTAATATTAGAATTTAATATAGAGTATACTTTAATTAGTGTTATAATAGCTCTATTATGCACTGTTGGAGCAACTGTATATTCATGTACAAAAACACTTTTATATGAACCAGCAGAGCTTATGAGACCAAAAGCTCCAAAGCCAGGTAAAAGAGTATTTTTGGAGAATATTAATTGGTTATGGTCAAAACTAAAATTTACTCAAAAAGTAACTGCAAGAAATATCTTTAGATATAAGAAAAGATTTTTAATGACAATTATTGGTGTAATGGGATGTACAGCTCTAATATTAACAGGTTTTGGAATAAGAGATGCTATTAGCAAAATGATACCATCACAATATGGAGAAATTTTTAAATATAATTTACAGGTTTCATTAAAAGACAACATAACTGGAAAACAGATAGAAGAGGAAGAAAGTCTTGTAAAAAATGTGCAAGGAATATCTGAAATAATAAAGATTAATCTTCAATCTATTGATATTACAAGTATAGAGAATACCCAAAATATACAATTAATTGTACCAGAGGATACAGAAAAATTTGAAAATTTTGTTTCTTTAAAATCAAGAACTAAGAAAAATGAATTTTATACTTTAGATACTGATGGAGTTATAATTACAGAAAAACTAGCAAAACTATTAAATATCAAGGTTGGAGATATAATAAAAATAAAAAACAATGATGATATAGAAGTTGAAACTAAAGTTTCTCATATTACTGAAAATTATTTAATGCATTATATATACATGTCAAAAGACTTATACGAAAGTTTATATAATGAAGAATTTAGAGCAAATACCATATATGCAAATATTAATGACTTAAGCAGAGAAAATGAAATTGGAGAAGAAATATTACATGCAAATGATTTAATAATAGGTATTGTTTTAACATCTAGCACTGAAAATATATTTTCTGAGGTGATGGAAAATATGAATTTTGTAGTTTGGATTTTAATAATATCTGCAGGGTTACTGGCATTTGTTGTACTATATAATTTGGCAAATACAAATATTAGTGAGAGAATCAGAGAGCTTGCAACAATAAAAGTACTTGGATTTTATGATAGAGAGGTATATGATTATATATCAAAAGAAACTAGAATCTTAACAGCAATAGGAATGATACTTGGATTGTTTGCAGGATATTTTTTAACAATGTTTATTATAAAAACATGTGAACTTGACCTTATGATGTTTAGCAGAAGTATAAATAGCATAAGTTTTGTGTATGCATTAATAATTACAGTTGTATTTTCTGTTATAGTTGAAATTGCAACATATTTTGCACTAAAGAAAATAGATATGATTGAATCATTAAAAAGTATAGAATAAAAATAAAGCGTAAGAAAGAATTTAAAGGTAGTAAGAACTACTGCAAATTCTTTAACTTGCGCTTTTTTTATATGTATATTAATTGACAAAAGTTATGTAAAGTGATAAAATAATGTCTAATTATGCAGTCGCATAACAATTACAACATGAGGAGGCTTGAGACTATGAGAAACATCTATTTCTTTTATGACCGCACAATTGTAGAGGCATTTGAGCGGGCACAAAAATTCTGCGATAGAGAGGGAATCAAAAAGATTGAAACTCTTTTTATCGTAAGGGAGCTCTTAAAGGATGGCGAAAGCAAACTTTATGAGTATTTCCAGGAAACAATGCCCTGCGGTGATGAATTCATCGAGAAAACACTTGATGTCTGCATAAATGACCTTGTAGATGATATCAAGAAAAAGCAGGATGAAGGTTCAAATTCGCAGGACGAAGCTTCAAACCTGAAGGATACGGATGGTGACGAAGAAGACGATGAAACTGCTTTTATCGGGATGATTTACTTCGATGGCTTTGAAGAGCGGAGTGTAAAGTTTTACACCAGTGATGATCTTTCAGATATTTTTGATGGACTCATCGAATACAACGAGGAGATGTTTGAATCTGCAATTGACAGTAATCCTTATCAAATCAAAGACGGCGACCATATTAATATCCAGATTACGGCTAACTTGCTTATGAATTATATCATTTGCTTCATGCCGAAAGATATGACTAAGTTCATTCGCAAGCTTGAACTTAAAGTATCGGATGTAAAAAAGGCTTTACTGTTAAGTAGCAATTTTACGGTAAAAACTGACGCCGATCAGGCTCAGCCACTTCCATTTTTGATGGATGTGACAAGTGAGTGCAATAAAGGCACCAAAAATCCTATTTGTGGAAGAGATAAAGAATCCACTAAGATATGGGAAATTATCTCTAAAATGAATAAGAGAAATGCCATTCTTGTTGGTGAACCCGGCGTTGGTAAAACGGCTATAATCCAGAAAATTGCTCAGGACATTACAAATGGCGATTGCCCTGAGAGGTTTAAAGATTACCGGGTTGTATCGCTTGACATTACAGGACTTATTGCAGGAACCTCATACAGAGGTCAGGCAGAGGAACGCTTTAAGCAGCTTAACAGTTACCTGGAAGGTAAAGATAATATCATTTTATTCATCGACGAGATGCATACTATGATGGGCGCAGGTGCTTGCAAAGAAGGAGAGATGGACCTTGCAAATTCCATGAAGCCAATTCTTGCAAGAGGTAAGGCTATTGTTATCGGTGCAACAACTACTAACGAGTATGAAAAATATTTCTCAAGGGATGGAGCTTTAAAACGCCGATTTGAAAAAGTGGAAATAAAAGAACCAAAAACCGAAGAAATATATTCAATGCTCAAGGTCAAAATCAAGGAACTTGAAAAATTCCACGGCGTTAAGATAACATCTAAGATGGTCGAATTTGTCGCATTTACAGCATCTTGCATGCAGAATGAGACAAGAAATCCGGACAGAACCTTAGACCTTATTGATAGGTCAATGGTTGTAGCAAAAAATGCTGGAAAAAACTCAGTGGACAGAGAAAGTGTTATTGCAAATTATAACATGAACTTTGAAAGGTTCGAAAAAATGAGTCTTACTGAGAAAAAAGCAACAGCATACCATGAGGCTGGACATTGGCTCGTTCACGAACTGAGTGGAAGGCTGAACGATAGCACTGCAATGGCAATATCAATTATTCCGGCAGATAATTACCTTGGAATAACGGTGTATGAGTCATCAGATATAACAGTCAATATGACGATGGATTATTACATCGATTCCTTGGCAATGGATCTTGCTGGAAGACAGGCAGAAGAACTGATAGGTAACAAGGAAAATGCAGGAGTAAGTGGTGACCTTGAGAATGCAACCAAAACTGCATATGGGATTGTAACTAAACTTGGAATGATTGATGGTTTTTCCATTTCTTATTCTAAGGATATGGTTACAGAAGAAACCTCTGAACGTATCAATCAGGCTGTAAAGGAGCTTCTGCTTGAGGCTAAAAAACGTGCTAACGATTTACTCATCAGCAATAGACCCTTGCTTGATGCAGCGGCTAAACTGGTACTGAAAAAGAAAATGGTCTCAAAGAAAGACTTAGACAGATTGCTTGCAAAATACACTAAGCAGTCTGACGAAGAATAAGCAAATATCCTCTATCCCCATAGCTATAATAGGCTATGGGGATTTTCTTAGTTCAACATATATAAAATAAAACCTTTTAAGAAATATTCTTAAAAGGTTTTAAAATATAAATTTAATTATTATTCAACTGTTACTGATTTTGCTAAGTTTCTTGGCTTATCTACATCTAATCCTTTATTTTTTGAAATGTAGTAAGAAAGAAGTTGTAAAGGTATAACAGATAAAATAGGTGAGATAAGAGGATTTGTTTCAGGAATTGTTATAACATGGTCGAAATGAGTGTTAGGTAATACCTGATTTGTAATAATTAAAGTTTTAGCACCTCTTGTAATAACTTCTTGCAAATTACTAATTGATTTTTCTATTAATTTAGGATCTGTAATAATTCCAATAACTGTAACATTATTTTCAATTAGTGCGATAGGCCCATGTTTTAATTCTCCTGCAGCATATGCTTCTGAATGAATATATGAAATTTCTTTTAATTTTAAAGAACCCTCTAATGCTACATTATAGTCTGTTCCACGACCTAAGAAGAACATATCTTTTTGAGTGTATACTTTTTTTGCAAATTCTTCTATACTTGATTTATTATCTAAAATTGTTTCAATTTTTAAAGGTAAGTCTAAAATATCAGATTTTAAAGCTTCAATTTCAGATTCATCACATCTGTCTAGTATTTCTGCAAAATACATAGCAAGTATTGCAATTAAAACAACTTGAGCAGTATATGCTTTTGTTGATGCAACAGCAATTTCTGGACCTGCATGTGTATATATTGAATAATCTGCTTCTCTTGTAATAGAACTTCCAATAACATTTGTAATTGCAAGAGTTTTTGCACTGCAACTTTTTGCAAGTTTTAGAGCAGCTATTGTATCTGCTGTTTCGCCAGATTGGCTGATATATATACATAAAGTTTTATCATCAATTAAAGGATTTCTGTATCTAAATTCAGATGCAATATCAACCTCAACTGATATTTTGCATAGGTTCTCAATTAGTTTTTTACCAACTAAACCAGCATGCATTGCTGTACCACAAGCAACAATATATATTTTGTTTATTTTTTCTAGATATTCTTTTGTTATATCAATATCTGCAAAGCTACATTTTTCTCCAAGTTTAAATCTTGAACCTATTGTTTCTCTAATAGAATTTGGTTGTTCATGGATTTCTTTTAACATATAGTCTTCAAATCCATCTTTACCTGCAGCAGATGCATCCCAATCTATAACTTTTATTGCTTTATTATGTTCTGTTAATGTATTATCAAAGAATTTAACAGCATCTTTATAAATAACTGCAAATTCATTATCATCTAATAAATAGAAATTTTTAGTATAAGCAAGTAAAGCAGGGATATCTGATGCAACAAAGTTTTCGCCTTCTGCATTTCCAATAACTAATGGACTATCTTTTCTTATAGCAATAACTCTGTTAGGGAACAATGGAGATATTACTTCAATTGCATAACTACCTTTTAGGTCATCTACAGCAGCTTTTACAGCACTTAAAAATTTGTCTTCGTTAATATGATTTCCGTTATGATAATAATAATGAATAAGGTTTGGTATAACTTCTGTATCTGTTTGAGATAAGAAAGTATATCCTTTTGAACCTAAAAATTGTCTTAATTCATTATAGTTTTCAATAATTCCATTGTGTACAACAGCAAAAGTTTCGCTATTATCCATATGAGGATGAGAATTTTCTTTACATGGTTTTCCATGAGTTGCCCACCTTGTATGAGCAATACCAATAGTACCTGTTAGATCATTTATTCCATCTAATTCGGTAAGATTTTTTACTCTTCCTTTATTTTTTTTTACAACGATTTTGTTACTTTCTAGAGTAGCGATTCCTGCTGAATCGTAACCTCTGTATTCTAGGCATAAAAGCCCGTCAATAAGAATAGGTGTAGCTTTTTTGCTACCAACATAACCAACTATTCCACACATAAAAAAAACCTCCTTAAAAATTTAATTTTAAGAAGCATAGCAAATAAAAGGTACCTAATTAGATTTGTATACTGATATTACTACCAGGTTTTGTCTAATTGCTTTGGCAGTACCATGCCAAGAAACCATCCGCCGAGTCTTTCGATAAGTTTCTTCCTCGTCAACATTTAAAATGCTTTAAATGTCCAGGCGCTATATAAAAAAATAATATCTGCAAAATACTTCTTTTTGTTACCGTATTATATTACTATAAAATAAAAAATGTGTCAATTATTGGCAAAAAAAATTTAATTATTGAAAATTAAATAAAAAAATAATATAATAAAAAATATAAGATTTAGGTAGAGGGATAAGTATGTTTGATATAGAAGCAGAATTAAAAAAATTACCGGGTAAACCTCGGAGTATATATTATGCATGATAAGGATGACAAAATAATTTATGTTGGAAAAGCAGTGTCCTTAAAAAATAGAGTAAGACAATATTTTAGAAAGAATAAAAAAACAAAAAGAATTCAAAATATGGTATCATTGATAGACCATTTTGAGTATATTGTAACAGATAACGAATCAGAAGCACTTATATTAGAATGTAATTTAATAAAAAAGAATATGCCAAAGTTTAATGTGCTTTTAAAAGATGATAAAACATATCCATATATTAAAGTTAATGTAAAAGCAGATTATCCAGATGTATATATTACAAGGAAAATTTTAAATGATGGAGCAAAATATTTTGGACCATATGCAAATAGTGGTGCTGCAAAGGAAATGATAGATTTTATAAAAACAAAATTTAAAATAAGGCAATGTAAAACATTTAAATACAAAGATAGACCATGTTTAAATTACCATATAAAAAAATGCTTAGCACCTTGTATGGGATATGTTTCAAAGGAAGAGTACAGAAAACAAATTGATGAGATAATAGATTTATTAGATGGAAAAACAGATAAGATAATAAAACAGCTATCAAATGAAATAAGTGAAGCATCTAGTAAAATGGAATATGAAAAAGCTGCGTATTTAAGAGATAAAATGATTGCAGTAGAAAGAATTTCAGAAAAGCAAAAAGTATCAAATATTACAGAAAATGATATAGATGTAGTTGGTATTGCAAGAAATGAGTTACAAGTATGTATTGAAATATTTTTTGTTAGAAACAGCAAAATGATAGGAAGAGAGCATTACTTTTTAGAAAATTTAGAAGATGAGGAAGATGCAGAAATTTTATCTAATTTTATAAAACAGTATTACATGGGAAGAACTATTTTACCAAATAAAATTATGATAAAGGAAAATATTGAAGATAAAGATTTGATAGAAGAATTACTTACAAATATGGCTGAGAGAAAAGTGGAAATAAAAGTCCCACAAAAAGGTGAAAAATTAAGATTAGTAGAAATGGCTGAAAAAAATGCTTTAATAACTCTTGAAAATAAAGAAAAAGATAAAACAGCAATGTTACTTGAACTAAAAGAAATATTAAAAATGAATAAGCTTCCAAGAAAAATTGAATGTTATGATATTTCAAATTTATCTGGTGAATTTGTTGTAGCAGGAATGTGTGTAATGCAAGATGCAAATATTAAAAAGAATTTGTCTAGAAGATTTAAAATAAAAACTGTAATAGGGCAAGATGATCCAAGATGTATGAAAGAAGTTATAACTAGAAGATTACGTCATTCTATAGATATTTTAAATGATGGAAAATTTGAAGGGTTTGGACAACTTCCAGATACAATATTTGTAGATGGAGGAATTACACAAATTAGAGCTGCAAAAGAGGCAATTGCTGATATTAGAAGAGAAATTGTAAAAATTGATAATAATTACGATTGGTCAAAAGTCGATATACCAATATTTGGTATGGTTAAGGATGATAAACATTCAACAAGAGCTTTAATTGATGAAAATAGACAAGAATTGCCTTTATCAGAAAATTTAATGAATTTAATTACTAATTTTCAAGATACTGTGCATGATACTGCGATTGGATACCATAGAAAACTTCGTGATAAAGAAGTTACAAAGTCAGAATTAGATGATATAGATGGAATTGGAGAAGTTAAGAAAAGAGAATTATTAAAAAAATTTGGTAGCACAAAACAAATTGCAGATGCAGATATTTTAGAAATATCAGAAGTAAAAGGCATAAATGAAGAATTAGCAAGAAAAATAAAGGAAAAACTAAATAATATGTAAAAATTTTGTATACGAAAGTTGGAATAAGTTAACACCCTAATGAATATTATTTATAATATAAAATATATTTTAGGGGGATTTATTATTATGGAGTACACAAAAGATTTAGTTTTAAATGTAAGTTATGGACAAGTAGGAGGAAAAAACAAAGAAGGTAAGTTTGAAAGAATATGGCATAAAATATCAAAACATAAATTTATAAGTTCTGTTGTAGGAGTTACATTGCTTTTATCAATTTTAGATTTTATGCTGGTTGCAAGTTTTGTAAATGTATTAAATGGAATTGTAATATAAATAAAAAGAGGAGAGAATTATAAATTCTCTCCTCTTTTTGCATTACACAAAATAATATGGTATAATCGTATTGTTAATTAATATCAAAAAAGTAAAAGGAGGAAAATGTTAGCTAAAACCTAACGTATACATATAAATGAATATAGCAAAAGAATGGAAAGATTATGAAATATTAGATATGGCAAATGGTGAAAAGCTTGAAAGATGGAAAGATGTTGTATTGGTAAGACCTGATCCACAAATTATATGGAAAAATAAATCATTTCCGGAAAAGTGGAAAAATGCAAATGCAAAATACACAAGAAGTAATACTGGTGGAGGACATTGGGATTATAATAAAAAAGTACCACAAAGCTGGCAAGTTAAATACAAAAATTTAACATTTAATATAAAACCAATGGGGTTTAAACATACAGGTTTATTTCCTGAACAAGCAGTTAATTGGGATTGGATGATAGATAAAATACAAAATGCAAATAGAGAAATTAAGGTTTTAAATTTATTTGCATACACTGGTGGTGCAACTGTTGCTTGTAGCTATGCTGGTGCATCTGTATGCCATGTAGATAGTTCAAAAGGAATGACAACATGGGCAAAAGAAAATATAGAATCTTCAGGACTTAGTAATAGACCAGTTAGATTTATAGTTGATGATGTTGTTAAATTTGTAAACAGAGAAATTAGAAGAGGTAACAAATATGATGCAATTATAATGGATCCACCATCATATGGAAGAGGTGCTAATGGCGAAGTATGGAAGTTTGAAGAAAACATAAGCGATTTAGTAGAACTTTGTAGCAATGTGTTATCTGATAAACCATTATTTTTCTTAATAAATTCATATACAACGGGTATTTCAAGTACTGTTCTAGAAAATATATTAAAGCTTACTGTTGGTAAAAAATATAAAGGAAAATTAAGTTCTGGAGAAATTGGACTTCCTATGACAGGTTCTAGTTTAGTTCTTCCTTGTGGAATTTATGGAAGATGGGAGAGCTAAAATGAATAAATTAAAAGTGATTTATGAAGATAATCATATTATTGTTGTAGAAAAGCCTGTAAATATTCCATCACAAGGAGATAAAACAGGAGATACTGATATGCTAACAATAATTAAAGAGTATATTAAGGAAAAATATAATAAACCTGGAAATGTATATTTAGGTTTAATACATAGATTAGATAGACCTGTTGGCGGAGTTATGGTATTTGCCAAAACTTCAAAGGCAGCGGCAAGACTTAGTGAACAAGTGCGTGAGAAAGAATTTCAAAAAAGCTATTTAGTTATTGTTGATGGAGGAATGGAAAAAGAAAAAGGCACATTAGAAGATTATTTATTAAAAAATGAAAAAACAAATACAAGTAAAGTGGTAAAAGAAGGAACTAAAAATAGTAAATATGCAAAGTTAGATTACGAAGTATTAAAATATGATAAAGAACTAAATTTATCTGTTTTAAAAATCCTTCTTCATACAGGAAGACATCATCAAATAAGAGTGCAACTTTCAAGTAGAGGACATAGTATTTATGGAGATCAAAAATATGGGGGAAGAGGGCATGGAAAACAAATTGCTCTATGGGCATATAAACTACAAATTATCCATCCAGTAAGTAAAGAAAAAATGGATTTTATAGATATTCCAGAAAAGATTGGTAGTTGGAAGATTATAGAGAATATAAATATTATGTAGATTTTATAAAACTCAAAAATCATATATGAAAAGTGTAAAAATCATTTTTTGTATATGATTTTTTTATTTTGATATAAAAAACGAAAAAGGTCGAAAAAAAGATATAAAATATAGACAAATCAAAGAGGTGATTAAATGATAGATAAAATATGTAATTATATTTTGCAGAAAATGAGAAAAAAGATGCCTGAGATTGATGACGAAAAAGCAGAAGTAATATTATATGGAATACAGCTGATAATTGGTGAAATTCCTAAAATATTTATTATTTTTGGATTAAGTATATTATTGGGTATTGGATGGTATATGCTTTTTGCATACATTGTAATGATACCTTATAGAGCGGTATCTGGAGGATTTCATTTAAAAACTCATATAGGTTGCATTATAGGAACTAGCATATTTTATTTTGGAAATATATTTTTAAGCAAAGCATTGATGTTGCAAGATATGCAGAAATACATATTAATAGGAGTAACATTTATATTTGGAGTAATAATGATTAGCTTGTATGCACCAGCAGACACTGAAAACTTACCAATACTAAGCAAAAAAGAAAGAAAAAGAAAAAAGATTTTATCATACATAGTTCTTACAATTACATTAATAATATCATTTTTTATAAAAGATAATGTAATATCAAATATATTAATTATAGGAGCACTATTACAAACAATGACAATTACAAGAATTGCATATAAAATTACTAAAAATAAGTATGGTTATGAAATATATAAAGACGGAGCAGAGTTACTAAATTAAAATAGTAATACATTAGCCGGCAATGTATTGTTATATAAAAATTTAAAATATAGGGGGAATTTATTATGTTAAAAATGTTAGCTAAATTAGCAGAAAGATTTGCTAAATCAACAAACACAGCTTGCCCAGTTATAAGCTTTTTCCATCAACCAAAGATGCCTGCATCATTAATAAAAAAAGATTAATTTAATAAGGATAACAACAATTAAAGTAAAACAGTATAGTCTTAATAGATTATACTGTTTTCTTTTGTATATATATGGTTCATATTACTACTATGTTTGACAGAATATTTTATATAAAGTATAATATAATATTATATATTATGTAAAAGGTGGTAAAATGGGATACATAAAAAAAGAAGATATAATTAAAGGTGAGATTTCTATTTCAAAAAAAGTTATTCATTTAGATAAATATGATATGTACTATGTAAACATTCCTATGAAAGATGGAAGCACAAGAGTTGTAAGAACGTTTTGTGAAAAAGGTGCATTTCCTGATTTTGAAAGTGAAGAATTCAAAAAATTACAGAGAAGCTATGGCAAAGAATTAGTTACTTATTTTATGGATCGATTAATAGGAGAAAATGGATTATTAGCAAAAGAAGGAAGAGACGATTATATATATCTAGGTGGAGAATTTTTGAAAGATGGTTACATTGCAGATAGAATGAGTATGCAGTCAAATGGAAAAAACGGACAACAGAATTTTGATGATAATTTATTTAAAATAAAAATGCAGGTTGAAGCAAAAGAAAATAATAATGATGGTCAAAATGCAGATAATACAGTTGGAAAAAACTATGTTATTGCTGATATACACGGGATGTATGGAACATATTTAGATGTTATAAAAAAACTAAAAAATAATGACCATCTATATATTATAGGTGATGTTATAGACAGAGGGTCTGAAGGAATAAAAATTATACAAGACATTATGAGAAGAAAAAAGGATAAAGCAAATAATCCAGATATAACTTTTTTAGTGGGAAATCATGAAATGCAATTTATACATACTATTGCAATTATGATAAAATATGGGTTACATGAAGAAGATTTAAATAACATAATAAAAAGGAAAAAGTATCAATTAAATATAGGGGGTGCCAAGTTAGATAAAGATAAAAAAGCAGAAACACTAAATAAGAAAGAATTCAAAAAGTATGACAAAATAATAAAAGAAAAGGGTTTGAGTAATTGGGAAGTTGATGTAATAGGAACATGGATAGTTTCAAATAAAGGATATTCAACAATATCGGACTTTTTAAACTTAGAAACTAATAAAAAGGGAAAAGAACAGGAAGCTATATATCGATTTCTTGTAGATTCCTATGTGGTATTACCTCAAAATATTAATGGAGAAAACTATTTATTTGTACATTCAATGCCACCTAAGGAATTAAACATGATAAGAAAAATGAAACAAAATGGTAAAGGATATAAACTTAAAGATTTATCGTTACAACAATACGAATTTATGTTACAAGAAAGAGAGAAAAGTACATATGAGCAGACAAATAAAGAAGGATTTATTACAATATGCGGACATACTCCAACTTTAGGTACAATTACTAAAGATGATAAAAAAGGATTTATTAGAATTGATGCAGGGTGTGGTCATAAACAAAGACAGTCTAAATTAGCACTATATTGTATAGAAGATAATAGCGTTAAATTCTTTGATGAAAAAGAAAATGAGCAAGAATATAAAGCTTTATAATATAAGAAAAGTGGCCTTACCACATGTACACAATTGATACAGAACACTTAACATTGTTGTATACTTAAAAAATACCCAGAGTTATAATATTCATAACTCTGGATATTTTTATTAGTAATAAATCTCAAATTGTTGTTTAAAAAATTCTTTATTTTTGGTAGTAAACAGATTTAAATTATTATTTCTTTTTAAGATTTGACGAACCTTCCATAAGCCAAGGCCAGTGTTTCCGTCTTTACTTGAAAATCCTTTATCAAATATCTTATCTATATTAATATCCTTATTATTATATGTATTTTCTATAGCAATAATAATTCTATGTTTTGTATCTTCTTTTCTAAATGATACTTTGATTAGTTTTTCTTCACAGTCTTTAGCAGCCTCAATACTATTATCTAGCAATATTCCTAATATTCTAGTAAATTCATATATTTTCATATGTTTTTCAATTTCGTTTAAATCTAAAAATATATCTAAATCTATTTGAATATTGAGTTCATCTGCGACATAGTATTTGGTTGCTAAAATATTATAAATTGCAGGTTGATTAATTACATTAGGACTTAAAGAATATAAATTATTTGTTTTATGGCAATCCTGTAAAAGTTGATTATAATATTCCTTAAGACCATCCATATCATCATTTGCAATATATCCTCCAATACCATTTATTATATTGTCAAAGTCGTGCTTAAAAGTTCTAACAGTATCATGTAAAACTCGTAGTGAGTGAATGGTTAAATTTGCACCCTCTAAATCTCTTTCAGTCAATTCTAACTTTGAAGAGTTAACAATACTAAATATACTAATAGCAAAGTATGCAATTAAACTTGCAATGTTTATAAATATTATAAAGGAAGGCATTGTTTCAGTATAATAGTTAATTAAATAATAATGCATTCCTATAACAATAATAATAAGTATTAAGTTTACTGCTAATAATAGTTTACCATGTTTACTCATGTTGTCAAAAACATTTATATTTAATTTAAAATATCTAATAAATATTGTTAGAAATGCAATATTTCCTTCCAAACACAAAGTAATACAAAATCTGTATATTGGTATAGTAAGAAGCAAATCTGGTGTAATATAAAAGATTAAGTATAATGTTTTTGATAAAACGAAATCTAAACATGAAGTTATTACTAAAACTACAACTTCTGATAAAAAGCCCTTTAATATAGAAACCTTAAATATAAGTATTACTAGAATTGGCCATATTATCATATTTACAAATGATGAATACAGAGTAGGAAGCAGAAAATTGCTTATTTGTGATAAAATAGACATTATGCAAACATATAATATTTTTTGCCTTTTATTTGATTTTATATTTAAAATTGTTGAAAAGAAAAGCATTCCAATAAATGTATCAAGAAAAGATAAGGGAATAAATATTAATTTAATTAATCCTTCATTAGGTGTGGTTAATGCTGTCCATATTGTTTGTAAAAATTCCATTGTTAAAAACCTCCATTAAATTATTTTTATATTTTGGTCCGATGTAACATTTTTCATTATTTGTAAATGAAATAACATTGGAAACGATATCAATATTACTAATTTTATCTATATTCACAATATAAGATTTATGACATCTAATAAATTGTTTGGGTAGAATTGGTTCTATTTTATTGAAAGAATCATATACTTCGTATTTTCTTGTATCTGTTGAAAAAATTAATTTCATACCATTTTTTTGAATGAATTTTACTGAGCTTTCTGGAATTATGGTTTTGTTATGATTTAATCTAATATATTTATTATTACTATTTGTAACATCGTCAAATAATCTAATAATTGTTTCTTTAAAGCGTTCAGTAGTTACAGGTTTTGCAATATAGTCAAAGGTTTTGTATTTATATGCAACTAATCCAAACTCAAGATGACCAGTAATAAATATAATGTAAATATCTTTATCGTACTTTCTAATATTTTCGGCAAGTTTTAAACCAGACATTTCGTTATTTAAATCTATATCTAAAATTGCAACATTAACTTTGTTTATTTTTGTATAGTGTAAAAGTTCATTTGGATCTTGAGAAGTAAATACTAGCTGACCATTTAAATTATTTTCAATAATAATTGATTCTAACATTTTTGATAGTCTAATAATAGAATTTTGACTATCATCACATATCACAAAACTTAACAAATTTTTATCCCCCACGTAAACAATTGAAACTGGACAAATCTAGGAGAAATGTAATTCGACAAGATACGAGAAAATTACCTATTTTTTCCAGTTACGAAAATAATATAATCCATAATTTTCCAAAAGTCAATATATTTCGACTAAAAGTAATAAAAAAATTAAAATGCATTTTAGATATTTATGAATGTAATATTTTGGATTCTTACTCATAAAATTAATGAAGGAGGGAGATTATGAGTAAAAAATTAAAGTTGTCAAGTATATTTTGTTTATCTATTTTGGTTTTTGTTTTTACTTTTTCAATAATACAATCAAATAAAAATAATCAAACGGTTACAACAAGTAGTAATGTAGATTCTTTAAGTAATAAAAAGATAGGGTGGGGGATAAAAAGAACAAATAATCATACACAACCTGATGTAGGAAGTGTTAATAAAAGTATCATTGATAAATACAATGGAATTTGTTTAGGAAATAATGAAAAAAAATATATTTATCTTACATTTGATAGTGGGTATGAAGCTGGTTATACTGAAAAAATATTGGAAGTTTTAAAACAAAATAATGTGCCTGCAACATTTTTTTTAACAGCACATTATATTAATACTAAACCAGAACTTGTACAAAGAATGATTGATGAAGGACATATAATAGGAAATCATACAGTTAATCATAAAAGTATGCCAGATATTAATAATGAGACTATAAAAAAAGAGGTAATGGATTTACATACATCAGTATATGAAAAATTTGGGTATGAAATGAAATATATTAGACCACCAAAAGGTGAATATAGTGAAAGAACAATTGCATATACAAATACTTTAGGATACAAAACTGTTATGTGGTCGTTTGCGTATGATGATTGGGTAGAAGAAAAACAAGGAAGAGAAGCATATGGCAAAAAGAAAATATTAGACAATATTCATAATGGAGAAGTTATGCTTTTACATGGGACATCAAAGGATAACAGTAATATTTTAGATGAATGTATTAAAGAAATAAAGGCACAAGGGTATGAATTTAAGTCTTTAGATGAATTTGTAAAATAAAGGAGAGATACAATGAGAAAAAAAAGAAACACGCAAAGTCGTTTGGACGCGATTTTAGATATTCCAAAGGAATTAAGTACAGACATACCTAAAATAACGGTTTTAGGATTTGAACAAATACTTATTGAAAATCATAAAGGAATTTTAGAATATCAGGATTACTATATAAGGCTTAATACTTGTATTGGAATCATTAATATAAATGGATTTAATTTAAAATTAGATGAAATGACAACTGATGATATTGTTGTAAATGGAAAAATAGATAGTATTGATTTTGAAAGTACAGTAGATGAGGGAATAGAGGAGGGTTAAAATTGCAATTTAAAATATTAGTAAACTATTTATCTGGTTTTGTTGACATAGTTGTAGAAGGATATTACATAGAAAGATTTATAAACATATGTAATAATAAAAAGATTTTCTTATGGAATTTAAAAAGAGAAAAAGATACAATACTTTATGCAAGAGTTAGCATTAAGGATTTTAAGAAACTAAAAAATGTATGCAAAAAATCTCAATGCAAAATGAAAATTAATAGAAAAAAAGGTGTACCATTTATATTGAACAAATATAAAAAGAGAAAAATATTTGTGGGTTTATTAATATTTATAATTGTAGGAATTATTGCACTTTCAAATTTTATTTGGAATATAGAGGTTACTGGAAATGATAAAATTGCAAAAGACGAAATCTTAAAAGTAGTAGAGGAACGGACGGACTTAAAATTGGAAAATTTAAAAATTCGATAGATACTAAGGAAGTGATAAATAGGCTAAGACTGGAAAGAGACGATATTGCATGGGTAGGAATAGAAATAAAAGGTACTAATCTAATTATAAAAATTGTTGAAGCAGACTTAAAACCAGAAATTATTAATGAAGATGAATATTGTAATATAACTGCAAAGAAACCAGCAATGATTTTAAAAGTAAATGCTCAAAATGGTACACCCCTAGTAAAAGAAGGAGATGTTGTAAAACAAGGAACAATACTAATTGGAGGATGGATGGAAGGAAAATATACAGGAACCAGATATGTTCATGCGCAAGGCGAAGTTTTGGCAAAAGTATGGTATACAAATAAACAAAAAATTTATCTAAAAGAGACGAAAAAAGAAGAAACAGGAGCCAGTGAAAATAAATATTCCGTAAATGTTAATAATTTTAAAATAAATTTTTATAAAAGGCTTTCAAATTTTGAAAATTATGATACAATAGAGGCAACTAAAAAATTAAAACTATTTTCAGATTTTTATTTGCCAATCGAAATAATAACATCTACAAACAAAGAATATAAAAATGTAGAGTTAACACATAGTAAAGAAGAGGCAAAACAAATAGGAATAGAAAAGGCGATAGAAGAATTAAATAAGCAAATTGAAGACCCTGAAAAAGTATTAAACAAACAAATAGACAGCTATGAAAATGCAGAATATATTGAGGTTGAAGTAACCTACGAAGTACAGGAAAACATTGCGACAAAAGAAAAATTAGTCTTTTAGAGGAGTAAAAAGTAATGAATAAAAAGTTACAAAACAACGGTAAAAAAGACGGGACGGAGGATAAAATGGAAGAAAGAAGTTTGAGAATTTATAGCTCAGAAAAAACATTTTTTTCAAAAATAACAAACACATTAACTAAATTATTAATACCAACAAAAGTGGGCCTTAATAGTATGATGATATCTATGAAGAGAAACAATGTGCTAAAGGCATATGAGGCTTCTATTAACGTAGAGAAAATGGATGATGCAAAGAAAAAGGAAATTATATGTAAAAAACTTGATGATACATATGCTTTATACTTAGAATCAATTGATAAACATATTATGGATTCTATTTATAAAAAGGTAAAAAATGATACAGCTTCTGAATTTGAAAAAGAAGCTTTATCTCAATATTATATGATTACACATTTAAAAGAAACAGGATATACAGAATATAAATACAAAAAACAAATGTATTTAATGAGATTAGATTACGAAACAGTTACAAATGATAAAGCAAAGCTTCTTGAAAAGTACAAAAGATTTTACACAATGGAAATGGAAACATTATATAAAGGTTTATTAAAACATTATTCAATTAGAATTGCAGATAATATATCTGATGGTGAAAAACAAGAGGTATATAATAAAATTTTTAAAACATTAGAAGAATATATTTCAGGAATCTTACCAATAAAAATGGAAATGGATAAAGATAATGAATTATATAAAGAAATATTAGATGGATATAACAACTTTGAAAGATTTACAGTAGGAAAGCTAGATCAAAATGATAATATTGAAAAAAATATGATTTTACTTGGAATAAGCAGAAAGCTATTTACTCATAGTTTACCTCTTGTAGTAGCAGAACAGTGTTATATAAAACTTATGAAAGATGCAAGAAGTTTAATCGTTGATACAAAGATGGCAAAGAAACAGCAAAAAGCATATTCACTTCTTATTAATATTATGGAAGAATATAATGTGCGTTTATTAAGTACTAAGATATATTGGGACAAGCCAAGTTTAAGGGAAGAGTATAAAGCTTTTTGGAAAGAGTACCAAAGTATTAATAAACTAAAAGATAGTAATTATGATGAGTATATAAGACAAAAAGAAATACTATTTATTAGTAATGATCTTAAAAAGGTATATACAAATGAAAATAAATATTACAAAATTATAAAATTCTATAAAAATAGATTAGTAGAATTAGGTGCAATGAGAAATTTATTAGACTCATACTCATCAGAGGGAAATTATACAAAGGCAAATAAAAAGAAAAACAAAAGATCAAAAAAAGAAAAGGTAGTTGTATAAGGAAAAGGAAAAAGGTAAATGAAAGAATTTTGCGAAATTATATATAAAGGTATTGATACAAATGAAGATTATGAAAAAACTATAAAAAAAGTAGTAAAAGAATGTTTCAAAACAGAAAAGTTAGAAAATACAAATTTATATATGAGTATAACATTAACAGAGCCAGAAGAAATAAAAAGAATAAATTTAGAATTTAGAAATATAGATAGAGCAACAGATGTTCTGTCATTTCCTATGTTTGAAAAAGATGAAATAGAAGAGATTGTTTCTAAGCAAGAGAAAGATAGAGGAGAAGACATTTTAGGAGATATTGTAATTTCAATAGAAAAAGTGAGAGAGCAGGCAAAAGAATATGGACATAGTTTTGAAAGAGAACTTGCATATATGGTAGTTCATGGTTTTTATCATTTAATGGGTTACGACCATATGGAAGAAAACGATAAAAAGAAAATGCGTGCAAAAGAAGAAACAGTACTTAAAAAACTTGGAATAAGTAGAGAAGAAAACGAAGATGATACTAAACAAGAAAAAGATAATATAAAAGAAGATAAGGATGAAAGAACTAAAAATAGAAACTTTTTAGACTCTTGGAAAAATGCAATTAATGGAATTATATATGCAACAACAACTCAGGGAAATATAAAAAAACAATTACTTATAGCTGTGGCAGTTGTAATTATAAGTTTGTTTTTTGACCTTTCAAAAGCTGAATTTTTGGTATTCATGTTTACAATTATCTTAATTATTTTTGCTGAAATGGTAAATACAGCAATAGAAACTGTTGTTGATTTATATACAGATTTATATCATCCAAAAGCAAAAATTGCAAAAGATGTTGCAGCGGGAGGGGTAGTAATTACTGCTATAAATGCTGTAATTGTTGCATACTTTTTATTCTTCGATAAGATTAGCAATATTGGATTACAATTCTTAAAAAATATTGCTGAATCGCCAATACATTTAGCTTTTTCAACAATAATTATTACTGTAATAGGAATTTTAACATTAATTGCAATAGCAACAAAAAATAAAAATGATGATTTAAATAAAAAATTTATGCCAAGTGGCCATGCAGCACTTGCATTTGCGGCTAACACAATTATTTGGCTTACAACACAAAATATAGTAATTATTACATTATCACTTGTTCTTTCAATTTTAGTAGCAGAAAGCAGAGTAGAATCAAAAGCACATAAATTATCAGAAGTTATATTTAGTGCATGTGTAGGAATTTTTATTGTACTTATAGTGTATGGCTTAATGAGACAAGTTATATTTCATTAAACATAATTGAAAGATAGGGGTTGGTTATATGAAAAAAGAAAAAAAGAGTGGAAGTGGCTCTAAACTATTAATTATAATATTTATTATTCTTTTGTTTGTAGCAGGTGGACTATTTGCAGTAAAGATGCTAAAAGAAGGAAATACAACCGAAACATCAAATACAAATAGTATTATAGATACAGCAAATGAAGAGAAAAAAGAAGAAATAGTAAAAACGCCAGTTACATTTGCAGGAAATACTAGACCAATTGCATTTATGATTGATAATAATATAAATGCAATGCCACAAGCAGGACTAGAGCAAGCAGACTTAATTTATGAAATGATTGTTGAAGGTGGAGAAACAAGACTTATGATTGTTATGAAAGATAAAGAGTTATCTAAAATTGGTCCACTTAGAAGTTCAAGACATAATTTTTTAGATTATGCACTTGAAAATGATGCAATTTATGTTCATTATGGATGGAGTCCAAAAGCAAAATCAGATATATCAACTCTTAAGGTAAATAATATTAATGGTATTTATGAAAGTGCATCATCATTTTGGAGAGATAACACAAGATATGCACCACATAACGCAGTAACAAGCACAAAAAATATTCTTAAAATTGCTGAAAGAGAAGAATATAGAACCACAACAGAGAAGAAAAATGTTTTAAATTATGTTGTAGATGAGGTCGAATTAGAAGATGGAGAAGTAGCAGAAAATATTACTATACCATATTCATATAGCAATACCGTAAAATATACTTACGATGAAGAAACAAAATTATATACAAGATATTCTAGAAATAAAAAACAAACTGACTGGAATACAGGTAGCACTGTAAAGGCAAAAAACATTATTATTTCATTTGCTAAAAATACATCAATAGATAGCTATGGAAGACAAAATATAGATAATGTAAAAACCTTAGAAGGCTATTATATTACAAATGGAAAAGCAATAAAAATAAAATGTGAAAAGAAATCAAGAAAAGATCAAACTGTATATAAAGATTTAGATGGAAATGAAATAAATGTAAATGACGGAAAAACATTTATACAAATTTGTCCATTAGATGCAAATGTTACAATAAAATAAAAGATATTACTAAATGGGAGGAACAATGTTTAAATCAGGATTTGTATCAATATTAGGAAGAACAAATGTAGGAAAATCTAGTATTGTAAATAAATTAGTTGGAGAAAAAGTTGCAGCTGTTGCAAATAAAACGCAAACAACAAGAACTGCAATTAAAGCAATTATAAATAGACAAAATTCACAAATTATATTTACAGACACACCAGGTATTCACAAGCCAAAAACAAAACTTGGAAATACAATGGTAGAAACAGCGTTTGAAGTATCTACAGATGCTGATGTTGTACTTTTTGTAATTGAAGCAACATCAGATGAAATTGGAAAAGGTGATGCTTTAATTTTAGAAAAGATTAAAGAGGCAAAGAAGAAGACAATATTAATAATAAATAAGGTTGATTTGGTAGATAAAGCGCATCTTGCAAAATTGATTGATATATATCAAAAAGAATATGATTTTGTTTCAATAATACCTGTATCTACTGTAAAAAATATCAATTTAGATACAATATTAGATGAAATAGAAAGTAACTTAAAAGAAGGTCCTGCATATTATGATATTGAGGAATATACAGATCAAACAACAAGACAACTTGCAGAGGAAATTATAAGAGAAAAGGCATTAAAACTATTAGATGATGAAGTACCACATGGAATATTTGTTGAAGTAGATAACTTAAAAAGAAGAAAAACTAGAGAAAATGAACCAATTTTTAATATTGATGCTACAATTTATTGCTTAAGAGAATCACATAAAGGAATTATTATTGGAAAAAATGGAAGTATGCTAAAGAAAATTGGAACATATGCAAGAGAAGATCTAGAAAAGATGTTAGATACAAAAGTGAACCTAAAAATATGGGTAAAAGTTAAAGAAGATTGGCTAAATAATGAACAATTTGTAAAAAAATTTAAATTACAATAACTTTTAAAAGTATAAAAATAAAAAAAATGCAAAAGATAGAATAAAGAAGAAAATTCTTTATGAACAGGAGATGATTCACATGATAAAACAGATAGCTTGGAATACATTTAAAAATACTGGAGATATTAATACTTTTCTAGAACTAGTTGAAGTGCAAAATGTGGAAAACGATATGAAAAAGGCGGAGCAATATGGGAATATTGAAAACAAAGGGAATAATTATAGCGGAAAACAATATGAGCGACTATGATAAAATGGTTACAATATTAACTCCAAATGGCAAGATTGGGTGCGCTGCTAAAGGTTCAAGAAGACCAAAAAGTAGTTTAATGGCAGCTACTCAATTTTTGTGCTTTGGAGACTATATGATATATGAAGGAGCAAGTTCATATAATCTAAATTCTTGCGAAGTAATAGAAGTTTTTTATAATCTAAGAACAGATTTAGATAAACTAAATGCAGCTGTTTATATAACAAAAATTATTAATGATGTTACAGATGAAAATCAAAATACATATAAAATATTACAGTTATTCTTAAATACTCTATATGTAATATCTGAGACGGATAAAGAAATAGAATTTGTACTTTCTGTTTTTCGAATGAAACTTATGTGCTTATTAGGATTTATGCCTATGATTAGTGAATGTGTAAATTGCAAAGAAAAAGAAAATTTAGAGTATTTTAGTTTTAAGGATAGTGGATTTAAGTGTAAATCGTGTGGAAAGCAAGATAAGGGAGCAATGCAAATAAGCAGTTCAACTATGACAGCTATAAAATATATTGTGATGTCACCTCCAAAGAAATTGTTTTCATTTAATCTTTCTGATGAGAACAAAAAAGAACTAGAAATAGTAAGTAAATTGTATTTAAATGATAAATTAGATAAAGAGTATAAACTAGAAGGTTTCTTCTAGTTTTTATTGTATAAAAATCCTAAAAAATCCTACTGTATCAACCAATAGAGATATTTGACACAAGTAGGTAAAATATGGTATAATTACTAGGTTAGCAAAAGAAAGAATGTTATAGATAAGGAGCGTATTTTGATGGATGAAACAATAAAGATTGGTTTGGGATTTGTAACAGGAAGACCTAACGTATGTAAAGTGATAAATAACACATATGAACAATTAATTAATCAATTTAAAGATAGTGATAAAAAAGTGGAATTAACAATCTTTATATTGTTTGATTTAGGATACCAATATACAACAAGAGTTGATTTTTATGGAATTATTCCAAATGTATACAAAGATATTATTGTAAGATATATAACTCCAGAAGATATAGAAGAACAAAAGAAAAAATTAATAGCTATTGATGGCTTCTCAAAAGCCGAGATGGATTTATTTTTTGGACATGGACATGCAAAAGGTAGAAATACTTTAATGTATTATGCTTTAAAAAAGAAAATGGATTATTTATTATTTTGGGATGATGATGAATATCCCGTAGCTTGTATAAAAGATGAAAATACAAATGAAATAATATGGAAAGAGCAAAACAATATTGCAATGCATTTAAAATATATAGAAGATGCGGATGTGACTATTGGATACCATTGTGGGTACATTTCACCTATTCCATATGTAGAATTAAATGAAGATGTTGATGAAAATAAATTTAAAGATTATATAGAAGCGTTAGGAAATGATATTATTTCATGGGATTCTATTAGAGAAAAATTTGTGAAAGATAATGGAATTACATATGCAAATAGAGATATTGCCGAAGGGAAAGGTGCATATGAGATTGAAAGTGATGGTGTAGGTAAGTGGGTAGCAGGTTCTACTCTATGTTTAAACTTAAAACATTTGGATAAGATACCAGCTTTTTATAACCCAGAAGGCTCAAGGGGAGAAGACACGTTTTTCTCTACAAAATTAAACGATTCTAAAGTAATAAAAGTTCCAGTGTATCACTTTCATGATGGATTTTTAAAATACACTAATATTACAAGAGGTAAATATCCAAAAACATTAAGAAAAATAAAATCATCTGAGGAAATGATAGAACAAAGATTTTTTAAAGCATCAAGGGGATGGATAAGATATAAACCTTTATTTGAATACATAATGAATAAAGATGATTACGCAGAAAATATACAAAAAACATACGAGAAACTTGAAGTTGGTGTAAAAGAAGTTAACAAATTATTTGATAATGACGAGTTTGATATTCTTTTAAAGGACCTAAAGGAATATGATATGAATGTAAAAAAACATTATAATGAGTATATAAAAACAAATGAAATATGGAATAAACTTAAAAATATATAACTGGAGGTGCTAAGCTGTTGGAAAATATAGAAAAATTAAGAGAAATTGAATTTACACAAAGAGAAGAAAAACTAAAGAATGCAATACCACAAAAGCTTGTACATAAACCTAAAAACAAGAAATACTTAAATATTACCTATGTAATGACATGGACAGAAGTTTGTGGAGGCTCTAAAATTATATTAGAGCAAGCAAATAGATTAACTTTATTGGGTCATAATGTAAATTTAATTTCTCATTTTCCAAAGCCAAATTGGTTTCCTTTAAATGAAAAAATAAAGTTTATCCAAGTTCCGTGGGAAAAAGTTCTATGTGAAGATATACCAAAGAATAGTGATATAATTATTGCAACATATTGGAGAGAAATTTATGAATGCATTGAACAAAAAATAGCACCTGTTGTGTATTTTGAACAAGGTGATTTTCATTTGTTTGATAGAAAAGCATTAGATGATAGAACTTTTAATTATATAAATAAACAGCTACAAACAGTTCCTTATGTTTTTACAGTATCGAGCTTTGCAAAGGAAAAATTAAAAGAAATTTATAATAAGGATTCTTATGTAATACCAAATGCTGTTGATGATAATATATTTTTTTATAGAGAACATGAAAAAAATGATATTATTAATATTACTATAATTGGCGCTGAACAAGTAGAATTTAAAAAAATTCCATTAATAATAGAAGCTGTGAATCGTGCAAAAAAAGATGGATATAAAATAAAACTTAATTGGATAACTCCAACTAAGCCAGAAAAAATTAATGAAGAAGCAATTATTAATCCAAAGCAAATTGTAATAGGAGATACTTTAAGAAAAACAGATATTTATATATGTGCTTCAATGTATGAATCTTTTTGCTTGCCCGTATTAGAGGCCATGACATGTGGAGCTGCCATTATTACAACTAACAATGGTGGAAATATGGATTTTGTTCGAGATAATGAGAATGCACTAATAATAGAAAAAGATAATGTAGAAGATATCTGTAAAAAATTGAAAATGTTATTAGATGATGAAGCAAAAAGAGAAGCTATTTCTGCTAAAGGAGTGGAAACAGCTACAGAATATTCATGGAAAAAAACAATAGAAAAATTAGAAAAGTACTACAGAAATATTGCAGAATATGAGGTGGAATAAAATAATATAAAATGGGGTAATTTTTAAAGATAGATATTTAAGGAGCAAAAGATATGTATTTAATTGTAGGGTTAGGAAACCCAGAGCCTGATTATTCAAGGACAAGGCACAATATGGGGTTTGATACTATAAATATAATTTCAAAGAAATTTAATATAGAGCTTACAAAAAATAGTTTTGAGGCAATTAATGGAAGCGGAATAATAAATGGAGAAAAGGTAATATTAATAAAACCACAAACATATATGAATGACAGTGGAAAATCTGTAAAACAATATGTGGATTTTTATAAAATTCCACTTTCAAATGTGTTAGTTATATATGATGATATGGATACAGAGGCTGAAAAAATACGTGTGCGTGCAAAAGGTGGACCTGGATCACATAATGGTATGAAGTCATTAGTTAATTGCTTAAATTCCGAAGATTTTCCACGTATTAGAGTTGGTATTGGAAGACCATTAACAGAATTTGATAGAATAAATTATGTTATAGGAAAAGTACCAGAAGAAGAATATAAGAAATTACAGCAAGGGGAAGAAAAAGCAGCTGATGCTGCAATATACTACATAAAAAACGGAATTGATAATACAATGAATATTTTTAACAAATAGGAAGGAATTAAAATTGCAAGAAATTATAGTAAATGTAAATGAAAATGGTAATAAGATAGTAGCATTAGTTGAAAATGGAAAAATGGTTGAAAAATATGATGAAGATGAAAAGCATAGAAGACTAGAAGGCAATATATATATAGGACGAGTAGAAAATATATTATATGGAATGCAAGCAGCATTTGTAAATATAGGTGAAGGAAAAAATACATTTATTCATATAAGAGATATTATACCAAAAGCTAGTAACGAAACTGGAAATAAAGATGAAGTTTTAAGTAAGCATGATATAAAAAACTATTTAAGAGTTGGTATGCCAATTTTGGTACAAGTTAAAAAAGATAGTACAAACAAAAAAGGTGCAAGGGTATCTACACATATTAGCTTATCAGGTAGATTTGTAGTTTTAATGCCAAATGCAGAATTTATAACTGTTTCTCAAAAAATAGAGGATGTAAAAGAAAAAGAAAGATTAAAGAAAATAGTTAAGAATAATATTACTGAAGGATATGGAGCAATCGTTAGAACTTCAGCAATAGGTAAAAGTGAGACGCAAATTTCAAGTGATATACAAATGCTAGTAAGCAAACTTAAAGATATACTAGATAAATATGAAAAAAATAAAAATACTAAGTGTAAACCACAATTAATATATAAAAATGAAGGAATAGTAAATAGACTATTAGTGGATTTGATTGACCAAAAAATTTCAAAAATATGGACAAACAGTGATGAAGAGTTAAAAAAGATTGAAGATATGGTAAAAAATACTAACAATCAGGAAACAATAAAGATAGAGCTAAAAAAGGATAATTTACTATCTTTATATGATTTAAATTCTCAAATAGAAAAAATGGAAAACAGAAAAATTTGGCTAAAATGTGGTGGATTTATTACAATAGATAAAACAGAAGCATTAACAGCAATTGATGTAAATTCTGGTAAATATATAGGTAGTAAAGATCTAGAACAAACAGTTTTTGTGGTTAATAAAGAGGCATCAATTGAAATTGCAAAACAAATACGACTTCGTGATATCGGTGGAATAATCATTATAGATTATATAGATATGGAGAAACAAGAAACAAAAAATAAGATAGCAGAAGTACTAAAGGAAAATCTAAAAAAAGATAGATCAAAAACGCAAATAATTGGATTTACTCCATTAGATTTACTAGAAATGACACGAAAACATATGTGGAGTAATGACTAAAAAATAACTCTAACTTTTTATAAGTTAGAGTTATTTTTTTATGTATTTCCAAATATTATTTTTAATTCTTCATGTCTTTTTATTTTTTGTGTAGTTGTTTTTATTAAAGGTACATCTGTTACAATTATTTCTCTTATATATTTATAAGAAGGCATTGTATGATTTACTTTTTCTTTAATATCTTGCCAGATTAATGAATTATATTCTGACTCATCTAAAGATGGATAAAGCTTTTTCATTGCATCTTTTTGATATACAATTTTTGCACAGATTTTGTAATCTCCATCATCACAAGGTCTTCCAAATACCATACATTCAGACACATAAGGTAAACGGTTTATTAAAATTTCAAGTTCCTCAGGAAAAATATTTTTTCCATTTTTAAGAACGATAACATCTTTTTTTCTGCCTGTTATAAATAAATAACCATCTTTATCCATATATCCTAAATCACCTGTATGGAACCAACCATCTTTTAGAACTTCTTTTGTTGCTTCATCATTTCCAACATATCCAAGCATTACTGTGGGACCTTTGGCAAGAACTTCTCCTATTCCATTAGTGTCTGGGTTATCAATTTTTACATCCAATCCAGGAAGAGGAAAACCAACAGAACCTAATCTTTTATATTTATCATTTTCACCTGCAAGAACTGGTGATGTTTCAGTTAAGCCGTATCCTTGAAGAAGATTAATTCCTAAATCTAGAAAGCCTTGAATTGCTTCTTTACTCATTGCAGCTCCACCTGCTATTAAAATTCTTAATTTTCCTCCGAATTTTTTTAGTATTTCTTTAAAGACAATTCTACGTATATCAATTTTGAATTTTAATAAGAAATGACATAGTTTATTCATAAATGCGATTAATTTTTGCTTTCCGTTGTTCTTCAATACCTTTTCTTAATTTTTTGTATATAATTTCTAGCATTAAAGGAACACATACAAATCCTGTAATTTGAAATTCTGCTAGATTTTTTTGTATATATTTTATGCCATCACAAAATGCAATAGTAATACCTGAATAAGTTCCATATAAAAATGTACAAGTTGATTCAAATGTATGATGCATTGGCAAAAATGAAAGAAATGTATCAGATTTTTTTATATTTGTCATTTGACTTAAAGCATAAATATCTTCACATATATTAGCTTGCGAAAGTGCAACTGCTTTTGAAATAGAAGTTGTTCCAGATGTAAAAAGCATAATTGACATTTTGTTGTTATCAATTTTTATATTTGAGTAATTTGTATCTCCGTTACTTAAAAGTGTTTTACCTTTTTGTATAAGGCTTGTGTATGAAATAAAATTATCTGTATTATCCATACAAATACAGTGTTTTAAGTGTTTTGGATTATTTTTTAATATCTTTTCAAATACTTCTGAATACTTTTTATCAAAGATAACACCTTCTACTTCACTTCTATTAATTAAATCAACAATTTCATTTTCAGGTAAAGATTTATCTAAAGGAACCACTACCATATTTGATGTTGTAATTGCTAAATAACTAACGCACCATTCATAACGATTAGGTGATAATATAGCGATTTTTTTATTTTTTAAATTTAAAGATAAAAGTGCTGTTCCAAGTGCTTCTATATCTGCAATAAATGTATCATAACCAATTTTAATATGTTCAGTAGAAGAGGGCGTTTCTTTATATATAAATGCAGTTTTATTAGAATACAGTTTTTTGTATCTATCAACTAACTCTCTAAAGTTGTTTATTTTTTCACTATTATATAGTTTTCTTTTTGACTTTCCCATGTATATACCTCGGTTTTTACATATTTTAACATGTATATCTTATACCATAAAAATGAAAATTGCAAGGAAAATAAAAGAAAAATGCGACCTTGACAGAAAATAGCAACTTGCAATATAATTTATACGAAAACAAAAGAATTATAGGAGAAAATAAATGGCAAGAAATCGTAGAAATATAAGGAAAAAAGAAAAAATATTTACAGATTACCTTAATATGAAAAATTTCTTAATAATAGTCGGAATTTTAGCAATTATTATTATAACTTGTTTATGTATTTATATGTATAAAAAAGAGCAAGATAGGTTATTAATTGCAAAACAAAAAGAAGAAATGGAAAAACAATCTGAACTTATATTTACGGAAATAGAAGATAATATAAAACAGACAAATCAAAATATTTCGGAATCTGATGAAATTATAAAAATGTCTGCTGTAGGAGATATACTATGCAGTGAGGAAATGATTAATGACGCATATGATACTAAAAGTAAAATATATGATTTTTCTCATATGTTTAGCGAAGCATCTAAATACTTAGAAAAATCAGATATTGTTATGGGAACAATGGAAACCAATTTTACAACTGGTAAATATAATGATGAAAATGCTCCAAAAGAATTTGCAAAGGCAGTAAAAGATTCTGGTATAAACTTAGTTACAATTACACATAATCATAGTTTAGACTTAGGGTTATCGGGGCTTAATGATACAAAAAAACTTTTAACGGAACTTGGATATAGCGTAGTTGGAGATAAGATTGAAAATAGTAATGCTGTAATTATAAAAAAGGTTAAAAATACCAATATTGCATTTCTTACTTATACATATGGAGTAAATTATCAGTCAAGCAAAAAGAAAAGTGAATTAAAGGCTGTTAATTTATATAGCGAAGAACAAGTTAAAAGTGATGTTAAATATGCAAAAGATAATGGAGCAGAATACATCTGTGTTATGATACATTGGGGAGATGCAATAAATGAAACCGTAAGTAAAAGCCAAAAAGAGATGGCAAACTTTTTAGTAGAAAATGGTGCAGATATAATTTTAGGAGCGCATCCATCTGTAGTACAACCTATGGAAGTAAGAGAAAATAGTGAAGGTAAAAAAGTATTTATTGCATATTCTATTGGAACATATATTTCAACTTTATCAGATGATAATGCAAAAATTGAGCTTGTACTTAATATTGAACTTAGAAAAAGTGGAAAAGATGGAAAAGTATATTTAAACAAGGTAAATTATACACCAATATATGTACTAGATAATGGAGAAAAATCAGAAAATAGATTTGAACTTGTAGACATGAAGGCAACTGCACTTGAATATGCAAACGGATATAAAGAGAAAATTACAAGAACTACTTATGATAAAATGGTAAAAGGATTAAGAAAATTAGATAATTTATTAAATAAGAAATAGGAGTTAAAAATGAAAGTAGGATTTATATCATTAGGATGTAGTAAAAATTTAGTAGATACCGAAAAAGCAATTGCAATGTTTAAGGATAAAGGCTATCAAATTGTGAATAAGCCAGAGGAAGCAGAGGTCATAGTTGTAAATACATGTGGATTTATTGAGTCTGCGAAGGAAGAAGCTATTAATACAATATTAGAAATGGCAGAATACAAAAAGAAAAATTGCAAATATTTAATTGCAATGGGATGTTTAGTTGAAAGATATAAAGATGAATTACAAAAAGCTATACCTGAGGTAGATTTATGGATAAAATATAGTGAATACAAAACAATTTGGGAGCAAATACAAAGTGTAATAAAACAAGAAGAAAAAGAACTTGCTAAATATGATTTTAATGAATATACAGATAGAATTATTACTACAGGAAAAAATTACGCATATTTAAAAATAGCTGATGGGTGTAGTAACCATTGTACATATTGTGCAATTCCATATATTAGAGGTAATCAAATAAGCAGAAAAATAGAAGATGTTTTAGAAGAAGCTGAAAAACTTGCAGATGAAGGCTATAAAGAAATTATTTTAATTGCTCAAGATACAACCAAATATGGATTTGACATTTATGGAGAATCAAAGCTTAGTGAATTATTAAAAAAACTATGCAAAATTGATAAAATTAAATGGATTAGATTTTTATATGCTTACCCAGAAAATATTGATGATGAATTAATTAAGGTAGTAAAAGAAAATAATAAAATATGTAAATATTTTGATATTCCAATTCAACATATTTCAGATAGTGTTTTAAAAAGAATGAATAGAAAAAGCGACGGAAAAAGCATTAGAAATCTTATTAAAAAATTAAGAGAAGAAATACCAAATGTGGTAATTAGAACAACTGTAATGGTGGGATTTCCGGGAGAGAGCAAAGAGAACTTTGATGAGTTATACAACTTCTTAAAACAAGCAAAGTTTGATAAACTTGGATGTTTTTCATATTCAAAAGAAGAAGGAACACCTGCTGCAAGATTAAAAGAGCAAATTCATCCTATGACTAAAAAAAGTAGATATAACAAAATAATGCAATTACAAAAAGAAATATCAAAAGAAAACCTAGAAAAAAATATGAGAAGAGAACTTGAAGTTTTAATAGAGGATAAGACATTTGATAATAAATATTATATTGGAAGAAGTTATATGGATGTACCTGAAATTGATGGTATAGTGTATGTAAAAAATGATGAAAATTTAAATTTTGGAGAATTTATAAAGTGCAAAGTGACAAAAGTTGATGAGTATGATTTAGTTACAGAGAAAATAAAAAAATAAAATTATTACAAATATATTACATTTTACCAATATGTATTGAAAAATATGAAAGTTATGTGTAAAATAAAAATAAGCAAAAGCTAAAAAAGAAATAAAAGGAGCACGCAAGAAAATGCAAGAACTCAAAACCGTTGATACTCTAAGAGAGAGAGAGAGAGAGAGAGAGAGAGCTATATTCTAATAAAATAATAAAACT
>CAKOVH010000009.1 GCA_934121885.1 uncultured Clostridia bacterium | reverse complement strand
ATAAAGCAAAGGAAGCTTGTAATGGTAGTAATATTGCAGAAGAGGAACACTTTGCCGACGTCGGGAGGGTGTTAAAAGTAGGTAATAATGCAGAAATGGAAGTTGATGATTTAAAATTAACTAGATATGCTTGTTATTTAATTGCACAAAATGGAGACAGTAGAAAAAAAGCAATAGCACTTGCACAAACATATTTTGCAGTGCAAACTAGAAGACAAGAAATAAAAAGACAAGAATACGAACAATTAAGTGAAGATGAAAAGAGACTATACACAAGACAAAATGTAAAAGATAAAAATAAATATTTATTTGATACTGCAAGATTAGCTGGAGTTAAAAATTATGGAAAATTCAATAATTATGGATATAGAGGATTATATAATGGAGAAACAGCAAAAGACATAGCTAACCGCAAAGAAATATCAGATAGGGAAGATATATTGGATTATATGAGTAGTACAGAATTAGCAGCAAATTTATTCCGAATAACACAAACAGATGAAGTATTAAAAAACAAAAATATTAATAATGAAGATGATGCTTGTATAACACATCATAAAGTTGGACAAGCGGTTAGACAAACAATTAAAAAAATAGGTGGAACAATGCCAGAAGATTTACCAACTCCAAATAAAAGTGCAAAACAAATAGAGAAGGAGAAAAATAAAAAATTAACTTTTAATCATAAAAAGAAATTGAAATAAAGCAAATTATAAGTAAATCTTATTAGTTTAAGTGAAATGTCTAACAAGCCTAGACAGAAAGAAAGTTCTAAAATTTTAGTGGAAATATTGGAGCAAGTTAAAGCAAAGGCTCAGAGAAGAAGGAAATGAGTTGGTGACAAATTGTAACCAACTGAAATAAAAAAATATAAGAATTACTACTTTATAATAAACTTACCATTTTTATACAATAAAATATCCCCATTTTTAACATCTTTAGGAACTTCATATATGGGGATATTTTAAGATTTACTAGTATTTAAATTTTTGCAAACAGCAAAATCAACACAAATATCAGAAATTTTATAATATTCAGGTTTAGGTAAGTTTTCTAGTATTTTATCATATAATAGCAACAATAAAATATAACATATAAGGAAATGTTATTGATACATTTTGAAAATGAAGGTGTGCTATGAAAAAGTCTAATGAGGAAAAAAGAATAGTAATCTATTGCAGAGAAAGCAGAGATGACTATGGAGAAAATTATGAAAGAATAGAAACACAAAGGGATTTATTAGTTAAATACTGCAAAAGTCATGGTTATACAAATATAGTAGATATTATAATGGATGATGATAGAAGCGGAACAGATTTTAGTAGATTTGACGATATAAAAGAAAGAGTAAGGAAAAAAGAATTAGATACAATTATTTTTAAAAACTCTGCAAGACTTGGAAGAAATCAAAAGGAAGCTATTTCTTTTGTAGAATATTTGGAAGAAAAGGGTATAGAAATTATATTTGAAGATGAGCAATATAATGAGGAAATGTTCGGATTATATGCATGGTTTAATGAGAGAAGAGCGCGAGATGACAGTAAAAATATAAGAAGAAACTTACGTCATAAAATAGAAGAAGGAGATTTACTTGTAAAGGCTATTTATGGATATAACAAAGACGGAAAAAAATTAGTTGTAAATGAAGAAACGGCACAAGTAGTAAAAAAAGTATTTGAGTTATACTCTAAAAGTTGGGGGTATAAAAAAATAGCAACATATTTAAATGAAAAGGAAATACCAACACCATCTCAAGCTAGAGATTATGCAAACACAAAGAAAACTAAGAATTGGAAACCACAAAGTATTGCAAGAATATTAGATGAAAGAAGATATATTGGAGATTATGTTGGAGGATGCACCGAGAAAATTAGTTTTAAATCTAAAAAAACGAGAGTAAAGGCAAAAGATGAATGGACAATAATACAAAATCATCATGAGCCAATTATTGATAAAAAATTGTTTGAGAGGGTTCAAAAAATAAAAAAGAAAAGAAAAAAAGAAAGAGAAAAGTATAGTAATGGATTCAAATTTGTGGATACAGATAACAACTTATATTCAGGGATTATATATTGTGGAAGATGTGGAACTCCTATGTATAAGCGAAAAGGAACAACTGGAAAAAGAAATAGACCGGATAGTTATCTTTGTAAAAAATATAGCAATGAAGGAGCAATTAAAGATATAGAATTAGGATATGGCTGTAAACCACACAGAATAAGAATTGAATATTTAGATAAGATTGTAAATACCTACATAGATAATTTATTAACTAATCCGGAATTAAAAAGTTTTTTAATGGAAAATGTAAAAATAATTAGCACAGACAAGGAAAAATTAGAAAAGGAGCGAGATACACAGAAACAATTTATAGAGAAATTAGAAAAGCAGTTTAAACAGGTGTATGAAGATAAATTAAATGATTTAATACCAGAATATATATACAAGGATAAAAAACAAGAATTAGAAGCTAAAATAGAAAAAGAGAAAAGTAAATTAGAGAATATAGAAAATAAGTTTAATCAATTAAACATAGAAAATAAAGAAAAATTAATATTAAATGCAATAGATGATATAAAGAAAAATGGATTAAAAAAATATGAAATTTCAAGATTATTTGATAAGATAATTATATTTGATAAAAATGAGATAACAAAAGAGAAAAAGGTCTTGTATAACCTAAATGATATGATGTATAATGAGTTGTATGAAAATGGAGGGGTATGCATTTTATTAAAATTTATGTATCCATTAACTATCACAACCAGGTGGATGTGACATTGGCGCAAGACCAATAGATCTTCATTTAGAAAGTTTTAAAAAAATGGGAATAAATATTGAGGAAGAGGCTGGATTTATTATATGCAAGTGTGATAAAATAATAGGGGCAAATATAGACTTGGATTTTCCAAGTGTAGGAGCTACTGAAAATATCATATTAGCAGCTGTTTTAGCAGAAGGTATAACTAAGATATCAAATGCAGCTATGGAACCAGAAATTGTAGATTTAGCAAATTGCCTAAATAAAATGGGAGCTAAAATTGAAGGTGCTGGAACCAATATAATACAGATTACAGGCGTAAAAAAACTAAAAGATATTAGTTATCAGGTTATGCCAGATAGAATTGAAGCTGGAACATTACTTTGTATGGTAGCCGCAACAGGAGGAAAGATTACATTAAACCATATTAGTCCAGAACATATTAGTCCAGTACTTAATAAGCTAAGAGAATGTGGATGCAAAATAGATGAACAAAAAGATACAGTATATTTAGAAGCACCAAAAAAATTAAAATCTGTTGATATAAAAACAATGCCATATCCAGGATTTCCAACAGATATGCAATCTGTATTTTCAAGTATGTTAGTAACTGCAAAAGGGTCATCAATGATTATTGAAAATATATTTGAAAACAGATACAGATTTATACCAGAATTAAAAAGAATGGGAGCAAAAGCAAATATAGAAGGAAAAACAGCAGTTATAACTGGAGTAAAAAAATTATCTGGAACAACTGTAAAAAGCCCTGACTTAAGAGGTGGAGCAGCACTTGTTTTAGCAGGACTTATTGCAAAAGGAAAAACAGAGGTAACAGATATAGAATATATATTAAGAGGTTACGAAAAACTAGACGAAAAATTAAGAAGTTTAGGAGCAAACATTTATAAAGAAGAAGGTGAGTAAATGGCGAAAGAGACAAAAGAAAAGTCTTTAAATTTATTTAATTATGATGCAGAAAATAAAGAAAAACCAATAAAGAAATCTTCTAAAAAAACGAAAAAAAATAATGTGAAAAAAAATCAAAGTAATCAAAGAAGAAAAAATCAAGTAAACAATAAAAGTAAAGAAAAAGACACAAAAGATGAAAGATTTGATTTTGATGAAGAAATTATAATCGGCCTAAAAAGAATTGATGAGCCAAAGAAGGAAGAAAAAAAGAAGCCGAAAAATAAAAACAAAAAAAATCTAAATAACAACAAAGAAAAGCAAAATATAAAGAAAGAAAATAATAGACCAAATCCAAATAAAGTAAATCTAAAAGCTAAAGAGAAGAAAATGTCTCCAAAGCAAATACTTGCTAAAAAGAAAAGACAAGCAGTTTTTAGACTAGTAAAGTGGACAAGTTTAGGATTAATAATAATTGGTGCAATTATATTTACAATTATGTCTCCAATTTTTAATGTTAAAAATATAAAAGTTGAAGGAAATTCACATTTATCTGAAGAACAAATTATAAGCTTATCGAGAATTGAAATAGAAAATAATATGTTTAAATATAATAAAAAAGAGATTATAAAAAACATAAAAGAAAATGCATATATCGAAAATGCCCAAGTAAAAAGAAGTATACCAGATACAATTGAAATAAAAATAACAGAAAGAAAAACATCTTTTATGATTCAATTTGCAAATGCTTATGCGTATATTAATAATCAAGGATACATATTAGAAATATCTAACAAGGCTTTAGAATATCCTATACTTACGGGATTTAATACTCCAGTTGAAGAATTACAAGAAGGAAAGAGATTAAATAAAGAAGATTTAAAAAAATTAAGTGATGTTCTTGAAATTATGGAGTCTGCTACAAGCAATGAAATAGCAAGCTTAATTACAGAGATAAACATAGAAAATAGTGACAATTATGTATTAGAACTAAAGAGCAAAAATAAGGTAGTTAATTTAGGAGATACATCTAATTTAAGTACAAAAATGTTATGGATACAAACTTTTAATAAATTAGAAGGAAGCACAAAAGGAGAAATTATGCTTAATATGAATTTAAATGATGATAAGAATAAGCCATACTTTAGAAGAAATATAGAATCTTAAAGGAGGAAAAACGTGAATAAAAAACAGATAAGTATTACTCTTGGAATTATGTGTTTTATTTTAACACTTGCAATATGTATACAAATAAAAACTATGAATAACGCAAATTCAACAGTATCACAATCTTTAGTAGATAATGAACTAAGAGATACAGTATTAAAATGGAAAGAAAAATATGATAACTTATCTCAAGAACTAAAAAATGCAGAAAAAAATCTTGAAAAGGTAAGACAAGGAGCAACACAAGATGATAAAACAGCTATGGCAAAAGAAGAAGAACTAGGAAAAAATAAAGTTCTTTTAGGACTAACAGATGTAACAGGAGAAGGAATTGTAATTGAAATGGAAGATGCAGGTAAAGAGGATTCAGCGCTTTTTGTTGAGTCAGCAAGTGCTATAATCCATTATGAAGATTTACTTTCAATTGTAAATGAACTTAGAAATGCAGGAGCAGAAGCAATAGAAATAAATGGACAAAGAGTTGTTAATACTTCATCTATTACATGTGAGGGAACTGTAATAAAGATAAATGGAGAAAAAATTGGGTCACCATTTACAATAAAAGCGATTGGTTCACAAGCTTTATTATATGGACAAATGGATAGAATTGGTTCATACTTAGAGGCAATGGCATCAGAAGGAATTAAAATTAAAGATATACGAAAAGAAAATAATATAACAATAAGTAAATATAACGGTACAATGACCTTTAAATATATTAAATTATTAGGAAAAAAATAAATATAAGGTAGGAATAGGTAATGAAAAAAATAAAGCTAGATAAATTAGCAGTTGCAATTGTTATGTTTATAGTATGTATTACTTTGGTAAGTGTAATGTTAATGCAATTTAAAACTGTTGAAGAAACAGATATTACAGAAATTGAAAATATGAGAGAAACAGAGTTAAGAACAGCTATTTCCGAGTGGAAAACAAAATATGAAGAAGTAGAAACAAAATTGCAAGATACAAATAAGAAAATTAATGAGTATAGTGATAAAATTAAAAATAATGAAAAAGTATCAGAGTTAATTAGCGACGAACTTGATGAATCAAATATGGCTGTTGGAAAAACAGATGTATATGGTGAAGGTGTTATTGTTACATTAAATGATGATGAAAAAGACATAGTTGCTTGGGATCTACTTGACTTAGTTAATGAATTAAAATATGCTGGTGCAGAAGCAATATCTATAAATGATATTAGAATTATAAATACAACTGATATTTTCGATTTAAGAAGTTATACATATCTTACAGTTGGACAGCAAAGATTACAGCCACCATATGTAGTAAAAGCAATAGGTAATCCTGATTACTTATCAAGTATACTAAACTTAAAAGATAGTGGATTTGTTGATAGATATAAAAACAGTGGAAAATCTGTAAAAATGGAAACAAGTAAAAAAGTTCAAATAAAAAAATATAATGGAGAAATGGCTTATAAATATATGAAAGAGGTAGAGGAGGAGTAAAAATGATTTGGATTGCAATTATTTTAGGATGCATAATTGGGGCTTTAATTGGAATCAATAGTCCAATCATTCCATATACATATTCAGGATATTTGGCAATAGCAATTATAGCAGCACTAGATTCTGTTTTTGGAGGTATATCTTCAACACTAAACAAAAACTTTGATTTAAAAATTTTTGTATCAGGTTTTTTTGGAAATGCAATTTTATCAATGTTACTTACATACTTAGGACAAAAGCTAAATGTAGACATCTATCTTGCAGCTATAGTAGTTTTTGTTGGAAGAATGTTTAATAATTTAGCAATTATTAGAAGATATTATTTGGAAAAATATACTAAAGCTATAAAAAGAAAAAATGATACAAACGACAAAAAGAAAGAGGCGTAAGGGATACAGAAAACATAATAAGACAATATGTCAAAAATATTACAAAAATATTACAAAAATATTACAAATTCTATTGACTTTTTTTAGGATTTGTAATATTCTAATGAGGAATTAAATGCAGAAAAAATGGAGGAATGAACTTTGGCAGTCGGAGATGTAATCGTAGGAATGGACATTGGTACTTCAAAGGTAAGTTTGGTTATTGGAGAAGTCAATAATTTCAATCAAATTGAAGTTCTAAGTACAACAAGTTGCAAATGTGCAGGAATAAAAAAGGGTAAAATTATTGATGAAGAAGAGATTGTAGCTGCAGTATCAAAACTAATAAAAGATGCAGAAGCAGAAAGCGAACTTACAATTAATTCAGCATATCTAACAATACCAGGAAAATATGTTACCATTGTTCAAAATAGTATAGTAAAAGAAGCCAAGGATAAATATGCAGGAATATCTGCAAAGGATGTTTTTGGAGGATTATCTCAAGTAAAAGATATTGACATTCCAGAAGGAAAACAAATTATAGATATTGTAACAGATGAGTTCGTATTAGATAACGGAAAATCTGTACAAGATCCAGTAGGTAGTTTAAGTTCAAGCTTTACAATTAAGGCACAAGTTGTTTTAGCTGATAAAGACTACATTAGACAAATATCTAGTATATTTAGAAAAGTAGATATTGATATTGATGGATTAGTACCTGTAACATTAGCAGAAAGAAGTTTAGTATTAGATGGAAATGAACTAAATGATAATGTTATGCTATTAGATATTGGAGCAGGTAACACAGATATAGGAGTTTTTGAAGGATTAGCATTTACATATACAAATACAATTCCTTTGGGAGGAGATAGTATAACAAGTGATATTGCAATTGTTTTAAATATCTCAGAGGAAGAAGCAGATAAACTAAAAAAACAATACGGATTGGCACTAAAGTCATATATTGATAATGATAATGAAATATTACTTTCAACTTGTAAAGATGAAAGTAAAAGAGTTATAAAAAGCTCAGAATTAATTGAAATTATCGAAGCAAGAATAGAAGAAATATTTTCACTTGTTAATAGAGATATTGCAAATCAAGGAATTAAACAGAGAATTAATAATGTTATATTAACAGGTCAAGGTATTACAAACATTAATAAAAGTGATATAGCTGGAAAAATAATATTAAATATACCAGTAAAAATATCTACGGGTAGAGCAATAAGTACTGTAAGACCAGAATTTAGAACTGCATATGCCCTAGTAAGATATATTGCATCAAGACCTTTTGCAAAGACAGTTTCAAGTAGTATAGACTCAAACTCAAAAGAAAATATTTTTCAAAATATAATAGATAGAATTAAAGAGTTCTTCTATTCGTAAAATTTAAGTTAGAATAAAATTAGAGGAGGAAACTTTTATGTTAATGGATAGCACAGACGAGAACGTTATGTTAGACGGAACAGCTACAATCAAAGTAATTGGTGTAGGAGGAGCAGGAAATAATGCTGTAAATAGAATGGTTGATTCAGGAATAAAAGGTGTTGAATTTATTGCTGTTAACACAGATAGACAAGCACTACTTTTATCAAAAGCAGCATCAAAAATTCAAATTGGTGAAAAAATCACAAGAGGTTTAGGTGCAGGAGCTAACCCTGACATCGGAGCACAAGCAGCAGAAGAAAGCAAATCAGAAATAGCAGAAGCTTTACGCGGAGCAGATATGGTATTTGTTACAGCCGGAATGGGTGGAGGAACAGGTACAGGTGCAGCTCCAATTATTGCAGCTACTGCAAAAGAAATGGGAATTTTAACAATAGGTGTTGTTACAAAACCATTTACATTTGAAGGAAAAAAGAGATTATCACAAGCTGAACGTGGTGTTGAAAGCTTAAAAGGAAAAGTTGACACATTAGTTGTTATTCCAAACGACAAATTATTACAAGTAATCGATAGAAAAACATCAATTGTAGAAGCATTCAAAATGGCAGATGATGTATTAAGACAAGGTGTTCAAGGTATATCTGACCTTATTGCTATACCAGGTCTTGTAAACTTAGACTTTGCAGATGTTAAAACAATTATGTTAAATACAGGAATGGCTCATATGGGTATTGGTAGAGCTTCAGGAGAAAACAGAGCTGAAGATGCTGCAAAACAAGCTATCCAAAGTCCATTACTTGAAACTTCAATCGAAGGTGCAAGAGGAGTTATTATTAACATTACTGGTGGAAGCAATTTAGGATTACATGAAGTGAACACAGCAGCTGAATTAATTCAACGCAGTGTTGATCCAGAAGCAAACATCATCTTCGGTGCTGTTATTGATGAGAGCTTAGATGAAGATATAGTAATTACTGTAATTGCAACTGGATTTGAAAAAGAACCAGGAGCTATGTCTAGTATACCTGTTGGAGATATAATAGATAAAGCATGGGACAAAAAATTAAATTCAATTCCAACACCTGTAGATAATGGAAACCAAGATAACATAGATATTCCATCATGGTTAAGAAAAAAAGGAATGAATAAATAAATTATAGTCAATTAATGATATTTAGTAAAAGAAATAATCTATTTTTGTAGATTATTTCTTTTTTTCGTGCCTAAGAATTGACAAGTTTTTAAGTAAAAACGTTGTACAATATTAACTGTTCAAAATAATAAAGAGGAAAAAGAATGACCATATATTTAGATATTGTTTTACTTGAAAATTTATGTATGAACTACATTATATTATTTGCAACAGCGTATATTTTAAAAATAAAAAGACATCATTTTAGAATGATTTTATCTGCTTTAATAGGTGGAATATATGCAATTTTAGCATATATGCAAATTTTCGAAGTTTATTCTAATATGTTTGTAAAGATAATTTTGTCTGTATGTATGATATATATTGCTTTTTGGCCAAAAGGGATAAAAGGATTATTAAAACAATTATTAATTTTTTATCTAGTATCATTTGTATTTGGCGGATGTGCATTTGCTCTTTTATACTTTGTAAAACCACAAGATATTTTGCAGGTAAATGGGGTATATATTGGTACATATCCTGTAAAGATAGCATTACTTGGTGGATTAGTTGGATTTATTGTTGTTCATACTGCATTTAAAGTGGTAAAAAGTAAAATGAGTAAAAAAGCATTAATTTATGATATTGAAATTAATATAGAAGGAAAGAAAATGAGAACAAAAGCAATGTTAGATACAGGAAATCAGTTAAAAGATCCAATTACAGGAGTACCGGTAATTGTGGTAACAAAAGATGCCTTAAGAGAAATAATTCCAGATAATATTCTGGATAATATAGAAAAAGTTATGGGAGGTGAATGGAAAGAAGAAGAGGAAAATATAAATTACAGATCAAGATTTAGAATAATACCTTTTACATCTATAGGAAAACAAAATGGAATGTTACTTGGATTAAAAGTTGATAAGGTAAAACTTATAACAGATATTGATGAAATTACAAATGAAAACGTGATTGTATGTATATATAATCAAAAATTAACAAAAGCAAATACATATTCAGCTTTAATAGGCATTGATATGTTAGAAGGGAGAGAGGAACATGAACTTATTACAGCTATTAAAAGATAGTATAAGTACGATATATGTAAAATATATAGGAGATGACGAAACCTGTAATCTACCAATTTACTACATAGGGGGAAGCCAAACATTGCCACCACCATTGTCGCCAGAGGAAGAAGCAGAATTATTAGAAAGACTTTCTAATGGTGAGGAAGAAATAAGACAGACATTGGTGGAAAGAAATTTAAGGCTTGTTGTATATATAGCAAAGAAATTTGAAAACACAGGAGTTGGAATAGAAGATCTTATATCGATAGGAACAATAGGACTTATGAAGGCAATTAATACATTTAATACAGATAAAAAGATTAAACTTGCAACATATGCATCAAGATGCATAGAAAATGAAATACTTATGTATTTAAGAAGAAGCAATAGGCTAAAGGGCGAAATATCGATAGATGAGCCTTTAAATCAAGATGGCGACGGAAATGAACTTTTATTATCTGATATATTAGGAACTGATTCAGATATTACATCTAGAAGAATTGAAGATGAAGTTGATAAAACCTTACTTAGAGCTTCAATACAAAAACTAAGTAATAGAGAAAGAAATATAATGGAGCTTAGGTTTGGCTTTATAAGTGGAAACGAAAAAACACAAAAAGAAGTTGCAGATATGCTTGGAATTTCACAAAGCTATATATCTAGGCTAGAAAAGAAAATTATAAATAAAATGAAAAAAGACATTATGAGTAAAACAGGATAGAAAAAATTAGATACATAAAAATAGTTAAAATAAAATTTGAATAAAAGACCTTTTTTTGGAAATAATGTAAATAACATGTTTCTAAAAGGAGGTTTTTTCTTTGATTAACAAGGTGGAAATATGCGGTGTAAATACCAGCAAATTGCCTGTACTATCAAATGAAGAAAAGAAAGAACTATTAATAGCGGTAAAAAATGGAGATGAAGAAGCAAGAGAAAAATTTATAAATAGTAACCTAAGGCTTGTTTTAAGCGTTATAAAGCGATTTTATGCAAGAGGTGAAAATGCAGATGATTTATTTCAGGTTGGTTGTATTGGGCTAATAAAAGCCATGGATAATTTCGATTTAAATCAAAACTGCCAGTTTTCAACATATGCTGTGCCGATGATTATAGGTGAGGTGAAAAGATATTTAAGAGATAATAATACAATAAGAGTAAGTAGATCAATAAGAGATTTAGCATATAAAGTATTAACTGAAAAAGAAAAGTTTTCAAAAACAAATAATAGAGAACCAACAATAGAAGATTTAGAAAAGATATTAGAAATACCTAAAGAAGAAATTGTAATGAGTTTGGATGCAATACAAGTTCCTATATCACTTCAAGAGCCGGCAGGAAATAATGATATGGATAATATTTATGTTGGAGATCAGATAAAAGATAAAAAGAATACTGATGAATATTGGGCTGAAACAATTACAATAGCTGAGGCAATGAAAAAATTAAATGAAAAAGAAAAAATGATAATATCAAAACGTTTTTTTGAAGGTAGAACTCAAATTGAAGTAGCAAATGAAATAGGAATATCTCAAGCTCAAGTATCAAGATTAGAAAAAAATGCAATTGATCATATTAAAAGAATATACAAGTAATCTGGCAAATATAGGCATAAAATTAATAAGTCAACTAATGAAAAAAAGAGAAAACGAGAGAAAAAAAGAGAAAAACAGAGCAAAGTGGTAGAAAATTTAAAATGCAAAAATGATTAAAAGGCTCTTTTTACTTAATTTAGAATAAAAAGGTATATGTTATTTGAAATTGTTTAAAATATATGGTATAATAGAATTTGTCACGCGATAAGAAAAGGAGAGTGAATCTGTATTTTAAACAGGAAATTTAAATACTACACAAAAGAAGCAGTTAAACTTATCAATATAGTAGCGATTGCACTGTTTATGATAATTGCAGTTATATTACTAAAATACAAATTAGTATGTGAGGTAACTGTAGATGGAGAGAAACTAGGATATATATCAGATAAAGAACAATTTGAACTATCTGTAAATGAAATTATAAATAAAGAAAAAGATAATAAATTATATACAGTAATTGAAAAAATGCCAGAATATACACTAACATTTGTAAACAAAGATGAAGAAGTAAAAAATGAAGAAATTTTAGCCAAGATAGAAGATAGTGCTGAAACAACATATAAATTTTATGCAGTGACACTAGATGGAAAGAAAAGTGCAACAGTAGCAAATCTAGAAGAAGCTGAAAGTCTAGTAAAAGAATTAGAAAGTAAATACAAAAATAAAGTTAGTGTTAAAATAGCATTACAAGAGGTTATTACAACAGATAACGAATCAGAAAATGTAAAAGAAATAAAAACAGCCAAAACAGAACTTACAAAAACTCTAGATGCTAAAATACCAAAAGTAACTTATTCAACATCATCATATAGTAGTTATTCATCAAGTTCAAGTACAAAAGTAGCATCATTAAATGGAGTAACATTATCTGTAACACCTATATCTGGAACAATCACATCCAGATTTGGAAATATGGAAAGTATAAGAAGTAGCGGACATTCAGGACTTGATATTGCAGCACCAAAAGGAACAAAAATTAAAGTAGCTGCATCAGGAACTGTAGTATTTTCAGGATATAGTGGTGGATATGGAAATGTTGTTAAAGTATCACACGGAAATGGAATTATGACATATTATGCGCATTGTAGTGCATTGTACGTAAAACAAGGTCAAACAGTAACGGCAGGAGATGTAATTGCAGCTGTTGGTTCGACAGGTAACTCAACAGGTAACCATTTACATTTTGAAGTTGTAAAAAACGGGGTATCATTAAACCCACAATATTATTTATATAAATAATGAAAAAGTCAGCTTATAAACAAAATAAGCTGGCTTTTTGATTGTCTTTAGAATTATAGACTATGTAGTCAAATAACTTGCAAAATGAAAAAATTAGATATAAAATGCATATTAAATAATTGACTTTGTACAATATAAGTTATAAAATGATAAAATAATAATATATATTGTATAAAACAATCTGGAGGAATTTTAATGAAAATATTACTAGATGCAATGGGTGGAGATAATGCACCAGACGCCAATATAAAAGGAGCCGTAAAAGCAATTGAACAAATTGATGCAGAAGTTATACTAATCGGAAACAAAGATATAATTAATAGCAGAATTAAAGAACTATATGGAAAAGATGATATATCAGAAATATCAAATAGACTAAGTATACATCATACAACAGAAACAATTGAGATGGTTGATATTCCAACACAAGCTATAAAAAGAAAAAAAGATTCGTCAATGGTAGTAGGTTTTAATATGTTAAAACAAGGCGAAGGTGATGTGTTTATTTCAGCGGGAAACTCTGGAGCACTACTTACAGGAGCAACTTTATTAATTGGTAGAATAAAAGGAATAGATAGACCAGCACTAGCCGGAATTCTTCCATCATATAAAAGTAGATTAGTACTTATGGACTGTGGTTCAAATACAAATTGCAAACCAATAAATTTACTACAATTTGCTCAAATGGCAACTATTTACCTAAGAAATACTTTTGGAAATGAACATCCAACAGTAGGTCTTTTAAATATAGGAACTGAAGAAACAAAGGGAAATGAACTAACAAAAGAATCATATCATTTATTAAAAGAAAAAGCCGAAGAATTAGATATAAATTTTGTTGGTAATGTAGAAGGTAGAGATGCTTTTAATGGAAAGCTTGATATTCTAGTTACAGATGGATTTACTGGAAATGTATTTTTGAAAGCTGTTGAGGGACTTGGAAAATTTGTAAAAAGAACATTAACAGAAAGCTTAAAAAAGAATATGTTATCAAAATTAGCAGCAGTTCCAGCATTACCTGCAATAAATCGTTTTAAAAAGACTGTTGATTATAAAGAATATGGAGGAGCTTTATTTTTAGGGGTTAAAAAACCAGTAGTAAAGGCTCATGGAAGTAGTGATGAGAAACTATTTGAATTTACTATAAAACAAGCAGAACAATTTGTTAAAAATAAAACTGTAGACCATATGATTGAAGAGTTTGAAAAAGTAAAAACAGTTGAAAAAAGTGATTTAATAAATGAAGCTAATTCGACAAATTTAGAATAAATAAAATAATTTATAAAAAATCTTGACAATTAAATTAATATGTATTATTGTTTAGATTAGATAAATTAAAAAGAATAAAGGGAGGTGAACTTATATAATGAGTTCAGAGGAAGTTTTTGAAAAGGTTAAAAGTATAATTGTTGAGCAATTAGGTGTTGCTGAAACAGCAGTTACAATGGAAGCATCTTTTATTGATGACTTAGGAGCTGATTCATTAGACATTGTTGAATTAATAATGGCTTTAGAAGAAGCATTTGATATAGAAATTCCAGACGCTGATGCAGAAAAAGTTGCAACAGTAGGAGATGTAGTTGACTACATAAAAGATCACATTGCATAAGCAATAATGATGAGTAAATAAAAAAAGATAGATTAAAAAAAAACTAAATTTTTAGTTTTAATTTTAGTCTATTTTTTTTGTTTTTAAAATAAAAGAAGGAGGAAATGTAAAATGAGAAAAAAGTATATATTTGTAACAGGAGGAGTAGTATCTGGACTTGGAAAGGGAATAACAGCAGCATCACTTGGCAGATTACTAAAAAATAGAGGGTATAAAGTTATAAATCAAAAGTTTGATCCTTATATAAATGTTGATCCTGGAACAATGAGCCCATACGAACATGGCGAGGTATTTGTTACAGATGATGGAGCAGAAACAGACCTAGATTTAGGTCATTATGAAAGATTTACCAATGAAAATTTATCAGCTAATTGTAGTGTTACAATGGGTAAAATATATAAAGAAGTAATTGAAAGAGAAAGAAGAGGAGATTACTTAGGAAAAACAGTACAAGTAATACCTCATATTACAAATGCAATAAAAGAAAAAATATACTCTTTTGAAGATACAGATGTGGATATAGTTATAACAGAAATTGGAGGAACTGTTGGTGATATTGAAGGATTATCAATTATTGAGGCAATAAGACAAGTGGGACTTGAAAATCCAGCAGATGATGTTTTGTATATTCATGTTACATTACTTCCATATATAAGTGGATCAAATGAATTAAAATCAAAACCTACACAGCATTCTGTAAAAGAATTGCAATCATATGGAATAAAACCAGACATATTAGTTTGTAGAACAGAAGTTGATATTCCTGAAAATTTAAGAGAGAAAATTGCCCTATTTTGTAATGTAAGAAAAAGTAGTGTTATAGCAAACAAGACAGCATCTTGTTTATATGAAGTTCCAATTATGTTAGAAAGAGAAGGGCTAGCAACTGAGGTATGTAATCATTTAAGATTAGATAGTAGTGAGCCTAAAAATGAAGAATGGGAAAAATTAGTTGATAAAATAAAGAAGGCAGAATTAAACGAGAAGGTAGAAATTGGAATTGTAGGAAAGTATGTAAAACTAGATGATTCATATTTATCTGTTATCGAAAGTTTACACCATGCTGGAGCTGAAAATAACGTTAAAGTTAAAATTAAATTAATAGATTCTGAGCAAATAACAAGAAAAAATGTGGCAGAAAAGTTAAACGGAATAAATGGAATTGTTGTTCCAGGAGGATTTGGAACAAGAGGAATTGAGGGCATGATTGAAGCAATAAGATATGTAAGAGAAAACAAGATTCCGTTTTTAGGTATATGCTTAGGAATGCAAATGGCTGTTATAGAATTTGCAAGAAATGTATTAAAAATAGAAGATGCAAATTCTGAAGAATTTGATGAGTTAAGTAAAAATCCAGTTATTCATATTATGTATGATCAAAAAGATGTAACTAAAAAGGGTGGAACCATGAGACTTGGAAGTTATCCATGCATAATAAAAGATGGAACACTTGCTAAAAAAGTTTACAAAGATGAAAAGATAGATGAAAGACATAGACACCGTTTTGAATACAATAATGATTATAGAGAACAAATGGAAGATAAGGGGTTAATATTATCTGGAACATCACCTGATGGACAATTAGTAGAAATAATTGAGATAAAGGATCATCCATATTATATTGCAGCTCAATTCCATCCAGAATTTAAATCTAGACCGGACAAGCCAGCACCATTATTTGTAGAATTAATTAAAAGTTGTAAAGAATAAGAAAAGTGGCTTCACCACATGTACACAATTGCTTCGCAATTGCTACAGCCAAAGGTAACTTTGTATATGTAAAAAAGGATTTCTTTTATGAAATCCTTTTTCCTTTTATATTATTTATTTAACATTTGAAGTTTCTATTGTGTTTGTTTTTTAGAAATAATATTTAAAACAATAATTCCAAGTCCCATCATTGAAGTAATAAATCCTACAAGTCCTCCAACAAAAGGAATAATTTCAACTAAACTAATTAATAATACAACTAATTCAGTAAATAAAATATGCATTCCTTTATTATCTTTATTCATTTTCGTAATGATTAATTTAGAACATCCAATTGCAAATACTGTTTTTGAAATTGTAAGAGCAACAATAAGAAGTGTAATTGCTAAACCTGAAATACCTATTCCTAAACCGCCTGTGAAGAAAAATAATGCAAGTGATATAGCAAATACAGCAATTATTGTTAAAATACCAATACCAAGTGATAAAGGCAATTTATTTTTTGTTAGTTCTGCTGTTTTTTCTTTAAAGTTTGGTGCTAAGAATATAACTAGTAATGCTATAACTAAAGAATATAAAAGTGTAGAAACTATATTTCTAACATAAGATAAAACTTTGCTAAAAACAGTCTCAGTTTTTTCTTCAGGTTTATTATATGTAACTGTTCCACCAACAGCACCATCAGGAATTGAAATTTCTGAACTTGATTGATATTTTAAATTTCCAGATATTAAAGTAGAAGAATTATCAGCTAATTTAAAATTATCTGCAACTATATATGCATCTCTTTTAATTTGACCATTTATAGTTAAATCGTTACAAGCTATTCTTACATCTCTTGCGATAATTGAATTAGTATCAATAACAAGCTTTGAAGCACATCCGTAAATATCATAAGCAATACCATCAATTGTAACATTATTTCCCATTACAAAAATGCTTCCATGAACATATCCCTCTTTTGTAACTGTTACGTTATTGCCAAAAGCAAATACATCTCCACCAATTTCTCCTGAAATAGTAATGTTTTGACCAAAAGCAAATACGTTTCCATCAACAATATCATCAACAGTAACATCTGTATCAAATTTGTATAAATCAGATGCTACGAACTGATATTGAATTTCTTCTCCATCTGTTTGATTAGTTGTACTTACAACATTTGTATTATCAGCTGTTTCATTTACTGCCATACACAAAGGTGATAATAATAATAATAACATGATAGAAATAAAAAATGTTTTAAATTTTAATAATTTTTTCAATGTATATTCCTCCTATAATAATTATAAAATATATAATATATAATACAATTACATAGAAAAAATGTCAATTGAAGAATAAAAATTATTGTTTTGAATTTGTTTTCTTTACATAGTAAACACAATCAGAGTTTCCAAATACTTTTTGAACCTGTACCTTGTCTAAAAAGCACTTTCCATCTTTTTGATATTTACAGTTTGAAGAACAATTAATATTAATCAAAAAAAACACCTCATAATATAGTATGAAGTGTTTTTATATAAATATGCAAAATTTTAATGTTTTATAAAACTTTTACAATAATTTGCGATAGGACAGTTCTCACATTTTGGTGATCGTGCAGTACAAGTATTTCGTCCATGCCACATAAATACATGATTAATATCTTTAAAATATTCTTTAGGAATTATATTTATTAAATCTTTTTCTATTTTCTCTGGATCAGATTCACTTGAAAGCCCTATTCTATTTGATAATCTTTTTGCATGTGTATCAATTGCAATTCCTTGAGGTTTATTAAATGCTTCTAACATTACAACATTTGCTGTTTTTCTACCAACTCCAGGAAGGCTCATAAGTTCTTCCATTGTTTGAGGAACTTTTCCATCAAATTTTGAAATAATTATTTCAGAAGTAAGCTTTATATTTTTGGCTTTATTTTTATAAAATCCACAAGGATGTATTAAATTTTCTAAATCTTCAATTGGAATTGCACTAAATTCTTCAGGTGTAGAACATACCTTAAAAAGAATAGGTGTAACTTTATTTACTCTATCATCTGTACATTGTGCAGATAAAATTACAGCTACTAATAGTTCAAAAGGTGTTTCAAAATCAAGACTACATTTTGCATCTGGGTATGTTTTATTTAAAATATTTATTAAATCAATTATTTCATTTTTTTTCATATAATATTATCCTTTAATTATTAATTTAAAACAATTATAACATAAAGGGTTAAAAAAGTAAAAACATAAAATGGTAACAAATAAGAAAAAGGATTAATATAATATAAAAAAAGATAGGAGGTAATTTACATATGTTAGGACTATTAAAAAAGACTTGTGGTGTATGTTTAATAGGTTTAGGTTTAGGAATTTTACTTGTCTTATTACTTCCTATATCAGGCTGGCTATTTACAATTGGAGTAGTAATAGTAGCAGTTGGTCTTATGTGGTTAGCATGTTAAAAAGGAGAGTGGATATTATGACAATAGTTGTAAAAAAAGTTCCAAAGTTTTTAAGAGGATTTGTAAAATTAATATTTGGAATAAAACAATAATTAGAAAAAAGGTGGCTGTGCCACAATTTCAGAATCTAAAGATAATTTATTATAAAATAAAAAAGGGATACTTTTTAAAAGTATCCTTTTATTACGTAATAAAATATATTTAAAATTAAGCTCTTGTTACTTTTCCAGAACGTAAGCATTTAGAACATACAGAGATAGTTTTTGTATCTCCATCTATAATAGCTTTAACTTTTCTAAGATTTGGTTTGAAAGTTCTAGAAGTTCTTCTACTAACGTGAGAACGAGCTATGCTTATTTTATTTCCGTGTGCGATTGATTTTTCACAAATTTCACATTTTGCCATGATTTTTGCACCTCCCATAGTTTAGTTAAAATCGACTATTTATAAGTTTATCATAAATATATAAAAAATGCAAGGGTTTATTGAAATTTAAATAGATTTTCTAGCTCTTTTATAAACATTAAACATCCAAACAAAAATTTGTAAAAACTACTTGAAAAAATTTGGATTTATGATAGAATATGTAAAAAACAAAGGAAGTAATTATTATGTTTGCATTTATAAAAGGAAGTTTAGAGGTTAAAACAACAGGATATATTGTAATAGAAACAAATGGAGTAGGATATAAAATATTTATGTCTGAAAGTGCAATTGAAAAATTGGGTGAGATAGGAAGTATTGTTAAAGTACATACTTATGTTAGAGTAAGAGAAGATGATATAAGTATATATGGATTTAATACAAATGAGGAACTTCGTATGTTTGAACTTTTGCTATCTGTAAGTGGTATTGGAGCTAAATCTGCAATAACAATTCTATCAAATATTTCGCCATCTAGCTTTGCTCTTGCAGTTATTACAAATGATGTAAATGCTCTAAAAAAATTACCAGGTGTAGGGCCAAAATCAGCTCAAAGAGTTATATTAGAATTAAAAGATAAAATAAAAACAGAAGAAGCAATATCAAAAGAAAATACTACAGTAGAAATTAAAGAAGCAATTATAGAAGATGATAAAGTTCAAGAAGCGGTTTCTGCACTTCAAGTACTTGGATATAGCAAAAAGGAAATAGAAGTTGCAATGGAAAAATTAGATACTTCATCATTAAGTGTAGAAGATATTATAAGACAAGGTTTGAATAATTTAGCAAGATAAAGGAAGGAACAAAAAATGAATGTTAATCAGCCACTTGCATATCGTATGAAACCAAAAACATTAGACGATTATGTAGGTCAAAAACATATACTTGGAAAAGATAAAATTTTATATAGAACAATTAAAGCAGATAGACTATCAAGCATTATATTATGGGGACCACCGGGATGTGGTAAAACATCACTAGCAAAAGTAATTAGCAATACAACAAAATATAAATTTACTAAAATAAATGCTGTTACAGCTGGAATTGGTGATATAAAAAATGCAATTGAAGAAGCTAAAAATGTACTACTTAATCCAACAGGAAAATGTATATTATTTATTGATGAGATACATAGGTTTAATAAATTGCAACAAGATGCTCTTCTTCCATATGTAGAAGATGGAACTGTAATTTTAATTGGTGCAACAACAGAAAATCCATATTTTGAAGTAAATAAGGCTTTAATTTCTAGATCAATGGTTTTTAAACTAAATCCATTAACTGAGGATGATATTTATGAAATACTAAAAAAATCTTTAATATCTAAAGAAGGTCTTGGAGAATACAATATAAAAATTGAAGATGATACTTTAAGAAAAATTGCAGATACATCAAATGGAGATGTAAGAACAGCTTTAAATGGATTAGAAGTTGCAGTTCTTACAACACAAATGAGTAGTGATGGATATATACATATTACAAACGAGATAGCAGCAAATAGTGTGCAAAGTAGAAAAGCAATATTTGATAAAAATGGAGATAGCCATTATGATAATATTAGTGCATTCATTAAATCAATGAGAGGTAGTGATCCAGATGCAGCAATATTCTATCTTGCAAGAGCTTTAAATGGAGGAGAAGATCCTGTTTTTATTGCAAGAAGAATTGTAATTGCAGCATCAGAAGATGTTGGAATGGCAAATCCAAATGCACTTGTTGTTGCAACATCTGCTATGCAAGCAGTAACTATGATAGGAATGCCAGAATCTAGAATAATATTATCAGAGGCAGCAACTTATGTTGCTACTTCACCAAAATCAAATGCTACATATTTAGGAATTAATAGAGCAATGGAAGATGTGCAGAATAAAGATACAGGAGAAATACCAATGCATATTAGAAATGCTCCAAAAGAAGGCATGGAAAAAATGGGCTATGGGGTAGGATATAAATATCCACATGATTATCCAAATCATATGGTTGAACAACAGTATTTGCCAGATAAGATGCTTGGAACTAAATATTATATAAAAGATGAAACAATACCAGACTAAAAAAGAGGATTCTTAATTGAATCCTCTTTAAAATTAATCTTCATTTTTTGATTTTTTATCTTTAATTATTTCTGCTGCAGCACCTAATCCACTTAAAGCACCTGTTGCTTCGAATGGAATAAATACTTTATTTGCTTCACCATTTGCAACTTCTTTTAAAGCTTCTAATGATTTTAATTGTACTAATTTTTCGTCTGGACCTGCTTTCATCATAGCTCCGTAAACAACTTGAATTTCTTGTGCTTTTGCTTCAGCAACTTTTTTAATAGCTTCAGCTTCACCAGTAGCTCTTCTTATTTTAGCTTCTTTATCAGCTTCTGCTTCTAATATTGCAGCTTCTTTTTTACCTTCAGCAAGAGTAATTGCAGATTGTCTTTCACCTTCAGCTTGTAAAATTAAAGCTCTTTTATTTCTTTCTGCATTCATTTGCTTTTCCATTGCGTCACGAATGTCAGCTGGTGGAGTAATATCTTTTATTTCAACTCTATCGATTTTACATCCCCATTGATCTGTAGCTTCATCAAGGATAATTCTTAATTTATCATTGATAGCATCACGAGAACTAAATGTTTCGTCTAAATCCATTTTACCAACTATATCACGAATAGTTGTAATTGCAAGGTATTCGATACCTTTCTTTAAACTTTGAATTTCATAAACTGCTTTTGCAGGATCTGTAACTTTATAAAATACAACAGTATCTATTGTAATTGTAACATTATCTTTAGTAATAACACCTTGAGGTGGAATATCCATTGTTTGTTGTTTTAAACTAACAACACTACGAACATGGTCGATAAATGGAATTATAATTGTAAGACCTGCATCTGCTATTTTATTAAATTTACCAAGTCTTTCAATAATATAAACCTCAGATTGTTTAACAACTTTAATTGATTTAAATGCAATGATTATAATAATTAATAATAGTACGCCTAAAACCCACATAATTTTTCCCCCTTATACATTTATACTTGTTTTTACAGCTTTTTTTACAACAGCTTTTACGCCGTCTATTTTAACGACTTCAATTTCTGTGTTTTCTGGTATAATTTCTTCAGATAAAGTTTTGGCAGACCATGTTTCTCCACCAATTTTAACTTGGCCCAATCCTTCAATAGGGTTAATTTCTTTTGTAACAATACCTATTTTACCGATAATTGAATATGCATTTGTTGTAATTGTTTTATCTTTACGAATAAATTTATCAGTTAAAGGTTTTGTTAAGAATACAAGTATTGTAGATGATACAACAAACACAATTGCTTGAATGTATATATCTGGTACAAAAAAACTAACAACCATTGAAATTAAAGCACCAATTCCAAACCAAAAAACAAAGAAGCCAACTGTTGCCATTTCAATTACGAAGAAAATTCCAGCAGCGATTAACCAAAATTGCCACACAAAAATCCCTCCTTTACCATATTTACTATTATACTATAAAAATAAGAAAAAAGAAATAGTTTTTATAAGAAAAATAGGTAATAATGTCCAAAATACTATTTGATTTTTTTATAAGCATTTGTTAAAATATCATAAGAACAAATATTTGAAAAAAAGTAAGGTGAAAAAATGGTTGATTTAAAACAAAATGTGCAATATGTAAAAGGTGTTGGACCTGCAAAAGCAGAGCTACTACATAAACTTGGAATAGATACATTAGAAGACTTAATTACATACTTTCCAAGAACATATGAAGATAGAAGTAAGCCAAAATATATTGCAAATCTTATTGATGGAGAAGAATCATTAATAGAAGTAATTGCTACAAGTAATATGAGCGAAATAAGAATAGGAAAAAATAGAAGTATACTAAAATTAATAGTACGAGATGAAACAGGACCTTGTACAATTACATGGTTCAACCAAAAATATTTAAAAGGTAAATTTAAAATAGGTGAAAAATATAAATTCTACGGAAAAGCAAGTGTAAAATATGGAAAAGCTGAAATGATAAATCCAGTATTTGATATGGAAGATAATACTAAAAATACAGGAAAAATCATTCCAATATATCCTCTTACATATAACTTATCTCAAAATGGAATTAGAGGAGCAATTGAAAATGGATTGAAGCTTGTAGATGGAAAGTTAGAAGAAACACTTCCAATATATTTAAGAGATGAGTATCATCTAGAGGAACGAAATACAGCGATAAAGCAGATACATTTTCCAGATGATTTTGATGAATACAGTAGAGCAAGGAAAAGACTTGTTTTTGAAGAGTTACTTACAATGCAACTTGCATTATCTGGATTAAAAAATAAATATGATAATGATAGTGAAGGTATAAGTTATAGTAAAGACGTAAAAATGTCAGATGTAATTAATTCATTACCATTTAGATTAACAAAAGCACAGCTTAGAGTTTTAGAAGAAATAGATAAAGATATGGAAAGTAAAAAGTCTATGAATAGACTTTTGCAAGGTGATGTTGGATCTGGAAAAACAATAGTATCTATAATATCAACATATAAAGTAGTAAAATGTGGATATCAAGTTGCAATAATGGCTCCAACTGCAATTCTAGCACAGCAACATATTGAAGAATTTACAAAAGTATTAGAACCATTTGGTATAAAATGCGAAATTCTTCTTGGGGGAACAAGGGCTAAAAAAAGAAGAGAGATATTAGAAGGATTAGAAAATGGAACTATTAATGTTTTAATTGGAACACATGCATTACTTGTTGAAGATGTTGTATTTAAAAATTTGGGATTAGTTGTAACTGATGAACAACACCGTTTTGGTGTGCGACAAAGAGCAGCAATATCAAACAAAGGAAAAAATCCAGACGTACTTGTTATGACTGCAACACCAATCCCAAGAACACTTGCTTTAATTTTGTACGGAGACCTTGATATATCTATAATAGATGAGTTACCACCAAATAGAAAGAAAATAGAGACATTTGCCGTAACAAAAGGAATGGAAGAAAGGGTAAATAATTTTATTAAGAAAAACATATCAGAGGGAAGACAAGTATATATAGTATGCCCTTTAGTTGAAGAAAACGAAGAAATAGATGCTAAGTCTGTAATTGAGTTAGAAGAAAAATACAAAAATGAAGTTTTCAGTGAATATAGAGTTGGATATTTATATGGTAAAATGAAGCAAAAAGAAAAAGATGAAATTATGCAAGATTTTAAAGATGGAAAAATAGATATTTTAATCTCAACAACCGTAATAGAAGTTGGGGTTAATGTTCCAAATGCAAGTTTAATGGTTATTGAAAATGCGGAGCATTTTGGACTTGCTCAGTTACATCAATTAAGAGGAAGAGTAGGAAGAGGAGAATATCAGTCATATTGTATTTTAAAATATGAAGGAAAATCTCAAATAATAAAACAGAGAATGAAAATTATGCAGGAAACAAATAACGGATTTGTAATAGCTGAAAAGGATTTAGAACTAAGAGGTTCAGGTGAATTTTTTGGAACAAGACAACATGGTATACCGGAATTTAAAATTGCAAATTTATTTGAAGATATGGAAACACTAAAAGAAGTTCAAAGTTTAGCATTAAAAATAGAAAATAAAGATCCAAAACTTGAAAAAGAAGAAAATGAACCTTTAAGAAAATTAATACAAGAAAAATTTACAAATAGAATTGAGATATAATAAAGGATAATATAGTACATAAATATAAAATGTGTACTATATTTTTTATCTATATATTGCCATAAAATGTAAATTATGATATTATACGTAACAGTTATTTAAAATCTATTAAATTCTTAAAGACGATTCTGTCTAAATTTCCAAAATGAAAAAAATAAAACAAGTGATAAAGAGGGTGGTTATATAGAATTATTAAAACTAAAAAATGATTATACATTTAAAAGAGTATTTGGATACACTGGAAATGAGGAAATAACAAAAGGGTTATTGAATGCTATACTAAAAGAAAAAGTTACAGAAGTAAGCTTAAATTGTAGTACAATATTAGAAAGAGACTTATATGATGATAAACTAGGAATATTAGATATTAGAGCAAAAGTAAATAATGCAGTAGATATAAATATTGAGATGCAATTAGTAGATGAAAAAAATATTGAAAAAAGAATAATATTTTATTTAAGTAAAATGTATACGCAAAATTTAAAGAAGTCTCATAATTATTCAGAACTAAATAAATGTATATCAATATTGTTCATAGATTTTGAATTAGAAAAATTAAAAGAAATACCAAAATACCTTACAAAATGGAACATACGAGAAGAAACATATAGTAAAATTATATTGACAGATGTATTAGAGTTATATATAATTAATTTATCCAAGATAGAGAGATATTCAGAAAATAAGCTATTAGATACTTGGGTAAAATTTATTAGTAATTCGGAGGATTTGAATATGGAAAATGCTGATGAATCAATAAAAAAAGCCAAAGAGGTATTAGATGAAATAAGTGAAGATGAACATGAGCAATATTTAGCACATTTAAGAGAAAAGTACATATTTGAAAGACAAGGAATAGAAGAAGCTGGATTTGATAAAGGAATGGCAAAAGGATTAGCTGAAGGTAGAAAACAAAGTTTAGAAGCAGTTGCAAAAAAAATGAAAGCTAAAAATGTAAAAATAGATGAAATTTCCGAATTTACAGGTTTAACAAAAGAAGAAATAGAAAAGATATAATTTTATTCGAAAAAATAGATTTTAAATAATGCAAGAATCATTTGCTTATCAAAAGTAAAATGATTCTTTTTATATAGTATAAAAAATAAATTCACATAATTTTCACAATCGATATATTGACAAATTTATAAATGTGAGTATAATATATATTATAGGTCAAAGAAAGTCAAAGTCAAAAAAGACAAAAATAATGAGGTGATAAAATGTGAGAATGTCTGATATGATAGAAAGTTTTATAAAAGACTTATTTGAGGACGATGATTACATAGAAATACAAAGAAATGATTTAGCAGAACACTTTAAGTGCGTGCCATCACAAATTAATTATGTAATAGCAACAAGGTTTAAACCATCACAAGGCTATTATGTAGAAAGTAAGCGTGGCGGAGGTGGGTATATTAGTATTAGAAAAGTAAACATTACGAAAAGTAATTATCTAATGCATATTATATCTAACATGGAAAATCAAATTACAGCACAAGAAGTAGATATATTTATTAGCAACTTTTTGTCTTATGGAATCATTAGTGAAAAAGAGGCAAAACTATTAAAGGTTGCAACAAGTGACAATGTATTAACTGTGTCACAAGATATTAAAGATAGTTTAAGAGCAAAGATATTTAAAAACATGCTATTAAACTTAGTTGAAGATTAATTTTATAAAGGAGTTGATTTTTATGATGTGTCAAAATTGTGGAAAAAATGAGGTAAATTTTAGATATACGCAAATTGTAAACGGAGTAAAAAAGGAGATGGCACTTTGCGATAAATGTGCAAGAGAACTTGGATTAGAAGGATTAGATTTTAATATGCCAATTAATTTTTCAAGCTTCTTTAGTGATTTCTTTAATCACGATATTGATGGCTTCTTACCAAGTTTTGTAGGAACAAAAGAACTTGAATGTGATAATTGCAAAATGACATTTGATGATTTTGCAAATACAGGAGAATTTGGATGTGGTAATTGCTATATTACATTTGAAGATAAAATAACACCAGTATTAAAGCATTTACAAGGATCTAGTAGACATGTAGGAAGAGAATATAAAGAGGCTATTGATGAATTAGAATATAATAAATCAAAATTTGCAGAAAAACAAAAAGAAGAGAAAGTAGAAAAGAAAGTTAGCAAAAAAGAAGAGGAGCTTTCTAAATTAAAGAAAGATCTAGAAAAAGCAATTAAAGAAGAACGTTATGAGGATGCTGCTAAAATAAGAGACGAAATTAAACAAAAAGAACAAAAGGGGGAATAAAAAATGGCAAACTGGTATCTACAAAATGAAAAAGATTCTGATGTTGTTTTAAGTTCAAGAGTACGTCTTTCTAGAAATATGCAAAACTATCCTTTTACAGTAAAATGTTCAAAGGAAGACCTAAATAAAATTTTGGATGAAATAAAAGAAATAGTTCCAAGTCTTGGATATGGATTAAAATTTATAAATCTAAATGATATTGATGATATAACTAAAATTGCACTTGTTGAAGAACATATAATTAGTCCAGACTTTGCAATGAAGAAAAATGTAAATGGTGCGATAGTTATAAATGAAGAAGAAAATATATGTATTATGATAAATGATGAAGACCACATTAAATTACAAGTATTTTCATCTGGCCAAGAATTAGAAAACTTAATGAATTTAGCAGTTGAAATTGATGAAAAATTGGGAAACTTAGTTAAATATTCATATAGTAAAAAGTTTGGATTTTTAACAGTATCTCCAATTAATGTTGGAACAGCAATGAAAGCATCTGTAATGGTACATCTTCCAGCACTTACTCTTACAGGAAATATAAATAAAGTATTGCAAATAGTAAATAACTTTGGAATGAACATTCGTGGAGTATATGGAGATGGAACTCAAAGTCAAGGAAATGTTTATCAAATATCAAATAAACAAACACTTGGACTAACAGAAAAGGAAATTATTAAAAATCTAGAAATTATTACAGAAAAGGTAATTGAACAAGAAAGACTTGCTAGAAAATATTTAGCAAAAGATAAAATGGAACTAGAAGATAGAGTTTTAAGGGCATATGGTTTACTAAAATATTCAGCAAAATTATCTGCAGAAGAATGTAGAAAATTATTATCTGATGTAAAGCTTGGTACAGATTTAGGAATTATAAAAGAATTAGATGATGCTAAAGTAAGTAAATTAAACTTATATACTAAACCTGGAAACTTACAAAAGTATTTAGGAAAAGCATTAGATGGATATGAGCGAGATATAAAAAGAACAGAAGTTATAAAACAAATTATAGATGGATAGGAGGGAAATATATGATATATAAATTCACAAATCGTGCTGAAAAAGCAATAGAACTTGCAAATGAACTTGCAATGGAGCTTGGACATAACTATATTGGAACAGAACATATTTTGTATGGGCTTTCAAAAGAAGGTACAGGTGTTGCAAGTAAAGTATTAGAGTTACAAGATGTTAGTGCAGAAAAAATTATAGATGAAATTGAGTCTTTAATAGGCAGAGGAGAACCAATTACAGAAAGTGAAACTGTTGGATTTACTCCTAGAACTAAAAGAGTAATTGAAAGTGCATTTATAGAAGCTAGAAAATTAGGTTCAGAATTTATAGGAACAGAACATTTATTAATTGGAATTATGAGCGAGGGAGATAGTGTTGCTGTTAGAATTATGATGGATTTAGGGGTTAACCCTCAAAAACTATATAATCAAATAGTTAAAGTAATTAATGAAGATGGTAGTACTATAAATCAAACAAAATCATCTGGAGCAAAAGGTCAGGGTAGCTATAATCAAACACCAACACTAAACCAATTTGGTACAGATCTTACAAAACAAGCAACAGATGGAAAATTAGACCCTGTTATTGGTAGAAAAAATGAAATTGAAAGAGTAATACAAATTCTATCAAGAAGAACAAAAAATAATCCTTGTTTAATAGGTGAGCCTGGTGTTGGTAAAACAGCAGTAGTAGAAGGTCTAGCAGAAAAAATAGTTAGCGAAGATGTACCAGAGACATTAAAAAATAAAAGAGTTGTTAGCATTGATATTTCTAGTATGGTAGCAGGTGCAAAATATAGAGGAGACTTTGAAGAAAGAATAAAGAAATGCTTAGCAGAGGTAAAAAAAGCAGGAGATGTTATCCTATTTATTGATGAAATTCATACAATTGTTGGAGCAGGTTCAGCAGAAGGAGCAGTTGATGCTGCAAATATTTTAAAACCACTTCTTGCAAGAGGAGAGGTTCAAGTAGTAGGTGCAACAACTTTAAATGAATATAGAAAATATATTGAAAAAGATGCTGCACTAGAAAGAAGGTTTAGTCCAGTAACTGTTGGTGAACCAACAACAGAAGAAACTATTCAAATACTTGAAGGTATTAGAGACAAATATGAAGCACATCATAATGTTAAAATAACCAAGGAAGCAATAAAGGCAGCAGTAGATTTATCTGTAAGATACATTAATGATAGATTTTTACCAGATAAGGCAATTGACTTAATAGATGAAGCTGCATCTCGTGTAAAAATGAGAACATATACAATGCCAGATAGTATTAAGCAAATAGAAGAAAAAATTGCAAGTTTAGATAAAGATAAAGAAGATGCAATTCGTATGCAAGACTTTGAAAAGGCAGCTACTTTAAGAGATAAAGAAAATGAACAAAAGGAAAAATTACAAAAAGAAAAGGAAAAATGGGAGAATAAGAACACAAGAAGTGTTACAAACCTTACAGAAGAAGATATTGCAGAGGTAATTAGTAGTTGGACAAATATTCCAGTAAGTAAAATTACTCAAGATGAAAATGAAAAACTAAAAAATTTGGAAAGCACACTTCATAAAAGAGTAATTGGACAAAATGAAGCTGTAAATGCAGTAGCAAAAGCAATAAGAAGAGGAAGAGTAGGTTTAAAAGATCCAAATAGACCAATAGGTTCATTCTTATTCTTAGGACCAACAGGTGTTGGTAAAACTGAGCTCTCAAAAGCACTTGCAGAAGCTTTATTTGGAAACGAAAATAGTATGATAAGAGTAGATATGTCTGAATATATGGAACCACATTCGGTATCTAAGTTAGTAGGTTCGCCTCCAGGATATGTTGGATATGATGATGGCGGACAATTAACTGAAAAAATAAGAAGAAAACCATATGCAGTTATTCTATTTGATGAAATTGAAAAAGCACATCCAGATGTAATGAATATGTTACTTCAAATACTAGACGATGGACGTTTAACAGATGCCCAAGGAAGAACAGTTAACTTCAAAAATACTGTAATTATAATGACATCAAATATTGGTGCAAGATTAATTACTGATAAAACAACACTTGGATTTTCTAACAACTTAAATAAAGAAGAATCAAACGAAAAAGATTATGAAAATATCAAAAAAGATGTTATGTCAGAATTAAAGAAACAATTTAGACCAGAATTTATAAACCGTATTGATGAGATTATAGTATTCCATAAATTAGTAGAAGAAGATATAAAACAAATCATAGACATTATGCTTGGACAAGTGCAAAATAGATTAAAAGAGCAAGATTATGATGTTGAATTTGATAATACAGTAAAAGAATATATTGCTAAAAAAGGTATTGATACAAATTATGGTGCAAGACCTTTAAAAAGAGCAATTCAAAGCAACATAGAAGATAAGATTGCTGAGGCTATTTTAGATGGAGTTATTACTCCAAAGAAGAAAATAAAAATATCAGCAAAAGATGATGAGGTTGTAATAAAGTAAAAAATATCAGGCTATGAATTAATTTCATAGCCTGATATTTTTATTGTGGCTCAACATGTACAATAGTTCTATATATTTTTTCTAAGCTTGTAATCTCTGTTTCTAAGTTATCAGCAAGCTTATGACTTTCAAATGTAGACATATTACCATCAACATAAATGGTAAGAACAATAATATATTGATATCCTACAGGAGTTGAAGAAATCTTATCCATTTTTAGTATTTTAGGATATTTTTTAGCTATATCATTAATTAGATTTTCAGTTTCTTCATCAATTGATATATCCATTAATACATTATAACTTTCCATAAAAATTTTAAGTCCTGCAATAAAAATCCAAATTGAAATACCAATTCCGACAATACCATCAAACCAGTAAATTCCAACTAGACTTAATAAAATGGATATTAAAGTAAAAGTTGTTACAATGCAATCATTTCTATGATCACTTTTATTAGCATCTAAAAGAATGTTGTTATACTTTTTGGCAAGTTTGCTTGTGTATATAAATAAAGCAAATTTTGTAATTATTGTAATAATACATACTAATACTAAGAACCAAGAAAATGTTAATTCTTTTTTAGTTATTAATGCAGATGTAGAATCATACAAAAGCTTAATTGCAACTACCATCATAGATATACTAATAAAAAGAGAAAATAGATATTCTGCTTTTCCATGACCAAAGTTATGAGAGTCGTCATTTGGTTCATGTGCTATTTTATTGCCAATAAAGGTCATAAGTGATGCAAATATATCACCAGCACTGTTGGCAGCGTCAGCTATCATAGATTGGCTATTACTCATAAAACCGACTATAGATTTTATAACAAGCAAAAAGATATTTCCAACAATTCCAAGTATTCCAGCTTTTTTAGTTACTTCAAATCTATCCACTATTACTCAATCCTTTCAAAAAAACATTAAAACATATTATATCATATGAACTAAAAAAAGAATAGTAGAACGTAAAATAAAAAGAATAATTTGACAATTACAGTGCAAAATAGTAAAATATGAATTATAAAACAAGAGAAAACAGTATAGAGGTGTAATAAATGGAAGTTATGGCCATTATATATATATTAATTTTTGTTATAGTTGCTTTAATAGGATTTTCAATAATGCAAATACGAATGGCAGGCATAAAGATAAAAGATTTTTGGGGTTTTATTGAAGCTAACCAAATGTTAGATAAATTATATGAATTTTCAAGAAAATGTGGTAGAATGAGTCCACAAGAACAAATTATATTTTTAAGTGAAGCTGAAAAAGTATTTGATGCATTTGATAAAATTCCAGATATGATTTGGGAAGATGAATATAGAAAATATTCAGATGTTTTAGAGACATATAAAAATATTCGTGTAAATCGTTGGAATGCAGAAAATGAAAAATAAAATTTAAAATAGTAATAATAAATAAAGGGTTACATATAATAAAATATATGTAATTTTTTTTATGGTACGGAAGACATAATTTTTATTAGGAGGTAATGATGGAAGTGCGTTACTTTGACAATGCAGCTACAACAGCTGTAAGAGAAGAGGTTTTAAAAGAGATGATACCATATTTTACTATAAATTATGGTAATCCATCTGCAATATATCAAGTTGGTAGAGAAGCTAAAAGAGGAATGGACAAAGCAAGACAAAGGGTAGCAGATGCTATAAATTGTAATATGCACGAAATATATTTTACATCTTGCGGAAGTGAAAGTGATAATTTGGCAATAAAAGGTGTAGCATATGCAAACAAAGAAAAAGGAAATCATATTATTACAACTAAAATAGAACATCATGCAGTTCTAAATTCATGCCAAACTTTGGAAAGACAAGGATTTAAAGTTACTTATTTAAATGTTGATGAGGAAGGCACAGTTAATATACAAGAATTATTAAACAGTATAACAGAAAATACTATTTTAATAAGTATTATGTTTGCAAATAACGAGATTGGAACAATAGAACCGATAGAGAAGATTGGAAAAATTGCAAGAGATAAAAATATTTTATTTCATACAGATGCTGTTCAAGCAATTGGAAATGTAAGAATTGATGTGCAGAAATTAAATGTAGATTTGCTTTCAATGTCAGGACATAAATTTTATGGACCAAAAGGAATAGGTGCTCTATATGTTAAAGATGGTGTAAACTTTGAAAAAATACAAGATGGAGGTCATCAAGAAAAAAATAAAAGAGCAGGTACCGAAAATGTGGCAGAAATTGTAGGTCTAGGAAAAGCAATAGAACTTATTTATAATGAATTTGACCAATACAATAAAAAATTAAGAGATTTAAGAGATTATTATTTTTCAGAAGTAGAAAAGAAAATTCCAGATATAAAAATAAATGGAAATAGAGAAAATAGATTACCTGGAAATGCAAATGTATCTTTTAAAGGTGTAAATGCACAAAAATTATTGTTTAGTCTTGATGAACTTGGAATATGTGCTTCTGCAGGTTCTGCATGTTCAACAGGAGAAAGTGAGCCATCACATGTTCTTACATCAATAGGACTTAGCAAAGAATTGTCATCTAGTACATTAAGAACATCTTTTGGATATTCAAACACAAAAGAGGATATAGATTTTTTAGTTGAATCACTACAAAATTTAGTTGAAGAATTAAGAAAATAAAAAATATTATTAAAATACTAGCTTTTATGCTAGTATTTTTGTATAATAAATTTTAACTAATAAGTAAATAAAAAGGATGAAATAAAATATGAGTATTATATGTAAAAGAAAGAATAAACAAATAAATTGTGAATGGAAAGAAAAAAATAAGTTATACTTAAAGGAACTACAAGTATTTTTTGACATTGCAGACAAAATAGAAAATGAAGACTTACGAAATAGCATTATTTCTCAAATGCTTAGATGTGATAAAATTGTAACCAATCTTGCTGAGGATATTATACAAAGAAATATTGAAAATGAATAGATTATATAAAATTGCACACAATATATAAAAAAGTAAGTGGTAAAATTATGAAAAATGCGTTAATAGGGTTTATTGCCGGAATTGTTTGTGGACTTTTTTCATCTGGAGGAGGACTAATATTAGTTCCTCTGTTTATATATTTTTTTAAACTTGATGAAAAAAAGGCAAGAGCAACTTCAATTTTTTGTATACTTCCAATGGTAATTGTAACGGCAATTTTGTATGGTAGAAATAACTACATTAATTGGAGCATAGGAATAAAAAGTGCAATAGGTGGTATAATAGGTGGTTTTATAGGTGGAAAATTACTAAATAAGATACCAACAAAATATTTACAAATATCATTTATCCTATTTTTGTTTTATGCAGGTGTTAGCCTTATCATAAAATAGTAAAAAGAGATTGGAGTATTATGATTGAAATATTTACTGGAGTAATATCAGGTATTGTTAGTGGACTAGGTATGGGAGGAGGAACAATATTAATATTGTTTCTATCTTTGTTCTTAGATATTGAACAACATATTGCACAAGCAACTAATGTGATTTTCTTTGTGCCAACAGCAATTACAGCAATTTTAGTAAATTTAAAACAAAGAAATATAAACCTCAAGATTGGAATACCAATTTGTTTATGGGGTGTTATTGGTGCATTTATTGGAGCTATAATAGCTATGCAAATGAATATGAAAACATTAAGAAAATTTTTTGGAGGATTTATAATTTTAATTGCGATCTATCAAACCTATATGTATATAAAAAGTAAAAAAAGACATACTAGTATAAAATAACTATAAAGGAGGCAATGTATGAACATGAAATTTGTTAGAGGAATGATTATTGGAGGTCTAATATCAGCAGGTGTTGCAATGATGTGCACCGAAAAAATGCAGCCAAATAGAAAAAAAGCAATAAAAATGGGTAAGCAATTTGCTAAAAAATTAGGGATAATGTAAAAAGAAAAGAAGCAAAGATAATTTATTTTTGATCTTTGCTTCTTTTTTGTTAAATATTATCAAATAAATTCATATTGCCATCAACAGGACTATTATCTTCTATGTTTGATGTTTCTTCAACTGATTTTTCAAGAAAACTAGAGTTTTCCATATTCTCATCTTCTGAATTAATTTCTGGATTTAACTCTGCATAGTTAGCTGTTAATGTTTCAATCATTTTTGGATATATTTGTCCAGCATAATTTTTCCAATTGTCTACTATTTGTTTTGCTTGTTCTCTAGAACCTGCAAAAGTTTTTATTTCAAATATTGTTTCATTTTTTTCTACTATTCTACAAGTTATATTATAATAATTCTCATTTTTAGGAGTATACTCAGCAATGATAGAGCTTTCATCACTTACTTCTTCAATTGCACCTTTTAGATTTGTATCTACTTGTAGTTTTATAATACCAGGTAAAATATCATCAGTAAGAGCCAAAGTTTCTCTTCCTTTGTCAGTTATTTGATAAAGTGTTACGTCTTCTTTTTCATATTGCATTACATAGCCATTCTCTATTAAATCAAGTAAAAACTGTTGAAAATAAAAATAGTTCATATCTACAACTGCAAGAACAATTTTGAATAAGTTATTATTTGTTAATGCATCTTTTACTTTACTTAGAATGTATAAAATTAATACTTTGTTTTCAGCTAAAGCATTTTTGTCAGATGTTAGTTTCAAGATTATCACACTCCAATCTTATAAAATTCATCAAAATTATATCACATAATAATAAAAAAAACTATATTTTTTGAAAGATTAATGTTATAATCAAAATATAGTGAGTTTTTATGTAAGAAAAGGGGAAAATATGACTACATTATACGAAATTTTAGAGGTAAGTGAAAATGCCTCTAATGAAGTAATAGAAAAGGCATATAAGGTTTTAGTAAAAAAATATCATCCAGATTTACAAAAGCCAGAAGATAAAGAAAAAGCAGAAGCAAAGATGAAACAAATTAATGAAGCTTATGATACCTTAATAAATGAAGAAAAAAGAAATAGATATAATGAAGAGTTATTAGAAAAAAGAAGACAAGAAGAATTAGAAAAGCAGGAAAGTGCTAGAAGACAGAAAGAGACATTTAATCAGAATAATTACCAAGAAAAAAGTTATGTACAAAATAATTATAATCAAAATATACAAAGAGATACAAAAGAAAACTATACAAGACCAGACGACATGAAAAGAAGAAGGTATGAAGAAGAACTAAGAAAAGAACAAGAAACATTAAGAAATAAGATGCAACAATCAATGCAGCAAGAGTACGAAAATGCATATTATAACTATTTAAGAAGCCTTGGATATAAAATAAAAGAAAGATGGACATGGGAAAAAACTAAAAATCTAATTTTAACAATTATTATAATGATTGCAGTTATAGGAATACTTTGGTTTATTCCTCCGACTCATAATTTAATGTTAGATTTCTATAATAATAATTTTTTAGTAAAAATTATTGTTGATATATTCTTGAGCATTGTAAATGCTATATGGCAAGCATTTATAGGAATTTTTACAAAAAAATAAAAAAGCACTTGTATAAAGTGCTTTTTTTTGTATATAATCTATGTATAAATTTTTATAAAGGAGTGTGCAAAAGATGGAAAGAAAAGTAAGAGTTGTACAATATGGTACAGGAAAAATGTCAGTTTATACAATGCGTTATGTTTATGAAAAAGGTGGCGAAATTGTTGGAGCAATTGATGTTAATCCAGCAGTTATAGGAAAAGACATTGGAGAAATTATTGGAGATGGAAATAAAGGAGTAAAAGTAACTGATGCAAAAGATGCTGAAACAATGCTTAAAGAAGTAAAACCAGATATAGTTATAGTAACAACAATGAGTTTATTAAATGATATTAAAGATGCATTTATGCTTTGTGCAAAGCTTGGAATTAATGCAATATCAACATGTGAAGAAGCTTTTTATCCATTCAATTCTAATCCAATAGTAACAGAAGAAATTGATAAATTAGCTAAACAAAATGGATGTACAATTACAGGTAGTGGATATCAAGACGTATACTGGGGCGAGCTTATTTCAGCAATTTCTGGTTCAACTCATAAAATTACAAAAATAAAAGGAAGTTCATCATACAATGTTGAAGATTATGGAATAGCTTTAGCAAAAGCACATGGAGCAGGTTTAACATTAGAAGATTTTGATAAAGAAGTTGCATCAGTAGATAAAATAACAGATAGTCAAAGACAAGAAATAATAAATAAAGGAGAATATTTACCATCATATATGTGGAATGTAAATGGATGGTTATGTTCAAAACTTGGATTAACACCAATTAGCCAAACACAAAAGTGTGTACCTCAAACTTATAAAGAAGATATAGATTCATCTACATTAGGAATGACTGTTAAGGCAGGAAATGCAACAGGCATGAGTGCTGTTGTTACAACACAAACAAAAGAAGGAATAACAATTGAATCTGAATGTATAGGAAAAGTATATTCAAAAGAAGATTATGATAAAAATGAGTGGACAGTAGAAGGGGAACCAAATACAACAATAGTTGTAGCAAGACCTGCAACAGTTGAGCTTACATGTGCTACTATAGTAAATAGAATACCAGATGTTATTAATGGAAAACCAGGATATGTTTCAACTGATAAATTAGATGAATTAAAATATCTTGTAAAACCTATGAATGAATATGTAAAATAAGTAAAATAAAAAATAGAATTTCTATAAAGCAATAAACTTTTAGAAATTCTATTTTTTTACCTAAAATTATATATTTTTTATATTCTTTTTCTTAAATGTTACAATAGACGTAATTATCATAATCATAAAATAAATTAGACAAATTATAAGTGAAAATGGTATAGTTAAACCTTCATAATCTGGCAGATGACCAAATAAATACTGTGTAAAATCCCAGTTTAAAGTAACAAAGAAGGTTAAAAATTTTAATTTATAAGTTGTAGCTAACATGTTTATTATGCCAAATCCCATGTATCCAAGTAAAGGTATAATTATTGCCAAAGGAGTATTAACTAAAATTGTACTACATGAGAAAGATAAAGTTAGTAGCAATAAATACATAGGCATTTTAGCAACAGCTTGTATAAATACATATTTAAATACATTCATAGTTTGAATTTGATTTGTATCAAAGTTATATACAACTGCAGGAATAGAAGTGCTATCAAATCCATGAACTATACCACCAACAATAAATTGTAATCCTACAACAATTGCAATAAATAAAATTAAAGATATAACACATACTAAAAATTTAGCAAGAAGTATTTTTACTCTACTGTATGGTCTTATAAGAAGTAATTTTATAGTACCTTTGTTAAATTCTTCGCTAATCATTGTGCCTGCAACCATAACTACAAATATTAAAATAAATAATTCATATTCTGTAAATACATCGTTTAATAGAATTGACCTATTATCATGTTCTTTAATAGAATTAATATTATTTTCTATGTAGTATTTATATTCATTCATATTTGAAAGAGTAGAATAATATTGTTGTTTTTCTGAGTAGTCATGATTATCAGAATGCTCATAAGAATATACATCTACTGCATAATTTCTATAATTATTTAAACAACTATTTAAAAAGCTTGTAGCATAGCTAATATCTTTTTCTAATCTCCATTCTAATACTTGCTTTTGGATTTCAAGATTATATAAATTTTCATTAATGCTGTTAATTTCTGATTTATCAATAGTATCTTCTTTTTCCTTTGTTAAACTTTCTATTTGATTATTTACATCTGATAAAGAAGAATTAACAAAATATTTCCAATCGTCAGTATCTAATTTTTCTACAATGCTATCATAGTGTGATTTGGCAGATTTATATGTATCTTCATCTTTGGAATAAGAGTTCATAGCATATACATCATTTCGTAACTGTTCAGGTATAAGGTTTGCTTGCCACGAGTCAAAACCATATTTTTCACTTAATTTTAAAAGGTCATATTCTGTTTTATAGTCAATATATATTGATTTAGAACTTGCATCATTAGGATTTAAACTTTTTAGTTCTTCCTCATAATATGAAATCATGCTATCTGAAAGATTATTACCAGATAAATTTTCGGTTATTTTGTATATTACATTAGTTAAAATAATCATTGCAAGAGTTATTGCAAGAATTATGTATGTGCCTTTCTTTTTTAGAATTTTTTTAAATTCATTCTTCATTAATTTAATCAATGATATTACCTCCTGTCTTTTTTAAGAATGCATCTTCAAGTGTTAAAGTTTCTTCTACAACAGAATATATTTTTATGTTTTGCATTACTAATTTTCTTACAAGGTCAGGAACCTGCTCTTTAGTTATAGCTACTTTAATTTTTTTATCATCAAGAGGAGTAACACATTCTCCAATAAGAATTACAGCATCTTTAACATTATCTACTTCAAAAACAAAGTATCCTTTTGAAACTTCTTTTTTTACATCGGAAATACTATTTGTTTCAACAACTGACCCATTTTTTATAATACAAACTTTATTACAGAAATTTTCAAGTTCTGCTAAGTTATGACTAGAAATTAAAATTCCCATATGTTCTTTAGTAGCAAGATTTATAAGAAGTTCACGCATATCTTTAATTCCTTCAGGGTCTAAACCATTTGTTGGTTCATCTAAAATTAATAAATTTGGTTTATGAAGTATAGCTTGAGCAATTCCTAATCTTTGTCTCATTCCTAAAGAATATTTTGAAACCTTATCTTTTATTCTGTTTTCTAATCCTACTAACTTAACTACCTCGTCTATACGAGATTTGTTTACATTTTTGTATAAATTTGCAATTAATTTTAAGTTTTCATATCCAGAAAGATACATATATAAATCTGGATTTTCTACAATAGCACCAACTTTTTCAATTGCCTTTTCAAAGTTCTTTTTTACATCAAAACCGTTAATTTGAACGCTTCCACTTGAAATACTTTGAAGACCTAAGATTAATTTTATTGTAGTTGTTTTACCAGCACCATTAGGCCCAATAAAACCTAATATATCGCCAGATTCAACTTCAAAAGAAACATCTTTTAAAATTTGTTTTTTTCCAATTAACTTATTAAGATTTTCACATTTTAAAATTGCATTTGACATCTAATTTTCCTCCTTTTATTTGGGTGTATTTTAACATATAAAAAATGAAGATACAATAGACGAAAAATTAAGATTTTATGAAGAAACATTGATAAAAGGGCTAATTTAATATATAATAGAAAAAGTAAAAAATGAAAGAGGTAAAAAATGAGAATTAGATTTAAACCATGGGCAAGACAAGAATTAGAAGAAAGTAAATTTTATATAGATAATCCAGAAGATTATAAAGGAAAATGGAAAAATGTATTTAAAAATCCTAGTTATCCACTACATATAGAGCTTGGATGTGGAAAAGGAGGCTTCATTTCTAAGATTAGTGTGAATAATGCAAATGTAAACTATATTGGAATTGATTTAGTAGATGCAATGCTTGGTCTTGCAAAAAGAAAAGTGGAAGAAGAATTTAAAGAAAATAAAAAAGAAATAGATAACGTTTTTTTAACAAGATACGATATAGAAAGAATAACAAATATATTTGAGCAAAATGATAATATAGAAAGAATATATATAAACTTTTGTAATCCATGGCCAAGAGGTAAACATCATAAAAAAAGATTAACACATACAAGACAACTTGAAAAGTATAGAACATTTTTAAATGATAATGGAGAAATATATTTTAAAACAGATGATGACCAATTATTTGCAGATACCTTAAACTATCTAAAAGATACAAAATTTGAGATTGAGAAATATACATATGATTTAGCAAATGAAAATGATTTTTGGAATAACATTGAAACCGAACATGAAAGAATGTTTAAAGAACAAGGAATAAAAATTAAAGCATTAATTGCAAAGAAAATATCTGAATAACTGCATAATTTAGACATATTTTGGACATATTATAAAGCTATAATATTAAAATAGGAGGAATTTTATGAACGATATTAAAATATTAGTAGTAGATGATGAATCTAGAATGAGAAAATTAATTAAAGATTTTTTGATGCAAAAAGGATATCAAATTTTAGAAGCAGGTGATGGAGAAGAGGCTTTAAAAGTTTTTGAAGAAAATGAAAATAAAATTCAACTTATTTTATTAGATGTAATGATGCCAAAACTAGATGGATGGTCTGTTTTAAGACAAATAAGACAAACATCCAAGGTTCCAATTATTATGCTAACAGCAAGAGGAGAAGAGCAAGACGAATTATTTGGATTTGAACTTGGAGTTGACGAATATATTTCAAAACCATTTAGTCCTAAAATTTTAGTTGCAAGAGTAGAAGCAATATTAAAAAGATCTATAGGAGAAAAAAGAGAAGTAAAAGATTATGGTGGAATTGAAATAGATCCAGAAGGAAGAACTGTTACAGTTGATGGCAAACCAGTTGAAATGAGCCTAAGAGAATATGAATTATTAAAATATTTAGTAGATAATCAAAATATAGCATTGTCTAGAGATAAAATATTAAATAATGTATGGAATTATGATTATTATGGTGATTCAAGAACTATTGATAGTCATATAAAGAAGATTAGGCATAAACTTGGAAAAAAAGGAAAGTATATTGAAACCATGAGAGGCGTTGGATATAAATTTGAAGTTAAATAGGATGGAATAATAAAATGGGAAAATTAAAAGATAAGTTAAAGTCTGTTAGATTTAAGCTTTTTGCTACAATGTGTGTTGTTATAGTAATTATTGTATTTTGCCTTATTACAATTAATAATTTGGTGTTAGAGAACTTTTATGTATATTCTAAAACCAATAAAGTAAGACAAGTATATCAAAAAATTAATAATTATTATAAATATGATTCAAATATAAATATAGAGTCTGAATTAAAACGAATTGCATTTAATAATAACTTTGATATTTATATAAAATCAGATCAAAATGTAATAGTATATAGCACAGAAAAGGACTTTTATAGCACATTAAACGAATTATCTTCGATTGTTGATAGTAGTAAAAATGCTATAAACATAATATATAAAGAAGAAGACATAGTTATTAGAAAAATAAGTGATACAAACAATAATATGAATTATATATTACTTACAGGAACATTATGTAATGACTATAAATTATACATACGAATTCCTGTTGTTCCAATAGAAGAAAGTGTACAAATATCAAATAAAGCCTTAATATTTATTGGAGCAATAACAATTTTAATTTCTGCATTTATTGCATCTTATGTATCTAGAAAATTTACAAATCCTATAGTACAATTAAATGATATTACGAAGAAAATGGCAAGATTAGATTTTAGTCAAAAATATCGTATAACTGATACTGAAGATGAAATTAATGAGCTAGGAAATAACATAAATACAATGTCTGATAAACTAGAGAAAACTATTAAGCAATTAAGGGAAAATAATAGCGAACTAGAAAAAGACATAGAAGAAAAATCTAAAATAGATGAAATGAGAAAGCAATTTATTTCAGATGTATCTCACGAATTAAAAACACCTATTGCTCTAATACAAGGATATGCAGAAGGTTTAATTGAAAATGTAAATACTGATGAGGAATCAAAAAAATTCTATGCAGAAGTAATTTTGGATGAATCTAATAAAATGGACAAATTAGTAAAACAATTACTAGAACTTATGAAACTTGAATATGGAAAAAGAGAATTTAATAACGAAGAATTAAATTTAACAGAACTTGCAAAAGAAGTTATTAGAAGATGCAATGTTATGCTTAAAGAAAATGAAATTAATGTTGTATTAGATGTAAAGGAAGATATTTTTGCATATGCAGATGAATTTTACATAGAGCAAGTTGTAACAAATTATTTTACTAATGCAATAAAGCATTGCGATAATGTAAATGGGAAAAAACAAATTATAGTAAAAATAGAACATATAAAAGAAAAAAATAAAATTAGATTTTCAGTATTTAATACAGGTGAAAACATTGGAGAAGAAGATTTAAATAGAATTTGGGGTAGATTCTATAAAGTGGATTCTTCGAGAAATAGAGAAAATGGAGGAAGCGGTATTGGACTTGCTTTAGTAAAGGCAATCATGGTGAATTATCAAAACGACTATGGCGTTATTAATAAAGATGATGGTGTAGAGTTTTACTTTGAATTAGATGAGGTAAAATAGGAATATGATGTAAAAGATTACCCTTAAAAGAAATATTTATATTGAAAGAGAACTTCAAATAGTTCTCTTTTTTTTATGTAACTATTACTTGTAATTAGAAGAAATTATGTCGAAATTTGACGAACGATTTTACTTTACAAAATATAAAATACAGTGTAATATAATTACATTGTTAAATTGCAATTTTTCAAAATTCAAAAAAGTGCAAATAATCACTTAAAATTTTAGTCAAAGATTTATTTCTAAATCAAAATCCAAAAACAGAAAAAGAAAATTATATAAGGTAGGTGTATGATATGTGCTAAATTATTCAGACAGAAGCATTAATATATTAGCAGTATTTATTACTGTATTTATTTTTGTATTTATTTTCTTGTTTGATATATGGTTTGTAAAAAATAGTATTAAATTTCAAGAGATGGAAAATAGATATGCTCATATAAATGTGAAAAATGAGAGTAGCTATTTAAATTCGTTACATAATTCTAAAAATGCATATAACGAAATAGTACAAAAGGTAGGAAAATTATATGAAGATAAAAACAATGCTGAAAATAAAAATAATAAAAATGAAATAAAAACGGAACTTGCAAACAAAGAAATAAAACAAGAAAATAAACTTGCCAAAACTCAAATAACAGATGTAAGTGGAATAGACAGTATTAATATTTATTCAACCAACAAATGGAGAATAAAAATACCAAAGTTAAAGTTAGATGCACCAATCGCAGAAGGAACAACTCAAGAAGCTATGAGAAGAACAGTTGGACATTTTGAAGAAACTGATAAATGGAAAGGCAATGTTGCTCTTGCAGCTCATAATGTAGGATATAAATGTAACTTTTTTCAAGATATAAAAAAACTTAAAAATGGAGACGAAATTATTTATTCAACAGAAAAAGGTGAGAGAAAATATAAAGTTGTTGTAAACAAAATAATAGAAGAAACAGATTGGCAGTATATAAAAAATACAAAAGATAATAGAATTACATTAATAACATGCGAAATAAATAAAAGAGCATATAGAAGATGTATTCAAGCAATTGAAAGTATATAAAGTTTAGGAGGAATAAAATTGAAGAAATTAACAAGAATAATAAATATATCAGTAATTTTAGTATTAATGTTATCAATGATAGGTATGTTTGAAAATAAATCAAATGCAGCAACATATTTAATTGATAAAGAAAATTTGTATTCAAAAGGAGAGTTTGTTGGATTTTTATATAAAGATATAAAAGTTGGAGTAGAATTTGTAGTATATAAAAAGGATGGTGTTGAATATCCAGCATATTGTCTAAATAGAAATCTACAAGGTGTAACAACAGGTAGTGGAACAAGTGTAAGTGTGTCAAAAACAATACAAAATGCAGCAGTTTGGAGGGCAATTACTAATGGATATCCTTTTAAAACTCCTTCTGAACTAAAGTGTAACAGTAATATAGAAGCTTTTGCAGCAACAAAAATGGCAGTATATGATGCACTTTACACATACAAGTGGTCAGACTTTAAGGCAATAAATGAACAAGGAAAAAGAGTAATTTCTGCAGCAGAAACTATTTCAAAAAAGGCAAGAAGTTCAAATGCATCAAAGCCAGTAGGAAAAGTAGAAATAAAAGCAGTTTCAGAAAGCTGGAAAGATGATAGTTTAGACAAAAAATATATTAGCAAAACATATAAAGTAGTTACAAATGTTGAAAGTACAAAATACAAAATTGTACTAGATGGGTTTGATATAGAAAATGTTAAATTAACAGATAAAAACAATAAAGAAAAAAGCGAATTTTCAAGTAGTGAAACATTTAAAGTATTAATTCCTGTTTCTGAACTAGAAACTAAAACAGATGTTACTAAAAATTTTACAATAAAAGCTACAGCAAATTTAAAAACAATGCCAATTTTATATGGAGAAACAGCAAATAGCAATTATCAGGATTATGCATTAGCAGCAGGAGAATATGAATTTGAAGATACTGTTTTAAAAGCACAATATTTTTCAAACAAAACTACAATAAAAATTGTAAAAAAAGATACAGAAACTAAAGCTGCACTAAAAGGTGCAAAATTTAATATATTAGATGAAAATAAAAATATTGTTTATATGGATTTAGAAACAAACGAAAAAGGAATTATTGAAGTTATTGGAATTAACCCAGGAAAATATTATGTGGAAGAAGTTAAATCTCCAGAAGGATATACTAAATATGATGAACAAATCTGTGTTGAAATAGGATTTAATGAAGTTTATACAGTAAATGTAAATAATTATAAGAAGCCAGAAGAGGAAGAAAAAAAGGTTGTAGAAGAAGAAAATATAAATGTAACAGGAAAAAAAGAAGTTGCACTTCCAAGAACAGGATTTTAAAATGTAACTTATCAATTTGAGATATCATATAATTTTATTAAGGTATTTACAATTGTATAAATACAAAAATTATACATAAAATAGATTATAAAGTTAAAACAGAAGGGAAAAAGTATGGTATCTCAAATTGTTATATTAGGAATACTTATTTTATTAAATGCATATTTTGCAGCAACAGAAATTGCATATATTTCATTAAATGATGCTAAGGTTAGTAAGCAAGCTAAAGAAGGCAATAAAAAAGCAAGGCAAATAGAAGATATGTTAAAAAATCCGAGCAAGTTTTTAGCTACAATTCAAATAGGAATAACACTTGCAGGTTTCTTATCAAGTGCTTTTGCATCAGATGCTTTTGCAGATGAATTAGCGCCAATATTAAATAGATTATTTCCAATAATAAATCAAGATATATGGAAAGCAGTCTCAATAGTAATAATTACTATAATTCTTTCATTCTTTACGCTTGTATTTGGAGAATTAGTTCCAAAAAGATTAGCAATGAAATATTATGAAAAAATTGCCTATGCAACAATTGGGGTTATTAGAATAATATCTAAAATAACATCACCATTTGTTAAATTACTTACAATATCAACAAATATGGTTTCAAAAATTTTTGGAGTAAGTGAAGCTGAAGAAGAAATAGTTACAGAAGAAGAAATTAAAATGATGATAGATGAAGGTGAAGAAAAGGGAACAATTGAACAAGAAGAAAAAGAACTACTAAATAATGTTTTTGCTTTTAATGATATTATTGTTTCAGAAGTAATGACACCAAGAACAGATATATTTGCAATAGAAATAAATGATGACATTACAGAATTATTAGACGAAATAGATAGCTATAAATATAGTAGAATACCTGTGTACGAAGAAACAATAGACAATATAGAAGGAATATTATTTATAAAAGACATATTAAAAGTTATATATGATAAAAAACATGCAAGCATAAGAGATATAATGAGAGAAGCATACTTTGTACCAGAATCCAAAGAAATAGATGAGTTATTTAGAGAATTGCAAAAAAGCAAACAACAGATGGCAATAGTTATTGATGAATATGGTGGTACAGCAGGACTAATCACTATGGAAGATATTATAGAAGAATTAATGGGAAACATTTTAGATGAATATGATGACGAAGAAATAGACTATAAAAAAATTGATGAAAGTACATTTTTAGTTAGTGGTAGTTCTACACTTTATGATATAAAAAAATTATTTGATGTTGAAATACCAGAGGGAGATTATGAAACATTATCAGGATATTTATTAGAAAAGTTAGGAAGAATACCTGATGAAAATGAGCATCCTGTAATTGAAGATGATGAATTAACCTATAAAATAGAAGAATATGAAGATAAAAGGATAAAGTATGTAAAAGTTTGTAAAAATATGTAGATATGCTTGATAAAATTATAAAATACATATAAAATATTAATATGTAATAAAAAAGGAGAGCATTTGCATATGAAAAATAAAAAAGTATTTGTTATATTAGGTTTTATAGTATTTTTAGTAGTAATTATAGTAGGTTTAATATTCTTCTTTAAATCAAAGGAAAAATATGATTATAAAATAGAAAAGGTTACTCAAGTAAATTATAATATTGTAAATATTGATGATAGATATGGAGTTATTGATAGAACTGGTAATATTATTGTAGATCCAATATATGATATTATACAAATACCTAATCCATCTAAGGATATATTTATATGTTTATATGATTATAATACAGAAACAAGAGAGTATAGCACAAAGGTATTAAATTCAAAACAAGAAGAAATTTATAAAGAATACTCAAATATACAAGCAATTCCAACAGAGACTACATATGATGGAATTCCTTTTGAAAAAACAATATTAAAATATAAAAAAGATGGTAAATACGGATTATTAAATATTAATGGAAAAGAACTTACTGGTGCAATATATGACCAAATTTCAGCTATTGCATATAAAGAAGGAATGGTACTTGTAAAACAAGGAAATTTTTGTGGTGTTATTAACTTAAATGGAATTGAAGTTATTCCTGTGGAGTATGAAAGTATAACTGCAGATAATTATTATAATGAAGAAACATTATATAAAACAACTGGATTTATAGTAAGTAAGAAAAGTGAAGAAGGTTACCGCTATGGATATATAAACTATAAAGGTGATGTTATATTAAATACAGAGTATACAGAATTAGAAAGAGTTACAGAAATACAAGATGATAAAAATGTTTACTTTGTAGCACTAAAAGATGGACAAGCAGGCTTATTAAAAAATAAAAAAGTTATTTTGAATTATGAATATGAAGATATAAGCTATAATTTATATAATAACGTATTTATAATTCAAAGAAATGGAAAACAAGGAATAGCAGACATAAAAGGTAAAATAAAAATACAAACAGAATATGACAATATATTAGTTGGTGGTATATATATTAATGCAAAAAAAGATGATGAACTTTTAATATTAGATTTAAATGGTAATAAAATTGAAAATGAAGAGATAATTTCAAAAACACCAACAAAAGATGGAAAACATTTTATAGTGTCTAACAAAAGTGAAATTCATAAAATTACGGATAAAGATGGAAATGTAATTATCGATAAAAATTACTCATATATAGAAGAAGTTGGAGAAAACTTCTTTATAGTTACGAATAATGGAAAGAACGGTATTATAGATTTATCAGGAAAAGCAGTTGTAGATTTAAAGTATAATAGTATTTTTGAGCTTGACGGAACAGATATATTAGAAGCGGTTATAGTAGATAACAATACTATATGTTTAATAAATAAAGAAATGAATATATTAGCAACAATGGATAATGCAGGAATGGAAATAAAAGATAGTTATATTCATTTATACTCAGAAAAAGAAGATAAATATTTCAGTAAAAATGGAAAGAAATTAAGTAGCAAAGAAGCATTTCCAAACAATAAGATGTATGCCAAAGAAATAGATGGAAAATGGGGATTTGTTGATAATAATGGGAATTTAAAAATTCAAAATGAATATGAAAAAGTAACAGAGTTTAACGAATATGGTTTTGCAGGTATAAAAAAAGATGGAAAATGGGGAAGCATAAATGAAAATGGAGAAATTGTACAAGAACCTGTATATAGTATATCTTGGCAAAATCCAAGCTTTATAGGAAAATATTATAAATCAGAAGAATGGTATGGAGAATTATTCTATATAAATAAAGTTAATGTAGAAGAGAATGATTAAAGGGAGAAAGTTATGGAAAAACAAAAATATTTAGAATATGGTATTTCAGAAGATATAATAGATCTTTCAGTAGAAGCAGAAAATGAATGTAAGAAGGTTTTTGAAGAAATTGATAGTGTATGCGAATATAATTCTTTAAAAGTATTGCAAGCATTTCAAAATAATTGCATTTCAGATATGCATTTTGGTAGTACAACAGGTTATGGATATGGAGATATTGGAAGAGATACAACTGAAAAAGTTTTTTCAGAAGTGTTAAAAGCTGAAGATAGTTTAGTAAGAGGACAGTTCATTTCTGGAACACATGCATTAACAGTAACATTATTTGCACTTCTAAGACCTGGTGATACACTTCTTAGCATTAATGGAAAACCATATGATACATTAGACGAGGTAATAGGAATTGTAGATAATCCAAGTTCATTAAAATCTTTTGGAGTAAATTTTGAACAAATAGATTTACTAGATGATGGTGATTTTAATTATGAAAAAATAGAAGAAACATTAAAGAATAAAAAAATAAAAGTAATTGAAATTCAACGTTCAAAGGGTTATAGTACAAGAAAAAGTATTTCTATAGAACAAGTAGAAAAAGCTATAAATTGTATTAGAAAAATAGATAAAGATGTAATTATTATGATAGATAATTGTTACTGCGAATTTGTGGGTAAAAAAGAACCAATAGAGGTTGGAGCAGATATTATAGTAGGATCTTTAATTAAAAATTTAGGTGGGGGAATTACACCAAATGGAGCATATGTAGCAGGAAGAAAAGATTTAATTAATTTGGTCGCAGAAAGATTAACAGCCCCAGGAGAAGGAAAAGAAGTAGGACCTACATTAGGAATTACTAAGTCAATATTACAAGGACTATTTATGGCCCCAAGTGTTGTTGCAAGTAGTTTAAAAACAGCAGTATTTGCAAGCAAGTGTTTAGAAAAATTAGGATATAGTGTAAGTCCAAAATTTGATGAGCCAAGAGCAGATATTGTTCAAACTATAAATTTTGAAAATAAAGAAAAGTTAATTAAATATTGTCAAGGAATTCAGATGGGATCACCAGTAGATTCAAAAGCTATTCCAGAAGCATGGGATATGCCAGGATATGTTGATCAAGTTATTATGGCTGCTGGAGCATTTACTCAAGGATCTTCTATTGAATTATCATGTGATGGACCAATAAGACCACCATATACAGCATATATGCAAGGTGGACTTACATATCAATATGGAAAAATAGGAGTAATGAAGGCAATAGATAATTTAACAAGGAGTAAAATGTAAATGAAAGTTGTAATTATAGGAGGAGGTCCTGCTGGAATGATGGCAGCGATCTCTTCTGCTAAATGTGGAAATGATGTAACTATATTAGAAAAAATGAATATGCTTGGAAAAAAACTATTAATAACAGGAAAAGGAAGATGCAATATTACAAGTAGTATTCCTATAGATGAATTTATAAAAAATATACCTGGAAATGGTATGTTCTTATATAGTGCATTTAATAAATTTGATAATATAGATATATTAAATCTATTAAAGGAAGAGGGAGTCGAAACAAAAGTTGAGAGAGGCAATAGAGTATTTCCTGTATCAGATTCTTCAAAAGATGTACAAATGGCATTTATTAAGCTATTAAAAAATTATCATGTAAAAGTCGAGACAAATTCAAATGTTAAAGAAATAATTACAGAAAATGGAGAAGTAACTAAAGTAAAATATGAGCAAGATTCTGTAAAAAAAGAAATAAATGCAGAAAAAGTTATTTTAGCAACAGGTGGAAAAAGTTATCCGGGAACAGGTTCAACAGGAGATGGATATTTAATTGCTGAAAAATTAGGACATACTATAACAAAAATTAGACCATCACTAGTACCATTAGTTGCAGCTCAAAAAGATATAAACATATGTAAAAGCTTGCAAGGACTAAGCTTAAAAAATGTTCAAATAAAATTAAAAGATATAAAAAATGAAAAAATTATATATGAAGATTTTGGAGAAATGCTATTTACACATTTTGGTGTATCAGGACCAACAGTATTAAGTGGCTCTGCACATCTATTAAGATATAAAAATATAGATGAACTATTAAAAAATGAAAATATAAAATTAATAATTGATTTAAAACCAGCACTATCTATGGAAAAGTTAGATGAAAGAATTTTAAGAGATTTTTCAAGTGAAAAAAATAAGGCATTCAAAAATAGCTTAGAAAAATTATTACCTAAAAAAATGATTGATGTGGTAATTGATTTATCTGAAATTAATCCAAATAAAAAGGTAAATGAAATTACTAAAAAAGAAAGAGAACAATTAGTATTTTTACTTAAAAATTTTTCTATTACAATTCAAAATTTCAGTAAAATAGAAGAAGCTATTGTAACAGCTGGAGGAATTAATATAAAAGAAATAAATCCAAAAACAATGGAATCAAAAATTGTGAAAGGTCTTTATTTTGCAGGAGAACTAATTGATGTAGATGCGTATACTGGAGGATTTAACTTACAAATAGCGTATTCTACAGGTTTTGTAGCAGGTCAAGATAATTATTAAAAAGGAGAATATTAGATTTTTATCTAATGCAAAAAAAGATGGATAAATTTAAAACAATAAAACAAAATAGTAAGGCTGAAATTGAAGAGAAAAAATCTAGATTTATTGCTGAACTTTTTTATATTGAAAATGTAAATCAAGCAGAGGAATATATAAAACAAGTAAAAAAGAAATATTTTGATGCTAGGCACCATTGTTATGCTTATAGAATAATTCAGAATAATGAAATAAAAGATAAACAATCAGATGATGGTGAACCAAGTGGAACTGCTGGAGCACCTATGCTTAATATTTTAACTAAAAATCAAATAGTAAATGTTTTAGTGATTGTTACTAGATACTTTGGAGGTACTTTATTAGGAACAGGTGGACTGGTGAAGGCATATTCGGAAGCTACACTAAAAGCAATAGAAAATACTGAAATTATTATGCAAGAATTAGGATATGAAATGCAAATAACAATTACATATGCAGATTTAGAAAAATTTAAATATTATGCTCAGAAAAACTCTATTAATATTATTAATACTAAATACGAAAATAATATTGTATGTACAATAGAAATAAACAAAGAAGAAAAAGAAAAGTTACTAATGCAAGAAAATTTTAATATATTGGAATATGCTGTATTAAGAGAAAAATATATAAGAAGAAGTGATGAAATATAATATAAAATTAAAAAAATAGAAAAAATTTCCAGAAAACTATTGCAATAAATTGGAAAAATATGTATAATCAAAACTGTAAAAAATTTACAGAAAAAATTATTAGGGGGAAACCAAAGTGAGTGAAAAAATAAGAGTTTTAGTAGCAGATGACAACAGAGAATTTTCAGCAACATTAGTTAATTATTTATCAAATGAAAGTGATATGGAGGTAGTTGCAGTAGCAAGAGATGGAAATGAGGCATATGAAAATATTATAAACACAAAACCTGATATTGCTATACTAGACATAATTATGCCACATTTAGATGGACTTGGAGTATTAGAAAAATTAAATGAATCTAATATGGATAAAAAGCCAATGTGCATTATTTTATCTGCAGTAGGTCAAGATAAAATAACTCAAAAAGCAATTAATTTGGGAGCACAATACTATATTGTAAAACCATTTGATATCAGTGTTCTAGTAAAAAGAATCAAGGAGATAAAATATTATCAACCAACACAATTTAAAAATAACTATATAAGTAGAGAAATAAAGGCTCAATACATAGACATCTCACCAGAAGATAAGAAAAACGAGGAAAATTTAGAAGCTTTAGTTACAAATGTTATTCACGAAGTTGGTGTACCTGCACATATAAAGGGTTATCAATACTTAAGAGAAGCAATTATAATGGTGGTAAATAATATTGATGTTATAAATCAAATTACAAAACAATTATATCCAGACATTGCTAAAAAGTACGAGACAACTCCATCAAGAGTAGAAAGAGCAATACGCCATGCAATAGAAGTTGCTTGGGGTAGAGGACAAACAGAAACAGTTGAAAGTATATTTGGGTATACAGTATCAGCAGCAAAAGGAAAGCCAACCAATAGTGAATTTATAGCAATGATTGCTGATAAATTAAGACTAGAGCTAAAAACAGCGTAAAATAGTAATACATATAGAAGTAGGAAGCCACTCTTAGTGGCTTCCGATTTTAGTATTAAAAAATACACACTCTAATAGTCAAGTAGAGTGTGTTTTTATTGCATAGAAAAAATCAAATATTTTTACGTATACAACAAGGTTAAGTTACCTTGGACTATACTCAATTGCGAAGTCACTTTTCTTATTTGATTAAAGAAATTTGATATGATATAATTGCCAATATAAATGTAAAGAGGGGGGAAGTTATATGCAGTATTATAAGAAATTAATAGGAGATAGAATATATTTATCACCAAAAGGAGCATCTGATGATGAAATACAAAAATTCACAGAATGGATGAATAACTTTGAGGTTACAGATTATATTGGAAGAAGTGGAAATATAATAACATTAATTGGAGAAAAAGACTATTTAGAAAATATAGCAAAGGACAGTAAAAATAGAAATTTTGACATTATTACATTAAATGATAATAAACTAATTGGAACAGTGAGCTTAGAGAATATTAATTTTATTGAAAGAAGCGCAATATTAGGAATATTTATTGGAGATAAAGACTTTAGAAATAATGGATATGGTACAGAAGCTATAAAGTTGTTGTTAGAATATGGTTTTAAGTATCTTAACTTGCATAGTATAAGACTAGATCTTCTTGCCGTAAATGAAAGAGCACATAAATGCTACTTAAGGTGTGGTTTTAGAGATACAGGATGTAGTAGAGAGGAAATATTTTTGAATGGAAAATACTATGATAAATTACATATGGATATACTAGAAAATGAATTTGATGGGGATTATATTAGAAATAAGAATATAAGATAATTGGAGGATTGTAAATCAAATGAATTTAAATGAAAATAGTGTTAATAAAAAGATAAAAATATTAATAGGAACAAATAATCAGGGAAAAGTAGAAGGTGCTAAGCAAGCATTTGAAAAATTTTATAAAGACATAGAGATTGATGGGATACCTGTAAATTCAGAAGTTAGTGATGAGCCAGTAAATGATGAAATATATAAAGGGGCAAGAAATAGAGTAAATAACTTGAAAAAATATGCTAGTGAAAATAAGATAGATGCTGATTTTTTTATAGGTGTAGAATCTGGAATAACTGATAGATTAGGAAAATGGTGTATTATTCAAATTGCAGTTATTAAAGATAAAAATGGTTATGAAAGTTTTGGAACAGGGCCAGCCTTTCCAGTTCCAGATAAATATGTAGATGAAATTATAAATACAGATTTAGGAATTGTAATGGATAAGATATTTAAAGGAAATGGTCTAAAAAATGAAAAAGGTGGCATAGCTTATCTTACAAATGATGTAATTACTAGATATGATTTAACAAGAGAAGCATTCATAATGGCATTAACGCAATTTATAAATGGCGACACATGGAAAGATTAACAAATAACAGCTAAGTAATAATGAAGAATTTTTACTTGGCGATAACTAAATAAGTATAATAAAAAGCCACAAAAAGTGGTCAAAGATAAAAAAACTTAAATGCACACTCTAACCATCAAGTAGAGTGTGTATTTATTTTTTTATTTATAAATATTTATACTAACCTTATTTACAAACAAAAATTTGAAATATATTTTCTGACAAGGCTATCTAATGTAGACAAATACTGGAAAATATAGTATAATAGATATTGTAAATAATGAGATTTAAACACATTTGCTAATAACATATGAAAAAAAAATAAAGTTTACTGTAAAATAAAAGTAAAGGAAATAAAAGTATGAAAAGAAAATTAGTAATAGTAATGATTATTGTAATGATACTAAGCACAGTAAATGGAATACAAAAAAATATTGTATTTGCAAGTGAACAAGAAAAAAAGAATGAGAATAGTTATTGGAGTACAAAAAATGCTCCAATCATTTACGGAGCAACAAAAATAACTATAAAAAAGGGAATACTTGACAGTTTTGATGTGAAAGATGCAAGGTTTAGAGTATTTGCAAAAGATTTTGAAGATGGAGATTTAACAGATAAAATAAAATATAGTGGAACTGTTGATACTAATACAGTTGGTGAGTATAAAATTACATATACGGTTCAAGATAGTCACAATAATATAACAAATTTGGATGTCAAAGTTTATGTAACAGATGAAGAAGATGCTAAAATCAATGTAGAAAGAACTTTATATACAATACCATCTATGTGGAATTTAGATATGATTGGTGTTATGAGATGTAATTATGGTGATAGACAAAATTTAGGAATTTACCTTCCAGAAGGTGTAAGTATAAAGGCAAGAATTTTAAATGCAGATACTGATTTAAGGGTACAATATATAACTAATGATGCCAATAAGGAGATATCACAAACGTTGAGTAAGAATGGAGATTGGGTAACTCTTCAAAATATTAAAGACGGAGTAGGATATTCTTCAGTTCCATTAATAACATCTGCAGTCTTAAGTAAAGAAAATACAGATTTGACGAAAACATATAAAATAGAGTTAGAATATGATGAAAATGTAAAAGAATTAAATTATTATCATTATAAAGATAATGAAGAAAATTTCATGAATAAATGGGAACAAGATCAAAATGAATATGGCCTTATTGAAAATGAAGTAATTCAAGTAGTGGTACCTTTAGCAGATAAAGATAAAATGACTAATTATCACAGAAACGGATTTGCTACACTAGATCAGTATTTAGAGTATTACAAAAAAGTTGTAGATAGAATGGACGAGCTATTAGGTGTAAGTTTAAACCCAGAAAAATTGACTGATCAAAACGTTAGAACAAAGTATTTGATAAGAGCAAATGCACATGGAGCAGGAGCAGCATATTATAGCGGAAATCATGTAGGAGTTAATAGTAGTAGCGTATCAGCATTCTTTGAAATGAATTGGGGAGGATTACATGAAATTGCACATGGTTATCAAGGAAGCTTAGGAAAGGGAGAAATGCAACTAGGAGAAGTTGCTAATAATATACTAGGACATTATATTCAAATTGATAAAAGCATTTATACATATAGTGGTGATTGGCTAGGTGCTATAAATCAAATTGAAGAAAATAAAAATAAATCAAGACTTGAAGGAAAAAAATACAACGAGCAAGATGTTTCAACTAAATTATATATGATAGTGAATTTATTTGATCACTTTGAAGGTGGAGAAACATATGCAAAAATGTTCAAATGGTATAGGGAACAAATAAACAATGGAAGAACGCTAACAAATCAAGATGCTTATGTAGAAGCAATTGCAGATATATACAATGTTAATATTATACCATATATGGAGAGTTGGAAAATAAATATATCAGAAGAAACAAAAATAAAAATATATGAAAAAAATATACCTATGTTAAGCATATTAAAAGATACAGTAGAAGATGTACTAAATAAAATTTTAAATGGCGAAAATATTAACGAAAAATATAGCTTAGTAACTAATGAAACATTAAAAAAATATAATGCAGTAGGAAATCTAAAATTAACAATAAAAATTGATGATATAAAAAAGTTAAATGGAAAAACAATGAAAATAATTGATGGAAATAATGTAGTAAAAACAGTAGAAATAAATAATTCTGTAATATTAGTTCAAGACTTACCAGTTGGAACATATAAATTGCAAATGCCAGTAGAATATGAATATAATCAAGATTATGCATATATACAAATAAAAGCAACTCAAGATAATGTATATGAGTATGAATATATAACTAGAACAAAAAAAGATTACAATAACTATTTAACAATAAAATTACAAGGAATTTATAATACATATGGATATGAATTGACATTTAGTGATAATTATAAAAAGGCGACAATACAACTTAATGGAGCTAATATGGGTAACAATACAAATCCTTATGTAAAAATATGTGATAAAGATGGAAATGTAATATCAGAAGAAAGAACAACAGGAATTTATTTTGATACCAGCAAAAAAGCATATTCAATTGATTTAAAACCAGGAGATACAATAGAAGTATATCATCCAAATTATGCAAATAAAGTCAAAATTGTAAGTACATTATCTGGAAAAGATATATTGCAATATAGTCCAAGTACAGCTACAACAATATATGAAGTGATAGAAAATGGAATAATCAAAAAGGACACAATGACAGAAAGTGAAAGCAAAGAAATTGCGTATGATACATTAAAAGAAAAATTAACTGAAATAATTGAGTCATATAAAGATAGCGTGTCAGATGAGGAAATAGAAGATAAAACAGTTAATTTTAAGAAAAAAGCAGAAGTTATAGAAGCATATGAAAATTTAAATGATAATGATAAAAAGCAATATAAAGATCTTATTGAAAAACTAATTAAGATAGAAGATTCTGAAGAAAAACCGGAAGAAAAGCCTGAAGAGAAGCCAGAAGAGAAGCCGGAAGAAAAACCGGAAGAAAAGCCTGAAGAAAAACCAGAACAAAAACCAGAAGAAAAGCCAGAAGAAAAGCCAGAACAAAAACCAGAAGAAAAACCAGAAGAAAAGCCAGAAGAAAAACCAGAACAAAAGTCGGATGAAAAACAAGAGGAGAAACCAGAACAAGACGAAAAGGAAAGCGATACAGATAACAAAGGTAATGAATTAATAAAAAATGAAGAAGATAAAAATCAAGTCTCAGATGCTATGTTGCCTAAGACAGGAACTAATACAACAATTGAAATAATTGTAATTACGACAATATTAATACTTATTACTTTTAGTATAATAATTTGGAAAAAATCGCATTAAGAAAGATACAAAAACACATTTTATAAATAATATCAATTGTAAAAAATAAAATTAAAAAAAGTATTACATAAAAATAAAATTTATGCTATAATACACATATCGAGTAGCGAAAGCGTAAGTCCAGAGAAAAAGGACTTACGTTTTTTTTTGGTTAAAAAAATAGAAGGAGTGAACAAAATGGAAGGAACGCAAAAAAACAAAATGGCAGAAACACCAATGAAAAAGCTATTATTAAAAATGGGATTGCCAATGATTATTTCTATGGTTCTACAAGCATTATACAACGTTATTGATAGTGTATTTGTAGCCAATATGGGAGAACAAGGAGCAATTGCAAACCAAGCATTAACATTAGCTTTTCCAATTCAAATTCTAATTATAGCAATAGGAGTGGGAACAGGTATTGGATTAAATGCATTATTATCTAAAAGCTTAGGAGAAAAAAATAAAGAGAAGGCAAATAAAGTGGCTGGAAATGGAATATTCCTAAGTATTTGTATATTTATAGTATTTTTATTATTTGGTATATTTGGCTCTGAATGGTTTATTTCATTATTTTCTAACGGAAATAATGAAGTATTAGCTATGGAAACAACATACCTAAAAATCTGTACATGTTTATCATTAGGGTCAATTGGATATACTGTATATGAAAGATTTTTACAAGCAACTGGTAAAACAATGCTATCAACTATTTCACAAATATCAGGTGCTGTTACAAATATAATTTTAGATTATATATTTATATTTCCATTGAAAATGGGAGTGGCTGGTGCAGCTTGGGCAACAGTTATAGGACAATTTATTTCTCTGTTCATAGCAATGTATTTTCACTATACTAAAAATAAAGAAATAAATGGAAATTTAAAATATATTAAGCCTGAAATTGGTATAATTAAAGGAATATATAAAATAGGTATTTCTGCAGCAATTATGCAAGCATTACTATCAGTTATGATGGCAGGTATGAATGCAATACTTGGAGGAGCAAAAGCAGATCCTACAATTCTTGTTGGTTCATTTGGCATTTATTATAAAATACAGCAAATAGCATTATTTTCAGCATTTGGATTATCTAATACTATAATTTCTATATTATCTTTTAATTACGGTATGAAAGATAAAGAAAGAATAAATGACTGTATCAAATATGGAATTATTGATACTATAATGGTAACATGCATCTTGACAATTATTTTTGAAATTTTTGCAAAACCACTATCAAGTTTATTTGCATTATCTGGTGGTACAAGTAAAGAAATTATCGAGGTTTGTACAATTTCATTAAGAATAGCAAGTATAGGGTATGTTTTTATGGGATTTTCTATTGCTGTACAAGGTGTATTACAATCACTTGGTTATGCAATAAGACCATTGATAATATCTTTACTAAGACTTGTAGTATTTGTATTTCCAGTAGCATATTTATTTACATTATCTGATAATGTAACAAATATAGTTTGGTGGACTTTTCCAATAGTGGAAATTTTAACTTGCATAATTTCGGCATTTATACTAAAGAAAACATATAAAGAAAAAATAGAAACACTTGAAGAACATGAAAATAAAGATATTATTTGATAATTATATACTTTTATGATATAAAAATAGTGATTGGAGGATAGCTATGTCAGAAAAGGAAAAAATGTTGGCAGGAGAATTATATGATGCTAACTATGATAAAGAATTAATAAAAGATAGATATAAAGCTAAAGATATTTGCTATGAATATAATAATTTAAAGCCATCAGATTTTGAAGGTAAAGATAGAATAATAAAAAAATTATTTGCAAAAACAGGAGAGCAAATAATAGTTGAACAGAACTTTTGGTGTGATTATGGATATAATATTTTTGTTGGAGAAAATTTTTATATGAATCACAATTGTATAATATTAGATGGTGCAAAAGTAGAGTTTGGTGATAATGTCTTTATTGCACCTAATTGTGAATTTTACACTGCAGGGCACCCTTTAGATTATAAAATTAGAAATAAAGGATTAGAATATGCAAAACCAATCAAAGTTGGAAATAATGTGTGGATAGGGGGAAATGTAGTTGTACTTCCTGGAGTAACTATTGGCAATAATGTTGTAATAGGAGCTGGAAGTGTTGTAAACAAAGATATTCCATCAAATAGTGTAGCAGTTGGAAATCCTTGCAGAGTCATAAAAGAAATAGAATAGATTTATATCAATAGGTTATTTTAATACTTAAACTAAAAATGTTTAAGTATTTTATAATATATAATTATAAAAAATAGGAGCAAATAATAGATAAAAATAAGTATATACACATTGACAAAATAAAACAAATGTTCTATAATTAAAACTGCTTTTGAAAGGTTGTGGTAATTATGGAAAATAAATTAATAGAAATGAATAATGAAGATATTAAAAATCTTATTTATACAATAAGAGGAAAGCAAGTAATGTTAGATAGCGATGTTGCAATGCTATATGGATATAGAACTAAAGCTTTAAATCTTGCTGTACGTAGAAATATAGAAAGATTTCCAGAGGAGTTTTGTTTTAAGATAAATGAAGAAGAATCAGAATTTTTGAGGTTTCAATTTGAAACCTCAAAAAATAAAAATGAATCAAGAGGAGGAAGAAGATATTTACCATATGTATTTACAGAACAGGGAATTGCAATGTTAGCAGGTGTTTTAAAAAGTGAAATTGCAATCAAGGTAAGTATTAATATTATAAAATCCTTTGGAGAAATGAGAAAATTCTTAAATAATAATGGACAAGTATTTGAACGAATATCAACATTAGAATATAAGCAGATTGAAAATGAGAAAAAATTTAATAGAGTATTTAGTTTATTGCAAGGTGAAGAAAGTATTACACAAAGAATATTTTTTGAAGGACAGATATGGGATAGTTATAGTTTAATAATAGATATAATTAAAAAAGCAAAAAATAAAATAACAATAATAGATAATTACATAGATGATAGTATTTTAAAAATGCTAGCAAAGAAAAATAAAGATGTAGAAGTAGTTATTTTAACATCAAATAAAAGTAATATTTCTAATTTAGATGTACAAAAATTTAATAAAGAATATCCAACACTAAAATTAGCTAAAACAAATAAATTTCATGATAGATTTATAATAATTGATGAAATTGAATTATATCATTGTGGAGCATCAATAAAAGATTTAGGAAAAAAATGCTTTGCAATAAGTAAAGTAGAAAATAAAGAAATGTTAGAAATGCTTAAAAGTATAATATAAATATAGAATGATATAGAAAAGTATGATATATTTATTAGTAAGATAAATAGTAAGTTGTAGGGTAGATTATAAGTAAAATTAAAAAAGACTATGAAAATGTAATTTGAGGTGAATATTTTGATTAGTGAAAGAGATTTTAATTATTTATATGATAATATACATGTATTATATTTTGGAATTTGGTTGGATAAAACAAAAGTAAGATTAAATTTGACAAGAGATAATTTTGCCCAAATTGATAAAGAAAGTTATACAAAAGTACCAGCACATAAGGAAATTTTAGAAAACTGGGATGATTGGAAGAAACAAAAAGAAACATTAAAATTTAACGAATTTTATACTAGAATATGTCCGCCAGGACTTAAATTTGAAAAAGAAGGTAATAAACTAATATTATCAGATGAATACTGCAAAAGGTATCAAGATATGTGTTTACAAAACTATGATTTAAATATGAAGTTTATTAGTAAATTAGACAAGAATGAGTTTAATAAAGCTATCGATAAAGCTGTAAAAAAATATAATATGATAGAAATAAAAAATTTAAATGAATGTCAAAAACAAACAGGACTTTATATGACTGTGCTAGATAACTTTAAACAAGTATATATAGGACAAACTACAAGGGATTTAAAAGAAAGAATTTTAAGGCATTGGAAAGTAAAACCTAAATTTGATAGAATATTATTTGGAGGAGTAAACCAATCTGTTATTTCATATGATTCTTATGGTGTATTAGATACTACTAGAATATTTATAATTTATGAAACAGATAAAAACAAAATTGATAAAATTGAAGAGAGGTTAGTAAAAGAGATACCAAAGGAATATCAAGCGAATAGAATTGGAGGTGGCATTCATTTAGACTCATTAAAAGATTTATTAGATGTTGTTGATACAATGAATTTAAGAAATTTAGAAAATTAAAGCTATACAAAAGAATAAAAAATTACAATATATGGAGATGATTATAAATGAATAAAGAAATACTAATATCTAATATAGATAAAGTTCATACTACAGAAATGGGAATTGATAGAATTAAGAAAAATCTAAAATTAGATACTAATGATGTAGTCCAATATTGTAAAAATAAAGTTTTAGATAAAAATTGTAATATATATAAACAAGGTAAGAATTGGTATTGTGAAATTGATAATATAAAGATAACTATTAACTCATATAGTTATACAATTATTACAGCACATACTATTTGCTAAATTACAATTATATGAGGTGTTGAAGATGAGTAAATATGAACCATTATGGAAATATATAAAAGATAATAAGAAAGAAAATTATAAATTAACTTATGAAGAAATCAAAAATATTTTAGGATTTGAAATTGACCATTCATTTTTGACTTATAAAAAAGAGTTAAAAGAATATGGGTATGAAGTTAGTAAAATATCAATGAAAGATAAGACAGTAACTTTCAATAAAATGTAACTAAAAATTATAATTTAATAATTTAAAAAATTTCATTAAAAATTATTGACTCTCCCCTTAGAGTAGGTTGTATAAATAATTTGAGGAGGCAAGATATGTATAAAATAGGAGATTTTTCTAAAATGTCTAAAACCACCATAAAGGCATTAAGATACTATGAAAAAGAAGGATTATTAAAACCTGCTTTTATAGACCAAGATACGAGTTATAGGTATTATGAAAGTAGTCAGTTAGTTGATATTTCAAAGATAATATCCTTAAGGCAAATAGGTTTATCAATTAAAGACATTAAAAAAGTTTTAGATGGACAAGATATGTCGTTAATTCTTAATAAAAGAAAAAATGAAATTGAGAAAAATATTGCTAATTTTAATATTGAGCTTTCTAAAATAAATTATTTATTGGAGGAAAACAATATGAAAAATGAGATTTTTATCAAAGACATTCCAAGTTACATTATTTATTATCGTGATGGAATGATAGAGGATTTTAGTAAAATTACAGAATTTGTTTTACAAGCAGGAACA
>CAKOVH010000008.1 GCA_934121885.1 uncultured Clostridia bacterium | reverse complement strand
ATAAAACAACAGAAGCAGATTATGCAATAGGAAGTCCAAGTGTAGAGATGTATATGAAAGCATATAATGTATGGAAAGATAATAATAAAGATTCAACAACATTAATATGTAAAATAGGAAATGCAAATGGATATTCAGTAGGAGCAAATGGAACTTATGCTAATTCAGGAAGTTATACAAATAATAACACAATAGAAGCAGGACCAAATAACATATTTATGACAGTAAATAACTGGTGGTGGTTGGCTTCGCCTTCGTCTTGGCCTGGTAATGATGAATGTCTTCTGTTCCTGGATGGAGGAGAAAAGAGAATTTATCTTTGGAACAATGCAAACACGGTAGACTTAGGATTATGTCCAATAGTTTCTATTAAGTAATAAAAAACAAATGAAATCTGTGAGCTTGTCAAGATTAGTGTGTAAATTTTTTTATATCATTTTTCTAAAACTAAATTCTACTTAGTCTTTCGCTGGAATTTAGTTTTAAATTTAAGGGGTAGATGTAATTTAATATAAAAAACTTGAAATTATACAAAAACTATGATAATATATTAATCGTTAAATATAAAAAGCCGTAAGAAAATAAGCAAAGTAAATTTAAAGGTAACTATTAAAAGAGAGGGTTGGTCTTAGGCTGAAAGCTGACCTATAAACTTTAAATTGAAATTTCACTTGTAGTAGGTCTTATGCTGAAGGTATTAGTAGGCGTAAGCGGGAAAGCCCGTTATAGCATTAAATGAGGTTAATTAAAATAATTAATAAAATTAGGTGGTACCACGAAAAGTCAATCGTCCTATAAATAGGATAATTGACTTTTTTTATGCCTAAAATATATTAAGGAGGAATTATGAAAGAGCAAATTGAACAAATTAAAGCATCTGCAATGCAAGAACTTGCAAATGTAACAACTGCAAAAGAATTAGATGATGTTAGAGTAAAGTACCTAGGAAAAAAAGGTGAATTAACATCTGTATTAAGAGGTATGGGAGCATTATCAGCAGAAGAAAGACCAGTAATTGGAGGATTAGTAAATACAGTAAAAACAGAAATAGAAGATGTTATTAATAAAAAAGAAGATGAATTTAAAGCTTTAGAATTAAAAAGAAAATTAGAAGAAGAAACAATAGATATAACATTACCAAGTGAAAAAATAAAAAGGGGAAGTAAACATCCCTTAAATAGAATTATTGAAGATGTTGAAGATTTATTTGTTTCAATGGGATATGATGTTGTAACAGGTCCAGAACTAGAAACAGATGAGTACTGTTTTGAAAGATTAAATTTACCTAAAGGTCATCCTGCAAGAGATATGCAAGACAGTTTCTATATTACATCAGAATATTTGCTAAGAACACAAACATCTGCAGTACAGGCAAGAGTAATGATGGCAAATGAAGAAAAAGGACCAATAAGAATTATTTGCCCAGGAAAAACATATAGAAGAGATGATGATGCAACACATTCACATCAATTTAGTCAAGTAGAAGGATTAGTTATTGATAAAAATATTTCACTTGCAGACTTAAAAGGAACACTTGAAGTATTTGTTAAAAAAATGCTTGGAGAAAATCTAGAATTACGTTTTAGACCAAGTTATTTCCCTTTTACAGAGCCATCATATGAGGTAGATGTAAGCTGCTTTAAGTGTGGCGGAAAAGGATGTAATTTGTGCAAACAAACAGGATGGATAGAAGTATTGGGCTCAGGAATGGTTCATCCAAATGTTTTAAAAATGAATGGATATGATCCAGAAAAATATAGTGGATTTGCATTTGGAACAGGTTTAGATAGACTTGCAATGTTTAAATATGGAATAACAGATATTCGTTTATTATATCAAAATGATGTTAGATTTTTAGAGCAATTTGATAGATGCGATAGATAGTAAAATTAGAATGTAGAGGAGAATCATAAATGAAATTAAGTACAAATTTTGTAAAAGACTATGTTGATATTGATGTAGATGTTAAAACATTAGCAGAAGATATGACTAAAGTTGGAAATGAATATGATAGTTGCGGAAAAATGATTAACGCAAGTAAATTAGTAGTTGGAGAAATTAAAGAATGTAAAATGCATCCAGATTCTGACCATTTACATTTATGCAAAGTAGATGTAGGAACTGAGGTTTTGAATATTGTGTGTGGAGCACCAAATGCTAGAAAAGGTTTAAAAGTTATTGTAGCTTTAGATGGAGCAGAACTTCCAGGTGGAACAATCAAAAAGGGAAAAATAAGAGGAGAAGAATCTAATGGAATGTTATGTTCTATGGCAGAGCTTGGATTAGAACATAAATTTCTAGAAGAAGCTGATAAAACAGGAATTCATGAATTGCCTTTAGATGCTCCAGTAGGTGTAGATGCAATTAAATATATGCAAATGGATGATGAGGTAATAGATTTTGAACTAACAGCAAACAGAGGAGATTTACTAAGCATACTTGGTATGGCATATGAAATAGCAGCAATATATGATAAAAAAGTAAAAGACATTGATTTATCATATAATGAAAATAATGAAGATATTAATGACAGCTTTAAAGTAGAAGTAAATACAGATAATTGTTCAATATTTTTAGCAAAAAAAGTTAAAAATATAAAAATAGAAGAAAGCCCAGAATTTATAAAAAATAGATTAATGGCATCAGGAATTAGACCAATAAATAATGTTGTAGATATTAGTAATTATGTAATGCTAGAAACAGGTCAACCACTACACTTTTATGATGCAGATACATTAGATGGAAAACTAGAAGTTAGAATGGCAAAAGATGGAGAAGAATTAACAACACTTGATAATATAAAAAGAACATTATCATCTGAAAATATTGTAATTTCAGATGGAAAGAAAGCAATTGGCTTAGCTGGTGTTATGGGTGGACTAGAAACAGAGATTACCGAGAATACTAAAAATGTTATTATTGAATCTGCAATATTTGATGGAATAAAAATTAGAAAAACTGCAAAAGACATTTTAAGAAGTGAAGCAAGTTCAAGATTTGAAAAAGGACTAGATCCAAATAGAACATATATGGCAATAAAAAGAGCGTGTCATATGCTTGAAAAATATGCAGGTGGAGAAGTTACTAAAAATATTGCAAAATATGATAAAGAAGATTTATCAAATAGAGAGATTACAATTACATATGAAAATATTAATCGTATTTTAGGTATGGATATTAAAAAAGAAGATATTCATGATGTATTTAGAAGACTAGGATTTGAGGTAAAGGATATTAATGAGCAAACAATACTTGTTTCAGTACCAAGAAGAAGAGGAGACATTGTAATTAAAGAAGATTTAATTGAAGAAGTTGGAAGAATTTACGGTGTAGATAATATAGTTGGAAAATTGCCAGATATAACACCAAAAGAAGGAAGTTATGATAAGGTAACAAGAAATATTAGAAACAAAATGGTAGATTTAGGATTAAATGAAACTTTATCATATATTTTAGTAAATGACAAAGAAGCAAAAATGTTTACAAAAGATGATACTGAAATTGTAAAATTGTTAGATCCAATGTCAGAAGATAGAAATACATTAAGACATAGCATCATACCATCACTTATTAAAATTTATGAGTATAATAAAGCAAGAAGTGTAAAAGATGTATGTATATTTGAAATAGGAAAAGCATTCTATAAAAAGAATGAAAATTATGGAGAAAGCACAAAAATTTCTGCATTAATGACAGGAGAATATTATTTAGGAATACAGAATAAAAAGCAAGTTAACTTCTATGTTATAAAAGGTATAGTAGAAGAATTACTAGATTATTTAGGATATGCAGGAAGATATAGTTTTGTTTTAGATACAAATAAAATGCCAAATGAACTTCATCCAGGTCAATCTGCATTAATATCTGTAAATAATGATATAGTAGGAATAATTGGAAGAGTACATCCAGAATTACAAAAAGAAGATGTATATGTATTTGAAATTGATTTAGATAAATTATTAGATAAAAAAGTTGGAAAAATGAAATACAAAGAGATTTCAAAATACCCAAGTGTAAAGAAAGACTTAGCATTTGTTGTAAACAAAGAAATTAATTCAAAAGAAATAGAAATGAATATTAAAAAAGGTGCCGGATCTCTACTTGCAAATATCGAAGTTTTTGATGTATATGAAGGAAAAGGAATAGAAGATGGAAAGAAAAGCATTGCATATTCATTAACTTTTGAAAGAACTGATAGAACACTTACAGATGAAGAAATAAATGGAGCAATGGATAAAATTATTGATTTTGTTCAAAAGAAAAATGGAGCAGAATTAAGAAAATAAATATACAAATAAGTAAAGGAGATGTTCATTAAAACATCTCCTTTAACAATGCCAAAATTATTTGGATTTGCCTTCAAAGCGCTTTTGGGCGTAAGTTAAAGATTCAATTGATTTTTCTTTCTCATCTTTGCTTAATTTGCGACCTAATTTAGGACACCAAAGTGGTTTTAAAATATTTTGCCACTCACTAGGATACTCGAGACCTTCTGCTATTACGGCTTTTTGTTTAAGACACAAAGCCTTCATATCTCCATCCCTAAACCAGTCGTATGGATCAGGATCAGGAGCCAACATAAAAGAATTACACTGGTTGCAAATAGGTGAATTCCTAGCCTCAGTAAGAGAAGTGCAAAGGAGAAAGTCAGAGAGTCCAATTTCAAACGTCTCGTTGAAAATTGCATCGAGATCAATTTTCTGGGACTGAGTGCTTGTACCAAGGTCTTTTTCATTTGACATTATAGATACCTCCTTAAAATATTAATTTTACTTAAGATGTATTATAAACCTGTGATGAAAAACAGGAGTATAAACCTAAAATTAGATTTAACTAGAATAATAGTATAGCATAGTTACATAATATAATCAATATTTTATCTTTGTTTTAAAAATTTATGTGAAATTAAGCTAAAGTGTTGACAAATATTATAAAATATAGTATTATAATAAAGTCGAACAAGAAGAAGCAATCCACTTCTCACCTTATCTATAAGGAAAAAGGTTAGCATATAAATAAAAAAACGATATTATTTCGTTTAATTTTGTATTCTAAGTGGGTTGATTTGTTTAAAGACAAATCAATTTTTTTTATTTGGAGGTGTTTTATATAAAACAAGAATTACCAATCAATGAACAAATTAGAGCAAAAGAGGTTCAAGTAATTGATGATTTAGGAGAAAAAAAGGGTGTAATGAATATAAATGATGCATTAGACTTAGCTTTCGAGAAAAAGTTAGATTTAGTGTTAGTTGCACCAAACACAGAACCACCAGTTTGTAAAATAATGAACTATGGTAAATACAAATTTGAACAAGCTAAAAAAGAAAAAGAAGCTAAGAAAAAGCAAAAAACTTTTGAAGTAAAAGAAATTAGAATTACACCAAATATTGAACAACACGATTTTGAGTTCAAAGTAAAAAATGCTAGAAAATTCTTAGAAGATGGAAACAAAGTTAAAATAACTGTTAGATTTAGAGGAAGAGAGCTTAACTATGTTAAACTTGGAGAAGACAATCTAAATAAATTTATTGAAGCTTTAGAAGATATTTCAACACCAGAAAAAAAGGCAGTGTTGGAAGGAAAAAATATGTTTATTATATTAGCTAAAAAAGCAGAAAAATAGTTAATATTTAAAATATAATAAAACAATAACAAGGAGGAAATACTATGCCAAAATTAAAAACAAACAAAGCAGCAAAGAAAAGATATTCATATACTGCAACAGGAAAAGTTAAAAGAACAAAATCTAATAAAAGACATCTTTTAGCTAACAAAACATCAAGAGCTAAATCAAGAGGAAAAGTACAAGATGCTTACGCAGACAAAACATGTGAAGCAGGAATCAAAAAATTATTACCATATGGTAACAACTAGAAATAAGAATAAGGAAGGTGAAAATAAATGGCAAGAGTAAAAACAGCAATTATCACTCGTAAAAAACATAAAAAAATATTAAAAAGAGCAGAAGGATATTATGGAGCAAAACATTACAGATTCAGAATGGCTAAACAAGCAGTTATGAAATCAGGAATGTATGCATATGTAGGAAGAAAAGACAAAAAGAGTAATTTTAGAAAATTATGGATAGCAAGAATTAATGCAGCAGCTAGAATGAATGGAACAACATATAGCAAAATGATCGCAGGATTAAAGAAAGCAAATGTTGTAGTTAACAGAAAAATGTTAGCTGACTTAGCTGTAACAGATCCAAAAGCTTTTACAGAATTAGCTGAAATTTCAAAAAAAGCATAAGTTTTTAAGAGTATAGTAAAAAAGACAACTAAATTTCAAAATATAGTTGTCTTTTTTTATTTGTTCTATTATAATGATAAAGCAAAAATAAAGATAGGAGAAAATCATGAAAATAGGAATTGATATAGATGGAGTATTAACTGACATAGGCAGATTTATTGTGGATTATGGTCAAAAATTTTGCATAGAAAATGGAATTGATTTTAAGGTACATGAAGAGGAATATGATGAAGTAAATGCATTAGGGATTACAGATGAACAAAATGAACAATTTTGGAATAATTACCTAGAATATTATGCAACAGAGTATCCTGTAAGAGACTTTGCAGTAGAAATAATATCAAAACTAAAAAAGGAAAATGAAATATATATCATTACTGCAAGAAATGAAGAAGGATTACCTGCAAGTAGCTACGGAACAATGAAAACATTAGTGAAAAATTGGCTTGAAAAAAATAAAATAGAATATGATGAATTGGTATTTTCAAAAGGAAGTAAATTACCATATTGCATAGAAAGAAATATAGATGTAATGATTGATGATTCACCATATAATGTTTTAGATATATCAAGCAAAATACCAGTATTATGTTTTCATAACCCATATAATAGAAATTTAAATGGAGATAATATTACAAGAGTATATAGCTGGTATGATGTTTTAGATAAAATTAATAAAATGAATGAAGATTAAAAATAAACGAGGGAAAATAGTATAAAATAATCCCTCGTTTTTTTATCTATAAGTTTTTAGTACTTATATTTTATTGCTTTTTAATTTTAGGTTTTGCAATAAGCGAAGCAATATATCCAAAGAATATTGCAGCAGCAATACCACCACTTGAAGCTTTAACTCCACCAATAAAAGCTCCTAAAAGTCCAGAATTTTTAACTTCTTCTATTGCACCTTTTGCAAGGTTTGCACCAAAACCTGTTAAAGGAACGGTTGCTCCACAACCTGCAAAATCAATTAAATATTTATAAATTCCAAGACCACCAAGAATTGCTCCAGTTGTAACAAATATAACCAAAATTCTAGCAGGAGTGAGTTTTGTTTTATCAATTAAAATTTGTCCAATAATACAAATAAGTCCACCAACTATAAAGCATCTCAAAAGTTGCATTAAATCAATACTTTGCCAAAAATCCATCATTTTACTCCTTTCTAAAATTAATTTTCAATAGAAATTGCATGAGCAATTCCAGGAATTGATTCACCTTGTTGTGAACTCATAGAGTTCATAAGAGCACCTGTTGCTATTAATAAAATACGATTCATTTTTTTCTCTTTTAGTTGTTTATAAAAATATCCTGAAAATACTGTTCCAATACAAGCACAACCGCTACCACCAGAGTGTGTATCTTGTTTTCCTTTATCAAAAATTAAAACTCCACAATCATCATAATTGCTTTTGATATTATAACCTTTTGTTTCAGCAAGTTCAGTTAAAATTTCTTTACCAATGTATCCTAAATCTCCAGTAATAATTGCATCATAATAACTTGGTTTTCTACCAGTATCTCTAAAATGTGTAATTAAAGTGTCAAGAGCAGCAGGAGCCATTGCTGCACCCATATTATTTGCATCTTTAATTCCCATATCAACTATTTTTCCTGGAGTTATGCAAGTAATATATGGACCTTGTCCAGATGCAGATAAAATTGCAGCACCTGAACCTGTTACAGTCCATTGAGCAGTAGGAGGTCTTTGATTACCAAGCTCCAAAGGAAATCTAAATTGTTTTTCAGCACTACAGAAATGGCTTGATGTAGCACAAAGAACATTTTGAGCAGCACCAGATTCTATAAAAACACTTCCTAAACACATACTTTCAACAAAAGTTGAACAAGCACCAAAAACACCAAAAAAAGGTATGTTTAGTTCACGAAGACCAAAATTGGTAGATATACATTGATTTAAAAGATCACCTGCAAAACAATAATTAATATCTGTTGCAGGTATACCAGATTTTGCAATAACAGAATTAACGTTTTCTTTAATAATTTTACTCTCAGCTTTTTCCCAAGTTTTTTCGCCCCAGAATTCATCATCTAAACATGTATCAAAATACTTTGCCATAGGACCTTCAGATTCTTTTGGGCCAACAATAGATGATGTTTCTAAAATTGTTGGTGGATTGTCAAATAAAATGGTTTGAGCACCTATATGTTTCATAAAAAATTCCTCCTTTTATTTCTTAAACAAAAAATGTTGCTATAATTCCAATTAAAACAGATGCAGAAATTCCATAAACTAAAACAGGACCTGCTACAGTAAACATTTTTCCTCCAACACCCATTACATATCCTTCAGACTTATATTCAATAGCAGGAGATACAATAGAATTTGCAAATCCTGTAATTGGAACAAGTGAACCTGCACCTGCAAATTTACCGATTTTATTAAATATATTAAGTCCTGTAAGAAGTGCTGCAATTCCAATTAATACAATAGATACAATTGTTGAACATGCAGTTTCTTCTAAACCTTTGTATTTACAAAAATCAAATAAAATTTGTCCAATAGAACATATTAGTCCGCCAACCCAAAAAGCATTAAAACAATTTTTAAGAATTGGTGAATTAGGGGATTTTTTATCGACATAGTCGCTATATTCTTGTTTTGTTTCAATAGGTTTCATATTTATATTTATCCTCCTTTACATTAATCTCTATCTCTGTCAATAACAAAAGAAATATCTAAATCTACGTAATATTGACTAATTTTCTTACCATCAATATGAGCTCTTTGATCAAGTATACGAACAGATGACAAGTAGTCTATTGTTTTAGAAGCTTCAGCTACAGACTGAATAACAGCATCTTTCCAAGAAACATTTGATGTTCCTGTAATATATAAATGTTTTTCAATACCCAATTAAAATCAACCTCCAATTTCTAATTTATATTAAATATAATTTCCTAAAATTTTCAAAATATGCAAAATTTAATATGTTTTTTGAAATAAGGTCTATTATTTTTTTAGGTCTTATGATATAGTTAAAAAAGTAAAAAATTGGACAAACCCAAAAAGGAGAATAAAAATATGTCAAGACGAGAAAAAAGAGAAGAAAAACAAGGAAGTAAAATCTTTTTAAAGATAATAATAGTAGCTATATTTTTAGCAAGTGTAGTATTTTCGGTAAAATATGCCCAAAACTTTTTGAGGGATGATTTAGAAGGTAAAACAAACTTAATTATAAATAATAATAATGTAACTGCAGATTTAAGAAAAGACGTAATAGTTGAAAATGGAATGGTATACATATCAAAAGAAGATATAGAAAATTTCTTCGACCCATATATTTATTATGATGAAACATATAATAGAATAATAACAACATCTAATAATAAAGTAGCATACATTGTTGTTGGGGAAAACAAAATGAAAAACAATGGTTCAAATGTAAATATTTCTGGGACAGTAATTAATAGAGATGGTACATATTATATTCCTTTTTCAGAAATGCAAGATATATACGAAGTTGAAGCAAAATATATTAGTAACAAAGATTGCTATGTTATAGAATCTTTAAATAGAAAAAAAGTAGTTGCAGATAGCAATAAAGATAATAGTGTTAAATATAAAAGAACAATATTTTCTAAAAATGTAGATAAAATAAAAAAAGGCGAAAATGTAGTTGTTGTAAACAATTCTAGCAAAGACGGTTGGGTAATGGTAAGAACACAGAACGGAAAATTAGGTTATGTAAAAGAAGATACACTTACTAATAATCTTACACTAAGAGATAATTTAGTAACATCTAAAAAAATTGAAGGAAATATAAGCTTAATATGGGATTACTTTTCAGAATATGGGGAAGCACCATATAGAGAAGGAAGCTTAAAAGGAGTAAATGTAGTATCACCAACATTTTTTACATTAGAAAAGTTAGGCAAAGGAAATGTAAATGAAAATGTAGGAACAGCTGGAAAACAATATATTGAATGGGCTCATAATCAAGGATATAAAGTATGGCCAAGTATATCAAATAACTCATATATAGATACAACATCAGAAATTATGAGAGATTCGAAATTAAGAGAAGACTTAATAGAAAGAATTGTAAGCTATATTGTAAAATACAATTTAGATGGAATAAATATTGATTTTGAATATATGTATTCAGAAGATAAAAATTTATTTTCAAGATTTTTAATAGAACTTAAACCTCGTTTAAATGAAATAGGAGCAGTTTTATCAGTAGATTTTACTGCACCAGATGGAGGAGAAAATTGGTCTATGTGTTATGATAGACATACTATAGGAAAAATTGCGGATTATGTAGTATTTATGGCATATGATCAAAATACAACAGTAGGAACAAATGCTGGATATGATTGGACCGAAGTATCACTTAAAAAATTAGTTGGAACACAGGAAGAAATAGAATCTAGTAAGATTATACTTGCAATACCATTTTATACTCGTGTATGGTATGAAACATCTGATGGATGGGATAATGAAGCAATAGATATGAAAAGCTTAGATAGCATTATTCCAAGTAGTGCTACAAAAACATGGGATGACAGTTTAAAACAATATGAAGTAAGTTATACAAAAAACGGTAGAAACTATAAAACATGGATTGAAGATGAAAAATCAATTGAAGCAAAACTTTCATTAATTGAACAATACAAATTAGCAGGGGCTGGATACTGGAAAAAAGGTTCTGAAACAGAAAGTATATGGAACTTAATTTCTGAAAAGTTAGGAATTAAATAGATGTCATAAAATAAAAATCACCTAATATAATATAGAACAAGCTATATTGTAGGAGGTGATTTTTATAAATATTGGCTATATAAAAAAAGCGGATATTCCGGTAAAAATCATAGAAAGGGTAAAACAATTTTTAGGAATTATAAAAAAAGAACAATATGATGTAGGAATAGTATTTAAAATTCCAAGAAATATAAAAGAAAAAAAACAAGAAAAGTTTATACAAAAGTTTATTAATGAACTTAAAAAAGTAAAAATAGATATAGTAATATTTTCAGAGGAGATAATAAATAGCAATTTATATGAAGGAATAGTAGATGAAATATGTAAAATAAATAAGGGAGTAATAAATGGAAAAAGATTAATGCAATATATGAATTTTGATATATTTGAATATATATTAAAAATTCAAAAAGAGCCAATGAATAAACAAGATGTTTTTTTTATGATAAAGAAAGATAATAATATGGACTTACAATTTTTAGAACCATATATAGAAAATTGTAAAACAGTAAATATAGTAACTAATGATATGGAAAGGTTTAAAAAAGTACAAGATAATCTCTATGAAAAAGAAGATATATTAATTAGTGTATCAAATAATAAAAATAAAGCCTTAAAAAAAGCAAAATACATATTTAACGTTAATATGAATAAAAGTGAAATGAAAAAATACAAAATAGATAGAAATGCAATTATTATAAATCTTAAAGAAAATGTGAAGATTGATGATACTAGCTTTGAAGGTATAAATATAAATTATTTTCAAATATCAATTCCAGATGATTATATTGAACAATATGAAATTTTCTGCAAAGAAAATGAATTTGATATAGTTAAAATATATGAATCTATTTTGTTAAGAAAGATACAAAGCCAAAAGGCTAAAAGCGTTATGCTGTCAAAAACGGATTTGAAAAAGAGAAAAAATATAGAAGCGGATATTATAAAAAAAGATAATGTTAAAATAACAGGATTAATTGGAAATAATGGAAGAATAGATGAAAATGAGATAATAAAAAATGCAAAATGGACTCAAACTACAAAGTGAAAATTTAGTGAAAAACTTGACAAAATTAAAACAATAGTTTAATATATAATTCGTCTATTAAATAAAGACAAACTTAAAGGAGGAATGACAAAATGGGTGATAAAGAAATATTATTAACTCAAGAAGGTTATGAAAACCTAGAAAAAGAATTAGAAAATTTGGTAACAGTAAAAAGAGCTGAAATTGCAGAAAGAATAAAAATAGCATTAGGATTTGGTGATTTATCAGAAAATTCAGAGTATGACGAAGCAAAAAATGCGCAAGCAGCAAACGAAGCAAAAATCGCAGAATTAGAAAATAAAATAAGATATGCAAAAATTATAGATGAATCTGAAATTGATACAAAAACTGTACAAGTAGGAAATACAGTAAAAGTATTAGATATGGAATTTGATGAAGAAGAATCATACACAATAGTTGGTTCAACTGAAGTAGATTTATCACAAAATAAAATCTCTAATGAATCACCAATAGGTATGGCTTTAATGGGTGCTAAAAAAGGTCAAGTAGTTGAAGTACATGCACCAGCAGGAATAATGAAGTATAAAGTGTTATCAATAACAAAATAATAAAAAAACAAAGTCTGTATAAGGCTTTGTTTTTTTATTTAAATACTTTCTAATGCAAGTACAATCATATCATTTAAAGATTTTTCTCTTTCTTCAGAAGTACTTTCTAAATTTTTGTAGTAAGAATCAACAACTGTAAGCAAACAAGAAGCTTGTTTACCTAAATATTTAGCAATATAAAATAGTGCAAAAGCTTCCATTTCACATGCAATTATATCTAATTCTTTTGGAAAACGATTAATAAAAGCTGGAATATCTGCTAAATATCCATCAAAACAATCATTACAAAGTGTGTTTCCTTTTATATATTTAATATTGTTAAGTTTAGCAGCTTCTTCTATTTTTAAATTAAGTTCATCACTTGATTTTGCAATGTGGCAATCTTCTTCATTCCATTCGTAAGCAAAGTTTCCTTCTGTATATGAATGGTCAACTAATATAGTATCAAATAAATTTAAATTTTCATTATAAGCTCCACAAGAGCCAATACGAATAATTTTTTCTACACCATAAAACTTAAATAATTCATAACAATAAATTCCCATACTTGGCATACCCATACCAGATGAAAAAACAGTTACTCTTTTTCCTTTATATGTTCCTGTATAAGCAAGCATATTTCTTACAGTGTTTACTAATTTTGCACCTTCTAAAAAGTTTTCAGCAATATATTTTGCACGAAGTGGATCTCCTGGCATTAGTACAATTTCAGCAATGTCTTCTTTATTTGCATTACAATGAATAGACATAAGTGTTCCTCCTTTAAAGATAATAATAAATAATATATATCACAAGAAAATAAAACATGCAAGAAAATAAAAGTAGTAATATGTGAAAAATATGTGAAAATTACATATTAGTATTGACTTTTAAATGTAATAGGTATATAAATATTAGCAGTCATTAATAATGATTGCTAATTATTTTTTAGAAGTAATTGCATATATTTATTATATGAACTGATTTAAGGAGGTAATGTTAAATGTTAAAACCATTAGCAGACAGAGTTGTTATTAAAATGATAGAAAGCGAAGAAACAACAAAAAGTGGAATTATTCTTGCAGGAAACGCACAAGAAAAGCCACAAATAGCAGAAGTTCTTGAAGTAGGACCAGGAGAAGTGATAGACGGAAAAAGACAAGAGATGCTTGTAAAAAAAGGTGATAAAGTTGTTGTTAATAAATATGCAGGAACAGAAATAAAATATGAAGGACAAAATTTGATAATTGTAAAACAATCAGAAATTCTTGCAATAGCTGAATAATAAAAGAGAAGTTTAGGAGGTAATTAATTATGTCAAAAGAAATTAAATTTGGAGAAGATGCTAGAAAGAGTTTATTAAATGGTGTTAATAAATTAGCAGATACAGTAAGAGTTACAATGGGACCAAAAGGAAGAAATGTTGTACTTGATAAAAAATTTGGTGCACCACTTATAACAAATGATGGTGTAACAATTGCAAAAGAGATAGAATTAGATGACCCATTTGAAAATATGGGAGCACAAATTGTAAAAGAAGTATCTATAAAAACAAATGATATAGCAGGAGATGGTACAACAACAGCTATGGTACTTGCCCAAAGTATGGTAAGAGAAGGAGTTAAGATGGTAGCTGCTGGTGGAGACCCAATGGCAATAAAAAGAGGTATGGATAAAGCAGTAGTTGCAGCAGTTGAAGCTTTAAAAGGTGTAAGCTCACCTGTAAATGGAAAAGAAGATATTGCAAGAGTTGCAAGTATATCTGCAAATAATGATGAGGTTGGAGAATTAATCTCTGAAGCAATGGAAAAAGTTTCAAAAGATGGTGTAATTACAATTGAAGAATCTAAAACATCACAAACAGAACTTAATGTTGTAGAAGGTATGCAATTTGATAGAGGATATTTATCTCCATATATGGTAACAGATACAGAAAAAATGGAAGCTATAATAGATAATCCATACATATTAATTACTGATAAGAAAATTAGTAATATTCAAGAAATATTACCATTATTAGAAGAATTAATGAAACAATCAGGAAAATTATTTATGATTTGTGATGATGTTGAAGGAGAAGCACTATCTACATTAATACTTAACAAATTAAGAGGTGTTTTAAATGTTGTTGCAGTAAAAGCTCCTGGGTATGGAGACAAGAGAAAAGATATGTTACAAGATATTGCAATTCTTACAGGAGGAGAAGTTATTTCATCTGATTTAGGAATGGAATTAAAAGATGTAACAATTGATCAATTAGGTAGAGCAAAACAAGTAAAAGTACAAAAAGAAAATACAATAATAGTTGATGGAATGGGAGATAAAGAACAAATTACAGCAAGAGTAAATCAAATAAAAGCTCAACTTTCAGAAGAACGTAGTGAATTTGCAAAAGAAACATTACAAGAAAGACTTGCAAAAATCGCTGGTGGTGTAGCTGTAATAGGTGTTGGAGCTGCAACAGAAGTTGAAATGAAAGATAGAAAACTAAGAATAGAAGATGCTTTATCTGCTACAAAAGCAGCAGTTGAAGAAGGAATTGTTGCAGGTGGTGGAACAGCATTTGTAAATATAATTCCAGAAGTTGAAAAAGTAGTTGAAGGATTACATGGAGACGAAAAAATAGGTGCAAAAATTATTCTAAAAGCAATGGAAGAACCAGTAAGACAAATAGCTACAAATGCAGGTTTAGAGCCAGCAGTTATTCTAGAAAAAGTAAAAGCAAGTCCAGTAGGTGTTGGATTTGATGCAGCAAATAACGAATATGTAGATATGAAAAAAGCAGGAATTGTTGACCCAACAAAGGTATCTCGTAGTGCAATACAAAATGCTGAATCAATAGCTTCAATGATTCTTACAACAGAAAGCCTAGTAACAGATAAAAAAGAACCAGCTTGTGGATGTGGTTCACATCATGATACAGAACCAGATATGAATGGTATGTATTAATATTGTAAATAAAAATAAAGTGTGATAAAATAGATGCAAAAAAAATAGATTTGCATCTATTTGTAATTTAGGAGTAAGAGGTGGAAAATATAGAAAAAGAAGAATTAAAAGTAGCATTTTGTACTTTACGGGTGTAAGGTAAATCAATATGAAACAAATGCAATGATGCAAGAATTTATAGAAAATGGGTACACTGTTGTAGAGTTTGATGAAAAAGCAGATGTATATGTAATAAATACTTGTACTGTAACTAATATGGCAGATAAAAAATCAAGACAAATGATAAGAAAAGTAAAAGAAATAAATCCAAAATCAATTTTAATTGCTGTAGGTTGCTATGCACAAGTTGCTAAAAAAGACTTAGAGCAAATTGAAGAAATTGATTTAATATTAGGAACAAATGAAAAGAAAAATATTTTAAACTATATAAAAAATATGAGGGAAAGTGAAAAATCGTTTACATCAGATGTACTACATCAAAAAGAATTTGTTGATTTTGGAACAGTTACATATACAGAAAAAACAAGAGCAGTAATAAAAGTACAAGATGGCTGTGATAGATTTTGCTCATACTGTATTATTCCATATGCAAGAGGAAGAGTAAGAAGCAGAAAACCAGAAAGTGTAATAGAAGAAATTAGTAAAATTGCAGAAAATGGTATTAAAGAAGTAGTAGTTACAGGAATTCATGTGGCATCATATGGAAAAGATTTTAAAGAAGAATATGGATTAATAGATTTATTAGAAGAAATAAATAAAATAGATGGTATAGAAAGAATACGTTTAGGCTCAATAGAACCAATGTTAATTACAGATGAATTTGTAACAAGACTTACAAAGTTAGAAAAAATATGTCATCATTTCCATTTATCTTTACAAAGTGGTTGTACAGAAACTTTAAAAAGAATGAATAGAAGATATAGTGCAGAAGAGTTTGAAGAAGTAACAGAAAGATTAAGACAAGCTTATGATGATGTAATTTTAACAACAGATATTATTGTTGGATTTCCAAATGAAACAGATGAAGAATTTGAGCAAACTTTTGAGTTTTTAAAAAGAATTAAATTTTATAAAATGCATGTGTTTAAATATTCACCAAGAAAAGGAACTAAAGCTGCTGTTATGCCAAATCAAATAGATGGAAATATTAAAGAAGAAAGAAGCAAAAGGTTAATAGAATTATCTGATGAAAATGAAAAAGAATATCAAGAAAAATACATAAATAAAAAAGTAAAGGTTTTATTTGAAGATGAACATATAGAAAATGGAGAAAAGTACATAAAAGGACATACAGCAAATTATATTATGGTAAAAGTACCAATAGAGAAAGAAAACGAAGATTACAGTAATAGGATTGAAAATGTACAAATTATAAAAAATGATAATATGGAATTGATAGGAAAAATTATATAACTCATTGATAAAGATAAAAAAATGTGTTATATTAAAAATAGATTTTATCAAAAGAAAGTGAGGAATAAACTATGGCAAAAAAACAACATGATATTGGAAGAATTGCAACAAAAATAATAGCTGCGTTACTTGCTTTATTAATGGTAGGTGCAGTTGCAGGAACTTTAATTTATTATTTAGCAGTAATGTAAAAAAGTAACAAATGAAATAAGGGAGATATATGGAAGGGTTTTCTTTAAATTTTAATGGCCTTTGGCAAAATTTAATTAATTATTTTGTAGATATTTATCATAATCCACTAAAACTTGTGGTCATGATATTAGATTTAATCATTGTTATATATATACTATATAGATTTATAAAATCAGCAAGACATTCAAGAGTATGGCAATTATTAAAAGGAATAGTATTTGTTATAATAATTACAATTTTAAGTGATGTTTTACAATTTAGAATATTGAATTATTTCTTAAAAGCATTTATGCCATATGGAGTGATTGCATTAATTGTAATATTCCAACCTGAACTAAGAAGAATGCTTGAACAGCTAGGAACAAACAAGGTTACAAAATATTTTGGCATAGGACTAGAAAAGGAATTAGAAATAAAAGCTAAAGAAGATATTTATAAAATTGTAATTGCTGCAAAAGAGTTATCAAATGAAAAGACAGGTGGCCTAATTGTAATTGAAAGAGAAATTCAAATTAATGATATTATGGATACAGGTGTTAGAATTGGAGCAGATGTATCACCACAACTACTTGTAAATCTATTTGTGCCTAATACTCCATTACATGATGGAGCAGTAGTAATTTCAAATAATAAAATTGAAGCTGCTGCATGTATACTTCCACTTGCAGATGATAAAGAACTTGCAACAGGGCTTGGAACAAGACATAGAGCAGCAATAGGAATATCAAGAGAAACAGATGCAATTGCTGTTGTAGTATCAGAAGAAACTGGAAAAATATCAGTTGCAAAAGATGGAACATTAATTGCAGATGTAAAAGAAGAAGTATTAAAAAAGATTTTAATGAAAACTTTAGTTACAGATAAATTTAGAACAGAGAAGAAAGAACATAAATTGAAAATATTTAGCAAAAGCAAAGAAAAGAAAGTACAAGAAAATAAAAAGACGGAGTAATCCGTCTTTTTGTAAATAAATATAAGGATTGGTAAAATGAGAAATATAAGAATAACAATAGAATATGATGGAAAAGATTTTAATGGATGGCAAAAACAGCCTAATAAATTAAATATACAAGGAGAAATAGAAAAAGCAATAGAAAATATAACGGGAGAAAAAGTGGAACTATATGCATCTGGAAGAACAGATGCAGGAGTTCATAGCTTAGGCCAAGTTGCTAATTTTAAAACTGAAAGCAAAATACCAATTGAAAAAATGGCAATTGCAATTAACTCTCAGGTAAAAAATTCTATAAGAATAGTAAAAGCAGAAGAAGTAGACGAAAATTTTCATAGTAGATATAATTGCAAAAAGAAAACATATAGATATGTAATAAATAATTCAAGCTACGGAAGTGCTGTTTATAGAAATTTTGAATACCATATGCCTGTAAAATTAGATTATGATAAAATGAAAAAAGCAATAAAATATTTTGAAGGAGAACATGATTTTTCTAGTTTTAAATCATCAGGAACAAGTAGTAAAAGTAGTGTAAGAACAATATATAAGGCAGAAATAAAAAAAGAAGAAGATAGAATTATAATTGAACTTACGGGAAATGGATTTTTGTACAATATGGTTCGTATTATATCTGGAACATTGGTGGATGTAGGACTTGGAAAAATTATGCCAGATGATATTGAAAACATAATAAAAATGAAAGATAGAAGTAAAGCTGGAAAAACACTTCCACCTCAAGGATTATTCTTAGTGAAAGTTGAATATGAGTAAAACATAAAAAGTAACCTTTTAGTTTGTTTTGCATAAAATATACAAAAAGACTATAAAGGAGAAAAATTATGAATATATTATTATTAGCTTTTGCAATACCTGTTGCTACAGTATTACTTGCTATTGTATTACAAAAAGTTTTGAAATGCCCATTACTTGTTGCAGCTACATTCTTTGCAGTACTATTAATTGTTACATACGCAGCATTTGATTCTTCATTTTTAGTATTTGCAATATTATATACAATACTTGCATATGTTACAGCTATTTTAACAAGACTTGTATGCAACATAATTGAAAGATTAAATTTAAATAATAACTCATGTGGGCAAGGAAGAAATTGCAATGTATCTACTGGAACTTGGTGCTGTAGAACAAGAAGTCTTGGAACAACAGGGATTAATCCGGTATCTGCTAATGCACTTTCAAACAATGGAACAACATGTACTTGTGGAAATGGGGATACTTCAGGAAATGATCCTGTAATAATTTTAACAAATGCAAACGATATTACTAATAATGGAGTACAAAGAAATAATGGAAGAAACTCAGGATGTAATTGCTCAAATAGACGAAATTAGACTTTTAAAGACAAATATTACAAAAATATTACAATAATATTAAGTTTTTGTTACAGAAGCTTGATATTATTGTTTTTTTTGCATTTCTGTTGTACAATTAATACAATGATGAAAAATGTCAAATATAAGGAGGAATATAGATATGGCAGTTAATCCAATGCAAAGAAAGGCACACAATTCATTCCTTTTAGGAATGTTAATAACACTTTTTATAACCGGTATAGTAATTGTTATATTATTTATGCAAATTTCAAAATTAAATAAGGAAAAGGCAGCAGCAGAAACAAAGAAAGAAAAGGTATATGTATTAAGTACAAGTGTAAAATCTGGTAATTTAATAACATCTGATATGCTTGTTTCTATGAATGTTGATTCGCTTACAATACCTAAAAATGCAATAACAGCTGCTAGTGATTTAGCAGGATATAGTTTATGTGATGAAGATGGAAATCCAATTACATATGCAAAAAATACAGATGGAGAAACAATTTATCAAATAGAAGTATCAGGAACAGCTACACAGTTACTAGAAGATACTACAAATGATCAATATTATTATGAAGTAACTAATAGTACAACAGGGGTAAAAACAAAAAGATATATTAAATTTGATAATTTACCTGTCATTGCTAAAATAGATATGGATAAAAATACGCTTTTAACATCTGAAATGATAAGAACTGGAGATATGCTTTTATCAGATGTAAGAACACAAGAATATAATATGATAACATTACTTTCACAACTACAAACTGGTGATTTTGTTGATATCAGATTAAGATTACCTAGTGGACAAGATTATATTGTTGTATCAAAAAAACAAATTACAATTCCTACAATAGATGGAGTTGATTCTACAAGTTGCATATGGATGGATTTATCAGAAAATGAAACATTAACATTAAGTGGAGCAATTGTTGAAGCATATCAAATGAATGGTTCAAAATTATATGCAACTAAATATGTTGAAGCTGGTATACAAGATGCTGCGCAAGTTACCTATATTCCTGATGATGCAATATTAACTCAAATCTTAGCAGATAACAATGTTGTTGAAAAAGCAAAAGCAGCTTTACGTGCTAGAATAACAGAAACATCTGAAATTAGCGGAACTAGAGTTACAAATAAAACAGTAATTAGAAATCCAATTAATAATGCAAAAAATAATGATGATGCACAAGATAACTTACAAGACAAAGTAAATAGCGAACTTTCAGGATTACAAGATGAAAGAGAAAAATATCTAGATTCAATGCAATAGATTTTATTGCTAAATGTGGAGGAAATAAATGAAAAAAATAGGTTTTATAGGAGCTTACGATAAAATTGATTTAATAATGTATATATCAAAAATATTAGTAGCAACAGGGCAAAAAGTTATTGTAATTGATTCAACAATAAATCAAAAGGCAAAATACATTGTCCCTGTTATTAAACCTACAATGTCATATGTGACAGAATTTGAAGGAATAGATGTTGCAGTAGGATTTAACAATTTAAATGAAATAAAAGAGTATTTAGGAATGCCTTTACATGCAGAGCTAGATTATGATTTAGCATTAATAGATATTGATAACTACGATGGTATTGAAGAATATGATATGATAAATGCTGAAAAAAATTATTTTGTAACTTCTTTTGATGCTTTTTCTCTAAAAAGAGGACTTGAAATTTTAAGTGGATTAAAACAAATAATGAAGCTAACAAAAGTTCTGTATGCAAAAGGAGCAACAAAAGAAGAAGACGATTACTTAAATTATTTATCTTTAGGTTACAAAGTTGAATGGGAAGAAGAAAGAGTATACTTTCCATTTGAGGTAGGAGACCAAAGTGTAATAGTAGAAAATCAACGTGTAGCAAAAATAAAGTTTAGAAAATTAAGCAATCAATATAAAGAAAGCTTAATATACATTGTACAGCAAATATTAGGACAAGATGACTATTTTGAAATAAAAAGAATATTTAAACAATTAGAAAAAGGAGTATAAAATGGCAATTGTAACTTTTAAAAGCAATGAATTAAAAGAAACTGGTCAAACACTTTCTTTAGCTGCAGTAGCAACTCAAATGGCAATAGAACATAATAGAAAAATACTTGTTGTTTCAACTAACTTTAAAGATCAAACACTAGAAAATTGTTTTTGGGAAGTTGGAAAAACAGTTAATGAAGTTTTAAACAAAGATAAAAAAGCAGCTATCGGCATAGAGTCTGGAGTAGAAGGATTAATGAGAGTATTAGCTAGTAATAAAACTAGCCCGGAAATTATAAAAAATTACTCAAAAATAGTTTTAAGAGAAAGACTAGATGTATTACCATCACCAGTAACACAAGTGTATAGTGAATATGAAGATATACTTTCAAAATATCCAGAAATGTTAAAAGTTGCAAATAGATACTATGATATTATTTTAGTAGATTTAAGTAAAAGAATGCCAAAGAATTGTGCTGATGAAATTATCGCAATGTCTGATGTAGTTGTCGTAAATATGACGCAAAGATTAAAAAGTATAGATGAATTTATGGAGCTTAGAGAACAAGATGAATTTTATAAAAGAAAGAATATCATTCTTTTAATTGGAAGATATGACAATTTTTCAAAATATAATGTAAAAAATATTACAAGATATCTAAGAGAAAAGAAAAATGTTTCTGTAACACCTTATAATACATTATTTTTTGAAGCATGTTCAGAAGGAAAAATTATAGATTACTTTTTAAGTTTAAAAAATATAGATGAATCAGACAGAAATTACTTATTTATAAAAGAAGTAAACAATAATGTTACAGCAATTATTGATAAACTACAAGAATTACAAATGAGATTATAAAATCCTTAAAGAAAGGAGAAAAATATGAATAACATGGTTAATGCTCTTCTAATTGTAATTATAGTCTTAATAGCTTTTTTCATTCTTTATAGATTTATAAAGAAAAGAAAAAGTGAAGCAGCTGAAGTAGCAATAGAAGTAGATGATAAAACATACACGTTAGAGAAAATGCAGGCCTTTGTTAAGAAAAGACTTGATGAAATAACAAAAATAAACTTATATGATATTGGTCTTTCAGAAGAAGAATTAAAAAGGAGAAAGAACAAAAAATACGAGTTAAAGAAAGCGTTGAAAGGTTGTACATATGGTGATGTTAATGATAAAAAATATATTAAAGAATTAATATATGATTTATTGTATAGAGAATATGGTGTAGACGAAACAAATGTATCAAAAGCAATTCCTTTTGATATACCATCACTTTTAACAGCACAAGATAAGTTTGATATAATTTTATATATGTATAAAAACGAATTTGGATACGAAGCTCTAACTGAAATAATAAAAAAATACGATTTGGCACAATTAAAATATGTATCTGGAGAAACAAAGCCTTGTTATGTTATTACATCAGAAGAAATAAACGATATATATGAAAAAGAAAAGTTTATGCTTACACTAGAAGATAAAATTAATATTGTTGTTCAAAGAATATATCAACATTACAAAGGATACAGCAGTATTGATGAAATAAGAGACATGAACATTGATGGTATATCAGGTGGTGTATCTGGTTTACCAGAAAGTTTCTTAAGCCAAGTTGCACAAACTGATGGGGACTATTTAAGCCAAATAGCAGAACATAAAGTACCACGTGCATGTGATAGTATTTGGATAATGTTCCAAGGTAAATCAATACGTTTAGCATTCCTTTCTTTTGGAACAGAAGCAGAACTTAAAAGAGTATGTCAAAACATATATAAATATAACAATCCAGGACAATTATCAGATACAAATGGATATAAAATTAATGAAATGAAAGATGGTTCTCGTGTTGTTGTTGTAAGACCAAGTATGTCAGAAACATGGGCATTCTTCGTAAGAAAGTTCGACGTAAAGCGTGCTACACTTGAACAAATTATCCGTTTTCCTGGAAAAGATGATGCAATTGATTTATTAAAATATTTAGTAAAGGGTGCAAGAATTATATCACTTACTGGTGAGCAGGGTTGCCGGAAAAACAACAATGCTTATGGCAATGATTGAAAATATATACGAAACAATGAACCTTCGTATTACAGAAACAGCATTTGAGTTGCACTTAAGAAAAATTTATCCAACAAGAAACATATTATCAATGCGTGAAACAGAAACAGTTTCTGGACAAGCCTGCTTGGACGTTCAGAAAAAAACTGACGGTTCTGTTAATATAATCCGGAGAGGTTGCAACAGACCCCGTAGCATCTTGGATGATTCAATCAGCTCAGGTTGCTTCTAAATTTACATTATTTACTCACCATGCTAAAACTTTTCCAGATTTAGTAACTGCACTTCGTAACTCTATGTTAAGAGCAGGTGTATTTAAAGATGAAAAAACAGCAGAAGAGCAAGTTGTACAAGTATTAAACTTTGATATACATTTAGTAAAAGACTTTAGAGGTAGAAGATATATTGAAAGAGTAACAGAATGTATTCCAGTTGAAGAAAAAAATGAATATACATTTGACCATAGAAAAGAAAAGACTCTTGAAGGAAAACTTGATAAATTTATAGATAATGCTACAATTTATTTTTCAAAAACAACAAATAAAGAATTATACAAATATGTAAATGTATTAGAGTATCATGATGGTACTTATGTATTAACAAACCCAATTTCTGAAAAAAATATCAAAGAAATGAGAAACAACATGGATGATAGTGACGTTACATCGTTTGATGAATTTTTAGAGAGAGTTTGGGGAATAAAGCCAAAGAAAGAATCTGAAGTATTAGAAGAAATACAAAAAGAACAATCTAAAAAGAGAGGCAGAAAACCTAAAATGGTAACAGAATAAAATAACGAGAGAGGAGTAAATCTATAATATGGATAGCAGCAAACTAATTTTATATTTTGGAATTGCAATGGCAGTTTTATTTGGAATTATAGTAATTGCATATGTAATGCTTAAGAAAAAGATGAATTCCTCTGGCGTTAGAGAAATACAACAATTAAGAGAGGGAACAAAAGAAAAAAAGTTTACACTTGAAATTTTATATCAAAAACTATATGTATATTATATAAAAATTCCATTCTTAAAAAGATACTTATTAAAATTAAGACGTAGACTTGAAATTGTAAATATAGATGATGAATATTTAACAAGAAAACAAGCATCAAAAATATTAACAAATGCAATACTAATAGTTATCCCTGTTACATTTGCAGTTATTATACTAACAAAAAATAATCCATTAATAATGACATTTTTGTTAGTATTTGAAGTATTTTTAATAGATACTATTATAGGTGGAATGGTAGATAAAATTGACAATAAACTTTTAAAAGAGCAAATTAATTTCTTTTCAGAAATTAGACATGCTTATCATGAATTTAACATGGTAGAAGAAGCTATATATCAAGTTGCTCAAGATGATGATGCACCAGAAATGTCAAGGCAAGCAGAAAAAATTTATGAAGTTTTGATTTCTGATGATCCAGAATCTGAACTAGAAAAATATTATGATGTTGCTCCAAATAGCTACTTGAAAGAGTTTGCGGGAGTATCATACTTAACAAAAGAATTTGGAGATAGAACAGTAAATGGAGCTTCACTTTATTTAAAAAATTTAAATAACATAACACAAGAAATGCAACTTGAAATATTAAAAAGAGATAAACTAGATTATGTATTTCAAAGTTTATCTATAATTGCTATACTTCCAATACTTGCATTAGAACCAATAAAAAATTGGGCAATTTCACAGTTCAGCTTTACATCCTCATTTTATAATGGTAGAGTAGGTATGATAATGCAATTATTTGTAGTATTATTAACATTTGTATGTTATATTTTGATTAGAAAATTAAAAGACAATGGTTCTGTAAACACAAATACAAAAAATACAGAAAATCCATGGCAAGCAAAACTATATAAAATAAAGCCAATAAAAAATTTTGTTAATTTATTTATACCAAACCAAGGCACAAAAGAATATAAAAAGTTAAAAGATAATCTTAAAAATGCAGCTTCAAAAGACAAAATGGAATGGGTATATCTAAATCGTATAACATTATGCATAGTAACATTCGTAGTTTCTATAATTGTTATTATGCAATTACATAAGATTACTATAATCAATGTTTATACAGATCCAACCTCTGACTTTGACATTATTGGTCAAATGTCAGACAAAGATAGAAAAACAGCAATGCAACTTACAGAATCAGATAATGAATATATTAGAAGATTCAAAGGAGATACAAGTGTAACCCAAGCAGACATTGAAAAAGCTATGAAAAAGGGAAATGTAAATAAAGACTATATTAATAGTAGTGATAACGAAATTGCAACAGCAGCAGAAAGAGTTACGGGAAAAATAACAACTGTTAATAGTGAAAATATGAAATGGTTCGAAATATTACTTTCAATGGTATTTGCAATTATTGCATATAATGTACCAATATGGCTACTTACATTCCAAGCTAAAATGAGGCAAATTGAAATGGAAGATGAGGTAATGCAATTCCAAACAATTATATTAATGCTTATGAAAATAGAAAGAGTGAATGTTGAAATTATTCTTGAATGGTTAGAAAGATATGCAAATATTTTTAAAGAACCAATTAGCAAATGTGTAAACAACTATGAAAGTGGACCTTGGGAAGCATTAGAGCAATTAAAAGAAGACGTATCTTATCAAGAATTTATACGTATTGTTGAAAGCTTACAGGCTGCAGTTGAAAAAATTCCTATTGCAGATGCATTTGATGAATTAGATACAGAAAGAGATTATTATCAAGCAAAGAGAAAAGAGTCAAATGAAAGATTAATTTCTAAAAAAGGAATGATAGGAAAAGGTATTGGATTTGCACCTATGATAGTATTATTTGTAGGATACTTAATTATACCACTTGTATTCATTGGTATGACAAGTATGACAACATCTTTCCAATCAATGAAAAAATAGGAAGGGAATAAAAATTATGGAAAATGCATCAAAAGCTTTAATTATAGCAGGCTCTGTTCTTATGGCTGTATTGATTATTGGAGCATTAATGCTTATGTATAATCAAATAGCAGGTATTGAGCAAATAAAAACAGATAATGATGAATTAAGTAAGATGGAAGATTACAGCAAGAAATTTGAAGAATACAATGGAACTATTTATGGAAGTGAATTGTTTTCACTAGCTAATCTTCAGGATGATTATACTAGAAGATATAAAAAAGAAGATGGGTATATTGAAGTAAAAATAATAGTAATAATAAATAATTCAATTTCGGGTACAAATTATTTTCAATTGGGAGAAAATGATATTAATAAGATACTAACAGACAAAAATAAAATTGAAAAAGAAATTACAGATTTTGAAAATAAAAACAAGTTTAAAGGTAAAACAGTAAAATATTATTCTCAACTTACGATAAGAGAAATTGCTGATATATATGGTGTAGGATTTAGTAGTGAAGATTTAGAAAGTGATGTAGAAGAAAAGATAAGACAAAAAGGTGGAGAAGCTAAAAAAGTACTTGAAGCAATTGATGAATATAAAAACATAAAATCAGTATATACAGAATTCAAAAATAAACGTTTTAAATGTACAAATGTAACATACGACCAGTATAACGGAAGAATAGAATCAATGAGTTTTAAAGAAAAATAAAAAAATATGCTAGGAGGAAATTATTATGGAGAATGCATCAAAAGCATTAATTATGGCAGCAGAAATTTTAATAGGTGTCATGATAATTTCTGCTGGAGTATATTTATTTAATACTTTTGGAAGTTACAGTGCTGATGCATCAAAGCAGATTGAACAGACTCAAATAGATACATTTAATAATCAATTTTTAAAATATTATGGAAGTGTAACAAATTATGACGAAACAAAGAAACAATATGTAGTAGAGCCTATAAAATGTACAATACATGATATTGTAAATTTAGCCAATTTAGCAAAAAAAAATAATACAGAACTTGAATTAGAAAAGGAAAGTGGATATGCAAGTAATACAAGATATATACAAATAGATATTAAAGGTAGTAAAAACTTAGAAAAAAAGAAAGAAGAACAATTAACAGAACTAATTAAAAACAATGACTTAGTAAGAGATAAATATTTTAATATACAAGCGGAGACAAAATATTATATATGCATAGAATTTAATGTTAATGAAAATACAAAATATGTAAACTATATGAAATTTGAGGAAATATAGATAAAATAAATGAAAATACTTGCATAAAAATGTAAAAAATATTATAATGAAAGAGATATATATGAAAAAAGGTTTTTTTATGATATTATTTGCTTTAATAGTTATAACAATAGTTGTAACATATATGGTTTTTCAATTTAGAAAAAATGAAGTAGAAAAACAAAAAGTAAATAATGAATATAGTGTTTATTTAAATAAAACAATACTTGGTACAAATTTAATAAGTTTAATAAACAAAACAATAGATTTAAATGAAAAAAATGAAGTACCTAGAGATTCAAATAAGCGTTATATTAAAGATAATGAAAATTTAATACAAATATATATTGAGTTTATTTATAAAAAAGAAACAAGAACATTACAAATTGAAGATATTGAGAAAGGCGGAACAGAAGCATTTATAAAAAATTACGGCACAGCAAATTTTAAATGTACAAGTATTGAATATAATAAAAAAAGTAACAAGATAAAAAGTTTAACCTTTTCAGAAATATCAGAAACAAACAATTAAGATTTTATTATTTAGGTAATTAAAAACCTAGTATAAATAAAAAAGTAATAAAAAGTAAATATTCAAAGGAGGAAATTATTATGGAGAATGCATCAAAAGCATTAATTATAGCAGGAGCCATATTATTATCAATATCAATTATAGCTATAGGTATGGCTGTATTTAACCAAGCAAAGGAAGCAATGGAAGGATCAGGATTAGATGCAGAAAAGGTTGCAACATATAATGCTAAATTCGATTCATATACAGGAAGTCAAAGTGGATCAAAGGTAAAAGCATTACTTACAACAATTCAAAATCATAACCTAGTTAATGTAAATGATGATTCATTACAAATTACAATTACAGTTGATGGTACATCTTATGAAAAAGATGGAACAAAGGCAAAGACAGCTGTAAAATCAGGATATCAATATGATGTAGTATTTGGAAATGATGCATCATCAGGATACATTAATTCAGTAACAATAACAAAAAAATAGTCTAAAAAGTGAGGTAGAATATGGAGAATGCAGTTGATGCTTTAAAAATGGCTTTTGCCGTTATAGTATTTGTTATGGCATTGTCCATTTCTATTAATATGTTTACAAATGCTAGAGAAACCGCAGATATAGTATTACATAGTTCTGATATTACGGAATATATGCAATATCAAGAAGTAATCCAAGGAACAGAAAATAGAATTGTTGGTATGGAAACAATTGTACCAACATTATACAAATATTACAAAGAAAATTATACAGTAATATTTAGAGATAAAAATGGTGAATATTTAACAATTTATAACACTCAAACCAATTCTAGTCTTTGGTCTGGTGATTATAAACAAAATAAATATTATAAATTAAATAGTGAAAAATTACAAATTTGTGCTTTTGATGTTGATGATGAAACTAAAAGGCATGAACCATGGACAGGCAGTCATACTGAATATAAGAAAAACATAGATGCTTTTCTAGCAGGAACAACATATATGTATCCAAATGGTAGTGGAGAATCTTATAATTATGAAGGTTTTATGCAGAAATATAAAAATAACAAATTTATTGAAAACCTTGGAGAGTACGTATATAACGGAACCAATGATAAAGATGCAAAGAAAAAAAGAGTAATAGTATATACATTACAAAACTAAGATAGGAGATTGAAATTATGGGAGATAGTTTAATTACAGTAATAGCAATATTTTTAGCAGCAATTTTGATGTTTGTATTTCCACTAATGTCTTTATCAGAAAGAACTGATGATATATCACAATTGGCTGTACAAACAGCAACAACAGAATTTGTTGACAAAATGAGAACGACTGGAAAAATCACATTAGATGATTATGAACAATATTTAGAGACGATTACTGCAACTGGTAATTCATTTGAAGTTGAGATGTTAGTTCAACAATTAGATGAAAATCCAGGTAAAAAAGCAACTCAGGTAGAAACAACAAAAATTGGAGAAAATGTATATTATAACAAATACACTTCTCAAGTTTTAGAAGAACTTAATTCAAAAAAAAGAATTACATTAAAAGAAGGAGATCTTGTATCTGTTAAAGTAAAAAATACAAATAAAACAATTTCTCAATTACTTAGAAATTTCTTCTATATGGTTTCGGGCAATGAATCATATCAAGTCTTTGCAGAGCAAACAGGGGTAGTTGCTGTTAATGGAAGCACAAGTAATAAATAAATAATTTTGCAAATATGTGGGGGTGGAGGACTATTTCTTCGCCTCCTTTTAGTTAAAATGTGTATAATTTAATAGAAATGTTTATTAAAATTGTAAATATTTCTATTAAATTAAAAACGAAAGAAAGGAAAAATAATATATGAAATTACAATACTTAGCTGTAATATTCGTTATCATAATTCTTCCAATATCAATGGTGATGTCAAGCTACATTCAAAATCAGATAGATACAATAACACTTCAAACTTTATATAAAACAAAACTTGATAATTCTACATATGATGCATTAAAAGCATTTCAAATAAATTCTGTAAACAATAAGTATTCAAGTATTAGTAACTCGAAAATAAGGGATATAGAAGCTTCAATAAATATGTTTTATAATTCTATGAAAACATCAATGGTATCTTCAAAAGAAGATGTGCAGACGTTTATACCTGCAATTTTATTTACACTATATGATGGATATTATATATATAGTTCATATGACAACATTGTACAAGTAGAAAAAGCTGAAGATGAAACAATAGAAAAAATAACAACAGAAAGCATTAAAAATTATCAATATGGGTTAAGACCATATATATATTATTCATGCAAATACAATTTGAATGGTAAAACAATAATTGTAAATTATACATTAGATAATGAGATTACTATATATGGCGATTTCGGTAATGGATATGAAACAAAATCAGGATACTTAATTGATCCAGAAAAAGTAACTGATATTAATGAGAACAATAAAACTTTAAAATATGATGGAATTTTAATTGAACCTGAAGAATTAACAGAACATTTAATAACAGTAAATGATGATGGAACAACCACTCAAGGAGATTATACATATATAGTATATAATAATAAAAAGGTATATAAAGAAACAACTGAAAGTACCAATAATGATAATATTCAATATTTTTGGTATGATAATTACAAAAAAACATATCTTGCAGGTGAACAGTCAAATTTAAAAACATATATTGACAATAATAATGTTGGATTTAAAAGTATTAGTGCATATGAGTATTATAAAAGTGCGAAAGAATTTAGTGAATGGGTAAATGAAAAATTAGTTGATATAACTCAAAAGAATGTTATAAAAACAGATACGAACGGAAATAACACAATAGGAAATGATACAAATTATTTATCTGAAAATACAGGCAATTTGAAGATTTTTGCAACAAGTGGAAATAGCGAAAATGATCCAATGCTTTCAAACTCAACATTTAATAACCATAGAATTGCAATTATCAGAAAGTCTATTGAAACAAATTTAACAACAGCTATTGCAAATTATAATACTCAAGCTGGAAGCAATTATGAATTTGTTATGCCTATAATAAACGATACAGATTGGTATAAAATAGTTAATAATGTATCTATTGCAGCATTTATGCAAGGTATTCCTATAGGGCAAAAATATTTTAATAATTATTCTGTTATTACAAATACAAAAAATGAGGAAGTAATCAATTCTCAATCGATGTACATATTAGAAGGAACTGATGGAGAAAATTTAGAATATCATCAAGTTGGATGTGAAAAATTATTAGAAAAAGTTAAAAAAGCAAAAGCAGATGGAACTTTTGATAACAAACAATTTATGATGACAGCATATACAGATTTAAGCTTTTTAAGACAAACAGTTAAAGTATCAGAAACAATGACAGAGTATTTTTATCCACATGGTGTTAACAATACAACTATAGATGGTTCAGCACATTATAAATATTTAACTGGATGTTATAATTGCATTGTTAATTCAAATGCAGATTATGATATTGATGATATTATAAAAGGAGAAATTAAAGACTATTTAACAGGAAAAACATTATATGATAAGAATAATTCTGAATTAGAAGCCGTTAGACAAACATATTTAACAGGATTAGCACGTGAAAGGTACGACCTATATAAGAGTAATTTTGATTTAAGATAAATTATGTTTAAAAAAATGTATTTTAGGTTATCCTAAGTAATATAGAAACGAGGGATAACCATGAAATTATATAAAAAAATCTTAATTGTTTTATTTCTACTTGTAATCTTTGTTTACATTTGTAATATAACATTAATGCCTAATAATTTAATATTAATACAAGGAGAAACATTAGATTTAAAAACAATATATGGTATTACAGTAGGAAGAAAACAAGATGGAAAGGTACTTCAAGCATCAAGCAATCTTAATAAAAATAAAGTAAATGATACAGGAAAAATAGAAGTTTCATTAAATTTATTTGGAAATATTCCTGTGAAGAAAATGGATGTTAATGTTATTCCAAAGTCGAAAGTTGTACCTGTAGGAAAAGCAATTGGAATGAAATTATATACAGAAGGTGTTCTAGTTGTAGGAATGTCTGAAATAAATGGAAAAAAACCATACGAAAATTCTGGAATACAAGAAGGAGATGCCATTATAGAAATAAACAATGAGCAGATTGAAAATACTAATGATTTGATTGAAACTGTAAACAAAAGTAATGGTAAAACTGTAAAAGTAAAATATAAAAGAAATGAACAAACAATTACAACAAGTATAGAACCTGCTAAAGTAAACGAAAATGAATATAAATTAGGCTTATGGGTAAGAGATGCCGCAGCAGGGGTTGGAACAATGACTTTTTACGAGCCAAGCTCTGGAATGTTTGCAGCACTTGGACATGGGATAGCAGATATTGATACATCTGAACTAATTAATATAGAAAGCGGAGAGCTAACAACTACCAATATTTTATCTATAGTAAAAGGGCAAAAAGGAACTCCAGGAGAAATTCGAGGTACAATAGAAAATTCTGAAAGTTTAGGTAGTATATATAAAAATACAAGTTTTGGAATTTATGGAAAAGTTCAAAGTAAAAATAAACTTGATATAAACAATATGGAAGAAATGGATGTGGCTTTAAGAGATGAAATAAAAACAGGTAAGGCTCAAATACTATGTGAACTTGAAAATGGAAAAACAGAAAAATATGATGTTGAAATAAAAAAATTATACTTAAATAATAATGAAAACAACAAAAGTATGGTTATAAAAATAACAGATAAAAAACTTATTGAAAAAACAGGTGGAATTATACAAGGAATGAGTGGAGCACCAATAATACAAAACGGAAAATTTATAGGAGCTGTTACGCATGTACTCGTAAACGATCCAACAGTTGGTTATGGGGTATTTGCAGATATAATGATAAAACAATTAAAAGAGGTAGAGTAAAATGGAAAAAGCAAAAAGCAAAGAAATTAAAATAAAAAGAATAATAATTATATCAATTTTGGTAATGTTAGTAATTGCAGTATTTGTATTTTTAATATACGAAGTATTCTTTGTTGATATTTTAGGAATATTCAAAAAGAATAAAAATCAAAATCCTATAGAGGGAAATGTAACATATGTAAATGAAATTGTAGATAATAATGACATGGATAATACTATAAATAATCAACAACCAAATGAAAATATAAATATTTCACAAATAGATCATTATTATTATAATCAATTAGATGATACTTCTAAAATTATATATGAATCACTAGAAAATAATATAGAAAACTTAAAAACAGGAGTATATGAAATAGATTTTGGAACTCAATTTAATAGTCTAATTAATCAAGGTGAAGAAGGAAAAACAAAATTAAATAATGCATTTCAATCAGCGTGGGATGCATTTACATATGACAACGTTGATATATTTTATATTGATTTATCAAAGCTTGTACTAACTATTAATACAACAACGATAGGTGAATTATCAATAAATGAGGTTGTTTTGTCTAAAGCAGAAAATGCTAGCTACTTAACAGACGATGTTGGAACATCAGAAGAAGTAAAAAATAGGGTTAAATATCTTGAAGATATAAGAACAAAAATTGCTTCGCAGTTAAATGGATATACAGAATATGAAAAAATAAAATTTTTGCATAATTGGATGATAGATACCTTTACGTATAATCAAAGCAATTCAAATCCAAATGCATATAATGTTTATGGAGCTTTTTCAACTAGAAGTGTTGTTTGCGAAGGATATTCAAGAGCATTCAAATATATTTTAGATGGATTAGGAATAGAATCTGTTATAGTATCTGGAACAGCAACAAATTCTGCAGGAGTAGAAGAACCTCATATGTGGAATTATGTTAGAATAAATGAAAAATGGTATGCTATAGATGTTACATGGGATGATCCAATTATAGCTGATGGTGGAACTTTAACAGAGGAAATGAGATATAAATATTTTCTAAAAGGCTCAAATGAATTTTTGACAAATCATAAAGAAAACGGAAATGTAACAGAAAATAGTACACAATTTATATTCCCTGTTCTAGAAAAGGAGAATTACTAATATGCCAAAATTTTTTGTAGCACAAGATCAAATTGAAGATGAATCAATATATATAAATGGCGAAGATGTTAATCATATAGTAAATGTATTACGACTTACAAAAGATGATGAAATATTAATTTGTAATAAAGATAGAAATATTACATACAAAGCAAAAATTGATAGATTGGAAAAAGACAAAGTTGTTTGTAAAATAGAAGAAATGCTTGAAGATAGTACAGAAAGTAATATATTTGTTACAATTTTTCAAGGGCTTCCAAAAGCAGATAAAATGGAATATATTATACAAAAAACAACTGAACTTGGGGTAAGAGAAATTGTGCCTGTTATGATGAAAAGAAGTATTGTAAAATTAGAAGGAAAAGATGCAGACAAAAAAATAGAAAGATGGCAAAAAATTGCAGAAGTTGCTGCAAAACAGTCTGGAAGAGATGCAATACCTACTATTGGTAAAATATTAAAAGTACAAGAATTATCAAAAAAGATAAGTGATTATGATATATTTATTATAGCTTATGAAAAAGAAAATGATGTTACATTAAAACAAGTACTAAAAAATACAAAAGTTAACGAAAATGAAAATTTAAAAATTGGTGTATTAATAGGCCCAGAAGGTGGGATTGATGAAACAGAAATAGATTTATTTAAAGAAAAAGGTGTAAAAACAATAACACTTGGAAAAAGAATATTAAGAACAGAAACTGCACCAATAGCAATATTAAGTAATATTATGTATGAATATGAATTATAAAATATGAAATTTCTAGTAGATTAATCTACTAGAAATTTTTATGGTTTTTTACATAAAATACTAAAAAACTATTGACGAAACAGCTAAAAGTATTGTATAATAATTGAGCATGTATTTGGCGATGAAGTAAGATGTGGCTACACTATCTTTTATAGGTAGATGGAGGGAACTCTTACGGAGTATGTCGTGGCTAAGACCAAGGCGGTAAGAAAGAGCTATTTTATATAATAGCTTATTATAAATGTACACTTATCCCAAGACCATCATGCAAACTTGGGTTTTTATATTGGAGTAACAAGATACACCAGGGTGCGTTTATAACTTCCGACCTAAAAAACAATATATTTTAAGGAGGGAATTTTTAATGGCAACAAAGAAGGAAAATGCAGTAACAAGCGAAAAAATTAGAATAAGATTAAAGGCTTATGATCATGTTGTTTTAGAACAGTCTGCTGAGAAGATAGTAGATACTGCTAAAAAGACAGGAGCAACAGTTTCTGGTCCTATTCCATTACCAACACAAAAAGAAATCATAACAATTTTACGTTCTCCACACAAACACAAAGATTCAAGAGAACAATTTGAAATGAGAACACATAAAAGAGTTATTGACATTCTTTACCCAACACAAAAAACAGTTGATAGCTTAATGAAAATTGATTTACCAGCTGGTGTTGATATAGAAATCAAACTATAATAGTGTTGAAAGAAATTATTTAAGATTAATTTAAAACAAATGCATAGACATTTGAATACTGACACTGAAAAACAGTTTCAGCAAAACCAAGCTGGTATAGCATAAGTGAATTATGAAATTTAAAGTATCAGCCAATAGTTGGAGGGAAAACATGAATAAAGGATTAATCGGAAAAAAAGTAGGAATGACACAAATTTTTGACGAATCAGGAAAAGTTATTCCAGTAACAGTTATCGAAGCTGGACCTTGTGTAGTAGCACAAGTTAAAACACAAGATACAGATGGATACACAGCTATCCAATTAGGATATGGAGATATTAAAGAAAAAAAATTAAATAAACCTATGAAAGGTCACTTTACAAAAGTAAATGTTACACCTAAAAAACATTTAAGAGAATTTAGAGTTGACTCAGTAGAAGAAGTTAAAGTTGGAGATGAATTAAAAGCTGACATATTTGCAGCTGGAGATAAAATCGATATTCAAGGAACTTCAAAAGGTAAAGGATTCCAAGGTGTTATTAAACGTCATGGACAATCAAGAGGACCTATGGGACATGGTTCTATGTATCATAGAAGACCAGGATCAATGGGACCTACATCTACACCAGGTAGAGTTTTCAAAGGTAAAAAACTACCAGGACATATGGGAGTTCAAACAATTACAATTCAAAACTTAGAAGTTGTAAGAGTAGACCTAGATAAAAATGTATTATTAGTAAAAGGTAGTGTACCAGGAGCAAAAGGTGCAATACTAAAAATAAAATCAAGTGTAAAAACAAAATAGAGAAGGAGGAAAAACGAAATGCCTAAAATAGACGTATATGATATAGAAGGTAAAAAAGTTAGCACAGTTGACTTAAAAGAAGAAATATTTGGAATTGAACCAAACGAAGCTGTTGTACATAGCGTATTAGTTAACTTCTTAGCTAACCAAAGACAAGGTACACAAAGCACTAAAACAAGAGCAGAAGTTCGTGGTGGTGGTAGAAAACCTTGGAGACAAAAAGGAACAGGTAGAGCTAGACAAGGAAGTATTAGAGCTCCACAATGGATTAAAGGTGGTATCGCACTAGGTCCAAAACCTCGTTCATACAAATATCAAGTAAATAAGAAAGAAAAGAGATTAGCAATTAAGTCTTGCTTAAGCTCAAAAGTATTAGAAAATGAATTAGTAGTTGTTGATAGCTTACCATTAAAAGAAATTAAAACAAAAGAAATGGCTAAAGCATTAACAAACTTAAAGGTTGAAGGAAAAACATTAATTCTTTTACCAGAAAAAAATGAAACAGTTCAAAAATCAGCAAGAAATATTGAAGGAGTTAAAACAACTCTTGTAAATACAATTAATGTATATGATTTATTAAAATACAAAAATCTTGTTATTACATTAGATACTGTTAAGAAATTAGAGGAGGTGTACGCATAATGGTAGCAGAAGATATTATAATAGCTCCAGTTGTTACTGAAAAAAGTAGCGATGGAATTCAAGAAGGAAAGTACACTTTTAAAGTAAACAAAAAAGCAACAAAGGTAGATATAAAAAATGCCGTTGAAAAACTTTTTGAAGTTAAAGTATTAAATGTAAATACTGTAACAGTAAAAGGAAAAGAAAAAAGAGTTGGAAGAAATGTTGGAAAAACTTCTGATTGGAAAAAAGCTATCGTTACAATCGATACAAATGCTTCAGAAAAATCTTACCTAACAAAAGGTGGAAAAGAAGTTAAAATTTCTAAAAAATACAAAGACTCAATTGATGAATTTATGGGTGCATAAATAAATCAAAATAAAATATCGAGAAAATAACTCGGAAAATAAATAATTAAAGGAGAGAATTAAACAATGGGAATGAAACATTTTAAAGCATATACTCCATCAAGAAGAAATATGACAGTGTCAGACTTTGCTGAAATCACAAAGAAAGCTCCTGAAAAATCTTTATTAGCAACTAAAAAGAAAAATTCAGGAAGAAACTCTTATGGTAGAATCACAGTAAGACACCAAGGTGGAGGAAACAGACAAAAATATAGATTAGTAGATTTCAAAAGAAATAAAGTTGATATGTCTGCAACAGTATTAGGAATCGAATATGATCCAAACAGAAGTGCAAATATTGCATTAATCGAATATGAAGATGGAGAAAAAGCATATATATTAGCACCAGTTGGATTAAAAGATGGTGATAAAGTAATATCTAGTGAAAAAGCTGATATTAAACCAGGAAACTGTATGAAAATTGAAAATATACCAGTAGGTACAATGATTCATAATATCGAATTAAATCCAGGTCAAGGTGGAAAATTAGTAAGAGCTGCCGGACAAGAAGCTCAATTAATGGCTAAAGAAGGTAAATATGCTCACGTAAGATTACCATCTGGAGAAATGAGATTAGTTATGGCTATATGCAAAGCTACAATCGGTACAATTGGTAACCAAGAACATGAAAATGTTAAACTTGGTAAAGCAGGAAGAACAAGACATATGGGTATCAGACCAACAGTAAGAGGATCTGTAATGAACCCAGTAGATCACCCTCATGGTGGTGGTGAAGGTAGAGCACCAGTAGGACATTCAGGACCAATGACACCTTGGGGCAAACCAGCATTAGGATACAAGACAAGACAAAAAAATAAAAACACAGATAAATTTATTGTAAAGAGAAGAAAGTAAAACAAAATCTAAAAGGAGGAAAACTAAATGTCAAGATCAGCTAAAAAGCAACCATATGTTGAAGAAAGATTGTTAAAAAGAGTTGAAGCTATGAACGAAAGTGGAAACAAAGACGTTATAAAAACATGGTCAAGAGCTTCTACAATTTATCCTCAAATGGTAGGACACACAATCGCTGTTCACGATGGAAGAAAACATGTTCCTGTATACATTTCAGAAGAAATGATAGGACATAAATTAGGTGAATTTGCACCTACAAGAACATTTAAAGGACACTCAGGAGACAAGACGACAACAACAAAATAAATAAAGGAGGTAAATTAACGTGGAAGAAATAATACCAAAGGCAGAAGCAACTCTTAAATATGCTAGAATTTCAAGCAGAAAAGTTAAAATTGTAGCAGACTTAATTAAGGGAAAAGACATTGATGAAGCACTAGCAATAGTTAAATATACTCCAAAAGCTTCATCTGAAATTATAGAAAAATTATTAAAATCAGCAATTGCAAATGCTGAAAATAACCATAATATGGCTCATGAAAAATTATATGTAGCTGAAATTTACGCTAACCAAGGTCCAACTCTAAAGAGAATTAGACCAGCAGCTAAAGGAAGCGCAGTAAGAATTAGAAAAAGAACAAGTCATATTACAATAGTATTAAAAGAGAGAGTTTAATAAGAAAGGAAGGAGGACATTTACAAAATGGGACAAAAAATGGATCCACATGGATTAAGAGTAGGAATTATTAAAGACTGGAATTCAAAATGGTATGCAGATTCAAAAGATTTTGGAGATTACCTAGTTGAAGACCACAAAATTCGTGTGTATGTTAAAAAGAAATTATACGCAGCTGGAATTTCTAAAATAGAAATCGAAAGAACTGCAAAATTTGTTAGAGTAAATGTTTATACAGCTAAACCAGGAATCGTTATAGGAAAAGGTGGAAACTTAGCTGAAAGCTTAAAAGTTGAATTAGAAAAAATGATTAATAAAGAAGTTAACCTAAATATCGTTGAGGTTAAGAACATTGATTTAGATGCTCAATTAGTAGCAGAAAATATTGCTAGTCAATTAGAGAAGAGAGTTTCTTTCAGAAGAGCAATGAAACAATGTATGCAAAAAACTATGAAATCAGGTGCATTAGGAATTAAGACTGCTGTATCTGGAAGATTAGGTGGAGCAGATATGGCTAGAACTGAATTTTATAAAGAGGGAACAATCCCACTTCAAACTTTAAGAGCTGATATCGAATATGGATTTGCAGAAGCAGATACAACATATGGAAAAATCGGTGTAAAAGTTTGGATATATAAAGGAGAAGTTCTTCCTGCTAGAAAGAAAGCAGTGGAAGGAGGAGACAAATAATGCCATTAATACCAAAAAGAACAAAATATAGAAAACAACAAAAAGGTAGAAATAGAGGATATGCAACAAGAGGAAATAAAGTAACAGATGGAGAATATGGTTTACAAGCATTAGAGGCTGGACAAATTACTTCTAATCAAATAGAAGCAGCCCGTGTTGCTATGACACGTTACATCAAAAGAGGTGGTAAAGTTTGGATTAAAATATTCCCAGACAAACCAGTAACAAGAAAACCTATCGGTACTCGTATGGGTAAAGGTAAAGGTGCTGTTGAATTTTGGGTAGCAAATGTAAAACCAGGAAGAGTAATGTTTGAAATAGCTGGTGTTACAGAAGACACAGCAAGAGAAGCTTTAAGATTAGCTGCAAACAAACTATCTGTTAAGTGCAAATTTGTAAAAAGCGAAACTGAAATAGGTGGTGAATTAGATGAAGATAAATAAGATAAAAGAAATGTCTTCACCAGATTTAGAGAAAGAATTAGGAGAATTAAAATCTGAATTATTCAAATTAAGATTTAGTCTAGCAACAAACGGACTAGACAATCCTATGAAAATTAAAGAAGTGAAAAAAGACATTGCAAGAATAAAAACAGTATTGACAGAAAGAAAAATGGCTGAAGAAAATAAATAGAATTGAATTAATCAAGAAGGGAGATTAAAAATGGAAGAAAGAAATCTTCGTAAAGTTATGATTGGTACAGTTTCTTCAAATAAAATGGATAAAACAGTAGTTGTATCTGTTGAAACAAGTGAGAAACATAAAACATATGGTAAAGTTCAAAAAAGAACTTACAAATTAAAAGCTCATGATGAAGAAAATGCATGCCAAATCGGTGATAAAGTAAAAGTAATGGAAACAAGACCTCTATCAAAAGATAAAAGATGGAGAGTAGTTGAAATTATGGAAAAGGCAGTAATCAAATAATTAAAGGAGGAAAAATATCATGGTACAACAACAAACAATTTTAAAAGTAGCAGATAATACAGGTGCAAAAGAGATTATGTGTATCAGATGTCTAGGTGGTTCTTATAGAAAATATGCTAGAATTGGTGATATCATTGTTGCTTCTGTTAAAACAGCTACACCAGGTGGCGTTGTAAAAAAAGGTGATGTTGTAAAAGCTGTTGTAGTTAGAACAAAGAAACCTACAAGAAGAGCTGATGGTTCTTATGTAAGATTTGACGAAAATGCAGCAGTTATTATAAAAGAAGATGGAACACCAAAGGGAACTCGTATATTTGGTCCTGTTGCAAGAGAATTAAGAGAAAAAGATTATATGAAAATCCTTTCACTTGCACCAGAAGTTCTATAAAAAGAGTTTCGAAATCAAGAATTAAAGAGGTGAAAATATAAATGAGAATAAAAAAAGGTGATACAGTTCAAGTTTTATCTGGAAATGATAAAGGAAAAACAGGTGAAGTTCTAGAAGTAATACCAAAAACAGAAAAAGTTATTGTTAAAGGTGTTAATATTAGAAAAAAACACATCAAACCTAGAAAACAAGGTGAAGAAGGTGGAATTATCCCTGTTGAATGTGCTATCCATAGCAGCAAAGTAAATGTTGTTTGCTCAAAATGTGGAAAGGCAACAAGAGTTGGATATAAAATTGAAAAAGACGAAAAAGTACGTGTTTGCAAGAAATGCGGAACAAAAATGAAATAAAACATTCTAGAAAGGAGGTCTATTTAGACTTATGGAAATATTAAGAGAACAATATGAAAAAGAAGTTATACCAGCATTAATGAAAAAATTTAACTATAAATCAATTATGGAAGTTCCAAAATTAGATAAAATAGTTATTAATATAGGTTTAGGAGATACAAAAGATAATCCTAAATCATTAGAAAATGCTATAAGCGACGTAACACTTATAACTGGACAAAAGCCAATTATAACAAAGGCTAAGAAAGCTATAGCAGCCTTCAAAATAAGAGAAGGAATTAACATGGGATGTAAAGTTACTTTAAGAAAGGATAAAATGTATGATTTTGCATACAAACTATTTAATGTAGCACTTCCAAGAGTTAGAGATTTTAGAGGAGTATCAAGCAATTCTTTTGATGGTAGAGGAAATTACTCAATGGGAATTAAAGAACAATTAATTTTCCCAGAGATTGAATATGACAAAATTGATAAAATTAGAGGAATGGATATTATATTCGTAACTACTGCTAAAACTGATGAAGAAGCTAAAGAACTTTTATCTCTATTAGGAATGCCTTTTAAAAACTAAGAAATGAAAGGAGAAAAAAATGGCTAAAAAATCTTTAAAAGTTAAACAACAAAGAGCCCAAAAATATCAGACAAGAGAATATAATAGATGTAAAATTTGTGGAAGACCACATGCTTATATTAGAAAATTCGGAATTTGCCGTGTATGCTTTAGAAAATTAGCTCATAAAGGAGAAATCCCAGGAGTAAAGAAAGCAAGCTGGTAATATTCAAAACAATAATATAAAACAAGGAGGGAAAAAAAATTGAATACAACTGATCCAATAGCAGATATGCTAACAAGAATAAGAAATGCAAACAGTTCAAAACACAAAACAGTAGATATACCAAGCTCAAACATGAAAAAAGCAATTGCAACAATCCTATTCAATGAAGGATATATCGCTGCATTTGAAGAAATAGATGATTCTCATCAAGGAATTATAAGAATCACATTAAAATATGATGAAAAAGGTGCAAGAGTTATTGATGGATTAAGAAGAATCAGTAAACCAGGACTAAGAGTATATGCATCAAAAGATGAATTACCACAAGTTCTAAACGGTTTAGGAATTGCACTTATCTCTACATCAAAAGGAATTAAAACAGACAAAGAAGCAAGAGCAGAAGGACTTGGAGGAGAAGTTCTAGCTTACGTTTGGTAATTTTTAAAACAAAAAGGAGGGAAAAACAAAATGTCAAGAATAGGAAACAAACCTATTAATGTACCAGAAGGTGTTGAAGTTAAATTAGACGGACACCACATTACTGTAAAAGGTCCAAAAGGTACATTAGAAAGAGAAATACATAAAAACATCAGTGTTACAATGGATAACAATGTAATTACTGTTACAAGACCAAATGACGAACCAGAAAATAGAAGTTTACATGGTTTAACAAGAACTTTAATCAACAACATGATTGAAGGAGTTCTACATGAATATAAAAGAGATTTAGAAATTAACGGTGTTGGTTACAGAGCTCAAAAGAAGGGAAATAAACTAGTTATGAACTTAGGATATTCTCATCCAGTAGAGATGGATCCACCAGAAGGAATTACTTTTGATGTTCCAGATGCTAACCATATTACTGTTAGAGGAATTGATAAAGAAGTTGTTGGTCAAACAGCAGCTGTTGTAAGAACAAAGAGACCACCAGAAGTATATAGAGGAAAAGGAATTAAATATGCAGAAGAGCATATTAGACGTAAAGAAGGAAAAGCTGGTAAAAAATAAAAATAACTAATGCTGTTACATTAGTAGAAAGGAATAAACTATGATTACAAAAAATGATAGAAGAGCTGAAAGAGAAAGAAGACATTTAAGAGTACGTAGAAAAATATCTGGAACAGCAGAATGCCCAAGATTATGCGTATTCAGAAGCAATAGTAATCTTTATGTTCAAGTAATTGATGATGTTAATGGTGTTACTTTAGCTCAAGCATCAACACTTGACAAAGAAGTAAAAACAAAGCATGCAAATAAAGAAGCAGCAGTAGAAGTTGGTAAATTAATCGCTAAAAGAGCTACAGAAAAGAATATTAAAGCTGTAGTATTTGATAGAGGTGGATACATTTATCATGGTGTTGTTAAAGAATTAGCTGAAGCCGCAAGAGAAGGCGGATTAGAGTTCTAATAGTAGTTGTTATAGAAGAAACTTAATTTACAACTACAAGTTGCAAATGATTTAAAAATTTGCAAGCTATAGAAATTATAAGAAAAACAATAAGAAATTAAGGAGGGAAATAAAGTGCAATCAGAAAATACATCTGAATTAAAAGAGAAAGTTGTAGCAATTAACAGAGTTGCAAAGGTTGTTAAAGGTGGTAGAACTTTTAGATTTAGTGCAGTAGTTGTTGTTGGAGACGAAAATGGTCACGTTGGTGTTGGAAATGGTAAAGCATCAGAAGTTCCAGATGCAATCAAAAAAGCAATTGAAGATGCTAAAAAGAATTTAGTAGAAGTTCCAGTTGTTGGAACATCAATACCTCATGAATACGTTGGAGAATTTGGTAGTGCAAAAGTACTATTAAAACCAGCAGCAGAAGGTACTGGAGTTATCGCAGGTGGTAGCGTAAGACCTGTTCTAGAACTTGCAGGATACAAAGATATCAGAACTAAAGTTATTGGAACAAACAATCCAAGAAATGTTGTTTACGCAACAATCGAAGGATTAAAAGCAATGAAAACTGTTGAACAAATTGCTAAAAAAAGAGGAAAAAAAGTAGAAGAAATATTATAATAAACTAAATATAAAAAATTAGGAGGTGTAATTGCATAATGAAACTAGATGAATTAAAACCAGCACAAAAAGTTGAAAAGAGAACAAGAGTTGGACGTGGAGTTGGTTCTGGTTTAGGAAAAACTTCTGGAAGAGGACATAAAGGACAAAAAGCAAGATCTGGCGGAGGTGTAAGACGTGGTTTTGAAGGTGGTCAAACTCCATTATATAGAAGATTACCTAAAAGAGGATTTACAAACATTCATGCTAGAAACTATACAGAAGTAACTTTAACAATGTTAAATAAAGCAACTACTGAAGAAGTAACAGCTGAAAGCTTAATTGCTGATGGAATTATAAGCAAAGCAAATGACGGAATCGTAGTATTAGCAACAGGAAAATTAGATAAAAAATTAACAGTTAAAGCTATAAGATTTACTAAAGCTGCTATTGAAAAAATTGAAGCTTTAGGAGGAAAGGCAGAGGTGATTTAGTTGTTTAAAACAATAAAAAACGCACTAAAAACACCAGATGTTAGAAAAAAACTATTATATACATTATTATTAATAGTTATATTTAGATTAGGATGTTTTATAACAGTGCCAGGAGTAGACACATTCACATTATCAGAATATATGAATAGTAGTTCTAGTGGAATGGCAGGTCTTATAGACTTAATCTCAGGAGGAGCTTTTTCAAGATTTTCTATATTTGCAATGTCAATAAGCCCTTATATCACAGCTTCAATTGTTATACAATTGCTGGCAATGGTTATACCAGCCTTAGAGAGATTAACTAAGGAGGGCGGAGAAGAAGGAAGAAAGAAAATTAATAGATATACAAAACTATTAACAGTAGTACTTGCTTTAATAGAAGCAGTAGGTTTATATCTATCATATAAAGCTTCAGGAATATTCATTGATTCAGGATTTGCTACAGGATTTACAGTTATCATATCATTAATGACAGGTACTGCACTTCTAATGTGGCTTGGAGATGAAATTACATCAAAGGGAATTGGAAACGGAATATCAATGATAATTTTCGTAGGTATAGTATCAGGCTTACCTGGTGGAATAACTACAATATGGAATTTAATAATGCCAGCTACAGGATTTAGTACAACTGGATTATTAACAGCATTAGGAATTATCATTGGTGCAATTATATTAGTTGCAGGTGTTGTATTTGTACAACAAGCAGAAAGAAGAGTTCCAGTACAATACTCAAAAAGAGTTGTAGGAAGAAAAATGGTTGGAGCACAAAATACAAATATTCCATTAAAACTTGCAATGGCAGGTGTTATGCCAATAATCTTTGCATCATCATTTATGACATTTCCAGCAATGATTATTCAAATGTTTACTCAAAATCCAACAGGATTTTGGGAAGTTCTATATAAGTTTTCAATAGCAACTTCATCATCAAATGTTGAAATTGGTTATACAATTGCCAATGCTGTTGTTTACTTATTATTAATAGTAGGATTTACATTCTTCTATACATATGCAACATTTAATCCTGCAGAAGTTTCAAATAATATTAAAAGAAACGGTGGATTTATTCCAGGTATTAGAGCAGGAAAGCCAACAACAGATTACTTATCTTCAATTATAAGTAAATTGACATGGTTTGGTGGATTATTCTTAGCAATCATTGCAATTTTACCAATGCTTGTAAGATTTATACCAAATATGGATTTAGCTTTCGGAGGAACATCAATATTAATCGTTGTAGGTGTTGCACTAGAAACTGTACAACAATTAGAATCACAATTAGTAATGAGACATTACAAAGGATTCTTAGAATAAAAATAATGTGCAATAATCAGAGGATAAATAACATAAATTTTGTATGTATTTTACCTCTGATAAATTGCGTATATAAGAAAAATAGTCATAGGAGAGAAAAATAGATGTATATAGTAATGTTAGGAGCTCCAGGAACTGGAAAAGGAACAATAGGAAAAATATTATCAGAAGATATGAAATTAACACATATTTCAACAGGAGATATATTTAGAGAACAAATAAACAAAAAAACAGATCTTGGAAAGAAAATTGAAGGTTACATTGCAAATGGAGCATTGGTTCCAGATGATGTTGTTATAGAAACTGTAGAAGCACGTCTTTTAGAAGATGATGTAAAAAATGGTGCAATATTAGATGGATTCCCAAGAACAGCTGCACAAGCAGAAGCTTTAAAAAAATTCTTATTAAAAAATAATCCAACACAAAAAAGAATTGCAATAGAACTAAATGTTCCAGATGATGAAATTATTAAAAGAATTGTAAATAGAGTTACATGTTCTAATAAATCTTGTGGTGCAATATATAATTTAGATACTAGACCACCAAAACAAAGTGGAATTTGTGATATTTGTGGCAGTGAACTAAAAAAGAGAGCAGATGATAATGAAGAAACAGTTAGAAAAAGACTTGTTGTATATCATGAAAATGCAGAAGAATTATTGGAATTTTATAGAAAAAATAATGCATTGTATTCTATTTATCCAAAACAACTTGATGAAGCTGTTACAAGCATAAAAAAAGAATTAAATAATTTAGAAGGAAGTAATTAAATTGGTAACTATAAAATCAAAAAAAGAAATTGAATTAATGAGGGAAGCTTGTAGAGTAACAAGCTTAGTATATAAAGAACTTGAAAAATTTATAAAACCAGGAATGACTTCTCTAGAACTTGATCAATTTGCAGATAAAATTATTAGAGAAAATGGGGGTATTCCAGCACAAAAGGGATATCCAAGTGGAGTAAGAGGTGTTCCAAATTTTCCTTCTACACTATGTGTATCAATTAATGATGAAATAATACACGGAATTCCATCTGCAAAAAAAATAATAAGAGATGGAGACGTAGTTAGCATTGATTTAGTTGTCTATAAAGATGGTTTTAATGGTGATGCAGCTAGAACATTTATTGTAGGAAATGCATCAAACGAAGCTAAAAGATTAGTTGAAGTTACTAAACAAGCATTCTTTGAAGGAATTAAATATGCCGTAAAGGGAAATAGAATTGGAGATATTTCACATGCAATAGGTGAATTTGTTGAAAAAAATGGTTATAGTGTTGTAAGAGAATTCCAAGGCCATGGAATTGGAAGAGAGATGCATGAAGACCCAGGAATACCAAACTATGGTAAACCAGGAAGAGGTGTAAGACTTGAACCTGGTATGACACTTGCAATTGAACCAATGGTAATTATGGGAAGTAACGAGATTTATCAAGATGATGATGGTTGGACAATTTTAACAGATGATGGTAGCTTATCTGCACATTATGAAAATACAATTTTAATTACAGAAAAAGAGCCAGAAATCTTGACATTAGTTTAAAATTGTTATATACTATATAAGATATTGTTTATAAAATAGCGATTTTGGCTATTTTTGAAAGAAAAATGGAGGGTAATATGTCAAAAGAGGATGTAATTGAAGTAGAAGGAACTGTTGTAGAAACATTACCAAATACTAATTTTAAAGTAGAACTTGAAAATGGGCATCAAATATTAGCTCATATTTCTGGAAAATTAAGAATGAATTACATAAAAATTCTTCCAGGAGATAAAGTAAAAGTTGAATTATCACCATATGATTTAACTCGTGGCAGAATTACCTGGAGAGCTAAATAAGCTTAAAATAATAAAGTTGATAATTAACCCAAAAATATATAAATTTTAAATTAAGTAGAGGTGAAAGAAATGAAAGTAAGACCATCAGTAAAAAAAATATGCGAAAAATGCAAAGTAATAAAAAGAAAAGGTGTAATTAGAGTTATCTGTGATAATCCTAAACACAAACAAAGACAAGGATAATAATTATTGTTTATAACACAAATCTATTGATTAGCGGCTGTAACTTTATATATGATGTATAAGTCATATATAAGGTTATATATCGGGTTTGTGTTTTATATATTGTTTGAAAAAATTAAAGATTGGATTTAATCCAATGCATTTCACCTTTAATAAAATTCAAACTAAAAAAATTAAAAATAAAAAAACAAGTGGAGGTGCAAGGAAAATTATGGCTCGTATAGCAGGCGTAGATTTACCTAGAGAAAAAAGAGTTGAGGTTGGTTTAACATATATATATGGTATAGGTTTAGCAAGCTCACAAAAAATATTAGAAAAAGCAAAAGTAAGTCCAGATGTAAGAGTTAAAGATTTAACTGATGACCAAGTACAAGCAATCAGAAATGCAATGGAAGGTTATAAAACAGAAGGTGACTTACGTAGAGAAGTTGCTTTAAACATCAAAAGATTAACTGAAATTGGATGTTATAGAGGACTAAGACATAGAAAAGGTCTTCCTGTAAGAGGACAAAGAACAAAAACTAATGCCCGTACAAGAAAAGGACCAAGAAAATTAGTAAGCAAGAGCAAAAAATAATAGATATTTTTAAGCGAGGAGGAATTTAGAAAAATGGCTACAAAAAATGTAACAAAAAGAGTAACTAGAAGAAGAGATAGAAAAAACATAGAAAAAGGTATGGCTCATATTCATTCTAGTTTTAATAATACAATAGTTACAATCAGCGATACACAAGGTAATGTATTATCTTGGGCAAGTGCTGGTGAGCTTGGATTTAAAGGTTCAAGAAAAAGTACACCATTTGCAGCTGGAGAAGCAGCAGAAACAGCAGCTAAAGCAGCAATGGAACATGGTTTAAAATCAGTTGAAGTATTTGTTAAAGGACCTGGTTCAGGACGTGAAGCAGCAATTAGATCATTACAATCAGCAGGATTAGAAATTAGTAGTATTAAGGATGTAACTCCAATACCACACAATGGTTGCAGACCACCAAAAAGACGTAGAGTATAGTAAAATAATTAAGGAAGGTGAAATTTAAAAATGGCAAGATATAAAGATGAGCAATGCCGTATTTGTCGTAGAGAAGGACAAAAATTGTTCTTAAAAGGTTCAAGATGTTACTCAGATAAATGTAGTATTGCAAGAAGAAACTATGCACCAGGACAAAATGGACAAAAAAAGAAAAAATTATCTGAATATGGTACACAGTTAAGAGAAAAACAAAAAACAAAAGCATATTACGGAGTAAGTGAAAAACAATTCAGAAGATACTTCGAAATGGCTTCACAATCAAGAGGAAAAACTGGTGAAGTTTTACTTCAAATATTAGAAAGTAGATTAGATAATGTTATCTACAGATTAGGATATGGAAGTTCAAGAGCACAAGCAAGAATGCTTGTAACACATGGAACTTTCGAGGTTAATGGAGAAAAAGTTGATATTCCTTCATACCTAGTTAAAGCAGGAGATGTAATCACTGTAAGAGAAGTAAGAAAAGACAATGGAGCTGTTAAAGCAAGTGTTGAAGAAAACGCTTCAAGACCAGTTCCAGCATGGTTAGAAAAAGATGCAGAAAAATTAAGTGGAAAAGTTGTAAGATTATCAGCTAGAGAAGAAGTTGATTTACCAATCGAAGAGCACTTAATCGTAGAGCTTTACTCAAAATAATAGTATAAAGAAGTGAGATATTTCTAAAAATTAGGAGGTAAAAATGATAGAATTTGAAAAACCAAATATTAAATGCTTAGAAATTGATAATGATAATAATTATGCAAAAGTAGTATGTGAACCACTTGAAAGAGGATATGGTATTACAATAGGAAACTCACTAAGAAGAATATTATTATCATCACTTCCTGGAAGTGCTATAACAAGCGTAAAAATAGATGGAGTTCTACATGAATTTTCTACTATGAAAGATGTAGTAGAAGATGTTCCAGAGATAATAGTTAATTTAAAAGGTGTAAGATTAAAATTAGATAAAAATGAAGAAAAATTATTAAGAATTGATTTTAAAGGACCAGGAGAATTAAAAGCTGGAGATATAATAACAGATGGTACAGTAGAAATACTAAATCCAGATTTACATATCGCAACAGTAGCTGAAGGTGGAGTATTCAAAGCTGAATTAACAGCTGAAATGGGAAGAGGATACAACATGGCTGAAAAAAATAAAAAGCCAGATCAAGCTATTGGTGTTCTTCCAATAGATTCAATTTTTACACCTGTAAAAAAAGTAAATTATTCTGTTGAAAACACAAGAGTTGGTCAAAGAGTTGATTATGATAAATTATGTATCGAAGTATGGACAGATGGAAGCTTAACACCATATGAGGCATTAAGCTTAGCTGCAAAAGTTATGACAGGTCATTTAGATTTATTTATAGACTTATCAGAAACTGCTAAAAATACACAAGTTATGATTGAAAAAGAAGAATCTAAGAAAGAAAAAGTATTAGAAATGTCAATTGAAGACTTAGAATTATCAGTAAGATCATTCAACTGCTTAAAGAGAGCAGGAATATCAACTGTTGAAGATTTAACAAATAAAACAATGTCTGAAATGATGAAAGTAAGAAATTTAGGTAAAAAATCATTAGATGAAGTAACTAATAAATTACAATTATTAGGATTAGACTTTATTAGAGATGAAGAATAGTTTGAAGAGGGAGGAAAAACAAAGTGGCAACAAATAGAAAATTAGGTAAAACAACTGACATAAGATTAGCAATGTTAAAAACACAAGTTACTGATTTAATGTTACATGGAAAAATAGAAACAACAGAAGCAAGAGCAAAAGAAGTTAAAGCAATTGCTGATAGCTTAATTTCATTAGCTGTTAAAGAAAAAGATAATTTTGAAACAGTTGATGTAAAAGTTGTTAAAGCTAAATTAGATAGCAAAGGTAACAAAGTTACAGAACTTGCAAAAAGCAAAAATGGTAAAGAATACCTAAAAGTAGTTAAAGAAGAAACTACTGAAAAAAGACAAAAAGATATGCCTTCAAGATTAAATGCTAGAAGAAAAATGATGAAAACATTAAACAAAGTAAAAGATAATGAAGGAAATAACATAGATTTAATAGCAAAGCTATTTAATGAAATAGCTCCAAAATATGAAGGAAGAGTTGGAGGATATACACGTATTCTTAAACTTGGACAACGTAGAGGAGACGCTGCTGAAATAGTTATATTAGAATTAGTATAGAAAATAAAAAAACCTTACATATTTGTGTAAGGTTTTTTTATGTATATTGTTTAATATCAAAATTTTATTTCTCTTATATAAAAATACTTGTATTATAATGTCGAATGTTGTAGAATAAAAAAGAAGTACAAAAAAGGGGAGAAATAAAATGGGAATATTAAGTTATGCAATGTCTGCAAATTATGGAAGATTTTATAATGATTTAAAAGAAATATCAAAAACAAATAAAAAGCCTGCTTGGCTAATGTTTATGGATGCTGGTATGTGTTCAATACTATATGGAGCAGGATTACAAGATTATTTAAACTTTAAGTTTTACGAAAAAAAGAGAAAAGAAAGAAAAACATATGTTACAACTGGTGGGGAATATAGAGCATATAAAATAATTGCAAGTATAGAATATGCAGAGTTTTTTTCAAATAAAATAAACTTTCACAAAAATTTTGCTAAATATGCAAAAAGAGATTATTGCTCAACAGATGAAGGATATGAAAAATTTGAAGAGTTTGTACAAAAGCATCCTGTTTTTGTAAGAAAGCCTATAATAGGATTAGGTGGAACTGATGTAACAAAAGTAGATATTTCTACGATAGAGAATAAAGAAGAATTCTTTAATGAATTAAAGAAAAACGGTGAATTTGTTGAAGAATTAGTTATACAAGATGAAGAATGGGCCAAGCTAAGTCCCAATAGTATAAACACATTAAGAATAATGACAAGCGAAGTAAATGGAAAATCTAAAATATTATTTGCAGCAGCTAGAATTGGTAGTGGTAAAGGAATTGCAGATAATTTTCATCAAGGTGGAAAAGGTGTACTTGTAGATTTAGAAACAGGAAAGCTTGTAGGAAATGGTATAGACAAAAAACTTAATGAATCTGAAACAAGTATTACTGGTATCAAATTTGATGGATTTAAAATTCCATATTGGGAAGAAATTAAAAAAATGGTACTAGAAGCAGCATTAGTAAATGATAAAGTAAACTTAATAGGCTGGGATGTTGCAATTTCAAAAAATGGACCACTTGTTATTGAAAGTAATAGAGGACCAGGTTGGGATTTACCACAAGTTGTTTCTAAAAGAGGAATGAAAGATGTTATGGACGAAGTCCTAAAAGAAGCTAAAGAAAATATGAAAAAATAATATAAAATGAAATTCACAAAACCTCTTTTTTAATCATAAGATATGATTAAAAGAGAGGTTTATTATGTTTGAGTTTATTATAAATGGTATATTTTGGGTGCTTGCCCTATATGGTTTAATTGAAATAATTAAAAATATTATATATATTTGTACATATACTAATTTAAAATCAGATGGAATTTATATGATTATTGCAGTTAAAAACCAAGAAAATAAAATAGAAGGATTTTTAAGAAATTTTGTATTTCGTTTGATTTATGGAAAAGAAGAGCAGGTAAAGGATATAATAATAGCAGATTTGAATTCAAAAGATGATACAAACAAAATATTAAATATAATAAACAAAGATTATGAGTTTATAAAAGTTACATCTTGGAAAGAATGTAAAGATATAATAGATAATATTGATGAAACAAAGTAAACATTTAGTTAAAGTATTGAAAAAGAAAAAAACAAATGATAAAATGTGAGAAATAATATCAAAAGAGAAAAATAGGAGATAAGTTAATGAATAAAAATAATCAAAAAGGTATTACCTTAATAGCATTAGTTATAACAATAATTATAATGTTAATACTTTCAACCGTAAGTATTAATGCAGTATTAAGTAATCAAGGTATTTTGAAAAGTTCACAAGAAATAGAAAGAATGCAAAATGAGGCTTTAGAAGCAGAAAAGCAATCTACTAATAAAGCGATTGGTGAGTATACTAATATGATGGATAATCCACCTGTGGATCCAACAGCTAATTGGGATACAAGAAAAGTGGACAAGGTTCTAAGCGAAGATAATATATTTGTTCCAGTACCAAAAGGATATACAGCATCAACTATAGATGGGGAAAAGAAAGTTTCCACTGGATTTGTAATAAAAGAAGGAACAAATGGAAATGCAAAATCAGTAATAAACGAATTTGTTTGGGTACCTGTGTCTAATATAAATGACATATATGATAAAGAAAATAATGCAGGACAATTATGGGAGTTTAGTGGTACAACATCTACGAAAGTTGCATATCCAAGCAAGAAGAATAGTTCATACAGAGAACCAGATGTTGTAACAGGTGCAAATGAAGGAGAAGAAAGTACATCAGGTTCAGAATATGATGCCGCAATTGATAATTTAAAACAAGCGGGTATGCCAGATACATCAACAGCACAAAATCTTAAAGAACAATTGCAAAAAGAATTTGAAAATATGATTAAAAGTGTAAGAACTTATGGTGGATTTTATATAGGAAGATACGAAACAGGAAATTTAAGTAAAACGAAGGCAGTGGTGCAAAAATACAATACAGATATAGGAAATCAAACATGGTATACACAGTATAAATTAAGTAAAACAATAGGAGCAAATAGTAATGTTACAACAAGCATGATATGGGGGTGCCAATGGGATGCAACTTTAAGATGGATGCAAACAAGTACAAATGAAAGAGTAAAAAACTTTCCAACAAATTCTGCAGCATATGGAAATTATAATGATAATACTTTAGAATATAAAGAAAGTGAAAATGGGGAAACAAAAACACAAGAAAAAGCATCATCAATAATACCTACAGGTAGTTCTGAAATTACAAATATAAATAATATTTATGATATGGCAGGAAATGCATGGGATTGGACAATGTGTGCATATAACGGTGGCTACCGTCTTTTAAGAGGAGGTCGGATGTGGATATTCGGGAAATGCATGTTCAGCTTTTTCATATGATACATGGTGTAATCCTTTGATAGCTTCTAGTGATGCAGGTTCGCGTAGCACACTATACATTGCTCTATAAACAAGTAAAAGAGGTTTGAAATTTGGAAATAGAAGGCGAAATAGCAGAAATAATATACAAAAATGAATTAAATAGTTATTGCATTGCAGTATTTAATAAAACAGATGGCAATGAAATTACAGTAGTAGGGTATCTTCCTTTTATAAACATAGGGGATACCCTTAAACTTCATGGAAAGATGGTAGAACATCAAGACTATGGAGAACAGTTTAAAATAGATACATTTGAAAAAATAATGCCACAAACCTTAGATGCATTAGAAAGATACTTAGCAAATGGAAGCATAAAAGGTGTTGGACCTGCAACAGCTAAGAAAATTATAGAAACATTTGGAGAAGATACAATAAATGTTTTCAAATTAGAGCCAACTAAACTTGCGCAAATAAAAGGTATTACAAGAGAAAAAGCAATAGAAATATCAGATAGTTTTGTAGAAAACTGGGAAGTGTGGCAAATTGTAGGTTATTTAGATAAATTTGGAATAGGACCACAAAGTGCAGAAACAATATATAAAAAATTGGGGGTTAATGCAATTGAAGAAATACAGGCTAATCCATATATATTAGTTGATTTAGTAAATAAAGTTAACTTTAATCAAATAGATAAAATGGCACTAGATATTGGTATGGAATATAACAATGAAAAACGTATTAGAAGCGGAATAAAACATGCTTTGACACTTGCTTCAAACAATGGACATTGTACAGTACTTTACGAAAATTTACTAAAATTTGCAAATGATTTACTTGGAGTAAAACAAGAAGAAATAGAAGATGTTCTAATTAATATGAAAGCTAAAAAAGATTTAGTAATAGAAGAAAGAAATGGCGAGGAATGGGTATATTTAATGCCATATTACAAAGCAGAAAAAAATATAGCAGAAAAATTAATTCAACTAGATGAATACAAAAATATAAAGCAAATAGATAGATTTGAGAAAGAATTAAAGGTTTTTGAAAAAAAGTCAAACATAGAATTATCAGAAGAACAATTAGAAGCAATAAGAGCAATAAATGATCATAATGTTTGTGTTATTACAGGAGGACCAGGAACAGGAAAAACTACAATAATTAGAACAATTATAGATTTATACAAACATAATGAAATGAAACCTGTTTTGTGTGCTCCAACAGGAAGGGCAGCAAAAAGAATGACAGAAACAACAGGAGAAGAAGCAAAAACATTACATAGAGTACTAGAAATTGGAAGTATAGTATCAGACGATACACAAAATATAAACACAGATTTTCAAGTTGCACCAATAGATGCAGATATTATTATAGTAGACGAAATGTCAATGGTAGATGTGTTTTTAATGAATTATCTTTGTAAAGCAATATACAATGGAACAAAGTTAGTTTTAGTTGGGGATATTGACCAATTACCATCAGTGGGACCAGGAAATGTTTTAAGGGATATTATAGAATCAGATACAATAACAACTATAACATTAAACAAAATATTTAGACAAGCAGCTAAAAGTAAAATAGTAGTAAATAGCCATAGAACAAATAATGGAGAAAATTTTATAACAAAAGAAGAGGCAAAAGACAATGACTACTTAGAAGATTTCTTTTTTATAGATGAAAATAATCAATCTAAAATTAGATATCAAGTTATTTCATTAAGTGGCGAAAGACTAAAAAACTATGGGGACTATGACTTCTTTAAGAATATACAAATTATAACACCTACTAAAAAAGGAGATTTAGGAACTAAAGAATTAAATCATCTATTACAAGAGGCTATAAATCCATATAGTGAAGATAAAAAAGAAAAGAAATTTGGAGATTCTATTTTTCGTGAAGGAGATAGAATTATGCAAATAAAGAACAATTATGATATTTATTGGGAAAAGCGAAATCCTATTTATGAAACGGGTTCAGGAGTTTTTAATGGTGAGTTTGGAACAATAAAGCAAATTAATGAGCAAGAAAAAAATATAAAAATTCAATTTGATGATGAAAAAGTTGTATGGTACCAGTCTAATGAATTAGAACAAATAGATTTAGCATATGCAATTACAGTACATAAGGCACAAGGTAGTGAATTTGATGTTGTAATTATGGTAGTTGGACAATCTGCTCCAATGCTACTTACAAGAAACTTATTGTATACAGGAATGACAAGAGCAAAAAAGATGCTAATTATTATTGGAAATAAAAACACAATAGATTTTATGATAAGAAATGCAGATAATAAAAGAAGAAATACTGGTCTAGCTTTTAAAATGATGAAACTAAAAGAATAAATCGGGGGCAAATGAAAGGAGTAAAATGTATAAGCTTTTTGAAATTGTCCTTGATTTTTTCTTTCCACCAGCTTGTAGTATATGTGGAAAGATTTACAAAGGCTACTTATGTGAGGAATGTAAAAAAGAAATAGAAAAGTATAAAATAAAAACAAATATTAGATCTGAAAGATTTCATTTACTTGTATATGAAGATTTAATAAGAGAAAAAATGATACAATATAAATTTTATGATAATCCTTATTTATATCATTTCTTTTATGAAATTTTAATAAACGATAAAAGTGCTTGTGAATTTTTGAAAAGTTATGATATAATAATTCCAGTTCCAATTCATAATAAAAGAAAATGGAAAAGAGGATATAATCAAAGCAGTTTAATAGCAAAGGAAGTATCAAAAAAATTAGATATTATGTATGAAGAAAACTGCTTAAAGAAAATAATTAATACAGCTCCTCAAAGTAAAATGAATAAAGAAGCAAGAAGGAGAAATGCAAAAGATGTATATATTGTTAAAAATGAGCAAAAAATAATTAATAAAAATGTACTAATATTTGATGATATTTATACAACAGGAGCTACAACAAATGAATGTAAAAAAATATTAAAACAGCATGGTGCAAATAAGGTTGGAATTATAACAATAGCAAAAGATTAAATGAAAGGAAGAATAAAATGGAAGATTTAGTTGAGAGTATATTAGATTATATTAGATCAGATTATACAGATTATGCTATTATGATTAATGGTGAATGGGGAAGCGGAAAAACGTATTTTTGGAATCATAAAATAAGACCAAAAATAGAAACAATGCAATTGAATGGAAAAAAATATACGCCGATATATATGTCACTTTATGGTATATCAAATCTTGAAGAAATAAGTAAAAAAATATTTATTGAAACCACTCAATTAATGGATAAAAATCTAAAAAGATTTATGGGAACAAATGGCGTAACATCAATACCAGAATATGCAAAAACTGGACTTGATATGGCAAACTTTTTTGGAGTAACGCAAAATGGAGATAGAATAGATTACAAAGAATTTTTCTCAACAGATGATAAAGTTTTATGTTTTGATGACCTAGAAAGAGCCAATGTTGATGTTATAGATATATTAGGATATATAAACAACTTTGTTGAACATGACCATATAAAAACAATTATTATATGTAATGAAAAAGAATTAGCAACAAAACTAAAAAATAGCAATCTTGAAATGAAAACATTTATAGCAACATATCTTTTAGACAAAGAAAATAAATTGAATATAAATACAGATAAACCAATGGTTGAAAGAATCCAAGATACCATAGAATATGTATTTGATAAAGCAAATGATTATGAAAGAATAAAAGAAAAATTAATAGGTGAAACTTTTGAGTATGCACCAGAATTTAATTATATTATAAATGGACTTTTAATGAGATATGAAAAATATCCAGATTTAATAAGATTTTTAAGAGATAATACAAGACTAATAATATCTACTTTTCATAAGAGTGGTACAAGAAACTTAAGAATATTAAAACACTCATTAACAAATTTTAAAAAGATATTTGATATGGTAAATAAGTATTATCCAAATACAAATAATAGAGTATTACAAACAATGCTTATATTCACAATAGCAATATCATTTGAAATTAAAGCAGGTAAAATTACGAAAGACAAGTTTGTAAATATTAATAATAACGAAGAATATAAAGCAATACTTGTATCATCAAGAGTATTTATGGATAATAGACAATTCTATATTAAAGAATTTGATAACAATTATTATTATAACTTTAAAGCTGAATATCGTTTCTTTAAATTTATTGAAATATATGTACGTACACGTATTTTCGATATGAGAGTATTTAAAGAAAATATGGAAGTTATAATAAATACAGTTGATACAGACAAACTACCAGCATATAAAAGATTACTTACAGAAGAATATTGGAAAATAACTGATGATCAATTTGATAGTGTGGTTAATGAAATTATAGAAGATGTAAAAAATGGTAATGTTGAATTAATAAACATAGTAAAATTATTTGCATATTTTGCTTACTTTGTAAAAAAAGGATTAATTTCATATGATATGAGAACAATAAAAAGTGTATTTTTAAATGGAATGAATATATCATCTTTAACATCAAAGTATTGTGATAATGTTGAAGAAGAACTTGCAAGTGTTGCACTTGCAGATGAAGAATCGGAAGAAATGAACGAAATAATAGAATATTTTAACAATATTAATAAGCAACTAGAAGAAAAAATGTATAAAGAAAAAGCAGAAGAAATATTTAAATATATTCCTATGAGAATGGAAATGTTTTATGACCAATTTGATAAAGAATGTATGACAGTACCAATTTTTAAATATTATGATGTATTTCAAATGTTCCAAAGAATTTCATGTGCAAGTAATGAAGATATAATTACAATAAAAGAAAAACTTCTTGATAGAGCTAAAAAATATGCAAAAGATTTACAAGAGGAACTTCCAAACTTAAAAAAATTAAAACAAGTTATGAATAACTATTTAGATGGCAAAGAGCCAACCATAAAAATAGTAATGTTACAAGAATTTGAAAACGAACTTGGAAATATTATAAAAGAATATGAAAAATATAATAAGGTAGAAAAAATAGAAAATTTAGAAGAAACTGTATAAATAAGAATGATAAATAATTGTATAAAAAAATTAAGGACATTTTACTAATAAAGGTAAAATGTCTTTTTATTCTATAATTTTGACAAAATTATGAATAAAATCTCCTAAAAAACCAATAATAAGGTTATGAAAAACAAATTAAATGCATTTTAACATTTATATTTCATAACTAAAATAAGGGAGGGGAAAAAGTGAAAGCAACAGGTGTAGTAAGAAGAATAGATGATTTAGGTAGAGTTGTTATTCCAAAAGAAATTAGAAAAACACTTAGAATAAAAGAGGGAGATCCTTTAGAAATATTTACAGATAAAGAAGGAGAAGTTATATTAAAAAAATATTCACCAATTGGAGAATTATCTGAATTTGCAACAGAATATGCAGAAACACTTGCAAAAACAACAGGACATATTGCTTGTATTACAGATAAGGACACAGTTATAGCTGTATCTGGAGGAGCTAAAAAAGAGTATTTAGAGCAAAGTATAAGCGATGAACTAGAAAAGATATTAGAGGATAAAGAAAACTATACAAGTAAAGAAAATAACGACTTAGCAGTGCCAATAACAAAAAATGATAACAAAGAAAGAAGATTTAATTCACAAGTAGTATATCCAATTATTTCAGATGGAGATGTTATTGGAAGTGTTATACTTTTATCAAAAGAAGCTGGAACAAAAATGACAGAAGTTGAACAAAAGGTTGTACAATCAGCAGCAAGTTTTTTGGGAAAGCAGATGGAAATATAGTAATAATTCTGTAATAAATTTGTAACTAAAATGTAACAAAAGACCAAACAATTGAAAATACTGACTTTACACGATTGATAATATAAAAAAACAAAAATGGCACTTGATAAATAAAAAAGATTGTAGTATAAATATATTGATAAAAATGATAGTAAAGCTACAAAGGAGGAAGTAAAAATGGGAAATGGAATTAATAATAGTGCAAATTTGCCAACAGAAGTTAGTGTATGGTCAAAAGTTAGAAATTTTTTATGCCAAGATGTTGAAATAACATTAACACCAAAGCAAGAAAAAGTATTTAAAGAAGTACACGATTTTTGGTGCCAAGAAATTACAGGACAAAAAGTACATGACTTTTTATTCTATGAAATTACTGGAGAAAAAGTTAAAAACTTTTTATTTCAAGAAATCGAAATTACAGACAATATTGAATTATAATTTTAAAGAATTATCAACACAGTAGCAGTCTAATTGTGGATTGTTACTGTGTTTTTTGCGTTATTTGTGGATAACAATACTTAACTTAAAAAACTATTTGAGAATACTTGAAATATTATATCATTTGATATAAAATGTGAATGTTTAGGTAATACTAAATATATAGATGTTATATAAACATCAAGAAGGAGGAATTTTATATGTCAATAAGAATAGGTATTAATGGATTTGGAAGAATAGGAAATCTTGCATTCCAAGCAGCATTATCAAGAAAGGATGTAGAAGTTGTAGCAATTAATGATCCATTTATTTCAGCAGATTATATGGCTTACATGGTTAAATATGATACTGTACATGGAAAATTTGAAGGAGAAATTTCTTCAGAAGAAGGTAAATTAATTGTAAACGGAAAAGAAGTTAAAGTATATAATGAAATGGAACCAAAAAATATTCCATGGGGAAAAGATGGAGTAGACTATGTTCTAGAATGTTCAGGAGTATTTACAACAATAGAAAAAGCAAATGCTCATTTAGAAGGTGGAGCAAAGAAAGTTATTATTTCAGCACCATCAAAAGATGCACCAATGTTTGTAATGGGAGTAAATAATGATAAATATACACCTGATATGAATATCATATCAAATGCATCTTGTACAACAAACTGTTTAGCACCACTTGCAAAAGTTATAAATGATAACTTTGGAATTAAAGATGGATTAATGACAACAGTTCATAGTACAACAGCAACACAAAAAACTGTAGATGGAGCATCTAAAAAAGATTGGAGAGGTGGTAGAGCAGCAAGTGCTAATATTATACCATCATCAACAGGAGCTGCAAAAGCAGTTGGAAAAGTTATACCAGAATTAAATGGAAAATTAACAGGTATGGCATTTAGAGTACCAACAGTTGATGTTTCAGTTGTAGATTTAACATGTAATCTAGAAAAACCAGCAACATATGAAGAAATATGTGCAGCAGTTAAAAAAGCATCAGAAAATGAAATGAAAGGAATTATTGAATATGTTGATGATCCAGTTGTATCATCAGACTTTATTCATGATTCTCACACATCAATATTTGATAGCACAGCAGGAATTGCTTTAACAGATACTTTTGTAAAATTAGTTGCATGGTATGATAACGAATGGGGATATTCAAACAAATTAGTTGATTTAGCTATGTATATTGCAAATAAATAAGATGTAAAAATCATAAAAGATGAGTTTGAAAGGAAGTTAAAGAATGAATAAGAAAACAGTTAAGGATATAGATGTAAAGGGAAAGAAAGTATTAGTAAGATGTGATTTTAATGTTCCTTTAGATGAAAACGGAACAATTACAGATAATACTAGAATTACAGCAGCACTACCAACTATCAAATATTTGATGGAAAATGGTGCAAAAGTAATATTATGTTCTCACCTTGGAAGACCAAAGGGAGAAGTAAATCCTAAATATTCTTTAAAACCTGTTGCAAAAGAATTAGGTAAACTATTAGAAACAGAAATAAAATTTGCAAATGATGTAACAGGAGAAAGTGCAAAACAAGTTACTGAAAGCTTAAAAGATGGCGAAGTTGCATTACTTGAAAATGTAAGATTTGACTCAAGAGAAGAGAAAAATGATGAAACTTTATCTAAAGAATTTGCAAATCTTACAGATGGAATATATGTAAATGATGCTTTTGGAGCAGCTCATAGAGCACATAGTTCAACAGAAGGAGTATCACATTTTGTAGATATATCTGTTGCAGGTTTCTTAATGGAAAAGGAAATTACATTTTTAAGTGGAACACTTGAAAATGCAAAAAAACCATTTGTTGCAATACTAGGAGGAGCTAAAGTTTCAGATAAGATAGGTGTTATTGAAAATCTAATTAGTAAAGTTGATACAATATTAATTGGTGGTGGAATGGCATTCACATTCTTTAAATCAATGGGATACAATATTGGAAATTCAATATGTGAAGATGATAAAATAGAAGAAGCAAAAAGCATTTTAGAAAAAGCTAAAAATGCTGGTGTTAAAATTGTACTTCCACAAGATGTAAGAATTTCAACAGAGTTTTCAAATGATACACAAGATACATTAGTAAACTCTAACGAAATACCAGATGGATACCAAGGATTAGATATTGGACCTAAAACATCAGAAGAATTTGCAAATGTTTTAAAGGATGCAAAAACAATACTATGGAATGGACCTCTTGGTGTATGTGAATTTAGTAAATATTGTGTAGGAACAGAAAATGTTGCAAAAGCTATTGCAGAAAATAAAGAAGCAATATCTGTTGTAGGTGGTGGCGATTCTGTAGCAGCAATAAAAAAACTAGGTTTGCAAGATAAGTTTACACACATTTCAACAGGTGGTGGAGCTTCACTTGAACTATTAGAAGGAAAAGCTTTACCAGGACTTGTATGTTTAAATGATAAATAGAATATAAGAAAGGTAGTTAAATTATGAGAAGAAAAGTAATTGCTGGAAATTGGAAGATGAATATGCTTCCTGATGCTACAATTAGATTTATAGATGAGTTAACTCCTTTAGTTAAGAGTACGCAAAGTGAAGTAATACTTTGCGTACCTTACACTGATTTGTTTTATGCACTTCTAACAGCTCAAAATACAAATATTAAAATTGGAGCACAAAATATGCACTGGGAAGAAAGCGGAGCATATACAGGAGAAGTTTCAGCTCAAATGTTAAAATCTATAGGAGTAGAATATGTAATTATTGGGCATTCTGAAAGAAGACAATATTTTAATGAAACAGATGAAACTGTAAATAAAAAAATAAAGTCAGCTTTTAATGCAGGATTAAAGCCAATTGTATGTGTTGGAGAAAGCTTAGAAGAAAGAGAAAGTGGAAAGGCAGTAGAAAAAGTAACAAATCAGGTAAAGCTTGCACTTGAAGGATTAACAGAAAATCAAGTAGAAGATGTAATAATCGCCTATGAACCAATATGGGCAATTGGAACTGGAAAAACTGCAACATCAGAAGATGCAAACAATATGATTAAGCAAATTCGACAAGAAATATCAAAATTATATGGACAAATAGTAGCCGAAAGAGTTATAATACAATACGGCGGAAGTGTAAAAGCTTCTAACAGCAAAGAACTATTTAGTACATCTGATATAGATGGAGCCTTAGTTGGAGGAGCAAGTCTAAAATCGGATGAATTTGCTAAAATAGTAAATTATGATAATTAAATCATAAAAGTGAAAAGAAAAGAGGACTAAAAGATGAACAATAAACTAACAATGCTAATGATATTAGATGGATTTGGTATTAATGAAAACGAAAAGGGAAACGCTGTTAAGCTTGCCAATACACCTAATATTGATAAACTAATGAAAACATGTCCTACAACTCAAATTTATACGAGCGGTATGCAAGTGGGATTACCAGATGGACAAATGGGAAATTCAGAAGTTGGACACACAAATATTGGGGCAGGAAGAATAGTATATCAAGAATTAACAAAAATCACAAAATCAATTGAGGATGGAGACTTCTTTAGTATTCCAGAATTAGTTGAAGCTATAGAAAATTGTAAGAAGAACCATTCAAAGTTACACATTTTAGGATTGTTATCAGATGGAGGAGTTCATAGCCATATAAGACATCTTTTTGCTTTATTAGAACTTGCAAAAAGAAAAGATTTTGAAGATGTATATGTACATTGCTTCTTAGATGGTAGAGATACACCACCAGCTTCAGGAGAAAGCTATATTGCAAAACTTGAAGAAAAAATGAAAGAAAAAGGTGTAGGAAAAATTGCAAGTATCTCTGGAAGATTCTATGCTATGGATAGAGATAAAAGATGGCAAAGAGTACAAAAAGCATATGAAGCATTAGTAAATGGTGTTGGAAACAAGGCAACAAGTGCTATTTCAGCAATTGAAGCTTCATATCAAAAAGAAGTTTTTGATGAATTTGTTGAACCAACAGTAATATATTCAGGAGATAGTCCTGTTGCAACAATACAAAATAATGATTCAGTTATATTCTTTAACTTTAGACCAGATAGAGCAAGAGAGATAACAAGAACATTAGTAGACCCAGATTTTAAAGAATTTGAAACAAAGAAAATGAGATTATATTTTGTATGTTTCAGACAATATGATGAAACAATACCAAATGTTGAAATTGCATTTAAACCAGAAACATTAAAAAATACATTTGGAGAATATATAAGTAATCTTGGATTAACACAATTAAGAATTGCAGAAACAGAAAAATATGCACATGTTACATTCTTCTTTAATGGTGGAGAAGAAA
>CAKOVH010000007.1 GCA_934121885.1 uncultured Clostridia bacterium | reverse complement strand
ATGACGATAGCAGAAGCAAAAGCAGCAGTACAAAGAGATGGATTACAATCACATATAGGAGATTTAGTAGAATATAATCCAACAGCAGGAGGAAAATGGAGAATATTCTATTATGATGAAGCAGGAGAATTTGGAACAGCAGGAAAGCTATATTTAAAGAGAGATTATGATAGTAGTTTACAAAAAGCCTTAAATATAAGTGGAACATATACAAATACAGATGAAGCAATAATAAAAATGAAAGCAATGAATCCAAAATGGGCAGCAAGTACAAATGCATCATCAATAGATTTAAAAAATGAAAAAGCAGTAGCATGGCTATGCAACCCAGCAAATTGGACAAACTATAAAACAGCAGAAGCAGATTATGCAATAGGAAGTCCAAGTGTAGAGATGTATATGAAAGCATTTAATGTATGGAAAACAGGAAATAAAAATGCAACAAACTTAATATGTAAGGTAGAAAATAAATATGGATATTCAGTAGGAGCAAATGGAACTTATGCTAATTCAGGATATTTTACGAATAGTAACACAATAGAATCAGGACCAAATAACATATTTATGACAGCAGGAGGATATTATTGGTGCTTGGCTTCGCCTTCTTCTTACTACACTGACCGCGTGCTTCTTGTGTGCGGCAACGCGAGCGTGAGCAACGTCAGCTATAGCAGCGCGTTTGGAGTTTGTCCCGTAGTTTCTCTATAATCTAGCATCCATTATGTTAACATAAAAAAGTAGAAAAATTTTAATTTAAAGTAGCACTGAAAAGAATAGTAAAAAAATCACTATCTACCAGGCCTCGCGTCTGGAAGGATGTGTGCGCTTTAGTGCAAGGACGATAGTGTATCATATGGTGTGTAAATATTTTTACATACCATATATTTTTGTACTCGGAAAGGAAGGATTAAATGAATTAATTAACACTATCTGAATGTAGGAGCTTGTCAAGATTATAAAATTTTGAAGTGGATTAAAATAATTAGAAAAAATAAATATAGAGTATAGTGCATAATTTGAAAAGCAAAATTATGCACCATATTTTTATTTTACTACATTTTTATTTACCTATTGCCATAAAATGTAAATTATGATAGTATACTTAACAGTTATTTAAAATCTATTAAATTCTTAAAGACAATTCTGTCTAAAATTTCCAAAATGAAAGAAAATAAAACAAGTGATAAAGAGGGTGGTTGTATAGAATTATTAAAACTAAAAAATGATTATACATTTAAAAGAGTATTTGGATATACAGGCAATGAAGAAATAACCAAAGGGTTATTAAATGCTATACTAAAAGAAAAAGTTACAGAAGTAAGTTTGAATTGTAATACTATTTTAGAACGAGATTTATATGACGATAAACTAGGAATACTAGATATTAGAGCAAAAGTAAATAATGCAGTAGATATAAATATTGAGATGCAATTAGTAGACGAAAAAAATATTGAAAAAAGAATAATATTCTATTTAAGTAAAATGTATACACAAAACTTAAAGAAGTCTCATAACTATTCAGAACTAAATAAATGTATATCGATATTGTTCATAGATTTTGAATTAGAAAAGTTAAAAGAAATACCAAAATACCTTACAAAATGGAACATACGAGAAGAAACATATGGCAAAATAATATTGACAGATGTATTAGAGTTATATATAATAAATTTATCCAAGGTAGAGAAATATTCAGAAAATAAGCTATTAGATACTTGGGTAAAATTTATTAGTAATTCGGAGGATTTGAATATGGAAAATGCTGATGAATCAATAAAAAAAGCCAAAGAGGTATTAGATGAAATAAGTGAAGATGAACATGAACAATATTTAGCACATTTAAGAGAAAAGTACATATTTGAAATACAAGGAATAGAAGAAGCTGGATTTGATAAAGGATTAGCACAAGGTGCTAAATCAAAACAAATAGAAATTGCTAAAAAAATGAAAGCTAAAAATATGAAAATAGATGAGATTGCTGAAATTACAGATTTAACAAAAGAAGAAATAGAAAAGTTATAATTTAATTCAAAAAAATAGATTTTAAGTAACGAAGGTCTTTTAGGAAAACTAAAAGACTTTTTTACTTGAAAAAGGATAAAGTTTAATATATAATATCGGTTGTAAAGTCAAAATGAAAAGGAAAAAATATGAATAAACAGGAAATTTTAAATAAATATGATAATGAAGAAGACAAGCTATTAGTATCAAAAGTTTTAGACAAGCTAGAATTTGTTCAAAAAAAGAATAGCATAGAAACAACTGATTTTTTAGATATGCATCAAAAAACAGTTGCAGAAAAAGTATTGAAAAGCCAGAAAATAACTAACTATATATGTTATGGTGGTTATTCAAATGCAGAAAGAGTAATGATTATTATATACCCTGAAAAGCTAGAAGATGTATTTAATAATAAACAATATGATTTTAACAATATTGTAAGAGTAATAAGAGTGATATTGCCAAATGAAATGAAAGGAAAATATTCTCATAGAGATTATTTAGGAGCTGTTATTAAGGTAGGTCTAAAAAGAGAAAAAGTTGGAGATATTATTGTAAATTTGGATGGAGCAGATTTAATTGTAAGCAAAGATATTTCTAAATATATAGTAGACAGTTTTAAGGAACTTACTAGATTTAGCAAAAGTGATATTTATGAAGAAAGTATAGAAAAATTAAATATTACTGAACCAAAAACAGAAGTATTAAACATTATTATACCATCAATGAGAATGGATAGTATTGTATCTGAATTAATAAGAACATCACGCTCAAAAGCATTAGAAATAATAAATGCAGAAAGAGTTTTTGTAAATAGTGAGGTTATAACAAAAAATTCTAAAATGCTAAAAGAAAACGATATGATTACTGTAAGAGGCAAAGGAAGATTTAAAATTATAAAAATTTTAAATAGCACCAAAAAAGGAAATTTGGTATTAGAAGTAGAAAAATATGTTTAAAAGAGAGGAAAAAGACAAATGACAATAATAGATGGAAAAGCATTAGCACAAGAGATAAGAAATGACCTAAAACTTGAAGTTCAAGAATTAAAAGAAAAGGGAATTAATCCAAAGCTTGCAGTTATAATGTTAGGAGAAGATAAAGCATCAGCAGTATATGTAAGAAATAAAAGCAAAGCATGTAATGAACTTGGAATAGAGTTTGAAGAGTTTATAAAAGGAAATGAAACAACACAGAAGGAACTAATTGATTTAATAGATGAGCTTAATAAAAGAGAAGATATACATGGAATTTTATTACAAAGCCCAATACCAAAAAACTTAGATATAAGAGAAGCTTTTAATAGAATTGATAGTAAAAAAGATGTAGATGGATTTAATCCAATAAATGTTGGAAAACTTGCTATTGGTGAAGATTGTTTTATTTCTTGCACACCATATGGCGTTATAAAAATGCTTGAAGCATACAATATTGAAATTGAAGGAAAAAGAGCTGTAGTAATAGGCAGAAGTAATATTGTTGGAAAACCAGTTGCTCAATGTTTATTAAATAAAAACGCAACCGTAACTATATGCCATTCTAAAACAAGAAATATTGCAGAGGTTGTAAGAGAAGCAGATATTGTTGTAGCAGCACTTGGAAAACCAAAATTTGTAACAGAGGATATGATAAAGGATGGAGCTGTTGTTATAGATGTTGGAATTAACAGAAATTCTGAAGGAAAACTTGAAGGTGATGTAGATTTTGAAAATGTATCAAAAAAGGCATCATATATTACTCCAGTTCCTGGTGGAGTTGGACCAATGACTATTGCAATGCTTATGAACAATGTTGTAAAAGCTGCAAAAAATATAGGTAAATAAGGGGATATTCATATCGGGGGATTCAAAGAAAAGAGGAATCTTATGAATATTAATGAAATAAAGAAAATTAGAATAGGAGACGAATTTTATCCAGAAAAACTTCTTCATATATATGCACCACCTCAAGAATTATATGTTCTTGGAGATGCTAGCATTTTAAATGAAAAAGGTATTGCAATTATTGGATGCAGAGATTGCAGTGATTATGGTAAAAAAGTCTCTTATTATTTTGCAAAAGAACTTGCAAATAAAAATATAAACATTATTAGTGGTTTGGCAAGAGGAATAGATGCAATTGCACATAAAGGAGCAATTGATGTTAAAGGAAAAACAATAGGTGTGCTTGGATGTGGATTAGATGTTGTGTATCCACCTGAAAATAAAGAATTATACAAACAAATAATAAAAAGTGGTGGTGCAATTATTACAGAATATCCTTTAGGTACAAAACCACTAAAGCACAATTTTCCTGCTAGAAATAGAATTATTAGTGGATTATCTGATGGTGTACTTGTAATTGAAGCAAAAAAAAGAAGCGGAACATTAAATACTGCAAGCCATGCATTAGATCAAGGAAAAGATGTTTTTGTTATACCACGGAGATATTTTTAGTGAAAATTCGCAAGGTACAAATGAACTGATAAAAGAAGGAGCAATACCAGTAACAAGTATTGACGATTTTTTGAATTTATGAAATAATAAATATATAGGAAAAAGAGAAAACAAAAGAAGGAGAAAAACATGGAAGAAACGGCAGAAAAAACAGCTATGATACATAAGAAAAAACAAAAAAATATACGTTTGTATCCCATTTACAAAATGCTTTCATGGGATTTATTATTCTATTATTCAATAGTTTTTCTATTCATGACTCAAACTAAAAACATTTCTGCTGCAGATTTTTTACTAGCAGAGTCGTTTTATCCGCTATTTAAATCTTTATTATTAGTAAATGCCGCTATTTTAATAGAAAAAATAGGTAAAAGAAAAAGCTTAATTTTAGCAAATTTCTTTTTATTTCTTTCTACCTTAACATATATATTATCTATAAATTTTATTGGAATTATAATAGGTGAGTTCTTCTCTGCAGTAGGATTTGTAATAAAAGGTATTTGTGAAAGCAATATGCTATATGATTCTTTAGACAGAAACAAGAAAAGAGGTTGGCTATTTTCAAGAATTGAAGGGCAGGCATCATCTTGGTATTATTATATAGATGCAGTAGCATCAATTCTTTCAGGATTTTTATTTGCAATTAACGGGTATATTCCAATGGTACTTTGTTTGTGTATAAACTTAGTGTCAGTAGTTTTAGCATATAAATTTGAAGAAGTAGAAGATACTGATAGTAAAAAGGAAAAGATAAAATTTACAAAGGAATTAAAAAATATAAAGAATTCTGTAAAAGATATTTTTTCATCTAAAAGATTACGACCATTAATAATATTTGGAGCACTATTTTCAGGTATTATATCTGTGCTTACAACACTAAGAAGCAGTATTTTAACAGATATAGGAGTGCCTGCTCAGTATTTTGGAATTATTATTGCAGTAATGCAAATAGTATCTGGAATATCTGCAAAAAATCAAGCAAGAATGCATAATAAGTTTAGAAATAAAACACTTGCGACTTTATCTTTACCAGTAGTTGTTTCATGTATATTTTTAGGATTTTGGTGTAATCTTGGACTAAATTATACTTTAACCTTAATAGTAGTTTTAATAGTATTTTTCATACACTACGTATCAAAAGGACCTTTTTACACCTTAATAAAGAGGTATATGAACAATTTTACAAATACATCACTTAGAAATAGAATATCGTCTTGCTTTAATATGTTAGACGGATTATTAAGAGCAGGAGTAAGTTTTTTTGCATCATTTTTATTAAGATATACAACAACTGCAAATACATTTATTATTGCAGGATGCGTATTTACTCTAATTATTGTTTTATTACTTGATCGTATGAGAACAAGAGTGGGACTTAAGCCAGAAGAATACAAAGAAAAAGATATAAAAATAATGGAATTAAAATAGAAAATTATATTGACATCTAAAAATATTATCTATAAAATATGGATAACTAAAGCAAAAACAAATAAAAAACACAAGCAAAAATGATGAAGGGTATCCTTTGTCAAAAGGGGGAAATATGTACGTTTTTAATAAGATAATTGTAAATCCACAATTACCAAAAAGATTAAGTCGTTTAAGCGATATAACAAATAATTTATGGTGGTCATGGAATAGTGATTTTTTAAGACTATTTAAAGAAATTGATATTGATTTATGGGAAACAGTAGGAAAAAATCCTGTTAAGTTTTTAAAATTAGTATCACAAGAAAAACTAGAAAAAGCGTGTGAAAATCAAGAATTATTAAAAGCATATGATAAATTTGTTGACGATTTTGATAATTACATGAAAAGTAAAAACACATGGTTTAGTAAAAAGTACCCAGATAATACTAATGATATTATTGCATACTTTTCAGCAGAGTATGGTTTAGATGAAACAATTCCGATATATTCAGGTGGACTTGGAATATTATCAGGAGATCATCTAAAATCTGCAAGTGATTTAGGTGTGCCATTAGTTGCGGTTGGACTATTATATAAAAATGGATATTTTCATCAATCTATTAACGGATACGGAATGCAAGAAACAGAGTATAGAAATTTAGAACTTGAATCATTGCCAATTTTAACTGTAAAAGATGTTGATGGACAAGATTTAATAATATCTGTTGATATGCCAAAGAAAAAGCTATATATAAAAGTATGGGAAATAAAGGTTGGAAGAGTAACACTTTATTTAATGGATACAGATATTGATGCAAATATTCCAGAATATAGAGAAATAACTAAAACACTTTATGGTGGAAATAAAGAAACACGTATTTCGCAAGAAATTGTACTTGGTATGGCAGGTGTTGAACTACTTAGAAGACTTGGATTAAAACCTACTGTATATCATATGAATGAAGGTCATTCATCTTTCTTAACTTTAAAATTAATTGAAAATACAATTAGTGAAAAGAAAGTTTCATTTAATATAGCAAAAGATATTGTAAGTTCAAAAACAGTATTTACAACACATACACCAGTTCCAGCAGGAAATGATATATTTACAATTGAACTTATGGAAAAATATTTTAATAATTACTGGGAAAAACTTGGTATTGAAAAAATAGATTTCTTTAAAATGGGAATGAAACCAAATTCAAATTTAGATAGTGGATTTGATATGGGTATTCTAGCATTAAAAATTGCTGGTAAGAAAAACGGAGTAAGTAAATTACATGGTGCAGTATCAAGAGAATTGTTTGGAGAAGCTTGGCCAAACATTGCTGCAAATGAGTCACCAATTACATATGTAACAAATGGTATTCATACATGTTCATGGCTTGCACAACCATTAAAATCTTTGTATAACAAATATTTAACTCCATATTGGCAAGATAATATTCAAAATGATCAAACATGGGAAAAAATAAATAATATTCCAGATGAAGAATTATGGAATGCTCATATGATAAGAAAGCAAAAGTTAATGGATTTAGTAAGAAGAAGTACAACTGCAAGATTACACCGTTATGGATATAGCTATGAAGAAATTAATAAAATTACATCATCTCTAGATCCAAATGTGCTAACAATAGGATTTGCTAGAAGGTTTGCAACATATAAAAGAGCAACATTAATATTTAAAGATTTAGAAAGAATAACACAAATATTTAGTAATCAAAATAGACCAATTCAAATTATATTTGCAGGAAAAGCACATCCAGCAGATAAAGAAGGACAAGACTTAATTAAATATATTCACGAAATATCAATGAAGCCACAATTTAAAGGAAAAATATTCTTACTTGAAAACTACAATATTGCAATGTCAAGATATTTAATAAGTGGTGTTGATGTATGGCTTAATACACCAAGACGTCCAATGGAAGCATCTGGAACAAGTGGACAAAAAGCATCTGTTAATGGAGTTATAAACTTTAGTGTACTAGATGGTTGGTGGGCAGAAGGATATAATTCTAAAAATGGATGGACAATTGGAACAAATGCTGAATATGACAATTATGAAGAGCAAGACAGAGCAGATAGTAACAGCATTTATGAAGTACTAGAAAATAAAATTATTCCTATGTATTATGATCAAAACGAAAATGGTATATCAGAAAAATGGATTACAACTATGAAAAACTCTATTATTTCAACAGGGGGAAGATTTAGCACGTCTCGTATGCTAATAGACTATGTAAATAATCTATATATGCCACTATGTAATTTATTTAATAACTATTATACAAATTTAGATAAAGTTACAGAATATAATGCTTGGAAAAACGAATTATTTAATAATTGGGATGATATAAAAATAACACAAGAATATGATAATTTAGATAATATTACAATAGATGCAGGCAACAATATTGATGTAAAATGTAAAGTAAAACTACCAAACATTGCACCAGAAAATATTGAAGCACAAGTATATTATGGACGTATTCAAGAAAACGGAGTAGTAGATGATATATCTATAATTCCAATGAAGCTAATAGAAGAAAACAAAGAAGCAAAAGAATACACATATTCAGCTAAAATTCAATTAGTAAATGGTGGAAACTACGGATATACATTTAGAGTAATGCCAAAACATGAAATGTTATTAGATAGTGCAAACTTAAATTTAGTTAAATGGATTGTTCAATAAACAAGAAAAGGATTGATTAATTAAAATCAATCCTTTTTTGTTATTTATAAATCATATAATCAATATCAGGAAAAATACAATCTTTTTTACTAATATCTTTTAAGTAATTTTCATCAATAGTATCATTTTTTATATCATAATATAATTTAGTAAAACGACCAATATGGTCTTTTATTCTTTTTTTTGCGTAATCAACCATAGTACCGTTTGTTATTATAAATAACCAGTCACTACTTTGAGCAAGTAGTAATTCTCTTGCACATTGATTCAACGCTTTTCTACGCAAACTGTTTTTCTTTTCATTAGGGTAAAGATTTGCAAGTTCTACCATACGATCTCCTGCAACATGAAGGTGTCTATGAGCATAATCGTTTGTAGGGTTAAGCCATACTTCACTATATCCGTTAGCACCCCAACTTGAACGGCAAGGCGTCGCAACTTGCATTAAAGGGTATTTATCTATGTATTCACTTGGAGTAATTAATTTAAAATTGCAATTATCATAATAAATTTTTTTAAATAGGATATATAACCAGTAAGGACCTTCATACCACCAGTGACCATATAGTTCAGCATCATATGGACATAAAATGATTGGTGGATTGCCCATAAGAGGTGCTAGCTTATCAATTTGTTTTTCTCTACTATCAAAGAAATGTCCTGCTTGTTTTTCAGCAGAATCTTTTGCCCATTGTATATTATATAATTCTTTTTCACAGTCTTTTCCTGTAATTCTATGGTATTTAATACCAGTGTGAACACGAACACCATTTGAAGCAATATATGGTTTAATATAGTCGTAATCTGCATCATAACCGATATCACGATAAAATTCTCTATAATTATAATCACCTGGGTAACCATTAATAGAACTCCATACTTGTCTTGAAGATTCTATATCACGTCCAAATGCAATAACACCCTTAGGCGATACAATAGGTGCAAAAGTTCCGTAAACAGGAGTAGGGTTTGCATATAAAATTCCGTGTGATTCAGTTATTATATAATCAATTCCAAATTCTTTTAAGTATTTATCTGCCTCAGGAACATAACCACATTCAGGAAGCCAAATACCACGAGGCTTTTTACCAAAATATTTTTCATAAGTTTGTACACCAACTGCTATTTGTGCCTTAACAGTTTGCTCTGTTATATACAAGATAGGAAAATATCCATGTGTTGCTCCACACGTAATAATTTCCAAAACACCTATGTCTTGGAAATGTTTAAAACCATTTATTAAATTACAATTATAAATATCTTTAAAAACATGTAAATCATTAGAATATCTGTCTAAATAGTATTTTGATAAAGAATTCATTTGAGGATTTTCTTTTGTTCTTATTAATTCTTTTTCACATAATTCTATATGCTTTTTTAAATAGTTAATATATCTTTTTTGTAATAATTTGTTATCTAACATATTAAGAAGAGGGGGAGTAAGCGACATCGTAATACGAAAATCAACTTTTTCCTCCTCTAATTTTTGAAAGTTTAGAAGAAGTGGTATATATGTTTCAGATATAGCTTCATATAACCATTGTTCTTCTAAATAATCTTCACTCTCTGGATGATGTATAAATGGTAAGTGTGCATGTAGCACAAAACTTACATATCCTTTTTCGTTTGTCATTTGATACTCCTTTTATTTAAAACTTGAGCTAGAACTTGAAGATAAGTTAACACTTAATTCATTTTCTTTAAGCTCATCATGGTACATTTGTTTATATAAATCATATATGTTATAAATATTTCCGATTTTTTGCATAAAAGATAAAGAAGAAGTACTTCTTTCTTCAACTATATTTGTTTTTACATTTCTGAAAAATACGCTACTTCCAAGTTTTTCAATTAGTATATGGTCATTTGGAACTTCAAGTTCATTTGAACTTGTTATTGTTAAAGTTTCATTTGTAAAATATGGAGTTAAATGTTCTTCAGCAGTATTGTTTATAGAAGCATCATGCTTTGAATCAACAATAAATTTTCTTGCAAGTTCTACTTTATAATCACAGCTAGCATCATTTATATTTAAATACCAACTATTTGCAAAATCATTAATTTCGACCTCAAAAGTATAGTTCATAGTTGTGTTAGTAACAATTAAATATGGTCTTGTATTGTAAAAAAAGTCAGAACCATATTTTTTTTCATAGTTGTTTCTATCTTCGTCAGAAATATCCCAATAAATAAATAACTTATTTGGTGTTTGAACTAATATTCTTACAATAGTTTGATTATATCTAAAAGGTAAATCATAATATTCATTTACAACAGGAACAACTTTCTTTTTACTAGGAGATTTTTTTGTTGTGGTAGTCTTTTTGGTAGTTGATTTTTTTTCTGCTGTTGTTTTAGATTTGTCTGTAACTGATTTGACCGTACTTTTTTTGCTAGATGTAGAGTTTTTATTTGATACTTTTTTTGTACTTTTTTTATCACTTTTAGCTTTGTTTTCTTTTATATTTAATTCATCTTTTTCTTCTTTTGATTTTCTTGGCATTGTTTCCTCCAATTAAATAAATTATATGTAATATAATATATCAAAGAAGCTATAAATTCAATAGAAAAAGGCAAGAAAAAGCAAAAAGAAATATTACAATTGTGTTACGAAAATGTTACATATGTATTACGTTTGACATATATGTATTGAAAAATAAAAAAATAAATATTAAAATAATATTAAGTAAAGTTATAAACAAACAAAAGAAGGGGTAAAATATGAAAAGTATAATTAAAAATACAGAAGATAAGCGGAATAACGCTTATAGCTTTAGTAGTTACAATAATAATACTTATAATCCTTGCAACAGTAAGTATGAATGCTGTATTTAATGAAGGAGGATTAATAAAGAAGGCAGGACAAACAAAGCAAACATATGAAAATTATATAAAAAATGAAGAACAAAAAATGAATGAATTAGCGCAAAATCTCAATGATTTTAAGGAAGATAATGAACCAAAAACAGAAACAGAAACAATAACAGAAAGTATAAAAGGAGTATTTATAAAATATGATGTAGAATATACAGATACGTCTATGAAATATGAATATACAAGCACAAATGGATGGAGACTAGAAAATTACGAGTTAGCAGAAGATGGTAAAACTTTAAGTAATGTAAGATTAATAAGTACAGGCATTCCAGCAAAGATGTATTATTACTATAATGATAAAACAAACAATTATTCAAAATGGATAACAAATAGTACGAAACTTGAAGAATTTAAAAATAATGTTTTAGGGACAGATTATTATAAAACTAATACAACTTATAAAGCATTACAAGCATCAGCAGGTTTTTATTATAATTTAGGTCAAATGACATTTGAGCAAAAAACATCATATGATAAGAAAAATCAAGGATATTATACAAAGATAAAAAATGGAAATGTGGCATATACAAGTGGAGAAACCACAGGAGATAATTTATTTAAAACAAGAAGTGATGCAAGCATACGAATACTAACATTACCAGAATTAAATAGAGCATTAGGAAGAGAAGATATAGATAGTACAATTGCAATTAGAGATGCAACAGGACTATACCAATTAGATAGAATATCAACAGAAACAGTATTAACAAGTAATACATATAAAGGTGATAGTTATTGGTTGGCTTCTCCAGTCCCTAAGGCAGGCGATATTCTTACTCTTTTGTGTAGTATAGTCTCTAACGGAAACGTGTCCTATGGCGGCAATATGGACTATGACGGCGACTGCTACGGCATTCGTCCTTTAGTTTCTCTAACGTCAAGTATCCAATTAATTAAAAAAACAGATGATACAGGATTTGTATATTATGAAATGGTAAATGTAAATTAAAAATCAATTTATAATACAAAAATCACTTGTTTTAGGAGAGACAGGTGATTTTATTATATGCTAAAAAAACATTTGCATTTTATAACAATATGTGGTACAATAATTACTGTTAAAACTTACCTTATACTTAGCAAAAGGAAAATTAACTCCACTTATGCTCAGTTTAAGGCAAATAAAAAAATAGGAGGTGCTTTAAAAATGACAAAGGAAAGAAAGCAAGAAATCATTGAAACATATAGAAGAGATGAAAAAGATACTGGTTCACCAGAAGTTCAAATAGCTCTTTTAACAGAAAGAATCAATGAATTAACAGAACATCTAAAAGTTCACAAAAAAGATAACCATTCAAGAAGAGGTCTTTTAAAAATGGTTGGATCAAGAAGAAACTTACTTAACTACTTAGGTAAAAAAGATGTTCAAAGATATAGAGACATCGTTGAAAAATTAGGTTTAAGAAAATAATAAAACTTACATTGGACGTTTTGCATTTGCTAAACGTCCAATTTGCAAGTTAAAAAAGGTTATAATATGCAAATTAGTAAGTAGCTTGTATAATGTTTTAAATAACTTAAAGCATTATAGAGGTTACCCTAATTTTGCATATATTAATAAAATTTAATAAATTGCTTAAAAATATAGCAATAAGGAGGAAAAATATGTTTAAAAGTTATTCAACTACGTTAGCTGGTAGAGAGCTAACAATCGAAACAGGAAAAATTGCAGGTTTAGCAAATGGAAGTGTTGTTGTGAAATATGGCGATACAGTTGTTATGGTAAATGTTACAGCAGCAAAAGAACCAAAGGAAGGAATAGACTTTTTCCCACTTTCAGTAGATTACGAAGAAAAATTATATGCAGTAGGAAAAATACCAGGAAGCTTTACAAAAAGAGAAGGAAAGCCAACAGATAAGGCAATTCTTACATCAAGAGCAATAGATAGACCATTAAGACCATTATTCCCAAAGGATTTTAGAAATGATGTATGTGTTGTTGCAACAGTACTATCAGTTGAACAAGACAATAGCCCAGAAGTATGCAGTATGATTGGTGCGTCAGCAGCTTTATCAATATCTGATATACCATTTGGTGGACCAACAGCAGCAGTAAATGTAGGATGGGTAGATGGAGAAATAGTTATAAACCCAACAGTAGAACAAAGAGAAAAAAGCAAATTAACAGCAACTGTTGCAGGAACATTAGACAAAATTACAATGATTGAAGCAGGAGCAAATGAAATACCAAATGATACAATGCTAGAAGCAATAAAAAAAGCTCATGAAGAAATAAAAAACATTTGTAATTTTATTTCTAAAATAAAAGAAGAAATTGGAAAACCAAAATTTGAATACAAATCATTTGCAGTTGATAGTGATTTTTATCAAGATATAGTAGCTAACTTTAAAGATAGAATGTATAAAGATGTACAAGCTACAGATAAAGAAGTAAGAGATGAAAACATTGATAAAATTACAGAAGATATTAAAGCATATGTTACAGAAAAGTATGGAGAAGAAGCATTAGAGGAAAGAAAAAATGATATTGCTGAAAGTGTTCACGACTTAGAGAAAGCATGTGTAAGAGAAATGATATTAGAAGAACATAAACGTCCAGATGGTAGAAAAATAGATGAAATTAGACCACTTTCATGTGAGGTTTCTGTTTTACCACGTGTTCATGGTAGTGCAATATTTACAAGAGGACAAACTCAAGTTATGTCTGTTGTAACACTTGGCATGAAAAGCGAAGAGCAAATGTTAGATGGTATAGATGAAGAAGAATCAAAAAGATATATGCATCAATACAATTTCCCATCATATAGTGTAGGAGAGGCTAGACCATCAAGAGGACCAGGAAGAAGAGAAATAGGACACGGAGCACTTGCAGAAAAAGCATTAGTTCCAGTGCTACCATCTGAAGAAGAATTCCCATATGCAATGAGAGTTGTATCTGAGGTTCTTTCATCAAATGGTTCAACATCACAAGCAAGTATTTGCGGAAGTACACTTGCACTTATGGATGCTGGTGTTCCAATTAGAAAACCAGTTGCAGGTATTTCAACAGGACTAGTTACAGATAAAAATGATCCAAATAGATATATAATGCTTACAGATATTCAAGGAATAGAAGATTTCTTTGGAGATATGGATTTCAAAGTTGGTGGAACAAAAGATGGTATTACAGCAATACAAGTAGATATAAAAATTGATGGTTTAACATATGATATTATAAAAGAAGCTTTTGAAAGAACAAAAATTGCAAGAGACTATATATTAGATGAAATAATGTTACCAGTAATTAGTGAGCCAAGAAAAGAAGTTTCAAAATATGCTCCAAGAATTTTAACATCAAAAATTAGTGTAGACAAAATTAAAGATGTTATCGGACCTGGTGGAAAAATGATAAATAAAATTATTGATGAAACAGGTGTTAAAATCGATATAGAAGAGGACGGAAGTGTTTGCGTTTACAGTAATGATACAGAAAGTGCTAAAAAGGCAATGAAGATGATTGAAACAATAGCAAGAGAAATTGAAGTTGGTGGAATTTATGACGGAACTGTAACAAGAATTATGTCATTTGGTGCTTTTGTTGATATTGGAGGAAAAGAAGGATTACTTCATATTTCAAAAATATCAAGCAAGAGAGTTGAAAAAGTGGAAGATGTTTTATCTGTTGGTGATGAAGTTACAGTTAAAGTTTATGAAATTGATAATCAAGGAAGAATAAATCTTACAATGAAAGATCTAGAAGCCGGAAATAAAGAAGAAGCTGAAACAAAAGAGGAAGAATAATTATTAAAAATTTATGAATTTTAAGTCGAAAGTTGCAAACAATATCTAAAGATAGTATAATATACAATGTAGGTAAAAAATAAAGGAGAGTTTAAATGGAATATTTATATATGCTACAACAAGCACTTGTATGGATTATAACAATATTCTGGATATATCAATTAGTAATTAGTATTTGTTCACTTGTAAAATTAAAAGATAAGCCAATACTAGAGGAAAAGGTTAATCGTTTTATGGCTATTATACCAGCACATAACGAAGAAAATGTAATTGGACCATTAGTTGAAAGTTTAAAAAAACAAAAATATCCAAAAGAATGTTATGATATTTATGTAATTGCAGATAACTGCACAGATAAAACTGCTCAAATTGCAAAAGAGGCAGGAGCAATTGTACTAGAAAGATTTGATGAAGAACATAAAACAAAAGGATATGCACTTCAATGGTTTTTAGATCAAAAAATTAAAGAAGATGCTCCTTATGACGCTTTTTGCATTTTTGATGCTGATAATATTGTTGATTGCAACTTTTTAAAAGCTATGAATAAAAAACTATGTCAAGGTGAAGATGTTGTTCAAGGTTATAGAGATATAAAAAATCCAACAGACAGTTGGGTAACAGCTGGATACGCAATATTTTATTGGACTATGAATCGTTTTTATCATCTAGCAAGATATAATGTAGGATTGTCACCATTAATAAACGGAACAGGCTTTATGGTTAGATTTGATGTTATTAAACCAGAAGGTTGGAATACAAAAACATTAACAGAGGATATCGAGTTTTCATTAAAAAGAATTATTAGCGGTCATAAGCTTGGCTGGGCAACAGATGCAATAGTATATGATGAACAACCAGTTGGATTTAAACAATCATGGAAACAAAGAACAAGATGGACAGTAGGACATATTCAATGTATGGGTGAATATACAAAGCCTCTTGCAGCAGCTGTTAAAGAACATAAAACATTAATGAACTTTGATGGACTTTTATATATTATTGGAAGTATTCCAATGTTTATATTAACACTTGTATTATTAGCACTAAACTTTGTTATATATGCTGCAAATGGTATGACAGCAATGGACTTATTAATAAATTGTTTAAGATACTTTATACCAACATTTTTATTACCAATAGCAACAGCAATTTTAATTATGCTACTTGATAAAAAGCCAATAAAACCTATGCTTAAAGGTTTAGCATGCTATCCATTATTCTTAGGTTCATGGTTATTAATAAACTTTAAATGTTTATTTAAGAGAGACACAAGTTGGGATAAAATTGAGCATAATAGAAGTGTAAAAATAAATGAAGTAAATTAAAATAGATAATAGACAAAACTACCTTTTTGATATACAATATCAAAGGTAGTTTTTATTATATAAAATAATAAATTATGTTTTATATTTGAGGTGTTAAAATGGCAAAAAATACAAATGTTGATAAAGAATTAATTAAAGAAAAATTAGAATATATAGGTCTAGACTTAAATAAGGTTCCAAAGTTTTTAAAAGAATATGAACCTTTAAATTTTAGACCAGTAAGAGCATATAATCAAACAACGACATATAAAGTATATAAACATATTAATGTACAAGATATTGAAATATTAATAACACCATCAGATAGATTAACAGATTTAAAAGAAAGATATAAATTATCATCACCATTATATACATATTTAATGGAAGATGATGAAGAAGGGATAGAAAAATTTTCTGTATTCTTAACAATGCTATCAAATATGCAGATAGAAAAGGTTGAGGAGTTAGAAAATGAGCAAAAAGAATTAAAAAAACATTTACCTACTAAAATAAAATATAAAAATCATTTTATATGGCAAATATATTATTCTGACTATGCACAAAAATATTTTATGCTAGTTCCTACAAATGAACAAGATAATAGTGAACTTTTTTATATATTAAAAAAGCAAATAAGTAGTAAAAAAACAAGAAAAAAAGAAACAATTTTTGTTCCTATTGCAGAACTTGAATATTCGGGAAATTTTCTAAGTAATTCAGAAATAGCAGATATTGAAAATTATTTATGGTATTTTACAAAAGAATGGCCATCTATATATGAGGTATATGACCTAAAAAATAAACTAAGTTTAAAAATAGTTGGAGCTACTAATGTTTATGAAAAAGTAAAAAGCGATTTTACTATATCTATAGAAAGCAAAGAAGATGCTATAAATTTTTATAAACTATTAAAAGCTATGTTTATACTATCAACAGGAATTCCAGAAGAGTATAAATTTCAAACAAAAATTTCAGCAGATGGAAACTTACAATTCTATTTTAGAGATAAAGAAATATCATACGAAGGTTTATCAGATTTTGTAAAAAGTGAGTTTGAAGAAAAGAGAAGTAGATTAAAAACCGAAATAGACGAAACTAAAAGATTACAAAAAAGGCTAAAAAAATTTAATCTTGCTGTGGAAGAATTAACAGAAGATTACTTAGAAAGACAAAGACAAATATCTACATTTTTAGAATGTAAAAAAAGCTTTTTTGGAAAAGTAAAGTATTTCTTCAAAAAGAAAAAAGTTGTAACTAAATTAACAAAGCCAATAAAACAAGAAAGAGAAGAAATCAAAAAAGAAGATAGCATAAGCAAAATGTATGAAGAAAAAGAACAATATACAATAGAAGATTTAATAGGTATTTGTACAAATTTAGAGGAAAAATTAAAGGAAAATACAAATTTACAGTTAGATATAAATGCAATAGAAACTAAAAGAGATATTTTAACAAAAAAGATTGATAATGCAGATTTATATATTAAAGAAATCGATAGTCATAAAAAGAGCATTTTTGAATTTTGGAAGTTTACAAGTAAGGATGAAAAACAAACATTAGCAGAAGGAGAAGATGATGAAGATATAAAAAAAGAAAAAATAGAAAAGTACTTTGACTATGAAGAAGATTTGGAAGACTTGGGAATAGCTATGGACGAACTTCAAAGAAGAAAATTATCTAAAACTGAAACTGATGCTATTTTTGCTGGAAAATATATAATGGATGTATATAAAACTCTTAATGAAAAAGAAAACAAAAAAATAATAGAAAAAGAGCTAAAACGTTTAAAAGATGAATATAAAAATGATTTAGAATATATATCAATAAAAGACTTTGATATTTTTGGTGGCTTGTCAGAGGATAAAACTAAGATAAAAACAATTAATAACCAAAAACATAGAGAAATAGAAAAAGATAAATATACAGTATTAAATTTGAATTTAGATACAGAATTAGACAGCTTTAGGGATAATGCAAAACACAATTTAGCATTAATTAAAGAGGCTTTTAACAAAATAAAAACACCATATAATATTTCGGTATATAAACTAAATAAAGATGGAAAAATAAAAGGAATAGAAATATGTGATATTAATCCTCAAAATGCCTTACAACCATTATTAAAAGATAAAGAACAAGAAGGAACCTTATGCAAAATTAATGTAAAAGAAAATATGCCAATGTTGTTTTTTTCTAATATTATTTTTTATGATAATTCAAATAAAACACTACCAGTTGGAATGAACTTGTCTACAGAAGTAATGGTAGATTTAAATAAAATTGAAATAGAATGCATAAAAACATTGGATTTTAATATAAATGTAAATATTACTGAATTTGAGGTACAAACCAAGAAAATTAAGGTGTATGAATATACAACAAAGAAAATTATGTAAATTATTGACTATTTATGTAATTTATGTTATAATAAAGTAGTTGAGAAAACAAAAAGATAAAATATATATAGTAAAAAGGAGATTAAAATATGGATAATATGAATTTAGTTTTTGGACACAAAAAACCTGATACAGACTCAATCGCATCAGCGATTTCAATGGCAAATTTACAAACTAATATTGGTAGTTATTCAGAAAGTTTTAGACTTGGAAATGTAAATAGAGAAACAGATTTCGCACTAAAAACATTTGGAATGAAAGAACCAGAATATTTAGAGAAAGTTACAGAAAAAGATAATGTAATAATGGTAGATTCAAATGAATTTTCTCAAAGTGCAGACGGAATAGAAAATGCAAATATTAAAATGATTGTAGACCACCATAGATTAAACCTACAAACAACAAATCCAGTATTTTGTATGGCAGAACCAGTAGGATGTACATCTACAATTCTTTACAAATTATATAAACAAAATGAAGTAAGTATTACACCAGAAATGGCTGGTATTATGCTAAGTGCTATAGTATCAGACACATTATTATTTAAATCACCAACATCTACAGAACAAGATAAATTCATTGCTGGTAAATTATCAGATATTGCTGGAATTGATATGTATGATTATGGATATAGAATGTTAAAAGCAGGAACAAACTTAGATGGATATACAGCAGAACAAATAATTAATACAGATTCAAAACCATTTGATAAAAATGGAGTAAAATTTGTAATATCTCAAATTAACAGTGCAGATGTAGATAGTGTTTTAGAAAAACAAAACGAATTAGAAACTGCTATTGCAAGCGAAATAGTAAACAATAATTTAGATTGCTATGTATTTATGGTAACAGATATTTTAAATGCATCATCAAAAGCAATTGTTTTAGGAAACAAAAAAGATATATTTGAAAAAGCATATAATACAAAATTATTTAATAATACAGCAGTATTAGATGGAGTTGTTTCAAGAAAGAAACAAGTATTACCAAAATTATTAGAAACAATTGATTAATAATATAAAAGAGGTTAAAGCTTAGGTTTTAATCTCTTTTTTCTTGCGTAAAACATAAAAAGGATGTAAAATAAAGGAAATTAATAAAACGATTAACAAGGAGTCTTAATTTATGAATATAGTTTCCAAAGAGAACCAAAATGGAAGAGTATTAGACGGAGTTAACACAATATTAAGTATGGAGCAAAGTGAATTTGAAACAATATTAGAAAAGTTAAAAGTAAGTAAAAAGCAATTAGAAACTATCCGCTTTTACTATGTAAACGATCAATGTGAATCTCCAGAAAACAAAATGCAAATTGGATTAGAAGAAAGCTTTGACAGTTCACATTACTACATTGGAAGAGGATATTATGGAGGAAAAAAATATTATACCTCTGAAATATTACAAATAGCAGAGAGAGTTCAAAAGACATTTCCAAAAGATTCGGAAGAAGCGGTAAGAATAAGTCAGTTACTATCAACGAGAGATTTAACAGCATTTAAAAAGTATTATCAAAAGAAATATAATGTAAGTTACGAACTTGTAAGTAAATTGTTTGAAATTGTGCAAAATCAAGAATTGTTAATCAAATTTATGAATTATGAAGAAAACAAAGAAACATTTTCAATTGATGGAAAAATTGTTGAAATAAAGGATTATCTAAAAAATTTTGGAAGAATTTTTGGCTCTCCAAGTCCTACACAAATTGTAAATAATGAAAATGAAATTTCTTTAGATTTTTACGTAGAAAACTTAGATGAGTATAAGAGCATTTTTAGAAAAATAGCTCAGAACTATAATTTAGATAGGTATACTAATCCAAGATATGAGTTTAAAGAAATTGGCATTTTAGGAGATCCAACAGATGAAGCAATACATAAAGGACAAGAGCCAGAGTGGAAAATAAACGAGGAACTTTATAAATGTGTTTATGATAAAATGCCTAAAGGTTTAACAATTGAAGAAAAGGCAATGCATATCTATTGTACGCTTTGTATAATATTAAAGTATGATGAAGGATACTATTATAGAAATAAAACAAAAGAGAATAAATATAGTAGCAAATTTGATAAAGAAAATTTAGAGAGAATTAAACCAGAAAGCAAGATAACATGTTATGATTTTGCAAGAATATTTGCAAAATTTATAAATAGTATGGATGGAGACATAGAAGCTGTAATAATAAGCAGAGGAATAAATAAAGGGCATTTTTTAACAGGATTTTATACAGATAAAGTTTCATTAATGCTTGAGCCAATAAATGGAAGATCACTTGCAACAAATGATTTAGCAAAAGCAAAAAATGGAATAGAATTTGAAGGAATATATATTATATCTGACAAAGGAAATATTATTCCAGATGCTTTAAAAAAAGCATACCAAAATGTATATAAAGAAAAAAGCATGAACATAGATTATTATACTGGAATATTACAGCAATTACCAAAACCAGACAAAATAAATTTTGAAGAAAAGATGGATAAATTTATAGAAATGTTAAAAGAAAAAGGTATAGACGGAAGTGAAGCTGTGCAATTTTTTCTTTTGCTGAGACATATAAATTATTTTGGAGAAAATATACAAAAATCGTTCTTAGGAGAAAGAATGCAAAGAGATGGAAAAGTCTATTATGAAAGAAAAGTTTTAATAAGAACTAAAACTGAGGAGAAAAACAAATTTTATATTTTTGACTCAGAAGATGTTTCGATAAAAAGCATAAAGGCAGATGATGTAAGAAAAAAATTAAGAGAAGGCAAATATATTTACGAAAACGAAAAACAGAAAATGGAAGATTTAGAAGGGGAAAAGTAAAAAATAAAGGGTAAGAAAGCCTACGAAGGCTAAAAAAAGTAAGGTGTGCATTAATTGCATGCCTTCTTTTGTGTTTTATTATTAATATGGGGGAAAAAGCTTGCAACAAAAACGAAATAATGATAATATTATACTACTATAAATAGTTTTATAGTAGCATTATTATTTTATTTAAAAGGAAAGTAAAAATGAAAAAATTTTTTTTAAGTATAATTTTATATATAGAACGTTTTGGAATGAGTTTTGTATATTTTTTTATAAAATTTTTTCCAATACAAAAAAATAAAATTACTATGCTTAGTAGACAATCAAACGATATAAATATTGACTTTAAAATGCTTTTAGATGAATTTTCAAATCAAGATAAAAATATAAAAGTAAAAGTACTTTGCAAAGAAGTACCAAAAAACATTATAGGAAGAATTAAGTATTGCTTTTTTTTAATAATATGCCTATATCATATATCAACCTCTAAGGTATGTATTATTGACGGATATTCAATTCCAATAAGTTGTCTAAAACATAAAAAGGATTTGAAAATTATCCAAATATGGCATTCATTAGGAGCAATTAAACAATTTGGAAAACAAGTAATTGACAAAAAAGAAGGTAGCAAAAGTGAAATATCTAAGATAATGAAAATGCATCAAAATTATGATTATGTTTTATGCGCAAGTGATGCAACAAGAGAATTTTATAAGCAAGGATTTGGCGTAGATGAAAGTAAAATTTTAAAGTTAGGAATGCCAAGAATTGACTATCTTTTAGGAAAAGATGAGAAAATCAATAAAAAAATAGAGAATTTATATAAAGATTATCCAAACTTGAAAGAAAAAAAGACAATTTTATATGTACCAACTTTTAGACAAGGAAAGAGTGTTCATATATATGATTTAATAAATTCTGTAAATACAGATGAATATAATTTAATTATTAAGCTTCACCCACTAGATAAAACAATAGTAGATAGTAAATATACAATAAATAACAAGTATTCAACGTTTGACTTACTAAAAATAGCAGATTATGTTATAACAGATTATTCAGCATTATCACTTGAAACAAGTATACTGGATAATAAACAATTATACTTCTATTTATATGATATTCAAGATTATAAAATGGATAGAGGGTTAAATGTAACTTTAAGAGAGGAAATGCCCAATTATACATTTTCAAATGTAGATGATATTATAAAAAATATACAAGAAGATAATTATAATTTTGAAGACTTAAAAAAATTTAGAGATAAATATGTACAAACAGTAGATACTAATAATTCAAAAAGAATTGTTGATTTTATAAAGAAGTTAATGGAGGAATAATATGGAGTTAAAAAATAATACATTTAAATCAAAAATAATTGATGTAAGTAAAAACAATGTATTATTAAGAAAAATCATTAGAAAATTAATGGATATTAAAAGAAAAACAGCAATGAAAATACATACATTTGGTATAAAAGTAGATGATAAAACAATATTTTTTTCATCTTTCCAAGGTAGAGAATATGCATGTAGTCCTAAAGCAATTTACGAATATATGATATCAAACGATAAATACAATGATTATAAATATATATGGTCATTTAAAGAACCTGAGAAATATAGTTTTCTTACTGAAAATAAAAATACAAAGGTTGTAAAACAAAGAAGTAAGGAATTTAAACAAGGTTTGGCAAAGTCAAAATACTGGATAGTAAATAGCATATTAGATATATATATAAAACCTAAAAAAAATCAGGTATATGTTCAGTGCTGGCATGGAACTCCATTAAAAAAGTTAGGATGCGACCTAAAGAACACAATAAATGCAATGAATTCGGAAGAAGAAATACATAAAAGATACATAAAAGAAGCCCAAAGGTTTAATTTTTTTATATCTCCTTCAAAATTTGCAACTGAAAAATTTACTTCTGCATGGAACTTGAAAATGCTTGGAAAAGAAAGTTGTTTTATAGAAGAAGGATATCCTAGAAATGATTTTTTATATAATTTTAAAACAGAAGATGTAATAAAAGTAAAGGAAAAATTAAATATACCAAGTGGAAAAAAAGTAATTCTTTATGCACCAACTTGGAGAGACAACCAACATAATTCTAATATGGGCTATACATATAAAACAGAAGTAAACTTTGATTTACTAAAGGAAAAATTACAAAATGATTATATAATTTTATTTAGGGCTCATTATTTAGTTGCTAACTCATTTGATTTTGAAAAATATAAAGGATTTATATATGATGTTTCAAGTGTTGATGATATAAATGAACTATATATAATATCAGATATGCTTATAACAGATTACTCTAGTGTATTTTTTGATTATGCAAATTTGAAAAGACCAATAGTATTCTATATGTATGATTTTGAGGAATATAGAGATGAACTAAGAGGATTTTATATTGATATTAAAGAATTACCAGGAAAAATAACTAAAACAGAAACAGAACTTATAGAAGCTATTGATAATACGAAAGAATTCATATATGATGAAAAATATCAAAAATTTAATGAAAAGTTTAATTATCTTGATGATGGACAAGCTGCTAAAAGAGTAGTTGAAAAACTAATAAAATGCTAGAAAGGAAAGTGGCAAAAAGTGAAAAAAATTAAAAGAATATGTAAGTTTTTGATAAATAAGGGGTCAAGAGCAAAAATTACATATACAAAATACTATGAAAAATTAAAGGTAAATGAAAATGAAGCTTTATTTCAGTCATATGAAGGAAGCAGTATATCTGGCAATGTATTTTACCTATTAAAAGAAATGTGTAGTAGAAAAAAATATGATATGTTTAATAAGTATGTGGCAGTTGAAAAAAATAAAATAAAAACAACCAAGAAATTTCTTTCTAATTATGGAATGAAAAATGTAAATGTTATTTCAATACATTCAAGAAAATATTGCAGACTATTAGCGCAATCTAAGTTTTTAATAAATAATGCAACATTCCCTACGTATTTTATAAAAAAAGAAGGACAAATATATATAAATACATGGCATGGAACCCCATTAAAAGCTATGGGAAGAAACATAAAAAGTGCTCCAAATGAGCTAGGAAATTCCCAAAGAAACTTTTTGATGTCAGATTATTTAATATACCCAAATGAGTTTACATACAAGCATATGAAAGATGACTATATGTTAGATAATCTATATAATGGAGAATATGTAATATCAGGTTATCCAAGAAATTCAGCCTTTTTTAATGAGGCATCAAAAAAAGAAATAAAACAAAAATATAATATTGAAAATAAAAAAGTTATAGTATATATGCCAACTTGGAGAGGAATTTTAATAGATAAAAAAAATGAAGAACAAAATTTACAGATTATAAATGATTTAAAACGAATAGATGAAAACTTAGATGAAAATACAATAATGTATGTAAAACTTCATAACTATACCGAAAGTATGATTGACTATTCTATGTTCAATAAAATAAAAACATTTCCTAAAGAATATGAAACATATGAATTTTTAAATATTGCGGATTGTTTAATAACAGATTATTCAAGTGTGTTCTTTGATTATGCAAATACAGGTAAAAAAATAATTTTATATGCTTATGATAAAGAAGAATACTTAAGAGATAGAGGTATGTATCTTGATTATGATAAATTACCATTTAATATTGTTACAAAGGTTGATGAAGTAATAAAAGAAATAAAAAATATAGATGAATTTTCTAATTATAAAGAATTTCAAGAAGAATATACAAAATATGATAATAAAGATACCATTAAAAATGTATTTGATTACGTGTTTGAAAAAAAGAATAGTGAAAAATTAAAAATAATAGAAGGTAAATCATTAAAAAATAATAAAAAGAATGTACTAATATTTGCAGGTGGATTAGCTAAAAATGGTATTACAACAGCATTAAAGGGAATTATAAATAATGTTAATAAGGAAGACTATAATTATATTTTAACTTTTTATAAAAATAGAGTAGAGAAAAATAAAGAAACAATTAATGAGTTTAAAGATAAAGCAATATATATACCAATCCAAGGAGGAAAAGATACAACTTGGAATGAAATTTTTTATCAAGTAGTGTATTTTTCATATGGAATAAAACTTCCTGGATGGGAAAAGAAGTTTAAGAATATTTATAAAAGAGAATTAAAACGTTTATATCCTACATTAAAGATTGATTATGCAATTCATTATACAGGTTATGAAAAAGGTATGATACATCTAATGGATGAAATGGATGCAAAAAAGGTTATTTATGTTCATAATGACATGAAAAAAGAAGCTAATCTTAAAAGAAATTTTCATGAAAAATCGCATAAACAGGCTTTAGAACACTTTGACAAAATTGTAGTGGTTAGAGAAAATTCAAAGCAAGAAGTATTAGAATATGATCCAAATGTAGATGCAGATAAAGTTGTGGTCGCACATAACCTTAATAACGTTGAAGTTATTAAGAAAAGAGCACAAGAAAAAATTAAATTTGAGGAAAGTACAATAGCAAACATTAGTGAAAAAAAATTAACTGAAATTTTGAATAATAAAAATTATGATAAATTTATAAATATAGCTCGATTTTCACCAGAAAAAGGACAAAAAAGGTTAATAGAAGCTTTTATAGAATACCAAAAACAAAATGAAAATACATACTTAATACTAATAGGTGGTTATGGTAAACAATATGATGAAATAAAGGAATTTATAGAAAAGTCTAATAATTCACATATTGTACTTATAATGTCAATTAATAATCCTTATCCAATATTAAATATGAGTGATGTGTTTATACTATCTTCATACTATGAAGGTTTACCTATGACAATTATGGAAGCCTTAATTTTAGAAAAAAAGGTAATAAGTACTAAAATTCCAGGTCCAAAGGAATTCTTAGAAAAAGGTGGATATGGGTATTTAGTAGAAGATAGTAAAGATGGTATATTACAAGGAATGAATGACTTCAAAGCAGGAAAATTAGATAATTTAAATAAATTTGATGCAAATGAATTTAACAAAAATGCATTAAAAGAATTTGAAAAAATATTAAAATAATAAGTGAGGTTTTTATATGAAAAGAGTATTAACATATGGTACATTTGATTTATTACATTATGGACATATTAGATTGCTAAAAAGAGCAAAGGCATTAGGAGACTATTTAATAGTAGCTTTATCAACAGATGAGTTTAACGAAATAAAAGGAAAAAAAGCATATCATAGTTATGAAACAAGAAAACAAATGCTAGAAGCAATTAGATATGTTGATTTAGTAATTCCCGAAGAAAGATGGGAACAAAAAATTGCAGATGTACAAAAATATGATGTCGATATTGTAGTAATGGGAAGTGATTGGGCTGGAAGTGACAGATTTGACTATTTAAAAGATTATTGTGAATTAGTATATTTAGATAGAACAGAAGGAATATCAACTACACAAATAAAAAGAGATTTAGGTTTACAAGAACCAACTAATGGCGTAAATCAAATTCCAGAACCAACTAAAAAAGAAAAATAGTAAGAAAGCAAAATATGGAGGAAATATAAGTGAACAGTTTTAAGGAGATAATAAAAGATCATATTACATATAGACAACAAATATTTAAACTTGCAAAAGCTGATTTAGTAAAAACATACAGAGGCTCTGCTTTGGGATGGGCTTGGGCTGTTATTAAACCAGCAGTTACAATATTTGTTTATTGGTTTGCATTTACAATAGGACTACGTGCAGGAAAAGATGTGAATGGTTTTCCATTTTTCTTATGGCTAATATCTGGAATGATGCCATGGTTTTATATAAGTGATATGCTAACACAAGGAACTGATTCAATTAGAAAGTATAGCTATTTAGTAACAAAAATGAAATTCCCAATCTCTACTATACCAACATTTATAAGTATTTCAAAACTAATTGTTCATGTAATACTGTTAGTTGTTACAACTATAATATTTATAGCAATGAAGTATCCACCAGATATATACTTAATTCAACTTCCATTTTATGTTTTACTAAATGTAGGATTTTTTATTGCTTTTTCATTATTTGCTTCATTATTATCATCTATGAGCAAAGATGTATCAAACTTAATAAAATCCTTTATAACAGCTCTTTTTTGGTTATCAGGAATACTATGGAATGTAAATAGCTTACACATTGGCTGGATAAAAAAAGTATTAATGTTTAATCCAGTAACTTATTTAGTAGAAGGATATAGAAATTGTTTTATTAATAAAATATGGTTTTGGCAAGAACCTGAAAAGTTGATTTGTTTCTTAATTGTGTTCTTAGTTATTATGATTTTTGCTATATGGGCGTATAGAAAATTAAGAAAAGAAATACCAGATGTATTAAATTAAAAGGAAGGAAAGTAAATAAAAATGGATAAAGATGAAGTTGTAATTGAGTTTGATCATGTTACAAAAATGTATAAACTATTTAAAAATGATAAAAGAAGATTACTATATACTTTCTGCAAGAAAATAAAATTTAAAGAAAAAAAAGCTGTAAATGATGTGTCGTTCAAAATAAAAAGAGGAGAAGCAGTTGCACTTTTTGGAAAAAATGGAGCAGGAAAATCGACAATACTAAAAATGATTACAGGAGTATGCTTTCCTACAAGTGGAAATATAAAAGTAAAGGGAAGAGTAAGTGCATTACTTGAACTTACATCAGGATTTGATCCTGAATTTTCTGGAAGAGAAAATATTTATTTAAAAGGACAACTTCTTGGATTAAAAGATGACGAGATAAAAGAACTTGAACCAGAAATTGTTAAATTTGCTGGAATATCTGAATATATAGATCAACCAGTAAGAACGTATTCAAGTGGAATGAAGGCAAGACTTGGATTTTCGATAAATGTTAATATTCGTCCAGAAATACTAATTGTAGATGAAGCGTTAAGTGTAGGAGACGAAGAGTTTAAAAATAAATGTATAAAAAAGGTAAATGAAATAGTAAACAGAGAAGATGTTACACTTTTATTTGTAACGCATGCTACTGGAGTTGCAAAAGAGTTTTGTAACAGAGGATTATTAATGAAAGATGGAAAATTAATTTTTGATGGTGAAATTAATGATACAATTGAAAAATATGAAGAAACATTTAAAAAGAATAAATAATAAAAGAAGTTCGAAAGGAATATTATACTTTCGAACTTCTTTTACAATATTATTTTTCTAATTTGTGATATATTTTTTTACCTTTTTTTAGTATAGCATAACCATCTTTGAAATCGTTAGAACTTAAAACATAGTGAGTATCAGATATTTTAATATCATTTAAAGAAATACCACCTTGCTCAATTAAAGTTCTAGCTTGACCTTTAGATGGAGCAATTCCTGTTTGAATAATTGCATCTATAATTGAAATATTTTCATCTACCTTTGTAGTAGGCATACTTTCAATATTTCCTGTTCCTTCAAATAAAGCTTGAGAAGCTTGTTCAGCTTTTCTTGCTTCTTCTTCACCATGAATTAATTTTGTAATTTCAAATGCAGCGATCTTTTTAGCTTCATTTATTTGTTCATCTTTTAAAGAACATAAACGATTAATTTCATCCATAGGCAAGAATGTAAGTAAGCATAAAACATTTCTTACATCATCATCTGCAATATTTCTCCAATATTGATAAAACTCGTATGGAGAAGTTTTTTCAGCATCTAACCATAAAGCACCTTTTTCAGTTTTACCCATTTTTTTACCTTCTTTTGTTGTAAGAAGTTTAAATGTTAAACCATATGAATCTGAATGACCCACTCTTCTAATTAAGTCAACTCCACCTAAAATGTTAGACCATTGATCATTTCCACCCATTTCTAGTTTACATCCATATGTTTCATATAAATGTAAAAAGTCATAAGACTGCATTAGCATATATCCTAATTCAAAAAATGTTAAACCTTTTTCCATTCTTTGTTTATAGCATTCTGCAGCAAGCATTTTATTAACAGAGAAAAGAGAACCAATATTTCTCATAAAATTAACAAAGTTTAAATCTAATAACCAATCACCATTATTAACAATAATTGCAGCATTTTCACCTTCAAAACTTAAAAATTTTGATAATTGTTTTTTGAAACATTCCACATTATGATTTATTTCTTCTCTAGACATCATTCTTCTCATATCTGTTTTACCAGAAGGATCTCCAATTGTAGCAGTACCGCCACCGATTAGTATAATAGGTTTATGACCAGCCTTTTGCATATGTGATGCAACCATCATTGAAACGAAATGTCCAACGTGTAAGCTATCAGCTGTAGGATCAAAACCTATATAAAATGGGATATGCTCATTGTTTAAAGTATCTTTTAATTCTTCATGAGTAATTTGCTCAACATATCCTCTTTCCATTAATTCATCAAATATTTTTGCCATAAAATTCAACTCCCTTATTTTATTCGTCTGTTCAAAGTGAACTTTGGCATTTATTGTATCATATATCGTAAAAAATGTCACTAAATTTTAATTAGAAAAAATGTTAATCGCATTTTACCCACATATTGCCAGCAAAAAAATGCTGTAATTTATTGACGGAAAAAGTCATAAATGATATAATTTCCTTGTAAGAATATATAACAAATGAGGAGGAATAAAATGTTACCAAAAAACATTTTAACACGATTCAAATCGATTATCATTAAACTAATGTATATATGTATTATACTAAGTTTTATATTTGGAATGTTTATAAATTATGTGCAAGCAGCACAATATACGATAAATTATAAAGATAGTACATCTATTGATTCAAAGAAATATCCTGGATATAATGAATTAATTGAAACACTAAAAAAAGCTCATCCAACCTGGACATTTACACTTTTATATACAGGACTAGATTGGAATCAAGTAATAAAAAATGAAACAACAGCAACACATGGAAGAAATTTAATAGATGGTTCAAAAACAGGAGAGTGGGTTTGCTCAAGTTGCAATAGCACAAAATATGATAATGGTAGCTGGAAATGTGCATCTGAGGCAACAGTTTCGTATTATATGGACCCAAGAAATTCGTTATATGAAGATTACTTATTTCAATTTGAAAATTTAAAATGGGTAGATGGAGTTTATACAGAAGAAGGAATAAACAAAATTTTATCAGATTGCTATTATATGCAAGGTAGCAAAATTACATATACAAATACTGAAGGAAAAACAGCAACATTAAATAAGTCATATGCGAAAGTAATTCTAGATGCAGCAAAAGAAAACAACATTAGTGCATACCATTTAGCAGCAAGAATTAGACAAGAACAGGGAGCAGGTAAAAGTGCATCATCTACAGCAAATGGTACATACACAGGTTACAAAGGATATTATAATTTCTTTAATATAAATGCATATGGTAATGGAAGTAGCACAATTATAAAAAATGCTTTAACACATGCTAAATCACAAGGATGGACAGATCCTGAAAAATCAATTAAAGGTGGAGCAAAGTTTGTTGCAGAAGAATATATAAATGATGGACAATCAACACTATATTTACAAAAGTTTGATGTTGATAATAGTGATGGTTCATTATATTGGCACCAATACATGCAAAATGTATCAGCAGCAAAAAGTGAAGGACAAACAATTCTAAAAACATATAGAAGTATTGATTCAAAATTAAGTCAAAAGTTTAATTTTATTATTCCAATATACGAAAATATGCCAGCTACAAAATGTGAACAACCAGGTTCACAATCAATTGTTACACAAAACATACAAGTAACAGATGAAAAAATAGTTGTAAGATCTTCAAAAGATGTAAAAGCAAGTGAAGTTGCAACACTAAAAAAAGACCAAAAAATTCTAAGAATAGAAATAGGAAATACATTAACTAATGGTTACAAATGGGATAAAGTAGTATTAGATGATGGAAAAAAAGGATATATAATATCTACAGGAATAAAGCTACTTGACGATATAAAAAATTGTAATGTTAGAGGGGTAGCAATTGAACCTGGAAATGTTAGAAATGGACCGGGAACCTCTGGAACAACAGTAATTACAACTTTAACCGTTGGACAAAGAGTTACATTAATTGAGAAAGATAAATATAAGAATATTGATGGAGAAAACTGGACAAGAATAACCCTATCAGATGGTAGACAAGGATATATAGTTGCAAGATATTTACAAGAATCTACAGATGGAAATTCAGAAATTGGTGGTAAAGAAATTGTAAAAGTTGTGGCAAGTAGTTTAGCTGTACGAGAAAAACCAGGAACAGATCAAAAAGTATTTAAGTATGTATCCTTAGGAGATTATTTAACAAGAACACAGAAAAATGTAGAAGAAAAGAATGGTTACATTTGGGATAAGGTTATTACAGATGATGGTATAGAAGGATATATTGCAAGAGGAGAGGCAAATAAGGATTATATAATTTTAGTTACAACTAATGATGTAGAAATAAAAGGACAAGGTTTCAAAACAAGTGGAATGAATATTATATGTGAACCTAAAACGACAATTGAAAATATACTTGCTGTTAATAAAGATGCAGTTGTACTAGATGGAAGTGGAAAAGAAGTAAAATCAGGTAACATTGGAACTGGTTATACAATTAAAGCAAATGGTTCAACATATATTGTTAGAAAAATTGGTGATGCAAATGGAGATGGAGTAGTAACATCAGCAGATTATGTTAGAATAAAAAATTATCTTAGAGGAACAGTACAATTAGATGAAAATCAAAAATTTGCAGCTGATCCAACAGGAGATGGAACTGTAACATCAGCAGATTATGTTAGAATAAAAAATTATCTTAGAAGCAAAGCTTCAATAACACTTTAAAGGATAAAGTAGATTGAGAGGAAAAAAATGAATAATAGTAAAATAATAAAATTTATATTTGGTTGTATATTTACAATAGCTTGTTTATTTCTATTTAATACAACAAGTAATGCAGCATCATTTGATGCAAGTATTTCTAAAACATCAGTAACAGTTGGTGATACTTTTACAGTTACAGTAAAAGCAAATAATGCAGCTGGAATGTACTCAGTAAGCAGTAGCAATTCAAATGTTTCTGTTAGTAGTGGTTCAAGTTCAGAGTTTTTGGAAAATGCAAGTGCTACAATAACATTTAAAGCTAACAAAGCTGGAACTGCTACAATAACTGCAAAAGCAACTGATATGACAGACTTGGATGATGATACAAAAGCCGTTACTGGAAGCAAAAGTTTTAGTGTTACAATAAAAGCAAAATCAACTACTAACACAAAACCATCAACAACAACGCCAACAGAAACAGCACCAAGCTTTTCAAGTGTAAATGAAACAGTATATTGCACAAATGATGGTGTTAATGTAAGGTCAAGCTATAGCACAAGTAGTAGTGTACGTGGAATTTTAAGTAAAAATGAAAGCTTAAAAAGAACAGGAGTTGCTACAAAGGCTGTTAATGGAATAACATGGAGTAAAGTTACATATAACGGAAAAACAGCTTATGTTTCAAGTGCATATTTAACAAAAACGAAACCTACTACAACAAGTACAGAAAATAAAACAACTGATGATAAGAAAAACGATAATACAAACAGCGATAATAAAAAAGATGAAAACACAAAATCAAGCAATAAAAACTTAAAATCTTTAGTTGTTACACCTTCTAGTATAAGTCCAAAGTTTAGTGCAAACACAACAGAATATGCTATGACTATTGGAAGTGATGTAGACGAGGTTGAAATAAAAGCAGAAACAGAAGATAGTAAAGCAGAGGTTTTAGTTGAAGGAAATAAGAATTTAAAAATAGGTGAAAATACAATTACAATAAAAGTAACTGCAGAAGACGAAACAGTTAGAACATATAAAATAGCAGTAACTAAAGAAAAAAAGGATCAAGTAGGATTAAAAGAACTATTAATTGAGGGAGTAAAATTAAACCCTGATTTTGATGCAAATACATATTTATATACAGTTGATATGGAAAATAAAAATCTTTCAGAATTAAATATAACAGCAACAGCAAATAAAGAAAAAGCAACTGTAGAAATTATGGGAAATACAAATTTAGCAGTTGGAAATAATGTAATTACTATATTAGTAAAGGAAAGTGATACAGAAACAGCAACATACCAAATTAATGTAAATATTACAGAAGCAGTTGTAGCTGAATCTAAGAATGATAGTGATTTATATAAGAAAATTGGTATGGGTGTATTAGGAGCAGTTGTATTAATTGCCATTGTTGTAACAATTGTAAAAATGAGAAAAGATAATGATGATGAAGAAATTGATTATAAAGAAGAAAAAAAATCAAGTGTTAAGCAAAAAGATTTAGAAGAAGACGAATTACCAAAGTCATTAAGAAAACATAAAAATGAAGAACAAGAGGAAAGAACTGAAAAAGATAAAGAAAGAAGTAGAAAAATAGATGAATTATATTCTCTAGACGATAATGAATTAGCAGAGAAAAGAAGAAGAGGAAAACACTTCTAAAAATTGCAAGCAAGTAAGATAGCTCTTATTTGCTTGTTTTATTAATGTAGTTAATAAGGAGTAATAATATGAACAAGATGCTTGTAAGTGATTATGATCAAACATTTTATATTAGTGATGAGGATATTGAAAATAATAAGAAATATGTAAATGAATTTAAAAAGAATCCTAAAAACATATTTGTTATTGCAACTGGCAGGAGCTATTTGGATTTTTATAAAAAACAAGAAGAATATAATTTCTATTTTGACTATGCAATTTTAAACCATGGAGCTACAATTATCGATAATAAAAATAATGTGTTAATGAACAAAATGTTTGAAAATAGTATTATATCTGAATTAAAAGATTTGTTAAATTTAGATAAAAGTATTAAATATTTTTGTTGCAGTGGAATAGAAAGCCGAGTTGAATTTGAGCATCAAAATTTAACAAAAATTAATGTTAAATATATGTCAAAGGAATATGCATTTAGTATATTAGAACTAGTTAATGAAAGGTTTGGTAATTATTTAAAAGCATACTATGTAAACAATAATTCTATTGAGATTATCTCAAACAAAATTAATAAAGCACTTGTAATATATGAAATAATGAATTTGAATAATATTGATAAAAACAATGTTTACACAGTTGGTGATGGATATAGTGATATTGATATGATAAAAGAATTTAATGGATATGGAATGAAAGAATCGATTAATGAAATTAAAAATTTAGCAATAGGGCAAGTAGATAGTGTTTCTGATTTGATAAAAATGATAATATAATAATTTTAACTAAAAAAGGCACATTTGAAATTCAAAAATGAATACAAATGTGTCTTTTTAATTGGATATATTAGAATTATATACTTTTATTACACAAAATATAATTTTTCGACAATGTTCTATTATTATTTTAAAATATATAGTATAATTGCATAAGTAAATTAATTGGAGGAAAATATGGCATTTATAGAAGTAAATAATTTAGTAAAGGAATATAAAATAATAGAAAAAGAAAAGGGAATAAAGGGATATCTTAAACACTTAATAAAACCAAAATATAAAATTCTTAAAGCGGTAAAGGGAATAAGCTTTAGTATAAATGAAGGTGAACTAGTTGGATATATTGGTGAGAATGGTGCTGGTAAGTCAACGACTATAAAAATGCTTACAGGACTTTTAACACCGACATCTGGTAAAGTTATTGTTAATGGGATAGTACCAAACGAAAAAAGAATACAAAACAATAAAAATATAGGCGCTGTTTTTGGACAGAAAACTCAATTATGGTGGGACTTACCAGTTATTGAATCATTTGATTTAATAAAGAAAATGTATAGGATTCCGGAAGATGAATATAAGGAAAATTTAAAAAAGTTTACAGAGATATTAGAACTGGATGATTTACTAGATAAACAAGTAAAAAATTTAAGTTTAGGTCAAAAAATGAGATGTGAGATTGCTGCTACTTTTTTACATAATCCAAAGGTGGTATATCTAGATGAACCAACAATTGGTTTGGATGTATTGGTAAAAGAAAAAATAAGAAAGTTTATTAAAGATATTAATAAAGAAAAGAAAGCAACAGTAATACTTACAACACATGATTTAAAAGATATAGAAGATGTATGTAATAGAATTATTCTATTAGATAAAGGTGAAATTATATATGATGGTGACAAACAGAAATTTAAAGACAGCTATGGAAAATATGTTACAGCAGAAATTTCTGTTAAAGATAAATTAAAAGACTTTAAAGATATAGAGAATATAAATAATTTTGAAATAATAGATGAAACAGAAAATAAAGTAAAAATAAAATTTAATCATGAAGAAACAACAATTATGAAAGTAATTGATGAGATGTCTAACAATTGCAAAATTGAGGACATTCATATGAAAGAGGAAGAATTAGAAGATATTTTAAAAGAAATATATAAAGGAGCGCATACGAAATGTTAAGAACAATGTTAGCACTCGCTAAAATGCAGTTTAGAGATTATAATATTTATAAATCAAATTTTTATTTATTTACATTAAACAGAATTGTTGAAGTCATTGTATATATATTTGTATGGCAAGCTATATATGCCAATACAGAGAATACTAGTGGATTTTCATTGGCGCAAATGGTAACGTATTATATTTTAGCTATATCGTTCAGTTCAATAGCAACATGGGGGATAAATGGAATGATGGCACATTCTATTAGGAACGGACAAATAAACAAAGAATTGTTAAATCCAATTTCATATTTTAATTATTATTTTGGAATTAATCTAGGAGAAGTAGGATTTGCTACTGTAATAGGTATTACCACTTTTGTAATATGCTCAATATTTTGGAAATTATCATTACCAGCCAATTTTTTAGATTTTATCTTATGTATAATTGTAATAATACTTGGAATACCAATTAATTTTTTCATGCAAATGATAGTGGGAACAATAGGATTTTATACAAATTCAATATGGGGAATTAAAATTTTTAGAAGAGCAATAATAAAAATTTTTTCTGGAATTATTGCTCCAATTAGTTTATTTCCAATATGGTTTCAAAATTTATCAAGAATTTTGCCATTTAAGGAATTAATATATACACCAATTAATATATGGCTTGGACAAGTAGAGTATAGTGAAATAATATTTGTAATAATAAAACAGATATTATGGGTATTTATTTTATATATTATTGCTAAATTATTTTTCAATCATTCTATAAAAAAATTAACAATTAATGGAGGATAAAATGAAAAAGGCGTTATATAATATAGATTTATATTTATCGTTTTTGAAGGTATCTTTGAAGGAAATACTTATATATAGAATAGACTGTATTGTTGGAATACTTTCTCAGTCAGTAGTACAGCTCGTAAGTTTAATATTTATATTTGTAGTGTTTAACCAAACAGAAAACATTGCTGGATGGAATCTTAACCAGATACTTTTATTATACGGTGTTACCAGAATCCCAATAGGGATTGCCGGATATTGTTTTGATGGATTATATGATATTGGACCAAAATACATAAAGAATGGAGATTTCGACAAAATACTTTTAAGACCTGTCCATCCATTAATATCAATAATAGGAGCTTCTAGAGAATTTGTTTCATTAGCAGATATATTTATAGGACTTGGAATAACATTTTTCATGTTTACTAAACTCTCAATTCCAATAACAATATTTTTAGTTATAAAAGTAATATTTTTTAGTATAGTGGGTGCTTTTATAATAGGTGCAATAAATACGATTTTTAGTATATCATCATTTTGGACATATCGCTCTAATGAAGTAATATGGTCTTTTTATAGAATGTATACATTTACGGAATACCCAATAACAATATACAATAAGTTTATTAGAATCATAATTACAGTTATTGTGCCATTTGCATTTGTTGCGTATTATCCAACAATTGCATATTTAGGAATAAATAAATATATGATTTATTTGTCTCCAATAATAGCTATTGTTTTATGGGTAATAGCAGTTAAATTATGGAATCTAGCACTAGATAAATATAGAAGTACAGGAACTTAGATATTTAGATAGAAAAGCTTTATATAATATGGTATTTTTTTGGGCTTTAGTATTTACAAAAAGAAAAAAATATTATACATATATATAACATATGTTATAAATAACAAGCGTTATCAAAAGGAGGTGCTATTGTGCCGGCAATAAGAAAAATAAGTAAGGAAGATATAGTAAATGCAAGTGTAGAAATAATTAGAAAAGAAGGATTACAAAATTTAAATGCTAGAAGAGTAGCCAAGCAATTAGGCTGTTCAACACAGCCAATATTCTATATTTATTCTAATATGGATGAAATGAAAAATGATGCATTAATAGAAATTTCTAAAATATTTGATACTGCAATGCTAAAAAGCAATTATGATAAGCCAGCATACAAAGATATAGGAAGAAATTACATTAAATTTGCTAAAGATGAACCAATACTATTTAAGTTATTATTCAATAGTGAATTTAATGAAGAAGCACTATGCTTTATAGATTTAACTGGGTCATCTGAAAGAATACATGAAACTATATCTAATCAAACAGGACTATCAAAAGAAGAAGCAAAAAGATTTCACTTAAGGATGTGGTTATATGTAAATGGCATAGCAAATTTAGTGGCAAATAATACATGCAATTTCACAGATGATGAAATAGACAGTTTATTAGGAGAACAATATATCTCAATGTTACTATTTGAAATACAAAAAGGAAATATAAAAAAAGAGATATTAGATAATGTACTTAAAAATAAATTGAAAAGGAAAGAATAAGGTGGAGGTTATATATGGAAAAAATAATAGAGGTTAAGAGCTTAACCAAAGAATATAAAGGAAAAAAGGCAGTCGATAATTTATCATTTGATGTTTATAAAGGAGAAATATTAGGATTACTAGGACCTAATGGAAGTGGAAAAAGTACAACAATAAATTCGATTTTAGCATTATTAAAATATCAAAACGGAAGTATAAAAATATTTGGTAAAGACATGAAACCGGATTCATATGATATAAAATCTAAAATAGGCGTGATATTTCAAGATGTTGCTGTATTTAATGAGTTAAATGTTTATGATAATATAAATTATTTTTGTGGACTATATATTAAAGATAAAAATACTAGAAAACAATATGTAGAAGATGCAATCAAATTAGTAGGACTTGAGGAATTTAAAAAGTATTTGCCAAAGCAATTATCAGGTGGTCTTTTAAGAAGATTAAATATTGCCTGTGGTATAGCTCATAAACCAACATTAATTTTTCTAGATGAACCAACCGTTGCAGTAGATCCTCAAAGTAGAAATAATATTTTAGACGGAATAAAAAAATTAAGAGATGAAGGAGCAACAATTGTTTACACAACGCACTATATGGAAGAAGTAGAAATACTTTGCGATAGAATTATCATTTTAGATAATGGAAAAATAATAGCACAGGGAACAAGTGAAGAATTAAAGAAACAGGCTAATATAAAAGAAAAAATAGAACGCGTTGGACCTACACTAAATGATGTATTTTTAAAACTTACAGGAAAGGAATTAAGAGACTAATGTTTATTCATAATTTAAAATATACAATAAAAACATTATTTAAAAATAAAGTATTAATATTTTGGACTTTTGCTTTTCCAATCATTTTAGGTGTATTTTTTAATATGGCATTTTCTAATATAGAAAAAGATGAAATGCTACAAGTTTTTGACATTGCAGTTGTTGACAATGACGAATTTAAAGCACAAGAAATATACAAAAATACTTTAAAAGAATTATCAAGTGATGACAATGAAAACAAGTTATTTAATATTAAGTATGTAGGCGAAGATGAAGCAAATTCACTTTTGGATAATTCAAAGATTAAAGGCTATATTGTATTTAAAGATAATGAACCACAGGTAGTGGTAAAAGAAAATGGAACATATCAAACAATTATTAAATTTGTTATAACAGAAATAGGACAAAGCAAAATTATTATAGAAGATTTAAGTAAAAAAAGCATTGAAAGTAAGATGGAAAAAGGCGAGTATTCAATCGATACAGAAAAAATAGTAAATGATATATTAAATAGAATAAATGATGAAAAAGTAAACTTAAAAAATATTTCTAGTTCAAATTTAAGTTATATGCAAATAGAGTATTATACATTAATAGCAATGGCTTGTATGTATGGTGGAATGCTTGGCTTAACAGCGATAAATAACTGTTTAGCCAATATGAGTAATAAAGGAAAAAGAATATCAGTATCACCAAACAAAAAAAGTATAATTGTTTTAAGTGCCTTAATAGGCTCTTATGTTGTAAGTTTAGTAGGACTTACATTGCTTATGGTGTTTCTAAAATTAGGATTGAAAGTAGATTTTGGAAGTCATACACCACTAGTTATTCTACTATCAGCTGTTGGAAATTTAGCCGGTATTTCACTTGGGGTGTTAATTGCTTCTATATTTAAAGTGTCAGAAGGTGCAAAAACAGGTATTACAATAGCTATTTCAATGTTTTTATCTGTTTTATCAGGAATGATGGGAGTTACTCTAAAATATGTAGTTGATAAAAATATTCCTATAATTAATCTTATCAATCCAAATAACTTAATAACAGATGGTTTCTATTCATTGTATTATTATGATACATTAGATAGATATTTTAGAGATATTAGATATTTATTAGTATTTATATTAATCTGTTTAATAATTTCTTTCATTAGTTTAAGGAGGGAAAAGTATGACAGTATTTAAAACAATTTTAAAAATATTAAATAAATTAAAAGGAATGCTAATTTTATATACAGTAATGTTAGTTGCTATAACAACGCTAAATCAAACAGCTGGTAATAATATAACTAACTTTGAAGAAGCAAAGCCTGATATATTAATTGTAAATAGGGATAGTAAAAATTCCGTTACTACAGGATTTGCAGACTATATAAGCAAACATTCTGAAATAAAAGACATAGACATAAATGATGAAGAAAAAATAAATGATGCAATTTTTTATAGAGATGTAAATTTTGTTGTTTATATACCAGAAAACTTTGGAGAGGACTTATTAAGTGGGAAAAATCCTGCTTTAGAATATAAGTCAAGTGGTGACGAATATGCATCATATAGCCAAATGATGGTAGAAAAGTACATAAAAATATTAAGTATTTATAAGGATAACTATAGTGGAGATGAACTTATAAATAAAGTAAATAATGTTATGGAAAAAGAAGCAAAAGTAGATTTAAAAACAACATTAGACACATCAAAATTAAGCAGTATGGATAGATACTTTAATTTCTTAAATTATGCTCTTTTAGCAGGATGCGTGTATTGCATTAGTATGATTTTATCAAGCTTAAAAGAAAGCAACGTGAAAAAAAGGACAATTATAAGTAGTTTTAATTATAAAAAATATAATAGAATTGTATTACTTTCAAATGCAATTGTAATATTCGCAATGTGGATGTTATATATGATTTTAAGCTTAATATTATTTAAAGATTTAATGGTAAGTTCAAATGGGTTAGCGTATATTATAAATTCTTTCATATTTGCAATATGCAGTTTATCAATAGGATTTTTAATAGGAAATATTACTCAAAACAAAAATGCTATTGGTGGAATAGTAAATGTAGTAGCACTTGGAACATCATTTTTGTGCGGCTGTTTTGTACCATTTGAGTATATGCCAGATTATGCAATAAAAATTGCACATGTTCTTCCAACATATTACTTTGTTTCAAATAATGAAATAATTAAAAGTTTAGAAATATTTAATTTTGAGACCATAAAGCCATTACTTATTAATTGTGGAATTGTTATAGGCTTTAGCGTGTTATTTATTCTTTTAACAAACTATATAAGTAAAAGAAAACAAATAATAAATTAAAAATATTGAGTCATAAAAAAAGAGGGATAAAATGAGATATAAAATAACAAAGAGATTTTTAGTATTTTGGTGCCTATTTGTAGGTATTGGAGCAGTTTGGGGAAGTACTTGTATGTTAATTGATCCAACAGGCAAATTACTTAAAATGGATTTGATGTTACCATATTTTCAAGTTTTACCATTTAGTGAGATATTATTTCAAAACTACACTTTTTCTGGAATAGCATTATTAATAGTTAATGGAATATCAAATTTGATAGCAACATATTTACTTGTAAAAAATAAGAAAATAGGAATTATACTAGGAACTGTATTTGGATTTACATTAATGCTTTGGATTATTATACAATTTATTATATTTCCAATGAATATTCTTTCAACAAGTTATTTTATAATTGGAATAATCCAGCTGATAACAGGGTATATGACTTATGTGTTTTATAAACAAGAACAATTCAAAGTTAATATAGATAATTATAAAAATATAGGTAAAAATAAAGATATTTTAGTTGTATATTTTTCAAGAATGGGATATACGAAAAAGATAGCCTATGAAGAAGCAGAAAAACAAAAAGCTGATATTATTGAAATAGAAGTAGCAGAAAAAACAGAAGGTACATCAGGCTTTTGGTGGTGTGGTAGATATGGCATGCATAAATGGAATATGCCAATAAGAGACATTGCTATAGATATAAGTTCATATAACACTATAATAATAGTATCACCTATTTGGGTATTTAGCATATCAGCACCAATTAGAGAATTTTGCTATAAATATTCAAAAGATATAAAAAATGTTCAATATATATTTACACACTTTATGGACACAAGTTTTGAAAATGTTGCAGATGAAGTTGATAAGATATTATGTAATAAAAGAAAAAAATTTACATCTATATGTATTAGATTTGGTAAAGTAAAAAAGATACATACAATAAAAATTTAGTATAAAATAAAAAATACTCTACTATGTTGTAAATTAAGAATAATAAAATTATTTTTCTACAGATATTGCATCTCAAACAAACGTTTGATATAATATTGCTATATCAAATTATGGAGAAGTGATACTATGAATAAAAATGAAATTCAACTAAAAAACAGTGCTATTATACATAAGGATAATTCCTTGAACAGATTGGAGTTATCTTTTCTTAAACATATTGAATTAAGTGAATATAAGAAAAGCGATTTATTAGCTTATTGGATAAATGATTTTGTGGAGTATCATGATGAAGAAAGAACCTTTGATATTTCAAAATCTGGTATGTACTCTCGTGGTGATGTTATAAAAGTAAATTTAGGGTTTAATATTGGAAATGAATTAGGGGGATTGCATTATTGTATTGTTTTAAATAAATATGATAATACAAGAAATGGTACTTTGAGTGTTATTCCATTAACCTCAAGAAAAGATGGTAAAAAATATGATTCATCTTCTGTAAATCTTGGAAAAGAACTTTATAATGTTTTTCAAGTGAAAATTGAAAAAGAAAAGCAAAAGTTACAACAAATATTAGATGAATTAGAAAAAATAGATGATGTTCCTATTAACATTCAAAATATAATAGAAAAAGAACAAAAATATATAAAAAAATGGAAAACGAAATTTCTAAAATGAAGAAGGATAGCATTGCTTTAATTAATCAAATAACAACAATTAGCAAACAAAGGATTTTTAAAGATATTGTTAGAAGAAATGTAAAAATATCTGGTGAATCACTTGACTTGATTGATAAACAGATTATAAAGTTTTTTACTAAATAATATATATATTAAAAAGGAGAGTTGCTAGAACTCTCCAAAATCATTTAGGCTCCCGTCTTACTACAAAAGTAGCAGAGGGTTAAGTTAAATATATTTTAACACATAATATTTAACTTGTCAAACTAAACTTGACATTAATATTATATGATTAGCTTGATAATTTATACATTATTTAATGTAGATAAATGTCTACTATATAGGAGTATAATATTTTCGTCTGGTGCTAAGATTTTATATTTTGGAGCAGTTAAACAATGGGGTACGAACTAAGTTCTCTTTCTATAAGCATTATAAATGAATTGCTATTAAATTTCAATGGGCGTATGGAAATATTTCTATATGTATTGTATAATTTATACGTATAAAGTTAAATGAAAAGTTTATCAAACTGTAAACACAGAAATGCTTAGTTTATATTGAAATATAGGAAAAGCAATTATGAAAATACAACAAGGTGATGAAAGAGCAAGTTATGGTGATTCTGTATTAGATAAATTGTCTCAAAAACTAACTAATGAATTTGGGAAAGGATTTTCTTGTTTATGGAGCGGTTTATAGTTTGAAATTGGTAGAAGTTTGGAGGATATTTATGAATATAGGAATAGATATAGATAATGTTATTTCAAATTTTAATGAAGTGTTACTAGAAGAATATTTAATCCACGATAAAGAAATAGGAAAGCGTGGTATCATAAATAAAAATGCTGAATACATCAGAAGAGGTATGTTTGACTGGTCTGAAGTTGAAGAAAAAACTTTTTATAAACAAAACATAGAAAGAATAGTTAAAAAATTAAATCCTATTGAAGGAGCAAAAGAATATATAGATAAATTAAAGCAAGATGGTCATAAAATCTATATCATAACAGGTAGGGATAATGGAGATTATTCTAATCCATACGACCTGACAAAGGATTGGCTAGATAAATTTCACATATATTATGATAAACTTATACTAACTAATGCCTATAAAAATGATAAACATGGAAAATCAGAAAAATGCATAGAAAATAATGTGGATATTATGATTGATGATTCTGTAAATATCTGTATGGATAGTATTAATTATGGGATAGAAACTTTAATTATGGATACGCCTTATAATAGACAAGTTAATAATATTAAAAGAGTACATAGCTGGAAGGAAATATATGAATATATAACAAATTATAAAAAGAAGAAATTAAATGTTATTTTAGATACAGATACTTACAATGAATGTGATGACCAATTTGCACTTGCATATATGCTAAAAAATCAAGATATATTTAATATAGAGGCAATAACAGTTGCTCCATATTCTCATAAAACAAGAAGCGTATCAGTTAAAGAAGGACAAGAGTTAAGTTATAATGAAATTAAAAAAATATGCAATTGGTTAAATTTTGAAACGAATAATAGAGTATTTAAGGGTTCAATGAGTTACATTCAAAATGGTTATGATGAAACAAATGATGCTATAAATAAAATTATAGAAATTGCTTTAAAAAATAGTAAAACTTATATTATGGCTATAGGTGCAATTACTAATATTGCACTTGCTATACAAAAAGAACCTGCAATAATTAATAAAATAGAAATTATTTGGTTAGGTGGAAACGAATTAGGATATAAAGATAATTTAGAATATAATTTTAGACAAGATATTAAAGCAGTTAAAATAGTACTTGAATCAAAAGTTAAGTTAACTATATTACCTTGCAAAAATGTTGTATCAGATTTAAGAATTGACATCAATACATTAAAAGAGAACTTGGCTAATAAATCTGAACTTTGTGATTATTTAATTGATAGATTTTACAATGATGGATATCATGGAATACAGGAAAGTCGTGTTATATGGGATATAGCAGTTATAGCATATATGATAAACAAGAATTGGTTTGAAATAAAAAATATTAGTTGTCCAGTAGTTAAAGAGGATACTTCTTATGAGGCTACTGAAAATAATCATAGTATAACTTTTGTAACAAAATTAAATAGAGATAAAATATATGAAAATTTATTTAAGAAATTAGGATGATTGCTAAAATATTTGAAACTATAAAATAAAAAGTAGGTGAATAAGTGAAAATAACAAGTAAAGAAGCAAGAAGCTTATTAGAAATTGAAAGAAAAACGTCACAAGATGATAGATGGATTGAACATTGTTTATCTGTTGGAGATAGTGCGGGAAAAATTGCAAAGGCATTGAATGAAAATGGATATAATGTTGATATAGATAAAACGATAACCCTTGGATACCTACACGATATTGGTAAATATAATGGAGAATCTCATGGACATGTTATGAGAGGATACAACTATTTAAAAGATAAAGGATATGACGAAGAATATTGCGATATATGCTTAACACATTCGTATTTAAATAATGATATTATATGTACTGCAGGAGGAGTTCCAAATCCAGAGGATAACCCTTTTTTAACAGAATTTATAAAAAAACATGAATATTCCATAGAGGAGAAAATAATTAACTTATGTGATTTAATGTGCCCTCAAGGAGGAAAGATATATACAATTGATAAAAGATTAATTGATCTTATAATTAGAAAGGGAGCGTATTCTAATACTCAATATCACATAAAGGAAACATATAAACTAAAGGAATATTTTGATAAATTATTGGGATATAATTTATACGATTTATTTCCAGAGATAAAAGAAGACTTGTAAATACAGAAGGGATAAATATATTATGAATATTGGAATAGACATAGATGGAGTATTAATAAATGATGACGATTATATTTTAGATTTTACTAGTAAATATTGTTATGAACATAATTTAAAAGGATTTGATAATGCCAATTTATATGAATATAGAAAATTAAACTGGGATGAAAATACAATTAATGATTATAGAAAAGAATATTTTTAAATTATGTGAAAAATGAACCAGCTAGAAAATTTGCAAGTGAGGTTATAAAGAAATTAAGAGATGATGGAAATAAAATATTTATTATTTCAGCAAGATATAAAACTGCTGAAAATGGTAAAATCAATAATGAAGACATAAAGCAGTGTACTTTGGAGTGGCTAAGGAAAAATCATATAGAATATGATAAAATTATATTTACAAAACCTCCAAAAGTAAATGAAATTCTAGAAAATAAAATCGATATAATGATAGAAGACTCTCCTACAACAATTAATGAACTAGTAAAAGTAGTGAAAGTTTTGTATTATGATACGAGGTATAATAGAGATATTGAACATGAAAATATAACTAGAGTATATAGTTGGTATGATATTTATATGAAAATAAATGAAATAAAACAAGTTTAGAAAATACTGTATGAGGAGAAGATATCATGATAAATAGTGAGAAAAAGATAAAACAATTAATAGATAATTTTGAAGGTAAGGTATGCATATATATTACTGATGATAAGGATAATATAATAAAATATAATGAGAATGAGATTGTAGAAAGTGCAAGCTGTATTAAACTATTTATTTTAATAGAATATTATAATCAAATTCTTAAAAATGGAAAATCAAGAAATGATATAATTAATTATTCTGCTCAAAACGATTACGTTCAAAATGGTAGTGGCTTAATACAATATTTAGAAGATTTAAAGTTATCATCAAAAAATATGGCTTGTTTAATGATGATTGTTAGCGATAATATTGCAACAAATAAAATGATAGATTATTTAGGTTTTGATAATATAAATAATACTATTAAACAATTAGATTTTAAAAATACAGTTCTAAATGCAAGAAAATTGGATTTTAATATTTATAATTCTATTGGAAAAACAACCGCTCTTGAATATGCAAAAGCGTATGAAATGATATTAAAAAAAGAAATATTAACTCCAAATTTATGCAATGAGATAATAGAAATTTTATCTCATCAAACTAAGAATGATATGATTATACGATACTTACCTCCAAAATATTTAGAAGAAAAAGGCTCTGACCATGCTTTTATAAAATATATTGCAACTAAAAGTGGAGGACTTGGAGATGAAGGAAAAGAAGATATAATTAATTGCAGAAATGATGGCGGAATTATTTCTACAAATCTTGGTAATTACATTGTAAGCATATTTATAAGTGGTTTTCATGATCATTATTTTTATGCTGATAATCCCGCTAGTTTGTTGGGGGCAAAAATCAATAAAATAATATTTGAAGCATTTGAAAAAAATAATGGATTAATTATATAGAAAAATTGCAGTATTTAAACCTTGGCAAGTAAAAGATATGCCACAAAAAAAGTGTTTTTGGTATATTGCTAAAAACGGCTTTTTATGATTGCATTTTGAGTTTAATAACTGAAGATAGTAATTTAAAAGGAGAACAAAGTTTGGCCGGATTTAGAAGATTAATGAAATATGAATCAAATTATTGAAAGTAATAAAAGGAAATTGTATAATTCAAATGATATTTTTAGTGAATTAAATCTAATCGCTAAATAGTAGGTTGTAAGGGAGATTAGAAAAATGAAAATAAGTTTTTTTGTAAATAAGTCATCATCTTTTAATAGAATAAAAACTGAAGTGGAAAATGATGTTAAAGAAGGAAATTTAGTAATTAATAGTAATGTCCATATTTCTACCAATCCATTAAAAGAACATTTCCCTGTGGGGACAGAATTAGATGTTTTCTATAACCCGCAGAATCCAGATAAAAGTTATGTAATGAGATTTGTAAAAAATCCAGCAATAAAAGTTTTATTTTTTATAGGATTATTATTTATTGTTTTAGCATTTATTGGACTTGCTTTTTTGCCAAAATAGAAAAATAATATAACGAAATAAAAGTCGTTTTTATGTTATAAACATTCATGCAAATTATTAAATAAATCAAAAATGGTTTACTAAAAATTAAAAAGACAATCTAAGTTATAATGACCTAGAATTGTCTTTTTCTTTTTGGATATTGACTTAATCATTAACGTCACATTGGTGCGACGATTTTATCTTATGGAGCCAATAAGCAGAATCGAACTGCTGACCTACGGGTTACGAATCCGTTGCTCTACCAACTGAGCTATATTGGCATTAATAAATACAAAAATAATTCTATCATATATTTTTTAGTTTGGCTATTACTTTTTATAAAAAAATATAGATTTTAGATAAATCGTAAATGAGGGTACACTTTTTATAAAATATATGTTATACTAATATCTAGCTTATAAAATAAGCTCATTATGTTGGGAAGGGAGATTATTTTAACCACTAAAGGTTAAAATATATAGAATATGGGATTTTTTGATAAACTAAAACAAGGGTTAAATAAAACAAAAACATCATTTGAAGAAAAAATGAATAATGTTTTTAGCAACTTTAGAAAAGTAGATGAAGAATTATTAGAAGAATTAGAAGAGGCCTTAATTATGTCAGATGTTGGTGTAGAAACATCAACTAAAATTATAGCAGGACTAAGAGATAAAATAAAAAAACAAAATATACAAGATGAAGAGGGAGTAAGACAAGCTTTAAGAGAAGAAATACAAAATGTACTAGATTCAGTAGATAATGGCTTAAAATTAGAAACAACTCCATCAATAATATTAGTAGTTGGAGTAAATGGGGTAGGAAAGACTACTTCTATTGGAAAAATAGCAAATAGATTAAAAAAAGATGGAAAAAAAGTAGTTATTGCAGCTGCAGATACATTTAGAGCTGCAGCAGTAGAACAATTAGAAATATGGGCTAATAGAGCAGAGTGTGACATAGTAAAAAAACAAGAGGGAATAGATCCAGCATCTGTAGTGTATGATGCAATAAAAGTTGCAAAAGAAAAAAATGCTGATGTATTAATATGTGATACAGCAGGAAGATTGCACAATAAAAAATATTTAATGGATGAATTAATAAAAATAAAAAAGGTAATAGATAAAGAGTTACCAGAAGCATCAAAAGAAGTGTTAATGGTACTAGATGCAACAACAGGTCAAAATGCAATTGAACAAGTAAAAGCATTTAAAGAAACCGTTGATATAACAGGAATAATACTTACAAAATTAGACGGAACAGCAAAAGGTGGAGTGGTTATAGGAATAGTATCAGAAAACAAAATGCCAGTTAAATTTATTGGCGTTGGTGAACAAATTGATGATATGGAAATATTTAATAGCGAAGATTTTGTTAAAGCTTTAATAAATTAATTATAGGAGTGATAGTATGAGCAAAGAGATAAGTAAAACATATGAAGTCTCAAAAGAAGAAATCACGAATGAACTAAAAGCAGCAAAGGCAGAGGAAAAGAAACGAGAACAAGAAAAAGTAAAGCAAAGTAAAGTAAGGACATATGTTGTATTATTATTTATTTTATGTGCTGTTATAATTGGATATATAGCCTTTAGAGGAGAATATTTAGAAATTCTTGAAATAGGAGAAAACTATATAGAAATTTTTTGGCAAAATTTAAATTATATGGCAATCACATTTGGAATAAATTTTGTTGTTTTATTCTTTATTATATATATGAACAATCACCGTATTAAGAAGAACTTAAAACCATTTTTTGATGAAGAAAAAAGAACAATGCCAAAGCTTCCAAATAAATCAATAGCATTTATTGTGTCAATAATTGTAAGTGCAATAACTTCAAATGTAATACTAAAAACATATATGCTATGTATGAATGCAACTGCCTTTGGAGTTACAGACCCTGTATTTGGATTAGACATAGGATATTTTATGTTTCAAAAACCATTTATAGAATTTATGATTATATATGTTCTATTACTAATTGTAGGTCTTACAATTTACAATGCAATTTACTATATTGCAGCATTTAATATAAATTTTGAAGGGGTTAGCAGAGAAACTTTTAAGAAAAGTAAAATTCTAAAGCAATTATTAAATAATGTTAAAATAGCAGCAATTTTGCTTGCAGGATTTACATTAATAAAAACACAAGATATTGGTTTTGATAAATTTATGACATTGCAAGATGATACATCATACTCAATATATGGTGCAGGAATAACAGATGTTACTGTAAAATTATGGGGATATTATATTTTACCAGTATTAATTATATTTTCTACATTTATGGCAGTAAGAGCCTTCAAAAAAGGACAAACTAAAAAGGTATTATTTAACATTGCTATTGTACCATCATATATAGTAATATTACTTGTTACAGTATTAATGTTCCAAGTGATAGGAATTACACCAAATGAATTAGATAAGGAAAAAGCAAACATAGAGCTTAATATAAAAAATACAAAAAATGCATATGGTATTAGTACAGAGGAAGTTAATATAGAAAATGGTGGTAGTACAGTTACTGAAGATATGTTAGCTCAAGTAAAAGAAGTTGTTGAAAATATTGCTATTGTGGACAAAGCAACATTACTAAGAGATTTAAATGCTGTTCAAACCGAAAAAGGATATTATACATATAAAACAACACAAATTGCAAATTATAGAATAAATGGTAAATCTCAACTTGTATATGTAACACCAAGAGAAATTAACAGTAATGGTACATACAACAATAAAACATATGAATATACTCATGGATATGGAGCTATTATAACTTCAGCAGTGTCAACAAATGCAAATGGAAATTTAAACAATATACAAAAAGATTTTGAAAAATCAAGTAAAGATGTTGTTACAATAACAGAGCCAAGAATTTATTTTGGACTTCAAACTAACAATAATATCGTAACAAATAGTAATAATAGAAAAGAGTTCGATTATCCAATAACAACATCAGCAATATCAGAAAATGCAGAAAATGTATATGACGGAAATGCAGGACTTAGTCTAAATTTTGCAGATAGGTTTATATTAGGAGTAAAAGAGGGAGATTTGAAACTTGCTCTTTCAGCAAATGTAAATAAAGATAGTAAAATACTTACTAATAGAAATATAATCGAACGTGCAAAAACGATAATGCCATATTTATTATATGATGAAAATCCATATATGGTTATAAATGAAGATGGAAAACTAATTTGGGTATTAGATGCATATACAACATCTGGCAATTATCCATATTCACAAAAAACAACAATACAATTAGATAGTATTAATAAAACTGAGATTAATTATATTAGAAACTCTATAAAAGTACTAATAAACGCATATGATGGAACAACAGAATTTTATGTAACAGATAAAACAGACCCAATTGCAAGTGCATACGAGAAGATTTATCCAGATTTGTTCCAAGATAAAGAAATTGATGCAGATATTAGCAGCCAATTTGTATATCCAGAATTTTTATATAATATACAAGCACGTATAATGGAAAGATACCATAATATTCAACCAGATGTACTATATAGGGGAGATGATGTATGGGATGTTGCAACACATAATACAAGTAGAGTATCTACAAAAACAGGAACAGATATTACACCATATTACACAATGGTAAAAACAAAAGACAGTGATAGTGCTAAATTGGGACTAGTTCTTCCTTATACGCTATATGGTAAACAAAATATTATTTCATACATTGTAGGAACCTACGAAAATGGAAGTGCAAAACTTACAGTATATAAATTCTCATCTGATAGTAATATTTTAGGACCTATGCAGTTAGATACGCAAATTGAACAAGATGAAAAAATATCAAAAGAATTAGAAACATTAAATGTAAATGGAACAAAAATTACTAAAAATATGATTATTGTACCAATAAATGATACTTTATTATATGTAGAGCCAATATATCAACAATATATTAATGAAAACAATTCTGCACCAACCTTAAAAAAGGTAGTTGTAGCATCTGGAAATAAACTTGCTATTGGAAATAATCTAAATGAGGCATTAACAAACTTAGTATCAAAATATGCAGTGGATATAGAAATTGAAAATACAGATAACACAGAAGACTTAATAAAAGCAATAATAAAAGCAAATGGCAATTTAAAAGATTCAACTGCAAATGGAGATTTAGAAATGGTCGGTAAAGATGTAAAACGTTTGCAAGAATTAGTTGATAAACTTGATAAAGTAGTGAAAGAAGAACAAAAAGATAAAGAAAAAAATAAAAAGGATGAAACACTAACAAATAACGTAAACGAAGTAATATAGTTAAAAAGTATAGGGCTAAAATAAAATAAGCTCTATACTTTTTTTTCCTTTTTTGATATACTAATGCAAAATGCAAGGAGGGATAAAAAGTGAAAATAACAAGAATTGAATCACTACAAAATATAGCTTATGAGGTAAGAAAAGATATTTTAGAGGAGGTATATGAGGCACAATCTGGACATCCAGGAGGAGCACTATCATGTGCAGACATTCTTACAGTTTTGTATTTTAATCAGATGAATGTAGATCCAAAAAGACCAGATGACATGGGAAGAGATAGGTTTGTTCTTTCTAAAGGACACTGCTCGCCAGCATTGTACAGTATACTTGCCAAAAAAGGATACTTTGAAAAAGAATATTTAAAAACATTTAGAAAAAAGGATAGTTTTTTACAAGGGCATCCAGATATGAAAAAGGTTCCTGGAGTTGATATGACAACAGGATCACTAGGACAAGGTTTATCTGCAGCAGTAGGTATGGCTATTGCTTCAAAAATGAATGAAGCGGGTTGCAGAGTGTATTGCTTAGTTGGTGATGGAGAAATAGAAGAAGGACAAATATGGGAAGCAGCAATGTCTGCATATAAAAATAAATTAGATAACTTATGTATTATAGTAGATAATAATGGACTACAAATAGATGGAAAAGTTGAAGAGGTATCTGGACTTGACAATATCGAAGGAAAATTTAGAAGTTTTGGATTTAATGTAATTAATGTTGATGGACACAATATAGCAAGCTTAATAGATGCATTTGATACAGCAAAACAGACTAAAAATGTTCCAACAGCTATTATTGCTAAAACAGTTAAAGGAAAAGGAGTTTCTTTTATGGAAAATCAAGCAGGATGGCACGGAAAGGCTCCAAACAAAGAAGAATATGAAAAAGCAATAGAAGAATTAGATACAATGAAAGTGGGGATGTAGTTATGAGTGATAAGAAAATTGCAACCAGACAAAGTTATGGAGAAAAATTAGCAGAGTTAGGAGAAAAAAATGAAAATATAGTTGTTTTAGATGCAGATTTATCGACAGCAACTAAAACTGGAATATTTGCCAAAAAATTTCCTGAGAGATTTATAAATGTTGGAATTGCAGAACAAAACATGATGGGAATTGCTGCAGGTCTTTCTACATTTGGAAAAATCCCATATGTAAGTACATTTGCTGTTTTTGCAGCAGGAAGAGCATATGACCAAATAAGAAATAGCATAGCATATCCAAAATTAAATGTGAAGATATGTGCAACGCATTCAGGAATTACAGTAGGAGAAGATGGAGCAACTCATCAAATGATAGAAGATATTAGTTTAATGAGAACACTTCCAAATATGACAGTAATATCTACATCAGATGATACACAAACAAGATGGGCTGTTGAAGAAATAACAAAGATAAATGGACCAGTTTATTTAAGATTAAGCAGATTAGCTACAGATGTTATATATAACGAAAATCAAAAATTTGAAATAGGAAAAGGAATTCAAATTGGAGAAGGTGCAGATGCTACAATTATATCAACAGGGGTATGTACAGCAGAAGCAATTAAAGCGATGGAAATTTTAAAATCAAAAAATATTAATGTAAGAGTAGTTGATATACATACAATAAAGCCTATTGATAGTGAATTAATTATTAAGTGTGCAAAAGAAACAGGCAGAATTATAACAGTAGAAGACCATAATATAATAGGTGGACTTGGAAGTGCTGTATGTGAAGTGCTTTCACAAAATTATCCTACAAAAGTTGAAATGCTTGGAATTAAAGATAAATTTGGAAAGTCTGGAAAAGCAGAAGAATTAATGCACGATTTCGAGATTGATTGTGATGCAATTGTGAAAAAAATAGAAAACATATAAGGTAAAGGAAACTCTAAGGTATTTTAGAGTTTCTTTTTTTAAAAAATTCACACAAAATTCACAAACACCAAAAAGCACTAAATAAAATGAAAATATGATAAAAAAAGAAAAAATATACAACTTTTCCAGTAAAAAAGTATTGCATTTGAAATGTTTTATTGTTATGATTAAGAAGGAATAATTTAAGTACTTTAAATAATACAAAAGGAGAAAATTATGATTGAATTTAGAAATGTAAATAAGACATATGATACAGGTACTGAAGCTGTACATAATGCAAATTTTAAGATAGATAAAGGAGAATTTGCTTTCTTAGTTGGAAGTTCAGGATCAGGAAAATCAACTTTAATTAAGCTTATATTAAAAGAGGAAGAACCTACTTCAGGGAATATAATTATCAACGGAAAAGATACTACCTTTTTAAAACCTAAAAGAGTACCTTTCTTAAGAAGAAGTATGGGTGTAGTATTTCAAGACTTCAGATTGTTACCAGATAAAACAGTATATGACAATGTAGCATTTGCAATGTATATTGTAAGAGCAACACCAAAACATATTAGAAGACAAGTACCAATGGTATTATCTTTAGTAGGTTTAAGTGACAAGGCAAAGGTATATCCAAATGAATTGTCAGGTGGTGAGCAACAAAGAGTTGCACTTGCTAGAGCTTTAGTAAATAATCCATCTATGATTATTGCAGATGAGCCTACTGGAAACTTGGATCCAGATACAGCGTGGGAAATTATGAACTTATTAAAGGATATTAATGCTAGAGGAACAACTGTTGTAGTTGCAACACATGCAAAAGACATAGTAGATAGAATGAAACAAAGGGTTATCCAAATTGAAAAAGGCAACATAATAAGAGATGATAAAAAAGGTGGTTATGATAGTGAAGTATAGTGTATTAGGATATTTAATAGGTGAAGGTTTTAGAAACGTTTTAAAAAATAAAAAATCAACTGCTGCATCATTAATGATTATGTGTGCAACAATGTTTGTATTTGGAATATTTTTCTTAATAGGACAAAATGTTCAAAATGTAATAAAACAAGTTGAAGAGCAACAAGCAATGCAAGTATTTATAAAACCAGATGCAACAGAACAAGAAATTACAGATTTAGGAACAAAAATAAGAGAAATTGAGTATGTAAATAAAGCAGAATACGTAACAAAAGAAGATGCTTTAAATACAGTAAAAACATGGCTTAAGGATAGCCAAGGGTTATTAGAACCATATGCAAAAAACAATCCTTTTAAAGCATCATATGTGGTAACATTAACAGATTTATCAAAAATACAAGAAGTAGAATCTAAAATTGCTATACTTGAACAGGTAAATAACATTACAGTAAGAAATGAAACAATTAATAGATTACTAGATATTGCAAATGGGGTAAAAACAGTATCTGCAGTTATATTAGTATTACTTATATTTATATCAATATTTATTATAGCAAATACAATAAAACTTACAGTACATGCAAGAAGAAAAGAAATTTCAATTATGAAATACGTAGGTGCAACAAATGGATTTATTAGATGGCCATTTATGGTAGAAGGTATTATTATTGGAGTTGTGTCAGCAATGCTTTCAGTACTTGTTTTAGGACTTGCATATAATTACATAACAGGACGAGCTGCTGGAATGGCACAAACAATTCAAATAAATTTATTACAATTTTCTGATACATTTAGTTTATTAATATTAATCTACTTAGTATTAGGAATAGGTATTGGTACAATAGGTAGTGCAATATCAATGAAGAAATATCTAGAGGTATAGAAACGTAAGAAATAAGGAGAAGAATAGTATGAAAAGAAAAATCGTGTCCATTTTTTTAGTTGTAGTGCTGACTTTTGCAATGACAATATCACCAGTATTAGCACAAACTGCACAAGAAAGAAAGAACGAACTAGAAGAACAAAGAGATAATGTAAAAGAACAAAAAAATGAAATTACAAGTCAAAAGAAAACTGTTATGGAAGAAATATCTGATCTTGAAGATGAAATATCAAAATATGAATCTGAAATATCTAAATTAAATAGTAAAATAACAGAATTAAAAAAATCAATTGAAAAAAACGAAAAGGAAATTACAAAATTAGAAGCTGAATATGAAGAAAAACAAGAAGCTTTTGTTGAAAGAATGGTAATTATGTATGAAAAAGGTCAAACTACATATTTAGATGCATTGCTTTCAGCAGATAGCATGGTTTCATTTATATCAAGCTATTATATGATTAATGAAATGGCTGATGCAGATAGGACAATGATGGAATCAATAAAACAGCAAAAAGAAAAAATAGAGGAAACAAAAGCAAAATTAGAAGAAGAAAAGAAAGAAATAACTACATCTAAAACAGAAATAGAAAATAAAACTGCAAAATTAAATAGTGCAAAGGAATCAAAACAATCAAAAGTAAATTCTCTTACATCTGAAGAAAAGAAACTCCAAGCTAAAATTGATGAATTCAATTCAGCTATAAAAAAAGCAGAAAAAGAAATTGAAGCAGCAGCAAACAAAGCTAACGGATATCAAGGTAGTTTTTCTGGAACATTAAGTTGGCCAATATCAACATCTTCTTGGGGATGGAATATAATAACATCTGGATATGGAAGAAGAGATCAACCAACATCAGGTGCTTCAACAAGCCATAAAGCACTTGACATTGGAATAAGTTATCAACCTGTATATGCACCAGCAGATGGATATGTTGTTATGGCTGGTTGGGCATCAGGATATGGTAATTTTATAATGATTAAACACTCAAGTAAATTATATACATGTTATGGACATTTATCAGGATATAATGTTTCATCAGGACAAACAGTAAAAAGAGGACAAAGAATTGCAACATCTGGAGACACAGGAATATCTACAGGACCACATTTACATTTTGAAGTAAGAACAAGTAGTTCATATTATTCAAGAGTAAATCCTTTAAACTACATATCAGATAGTGTATATTCAAAATTAGATCTTTAATAAAATATTTTTCTAAGGAGGGCAGATATGAAGCGTAAAATTATTAGCATAATTCTTGTTATTCTTTTATTGCAGTATTATTGTGGTTTTGTATTTGCCGAAAATACAAATGATATTAATCAAATAAGTAATGAAACTACAAATGTGGAAGCAAATAATCAAATAAGTGAAGAATTATCAAAACAACAAGAAGAGGTTAAAGAAAAATTAAATTCTACTAACTTAAAACTTGAATATGTAAAAACGGAATTATCTAGTACAATGCTTCAAGTTCAAGAACTAGAAGATAAGGTACTAAAATATCAAAGCGAGATGACTGAACTTACAGATTCGTTAGATACATTAGAGAAATCAATTAGTGAAGCAAAAGATAGATTAAAAGTAGTAGAAGCAGATTATAATGAAAAAGAGCAATTATTAGCAGAAAGATTAGTTACAATATATGAAGAAGGCGAAACAAGGTATTTAGATTTATTATTATCTACTAGTGATATAGTAGGATTTGTTTCAGGATATTTTCTTATTTCTGAAATGGTAGAATATGATAATAATCTAATGCAAGAAGTAAATACAAAAAGAATAGAATTAGAAACAGTAAAAACAAAACTTGAAAAAGAAGAAACTGAAGCGAAAGTAATAAAGGCAAAAAAAGAACAAACCACAATTGTTTTACAAAATACAATTACTTTACAATCAAGTTATGCAGAAAAATTAACAAGTCAAGAAAGACAATTGCAAGAAGAAATTACAAAATATAAACAAGAACAAGCAAAAATAGAATATTTAATTAGGCAAGCTACGAATAGTTCAATAGATATGGACATACAATATACAGGAGGAACAATGTTATGGCCAGTAGCAATAAGTGGAACGGCTATAACATCAACCTTTGGATATAGAGAACATCCAATTCAAGGTGTTGTAAAAGAACATACAGGACTAGATATTGGAAATGCTACATATGGTTCACCTGTTGTTGCTGCAGCAGATGGTGTTGTAACATATGCTGGATGGCTTGGAGGATATGGAAACTGTGTTATGATTAGTCATGGTAATGGATTAGTTACATTATATGGACATGGCCAAAAGATATTAACAGAGTTACATAAAGAAGTAAAGCAAGGAGATTTAATTATGGAAGTTGGTTCAACAGGAAACTCAACAGGACCACACTTACATTTTGAAGTAAGATTGAATGGAGACTATGTTAACCCATTAAATTATGTTAAAGTTCCTTAAAAAGGTTTATAGGTTTTCCTTTAAAAACCTAAATATTTTTTGGCAAAGGAAATTTGAAAATGGAAGAAAATAAGGGTCAAAAAATTTACAGATCGATTATGCTTGTAATTATTACAGCATTAATAACAGCTCTTGTAACAACAGTTGTTATATATAAAAGAATTGATAATAAAACCAACATAGATACAATTGTTGCAAGTAAGGATAATTCTGGTTTGGAACTAACTTTATCAAGAATTAGGACTATGCTTGATAATACCTATATTGGTACATTAGATGATAAAAAGATGATAGAAGGAGCAATTAAAGGGTATGTTGCAGGTGTTGGCGACCAATATACTGAATATTACACAAAAGAAGAAATGCAAAGCAAGTTAGAGGAAGTAACGGGAAATTATGTAGGCATTGGTATTTATATGCTTGTAGATTCTAGTAGTGGAACAATACTTGTTACAGAGCCAATGGAAGATTCTCCAGCAGAAAAAGCAGGAATAAAAACGGGCGATTTTATTGTAAATGTTGAAGGAGAAGATGTAACTGCTGAAAATGTTTCAAAAATGTCAGATAAAATAAAAGGTGAAGAGAAAACAAAAGTAAAAATAAAGGTTAGAAGAGGAGAAGAAACAATTGATTTCGAAATAGAAAGAAAGAAAATTGTAATTAGCCATATTAAAGCTAGAGTTCTTGAAAATAACATTGGATATATTAATATAAAAGATTTTGATGGCGGTACAGCCGAAGAATTTAAAACTAAATATGATGAATTAAGCAAAAAGGGAATCAAATCACTTATTATTGATATTAGAAACAATGGTGGTGGAATTGTAGATGAATCTCTTAATATTCTTGATATGTTACTAGAAAAGGATACAACTTTACTTATTACAGTAAATAAGAAACAAGAAGAAGAAGTTACTAAAGCAAAGAAGAAACAAGAAATTGATATACCTGTTATTGTAATAACTAATAAATATTCTGCAAGTGCATCTGAAATATTAGCCGGAGCATTAAAAGATAATGGAAGAGCTAAAATTGTAGGAACTAAAACATATGGAAAGGGAGTTATTCAGACGTTAAGAACACTAACAGATGGAAGTGGATTAAAGACTACAACAGAAGAATATTATACTCCTAATAGAAACAAAATAAATAAAATAGGAATCAAGCCAGATTACGAGGTTAATTTGCCAGATGATATTAGCGAATTAACAGACGAAAATGATACACAATTAAAAAAGGCAATTGAATTATTAAAATAAAATTATATAATACACAAAGAAGAAATACGATTATATCAGTATTTCTTCTTTACATTTTTATATTAAACAAAAAAGATAAAAAAATCAAAAAAAATTTAAAATATGTATTGACAATTTTTCTAAAATTTAGTATACTAAACAAGTCGAAGGAAATGGGCGCATAGCTCAGCTGGGAGAGCATCTGCCTTACAAGCAGGAGGTCATAGGTTCGAGCCCTATTGCGCCCACCATTTCTAAAAATATTTAGGAAACTAAATATTTTTTAGTTTATATGTGTCAAAGAATAGCAAAACTATTCATTTACACGGCCTGGTAGTTCAGTTGGTTAGAACGCTAGCCTGTCACGCTAGAGGTCGACGGTTCGAGCCCGTTCCAGGTCGCCATTTTTTTATCTAATACTTTTGCCTCGATAGCTCAGTCGGTAGAGCAAGGGACTGAAAATCCCTGTGTCACTGGTTCGATTCCCGTTCGAGGCACCAAGAAAAAGTCGACTATTATAGTCGACTTTTTCTACATATTTTAAACAAAGGCGAATTTTTAAGAAAGGGCACATTATGTTTAGACATAATAAAAAGAATAGAAGATGGAGCAAAATATATCTAAAATTAAAAGAAGTATAAGATTATATCCTATATTTTATGCATTTTCAGCAGATTTAATATTTTTTGTACCAATAGATACATTATATTTAAACTTAGTAAAAGGGATGGATGCAAGTCAAATTTCTGCAATGACAATGATAGGATTATTAGTCTGCATACTAGCAAAAAACACAATAGTAAAAATAGCTAAGAAAATAGGAAATGCTAATTCGGTAAAAGTAGGAGCATTAATGCTATTTATAGCATCTATAATATTAACATTTGGAAAATCTTTCATCTCATTGGTAATGTATAAAATTATATATGAGGTAGCATTTATGTTTTGGGATTTGACAAGTATACTATTACGAAATGACTTAATTTATTTAAATAAACAAGATAAATATTTTTCTGTAAGAAATAAAGCAAAAGTAATGTATGGGATTACAACAATGATAACTGCGCTAGCTTCTGGATATTTATTTAATTTAGATAAGTATCTGCCAATGTATATATCGATTATAATGTATTTTGTAATATTTATAGTATCTTTTGCATTTTATGAAGAAAAGGTAGATGAGAAAAATGATATTATACCAACTAATATAGATAATAAAAAAATATCAATTACATCTACAATTTTTTTTATAATATTATCTAATGCAATATTTTACACGGTAATAAAATTGGGACAAAATAATAGTAAATTATTTATGCAATATGACTTTCAAAAAGTATTATCTGTAGAAATGGTAACTTATCTTATAACAGTAATTGTATTTATATCAAGAATTGTTAGAATAATTGGAAATATAATATTTGATAAATTATATCTAAAAATTAAAGATAAAATGAGTATGGTATTAACTATTTTAGAATTCATGGCATTTGCATTATTAATTATAGGACATTTTATAGGGTTTAACTTTATACTTAAAGTAATAGTAATGTCTGCTGGTTTTTTCTTAATATTAGCAATTAGAGATTCGTTTTCAATATATATAGAAGATACAGCTTTAAAAATTACAAAGCAAGATGAACAACAGAAAATAATGATAAATATAGAAACATACAGAAAATTAGGACAATTGCTATTGAGCGTGATATTTACATTAATTTTAATGAAATATGAATTAATAGTAATAGAATTTATATTATTAGTATTATCTGCTATAGAAATAATTGTAAATAGAAAAATGTGTAAGAAATTGGAAAAAATAAAATAGTGACTAAAGAACTGATTATATGTTATCATGGCATACATGATGTCGAAAATGTAAAATACAGGAATCTAAAAACGCCAAATATAGAAATATATTTAGGCGTTTTTTAGTTGCTTTTTTACGTTAATAATGATATATTAGAAAAAGTAAAAAAGGAGGAAAATAAAAATGGGAGTGTATATTTTAATAGGCATAGTTATATTATTAGTGCTTATATGCTTAATAATATATAACAGCTTAGTAAAGTCTAGAAATCTAGTTAAAGAAGCATTTTCAACCATGGATGTATATTTAAAAAAGAGATGGGATTTAGTACCAAATTTGGTAGAGGTAGTTAAAGGATATACATCATATGAAAATAGTACTTTAACAAACATAACAGAACTTAGAGCAAATTCATACAATGACTTAACAATGGACAAGAAAATTAATATAAATGAACAATTAACAAATGCAATTTCAAGTATTATTGCGGTATCTGAAAATTATCCTGAACTTAAAGCAAGTGAAAACTTTTTAAATTTAAGTAAAAGTTTAACTAAAATTGAAGATGATATTGCAAATAGTAGAAAATATTATAACGGAACAGTAAGAATATATAATAATAAAATACAAATGTTTCCAAGTAATATAGTTGCTAGTTTATTTAATTTTAAAGAGGCCAGTATGTTTGAAGCTGGGATAGAAGAGAAAAATAATGTTAAGGTGGATTTATAAATGAAAAATAAAGTTTTAAAATTATCTTTTATGCTCTGTATTTTTTTTGGCTTATTTGCAATTTGTAATATTTCAAAAGCAGCTAATGGTTATACAATAAAAGCATATGATGTAAAAATGGTGGTAAACGAAGATAATACTTTTGATATTACAGAAACAATAACAACAGATTTTACACAATCAAAACATGGAATTTATAGAAAAATACCTACAAAGAATACTGTAAATAGAGTAGATGGAACATCTTCAAAAAATAGAGCAAAAATAACTAATATAAAAGTAAATGAAAAATTTTCTACAACAACAGAAAATGGATATAAAGTAATAAAAATAGGTGATGCAAATAAAACACTTACAGGAGAACATACCTATGTAATATCATATACCTATGATATTGGAAAGGATAAATTAAAGGATGCTGACGAATTATACTATAACCTAATTGGAACAGAATGGGATACAACAATAAATTATCTTACATTTACAATACAAATGCCAAAGGAATTTGATAAGGAAAAATTGGGATTTTCAGCAGGAACATACGGATCAACTAATAGCTCTAGTGTGGAATATATTGTAGATGATAACAGAATAGAAGGCTTCTATACCGGTTTTTTAAGACAAGGAGAAGGACTTACAGTAAGATTAACATTACCAGAAGGATATTTTGTAAGAGAAAGTGGAAATGCTGATGGTTATGTAATTGGGGTAATAATTGTATTTATAATATTTGTTGTAATCTCAGCTATATTATGGAAAATATATGGAAGAGATGATAAGGTTGTAGAAACAGTCGAATTTTACCCACCAGAAGGAATGAACTCGGCAGAATTATCTTTTTTATATAATGGAAATGTAGATGACAAAGGAATAATATCTTTATTAATATATCTAGCTAATAAAGGCTACTTAAAAATAGAAGATCTTGGAACCAAAAACTTTTTATATGGTAATAACTTTAGAATAACAAAATTAAAAGAATATGCCGGAAATAATGAAAATGAAAGAATATTCTTTAATGGGTTATTTAAGAGAAAAGATTCTGTAACAAATGAAGATTTATATGATAGATTTTATACAACTATAGATAAAATAAAAAGAAGAATAAATTCAAAAGAAAATAAGAAAAAAATAATTGAACCAATATCAAAAAGAAAAATCGTATGGCTAGTGTTAATGTGCATAGTTATATTTATATTAATTACAGTAAAACCAGTAATAGAATATGGAGATTCAGAAACAATGGTATTTGCTTTACTATTCCCTGGAATAGGATTTGGTTTTGCACTTGGAATGCTTCTAGGAAAAACAAAAGTATTTGAAAAAATATTTGGATTATTTTGGGGAATATTTTTTGGAGGAGTGCCATGGGCTTTGATGGTATTACCTATACTAATTGATGAAACTAAATACTTTGTGCTATATGCTATAGGACTAATATGTGTAGCTATAATAATATTCTTTATAAAAATTATGCCAAAAAGAACACCATATGGAAATGAAGTGTTAGGAAAGATAAAAGGATTTAAGAGATTTTTAGAAGTAGCTGAAAAAGAACAATTAGAAGAATTAGTAAGCCAAAATCCTCAATACTTTTATTATATCTTACCATACACATATGCACTTGGTGTATCAGATAAATGGGTAAAACAATTTGAAACAATTGCAATACAAGAACCAAATTGGTATTATTCACAAACAGGATTTTCGGTAAGTTCTTTTGGAACATTTATGTCATCAACAATGAGATCAGCTCAAAACACAATGACCTCAAGTCCATCATCAAGTGGAGGCGGCGGTTCATCTGGCGGAGGATTCTCTGGAGGTGGCTCTGGAGGAGGTGGAGGAGGCTCTTGGTAGAGCTTCCTTTCATTTAATATAAAAAGCAAGGAGTAAAAAATGAAAGAAACAAAGAAACTAAACAGCATATTGTTTTATATAGCAATTATTGTAACATCAATTGTAATGTTTGTATTTATAGGACAAAAAAATGGTTGGCATGAAGATGAAATATTCTCATATGGATCTTCAAATTACAAATATGATAATCTATTTCTAAGATTTGGCGATAAAGATTCACTTAATCAGTTAATAGATGAAAAAATAATAGGAAAAGATATAGGCGAAACTATAAAAAATATTTCATATTATATAAATAATAAAGATGAATTTAATGAAGAACTTAATAAAAAAATAGCAGAGGAAAAACCAATTTGGAAAACAAAAGAACAGGCAAAAGAATATATGACAGTATCATCAGATGAAATATTTAATTATTGGTCAGTATATTATAATCAATCAAGAGATGTACATCCACCATTATTTTATATGTTAGTACATTTAGTATCATCAATTTGCCTAAACACTTTCACAAAATATATTATATTTGCAATAAATTTAATATTCTATATTGCAAGTTGTTTTGTACTAAGAAAAATATTAAAACTATTTAACAAAGAAAATTTATCATGGATTACAGTAATATTTTATGGACTAAGTATGGGGATGATATCAATTGTAATGTTCCAAAGAATGTATATGATGCTTACATTTTTTGCAATGATGTATTTATACTTAAATATAAAAATATTCAAAAATTCATTTGAGATAGATAAGAAAACTAAAAGATGGCTAACATTAACGGTTATACTTGGATTTTTAACACAATACTATTTCTGCATTTATGCTGCATTAGTAGCAATAATATCTGTAATTTGTATGATTAAGAATACAAAATGGGATTCACTTAAAAGATATATATGGTGTCATGTTAAAGCCGCAATTATAGGAATAGTATTATTCCCAGCATCAATCTATCACATTTTCTTTTCATACAGAGGAGCAGCAGGTGGAGTGGCAGAAGGAAGCTATTTGTCTAGATTACAAGAATATTTAAAATTAGTATTCTATGGATTTAGTATTCCAGAAGTCTTAGGATATATTGTTATAGGAATCTTAATAGCAATGTTTACAAGAAGAATAATAAGTTCAAAAAGAAAAGATATTGCACTTTTGATATGTTTACCAATAGCCATATTTATATGTGTAATTGCAAAAATTGCACCATTTATAAATATAAGATACATATCAATTGTATTTCCAATTATAGTAATTGCAGTAGAATTAGGAATTTTAAGTTCAGTAAAAGAAGTGATGAAGATAATAAATAAAGAAAAAATTCCACAGTTTATTAGTAAAAACGCAGGAATAATAGTAGTTGCAGTTATAGCTGTGATATCTTCGGGGTATGGACTTGCAAAAAGCAAACCAGAATTTTTATACACAGATTATTCAAAAAGAATAGAACTTGCAGAGCAATATTCAAAACTAAAATTTGTATACATAGGACAATCTCCATTTAATCATTTGCAAGATATGGAAGAATTTTTAAGATATGATAATTCAATTATAGTAAACACATGGGAGTTAGATAGACTAAAAGAGATAGATGGCTTAGATGAAAATACAGAGTTTATATTAAATATAAAGTGTTGGGTATCAGATTTTGATAAAACACTTAAAGATGTACTTGAATATACTGGTGCAAAAGATTATGAACTTTTATTAGATGATGGACAAAGCAGAGTGTATAAAGTGAAAAAGTAGTGTTACAAACAGATTACAAAAACATTACAACTATGTTACATTTAACCTATTTGTATTGAAAAACAAAAAATAAAATAGTAAAATAAAAATAAGCAAAAGCTAAAAAAGAAAAACAAAAGAAGGGAGAAGTAGAAAAAGTGAAAAACGTAAAAAACAAAGAAAAAGCACAAAACAAACGGAATAACATTAATAGCCTTTGCTATTAGTACGAAATGTCTACAGCATTAAAACAGACCTCCGAAATGGCTTGGGAGTAAAGAAAGGCGAAAGAT
>CAKOVH010000006.1 GCA_934121885.1 uncultured Clostridia bacterium | reverse complement strand
AAAAATACACCTCCATTTAGTATTTTAACATAGATTCTTTTTTCTATGTCTACTAAATGGGGTGCATTTCATATATTTTATAATTTAGGTTCTTTTATGTAATTACATCATCTGACGCAGCAGTTGCAATAGTACTTAAATTACTTCCAAGTGCTGAAAAAAAGTTACCAAGAGTATCTATTTCATCAGGTGATAAATCTTTTGAAATGGTTACAGATATAATAGCTGCTAAGGAAACAAGTTCACATCCAGATAGACTGTTTAAAAAATCCATAATATTACCTCTTAGCATATTATATTTTATATTTTTTTTATTGTTCCATAATTATTTTGCATATATTTCTTGTAGAATATAACTTTGCTAATTTTTTTGTATTTTCTCTCATTTCCTCAATTTTAGTATTAGATGAAAATAATTTATTAAATATTTCATCAGGATTATCATCATTCTTAATCCAAATCCCTACTCCATGCTTTTCTAAGAATTCAGCATTTTGTTCTTCTTGCCCTGGGATTGGATTGATTATAATAATTGGCAAATGTGAAGCAAGGCTTTCAGTTGTTGTAAGACCACCAGGTTTTGTGATAACTAAATCAGAAATACTCATAAGTTCAGGAACCATATTAGTAAAGCCAAGAATTCTTATTTGTTCAGGAGCATTTAATTCTGAAGAAGCATGATCAAAACATTCTTTCATTTTTTCATTTTTTCCAGCAATAGCAACTATTTGGTAACTTGTTGCATTTGATATTAAAGAACGAAAAATTTGAGTTGTACGATCTTTTCCTAAACCAAATTCTCCACCACCGAAGAATAAAATTACTTTTTTATTAGGATCTAAATTAAAACTATTACAAATTTCTACTCTATCAAATTTTTCGAAAAATCTTTCAGACATAGGAATGCCTGTTACATGGATTTTATTTTTTTCTACTCCGAAATCCATTAATTCTTTTTCCATATTATCATTTGAAACAAAAAATAAATCGGTAAATTCGTAACCTACTAACCATTGTTCGTGAGATGCGAAATCTGTAAGAATAGTTGCAAGTTTACAATTAATTTTTCCTTTCCTCTTTAAGTAGCTAACCATTTGACTACTAAATGGGTGAGTAGAAATTATAAAATCGGGAGATTTTTCTAATATTAAATTTTTTAATTTAATTGCCATTATTTTATTTGCTCTTGAGCTTATGTGACCAAGAGGACCTTTTTGCGAATTCATATAAATATGTCCCCATAAACTTGGTAATTTTTTTGCCATTTCTTTGTAAGCACCTGTTGTAATTTTTTCTAAGGCATTACTTATGTATTTCATACAATCTATCATTTCAACATTTACATCATTATAATTTTTTTCTAAATGTTCTTTTATAGATTTTGCAGCTGAAAGATGTCCTCCACCATATGATGCATAAAATATTATTATTTTTTTCATAAATTACTCCTAAAATTTTTTAAAATTATTCTATCATAATATTTAAAAATAATCAAAAAATTCGAATATTTTAACTAAAAAAGAACAAAATAAAAATAAACGAAGGGATTGATTTTAATGGGAAAAATAAAAAATAAATTAATAGATTGGAAAAATAGATTACAAGATAGACATATGCTTTCTATAATTGTTGTGCTTGTTTCTATTTTAATTATTATGGGATTATATATTTATAAGAAACAAAGAGATTATAGACAAGCATCTGAAAATTCATATAATATGGCATTTTTTGAATTAGTAGATTATGTACAAAATGTTAATACTTATCTTGCAAAAGCACTAATTTCAAGTTCGGCAGAGCAAGGAGCAGAAACACTTACTAATGTTTGGAGAGAAGCAAATTTAGCAGGGGCATATTTAGCTCAAATACCAATTAATAGTAATGAATTAGAAAATACAGCGAAGTTTTTAAACCAAGTAAGCGAATACAGTTATTCGTTATCTAGAAAAAATATAAAAGGTGAAAAACTGTCAGATGAGGATATGAAAAAATTAGAGGAACTTAGAAAATATAGTAATGAATTAGAAAATACATTAAACCAATTATCAGCTGACTTAAATGATGGTAGAATTAAGTGGGGAGAGCTTACTAAAAAGGGGAATGCAGTATTTGCTACCCAAGTAAGTAATATATCTAAAGATAGTTTTGGAAATATGGAAGAAAATTTCCATGAATATTCAGGATTAATATATGATGGTGCTTTTTCAGAACATATTACAAGTGCGGAGAAAAAGGGGCTAACAGGAGAAAATATTGACGAAAATGAGGCAGAAAATATTGCAAAAAAATTTATTGGTGAAGATAAAATAGATGAGATTACATCAAATGGAAAGAATGAGAATGGAAATATAATATCATATGATTTTAGTGCCAAATTAAAAGATGAGGATAGAGTTATATCAATTTCTATATCAGAAAAAGGTGGACATATAGTATATATGAATTCAAATAGAGATATTAATGCTGAAATTATTTCGCAGGAAGAAGCAGATAAATTAGGAAAAAAATTTTTAGATGAACACGGATTTAAAAATATGAAAGAAACATATTATTTGAAACAAAATGGAATTGTAACAATTAATTATGCTTATTTACAAGATGAAGTTATAGTATATTCAGATTTAATAAAACTAAAAGTTGCCTTAGATAATGGAGAAATTTTAGGGATTGAAACAACTGGGTATCTAAATTCACATGAAGAAAGAAATATAGGAGATATAAAAATATCAAAAGAAGATGCTGCTAAAAATCTAAATAAAAAATTGGATATAAAAAGTGAAAATTTAGCAATAATTCCAACTGAATGGAAAACAGAAATATTATGTTGGGAATTTAAAGGCACAATTGAAGGAATGGATTTTTTAGTGTATGTTAATGCAAATACAGGAAAAGAAGAAGATATATTGTTAATCATAAATACACCAAATGGAACTTTAACACATTAAAAACAGTAATTGTTAAAATACTTTATAGAAAAATGTAAATAATAAAAATAAGCGAAAGCTTAATTTTATTTACAAGGAGGACTTAAAAATGTCTAGAAATAGAAGTATAATATCAGACAATTTAAGAGAAGAAATTGCAAAAGAATTAGGTGTTTATGAGCAAGTAAAACAAGAAGGTGGATGGGGAAATGTACCATCAAAAACATATGGAAATATAGTAACGAAAGCAATAGAAATTGCAAATAGAACAGCACAAAAATAAGATTAATATAAAAAAAGGTTGTGAAAATACAACCTTTTTTCTGTTTTTTATTCACCAATTTGTTTTCCGAAAATGCTTTTTGCAATACTTCCAACAACAGGTAATTCTGGATCTTCATCTTTATTTGCTTTAACAATTCCCATAATAATAGCTACAATATAAAGTACCCATAAAATTGTACTAAAGAAAGGTATATTGAAAGGTAATATATTGTAAACAATTGTAAGAATAGTATATGCTAAACCAATTACAATTGCTTGCGCTGCGTGAAATTTAGTATTTCTTGTAGAATCTTTTACTGCAAATAACATTATAAGACCACCTAGCCATCCTAAAAGATATGCTATAATTGACTTTGTTTTTTCGTTCATGATATTCACCCCTTCTTATATATAGTATCATTAAATGTAAAAAATGTAAATGAAAAAATAATAAAATATTTAAGTAGGGTTGTTTTATTAATTACATAGTTGAAAAAAAATATGCTATTGTATATAATTGCTACATATAATAATACAAATATATAAGAAAGAGTGGTTTGGATGGTAGAAAAAAAATATGTTACAGCACAAGATGTAATTAATATATGTGATGGAAAAATAGTTTTAGGAAGAGAAGATACAGTTTTAGAAAATTTTAGCAATGATACAAGAACAATTAATGTGGGAGATATTTATATAGGAATAAAAGGTGAAAACTTTGATGGAAACACATTATATGAGGAGGCTTTACAAAAAGGTGCCAAAGCTTGTATTTTGCAAAGTATTGATATTAAAGAAGAAGTAAAACAAAAATATGCAGATAGAACAATAATAATTGTAGAAAATACTATGGATGCAGTTCAAAAAATAGCTGCATATAAAAGAGGTTTATATAATATTCCAGTTGTTGCTGTTACAGGAAGTGTTGGAAAAACAAGTACAAAAGATATTATATCAAGCGTAATGGCTAAAAAATATAATGTATTAAAAACAGAAGGAAATTTTAATAACCAGTTAGGTCTTCCTTTAACAATACTTAAATTAAAAGACCATAATGCAATGGTAGTTGAAATGGGAATGAACCAGTTAGGGGAAATTAGTAAATTAACAAACATTGCAAAACCAACAATTGCAGTTATTACAAATGTTGGTACTGCACATATTGGAAATCTGGGCTCAAGAGAAAATATATTACGTGCTAAACTTGAAATTCTTGAAGGATTGCAAAATGGTGGAAAATTTGTAATTAACAATGATAATGATTTGTTACATAAGTGGTATGAAGAACAAAAGAATAAAGAAAATATTATAACTTTTGGAATTGAAAACAAAAGTGATGTAATGGCTAAAAACGCAATACTAAGTGAAGATGGAAGTGTATATGATACAGTTGTAAATGGAAAAGAGTATAATGTAAAGATTGGTGTTGGGGGTAATCATTTTGTATTAAATAGCCTATGTGCAATAGCAATTGGTAATTTATTAGAAATTTCAATGGAAAATATATTAGAAGGTATTTTACATTTCGAATTAACAAAAAGAAGAATGCAAATAGAAAAATTACAAAAAAATGTAGTTGTAATAAATGATTGTTATAATGCAAATTATGATTCAATGAAAGCTGCTATTGAATATTTAGGGAAAATAGAAAATCATAAAAAGATAGCTGTTCTTGGTGATATGCTTGAACTTGGAGAGTTTTCTGAAAAACTACACAAACAAGTAGGTGAAGTTGTAGCAAAAGAAAAACTAGACTGTCTAATTTGTGTAGGAGAAGAATCAAAATACATTATAGATGAAGCTATAAAAAATGGTATGGAAAAACAAAAAGTTATTTATTTAAACAATAATGATGAAGCTATTTTAAAGTTGAAAGACATAATGAAAGAGGGAAATGTAAGCATATTAATAAAAGCATCAAATGGTATGAATTTTCAAAAGATATATAATGGAATTATTAATTAAAGGGGGACTTAACTATGAAAAAAATTAAATTAGGAGTTGTGTTTGGAGGACAATCAACAGAGCATGATGTATCTATTGTTTCTGGTACATCTGTTATAAAAAATTTAAATAAGGAAAAGTATGATATTTTACCAATTTATATTAGTGAAGATGGAGATTGGTTTTTATATAAAAAAGAAGTAAAGGATATTGAGGTTTTAACAGTAGGAGAAAAAATTAATGAATTAGAAAAAATAGAAAATCCAATTAACATTTTAAAAGATACTAATGTTGTATTCCCTGTGCTACATGGATTATATGGTGAAGATGGAACTGTTCAAGGATTATTAGAACTTCTAAATAAAAAATATGTAGGATGTAGAGTATTAGCGTCAAGCGTGTGTATGGATAAAGTATATGCGAAAGTTATTTTCGACAAGGCAAATATCAGCCAGGCAAAATACATATATGTAAGACCATATAATGACCAATTTATTTATGTTGATAATTCGTTTAATGAAGAGATATGTAGTGTAGAAAAAATATGTGATATAGTTAAGGAAAAACTTGATTTTCCTGTGTTTGTAAAGCCATCAAATTCTGGTTCTTCTGTAGGAATAAACAAATCACATAATAGTGAAGAATTAAAAGAACATATAAAATATGCAGCTAAGTTTGATAATAAAATATTAATAGAACAAAATATAAATGGTAGAGAAGTTGAATGTGCAGTTTTAGGTAATGAAGATGTAAAAGCATCTTGCGTTGGAGAGATCTTACCAGCAGAAGAATTTTACACATTTGATGCTAAATACAAAAATGCTGAGTCAAGAGTAGTTATGCCAGCTAATTTGCCATCAGATTTATCTGAAGAAATAAGAAAAACAGCAATTAAGGCATTTAAAGCAGCTGATGGAAAAGGACTTTCAAGAGTTGACTTTTTTGTGGAAAACGGAACAAATAGAATAATTATAAATGAAATTAATACATTACCAGGATTTACAAAAATTAGTATGTATCCAAAACTATGGGAAACTATGGGCTTAAAATATACTGAATTATTAGATAAATTAATCGAACTTGCAATGGAAAAATAGAAAGGAACTAAAAATGGAAGATGTTCAAAAATTATTAGAAATAATAAATGGTGATATTAAAGAAATACTTTCAGAGAAAAGATATACACATTCTGTTAATGTTATGAAAAGAGCAGAAGAACTTGCTATAAAATTTAATGTGGATATTAATAAAGCAAAGCTTGTGGGCTTAGCCCATGATATCGGAAAAGAAATCTTTAAAAAAATTGAATATGCAAATGCAAACGGAATTGAAATAGATGAAATTGAAAAAGAAAGTCCTGAACTTTTACATTCAAAAATAGGAGCTGAAATATGTGGGGAAAAATATGGATTCACACAAGATATGCAAGATGCAATAAAATACCATACAACTGGAAATCCTGAAATGGATGATTTAGCAAAGGTTTTATTTATTGCAGATAAAACCGAAGCAGGAAGAACATATTTAGATTTTGATAAAATAAAACAAAAAGAAGATGAGGGGCTAGATTCAGAAATGATTTATTTAATAGATCAGAGTATTTTATATACAATAAAAAAAGGAGAGTTACTTCATCCAGATAGTATATATACAAGAAATAGGTTTTTAACAAAAAAAGGTTAAAAACCTATTTTCTTCTAAATAAATATATGATATAATGTGTCTACCATTAATTGGGGGGACGTTAAATGATTTTTAAAGATTATTATAAAATTTTAGGATTAGAAAATAATAAAGTAAATGCAAGTGAAATAAAATCCGCTTACAGAGAGCAAGCTAAGAAATATCATCCTGATATTAATTCTGAAAGTAGCTTTTCTGAAGAGAGATTTAAGGATATAAATGAAGCATACAAAGTTTTATCAGATTCAAATGCAAGAAGAAAATATGACAGAATGTGGAACTCACGTATTGGATATAAAAAGAAGAACGAAGAAAGTAAAAGAGAAGAAGGTTCTTTATTTAGCAATTTCTTTAATATGTTCTTTGGAAGTTTAAATAATGAAAATGATGGAAAAACGGAAAATAAAAGAAAATCAAAAACTCCTAAAAAAGGAGAAAACATAGAAACAGAAGTTGAAGTGTCTATTGAAGAAGCCTTTTATGGAGCTGATAAAAAAATTTCTTTAAGAACATTAAATGGAAAGATGAAAACATTTACCGTTAAAATACCAGTAGGAATTAGAAATGGAGAAAAAATTAGATTACTTAGTCAAGGAAAAAAAGGCGAAAATGGTGGTAGTAACGGAGATTTATTTATAAAAGTTAAAATTAAAGATGATAAAAAATTTGCTCTAAGAGGAGTGGAATTATATACAGATTTATTACTCTCTCCATGGGAAGCGGCTCTTGGAACAAAGGCGAATATACAAACTATTGATGATACTGTATCTTTATATGTACCACAGGGAATTCAAAGCGGAGAAAAAGTTAGAATTCCTGGCAAAGGGTATATAGATGGAAAAGGCGGAAGAGGAGATTTAGTAGCTGAAGTAAAAGTAATGGTTCCTAGAAATTTAAAAGATGAGGAAAAAGAATTATTTCAAAAATTAGCAAATATATCAAAATTTAGTCCAAGACAAGAATTATAAAAACTATATCGTAAAATTTTATAGATTTTTATAAAAAGTGCTACACTTATTATTGCAATTCATATAAAAACGTTAACATAATAAAAAGGTTGACACGGAGCAAAAAAAATTATATAATAGAGAAGATAGTTGGTTACAAAAGATAAACTATGGGATAAATGTATCATAGAAAGAGGAGTGAAAAGATTATGGATACTATACAGGGCAAACACTTTAGTATAACAGATCCACAAGGAGTAAGCACAGTAATTTATAGAATAAATAAAACAGCTAAAGAATTCTTGAAAGATTCACCTAAATATACAGTAGAAAGATTACAGTCATCAGAAGAGTTAAGAGGAGATCTTAAAAAGAAGACTTTCTTTGTCGACGAACCAGAAGACGAAGAACAACTTGTAATTTTATCTTTTGGAAAAGACAGGGTAGTTGTAAATATGGGTATTCTAGAAGAAAATCGTGTTAAGATATCTAAAAAACCAATGCCTATAAAATTTGATACTCTTTATTCTGAACAAGAAACAGTATATAAAGAGTTTAAATATACACCAAACTTAAAAAGACCAATTTCAATAATTGATCCAGAAACAACTGAAGAAGTAAAACCAATACTATATTTTGATGATGAAACAAATGAGGTAAGAGGAAAATGCAAATTAAAACCATATAAGTCATATTTTGCATTTGAAATAAGAGATAAGAAAGAAGACATTTAAAGGAGGATTATAAATGAGTAGTACAAATGTACGTTCAAAAAAATCAAATTGTGCAGTGGCACAAGTTATACCAACAGAAAGAGGTGTAGAAATTTCACCTAAAAAGGCAATTTGGGGACCATCTGTATTTGATATACTACATGCAAGTGTAAACGAATACTTGGTAATAACTGTAGACGATTCAGTTCTTAATATAAAAAGTGGAGAGCTAGTAGATAAAAACGGAAACCGTGTAACACAATTTAAACAAGAGCAAGTAAAAAAAATACAACAACAAAGAAAAGCAAGAACAAAATTACAAGGTAAAACAGTAGAAATCAGTGAAGGTCACGGAGAGAAATAATAAACTAACGAAAAAGGTGATAAAGTATGGGTTATAAATTAAATAAAACTCTTAAAGATAACAAAAAAAGCATTATCATTATTTTAGTACTATGGGTAATTTTATCCATAGTACTTGTTGCTCCAATTGGATATTCAATTGGAGAGGCATCTAAAACAGGAACTTTTAGATTTGATGTATTCATAGAAAAAGTTTTTCCAGCAATTACGAGTTTTTCTTCAATAGGAAAGGTATTTTCTGAAGGATATGCTGGAATATTTGGAAAGACTTTAATTTATTTTACAATTATATATGCTATATTTACAATGATTGGATTATTTAAATCTAGACCAAAACATGAATATACAGACATTGAACATGGTTCAAGTGATTGGAGCGAAGGCGGAGAGCAATATCATATCCTAAGTAGAAATAAAGGTATAATACTTGCACAAAATAACTATTTACCTACAGATAAAAGAGGAAATGTTAATGTACTTGTAGTCGGAGGTTCAGGTTCTGGTAAATCTGCTTCATACTCTATACCAAACGCATTTCAGATGTTAGGCTCATATGTATTTACAGATCCAAAAGGTGAATTATATGATAAAACAGCAGGATACCTTAGAAAGAACGGATATGAAATAAAAGTTTTAAATTTAGTAAACCCAGCAAACAGTGATGGATATAACCCATTAATGCATATTAATAGTGAAATAGATGTTGACGTTATAGCAAATACTATAGTAAAAGGTCAATCTTCAGAAAGTGGAAATTCAGATCCTTATTGGGATGATATGGCAGAAATGCTTTTAAAAGCTTTGATATATTATTTAATGGCAGTAAGACCTGAAGAAGAACAAAACTTAGCAAGTTGTTCAGAACTTGTAAGAGCTGCAAATTCAAATGGAGGAAATAACTTACTTACAGAATTAATTAATCAGCTTCCATATGATCATCCAGCTAGAATGTATTATAAATCAATAGAAATTGCACCAGAAAAAACTTATGGATCAATTTTGAGTTCATTACAATCTAAACTTGGAAAATTTGATTCAAAAGAAATTGCAGAAGTAACATCAACAGATACAATTAATTTTGAAGATATAGGAAGTAAGAAAACAGCAGTATATGTAATATCTTCAGATACACATAAGGCATATGACTTCTTACTTACAATATTTTTCTCACAAATGATACAACAATTATATGATTTTGCAGATAAAAATGGAGGAAGATTAAAAGTTCCAACATTCTTTATATTAGATGAGTTTGCAAACATTGGACAAATACCTGATTTTGATAAAAAAATATCAACATCAAGAAGTAGAGGAATTTCATTTAGTGTTATTTTACAAAACTTAGATCAACTAGAAGCAGTATATGAAAAATCATATGAAACCATTATGGGTAACTGTGATACACACGTATTTTTAGGAAGTAACTCATATAAAACAGTTGAATATTTTTCAAAAGCACTAGGAGAAAAAACAATTTCAAGAGAAAGCTTATCTGTAAATAGAGATAAACAATTCCATAGACAGGGATATAGTGATTCTGATCAAATTATGGCAAGAGCTTTAATGACGCCAGATGAGTTAAGAAGAATGGATAATGATTTATGTATTATTTACGAAAAAGGAATTAAGCCAGTTAAGGCTAGAAAATATTATTATTTTGAAACACCAATGGCAAGAAAACTTGGAGAATATACAATGAATCATCTAGACTTCGAAGTAGGAGATAGAGGAAAGTGGAGAAAATATAATCCATATAATCCTTATGTAGAAGATGAAAAAGAAAATAAAGTTGATTTAAAGGTAGATTCTCTTGATGATTTATTTCAAGATGATGAAGAACCACAACCTATAAAAACAGAAAATGAACCTGTTAAAAAGGAAGAACCTAAAGTAGAAGAAGAGAAATTAGATACGATTTTGCCTCAAGGAGATAATTTAATTGATGAAGATGAAATAATGTCCGTAGACATTCAAAAACAGCTTGAAGCAAAATTTGATGAGTTATTTGGCGACATTGATGATAGTGAATAAATATAAAAAATCTCATTTTAAAATGAGATTTTTTTAGGCTATAATTATAAAACAAATGTTTATTTTTGTATTGACTAATATATTAACTTGTTATAGAATAACAAGAAATAATCTAAATACGGAGGATAATAAATGAAATTTATACATATGGCAGATATGCATTTTGATGCACCATTTACAGTATTAAATATAAAAAATAATTTAGGCGAAAAAAGAAGATTAGAACAAAGAGAAATATTTAAAAAAGTAATTAATTATATAAAAGAAAATAATATAGAATATTTATTTATTTCAGGTGATTTATATGAAAATGAATATGTAAAAGAATCAACCATTACATATATAAATAATTTATTTAAAGAAATACCAAATACTAAAATATATATTTCTCCAGGAAATCATGATCCATATATTATAAATTCTATGTATAAAAATTTTGACTGGAATAATAATGTAAGAATATTTGAAAATAAAGTAGAATGTATAGAAAATGAAGATATAGATATTTATGGATTTGGATTTAATGATTTTTATTGCAAAGGAATAAATTTAGATAATATTAATATAAAAAATAAAGAAAAAATAAATATATTTATAACGCATGGAACAATTGATGGTGGAAATACTGAAAATTTAGAATATAATCCATTAAATAAAAATAAATTAAAAGAATTAAATTTTGATTATGTTGCATTAGGTCATATACATAAATTAAATTATAATGAAGAGCCAAATCAAAGAATTGTTTACCCAGGCTCAACCATATCTATGGGATTTGATGAACAGGGAAAACATGGAGTTATACTTGGCGATATAAGTAAAGATAGTTTAAAATTAGAATTTCTGCCAATGGATACAAAAGAATTTGTAGAAAAGGAAATTGATATTACAGATATAAATTCAACTGAAGAATTAATTGAAAAATTAAATGAGATGAATTTATTAGAAAATAATTATTATAAAATTAATTTAATTGGAAAAAGAAATTTTGAAATAAATTGTTATTATTTATATAAATTTATTTTAAAAGAAAATATTATAAAAATAAAAGATAAAACAGAAATAAATTATAATATTGAAAAAATTTCAGAAGAAAATAATTTAAAAGGATTATTTATAAAAGAAATTTTAGAAGATGAAAAAAATAATATATTAGAAAAAAATATTGCAGAAAAAATAATTGAAATTGGTTTAGAAATATTAAAATAAAAAGGAGAAATATTTTGAAAATAAAAAATATTAAAATAAATAATTATGGAAATTTAGAAAATAAAGAAATTAATTTAGAAAATAAAATAAATATTATTTATGGAAAAAATGAAAGTGGAAAATCTACTTTATTAAATTATATAAAAAATATTTTTTATGGAATTTCGAAAAATAAAAATGGAAAAGAAATATCTGATTATGAAAAATATAATCCGTGGGGGAAACAAGAGTTCTCAGGAAAAATAAAATATGAATTAGATAATGGAAGTTGTTTTGAAATTTTTAGGAACTTTCATAAGAAGAATCCAGAAGTATATAATGGCAATATGGAGGAAATTTCTAAAGAATATAATATTGACAAAAAGGATGGGTTTCAGTTCTTTTATGATCAAACAAAAGTAGATGAAGCTATGTTTCTATCTACAGTAGTATCTATGCAACAAGAGGTAAAGTTAGATAAAGGTACTCAGCAAGTGCTAGTACAAAAACTTGCAAACTTAGCGGGCACAGGAGACGATAATACATCCTTCAAAAAGGTGATAGACAAGCTAAATAAGAAACAATTAGAAGAGATAGGAACTGATAGAACATCAGAAAAACCAATCAATGTGGTAAGAAGTAGACTAAAAGAAATAGAACTTGTCAAAAAGGATACAATTTTGTATAAAAACGAAAAAGTAGAACTTGAACAAAGAAAGATACAAGAAAAAGATGAAATTTCAAAACTAGAAATGGAAAAAAATGTAACAACAAAACTTAAAAAAGTTTTTGATGAATTAAAAATTGAAAAAGAAAAAAATAATTTAAAAAATAATTCAAAAATAGAAAATGAAGAAAAAATAAAAAAATTAAATATAGAAAAAAATAATTTAGAAGAAAGTAAAAATATAATTGAACAAAAATTAGATAATTATAATGAGAAAAAAATAAAAAATAATAATAAAAAAATAAATATAAAAAAATATATTTTAATTTTATTTTTATTAATTATTTTTGAAATTATATTAAAAATAATTAATTCTAATTTTATAAAAAATAATATAATTAATTATTTAATTTATTTAATTATTCCAATTTATTTAATTATATTATTAATAAAAAAAATAATTAATAATAATAATTTACAAAAAATTAAATTAAATAAAAAAATAGAAGAAGAAAAAATAAAAAATGAAATTAATATTATAAATATAAAAATAGAAGAAATAAATAAACAAATAAATGAATATGAGCAAGATATAAATAAGCAAAAAGAAGAAATAGAAAATAATAATAAAATAATAGAAAATAAATTAGATAATGAAATAGAAAATATTAGAAATGAGTATGAAAATAGTATAAATATAGATTATATATTAGATACAATTAATTGGAATTTATTAAATGAAAAACTAGAAGAGATACAAGAAAAATTAAAACAAAAATATATTTTATTAAATAGTATAGAAATAGAAGAAAAAAATATTTCAATAAAATTAGATGGTTATGCAAAACTTGAAGAAGAATATGAAAATTTAAATGAAAGATTAAAAGAGCTAGAAGAAAAAACAAAATGTATTAATTATGCAAAAGAATATTTAAATAAAGCATATGAAAAAATGAAAAAAAGTATAACACCTAAATTTACTGAAAATTTATCAAATAATATATCTAGTATATCAAATAATAAATATAACAAAGTAAGTTTAAATGAGGAAAATGGTTTAATAATAGAAAATGAAAAAGGAGAATATATACCAGCAGAAAGACTTAGTGTTGGAACTATTGATCAATTATATTTATCTTTAAGATTATCTATGATAGATGAAATATCAGAAGAAAAAATGCCAATTATGTTAGATGAAGCATTTGCTTATTATGATGAGGAAAGATTGGAAAATATTTTAAAATATTTAATAAATAAAACAGATAAAAATCAGGTAATAATTTTTACATGTACATTAAGAGAACAGAAAATATTAGATAAATTAGGAGTTTCATATAATTTAGTTGAATTATCTTAGAATATAATGTATAATAGTACTGTTAAAAAACTTTAAAGATTAAAGGAGAAATTAATTTATGTTTCAAAAGTTAGATGCAGTAGAAAAGAGATATGAGGAATTAACACAAAAAATAAGTGCCCCAGAGGTAATTGCAAATCAAAATGAATGGCGTAATTTAATGAAAGAGCATGCAGAAATAGAACCTATTGTTGAAAAGTATAGAGAGTATAAAAAAACAAAGCAAACAGTTGAAGATGCAAAAGAAATGATGGAAGATCCAGAGCTTAAAGAACTTGCAGAAGCAGAAATGCTAGAAGCAAAAGAAAAGCTTCCAGGTTTAGAAGAAGAAATAAAAATATTATTACTTCCAAAAGATAAAGATGACGATAAAAACGTTATCTGCGAAATTAGAGGAGGCGCCGGAGGAGACGAGGCAGCTTTATTTGCAGGAACTTTGTTTAGAATGTATTCTATGTATGCAGAAAGAAAACATTGGAAATTAGAAGTATTAAATGAAAACGAGACTGAACTTGGAGGATATAAAGAAATATCTTTTATGATTACAGGTAAAGGAGCATATAGTAGATTAAAATTTGAGAGTGGAGTTCATAGGGTACAAAGAGTACCAGACACAGAAGCAAGTGGTAGAATACATACATCAACTGCAACTGTAGCTGTATTACCTGTTGTAGAAGACGTTGAAATTGATATAAATCCTGCAGATATTAGAATGGAAGTATTTAGATCATCAGGAGCTGGTGGACAACACATTAATAAAACATCATCTGCAGTTAGATTAATACATGAGCCAACAGGAATAGTTGTTGAATGTCAAACAGAAAGATCTCAATTCCAAAATAAAGATAATGCTATGAAAATGTTAAAAACAAAACTTTATGACATAGAAAAACAAAAACAAGATAGCGAAATATCAAATGCAAGAAAATCACAGGTTGGAAGTGGAGACAGAAGCGAAAAGATAAGAACATATAACTATCCTCAAGGACGTATTACAGATCACAGAATAGGATTTTCAATATATCAAATGGAAGATTTCCTAAATGGAAATTTAGATGAGATGATAGATAATTTAATTACAGCAGATAGAGCAGAAAAATTAAAAGGAAATGATGAAGAATAAAATAAAAAGGTCAGTGTGCAACTGATCTTTTTATTTTTGATATTCACTATTATTTTTTGAATTATCTAATGATATATTTTCTCTTTCTATAGAAATTTAAAAAAATTCAGTTTATTTACCTAAGGTAAGGATATTTTCTCTTAGAGATCAAATAAAATCGTGATGTTCTTTATTATGAAAAGAATAAAAAAAAAAATAAAACATACAAATAGCATAAGAGGTGATTTGTACGTGGATTATTTATTAAAAACAACATTAATAGGATTATTCTTTGGAACATTTGGAACTACAATAGGGGGAATTATTGGAACAAAAATAAAGGGAACATCAAATAAATTTTTAAGTTTTATTCTATCGTTTGCATCTGGACTTATGATTGCAATAGTATGTTTTGAATTAATACCAGAGGCAATGGAAATTGCAGCAATACCAACTGTTATTTTAGGTATTGTATTTGGAATTATTACTATGATTATATGCGATATACTAGTTGATAAAAAATTTAATCAAATTGAGGCTAAAAAATATAGAGGGCAGGTTAATAAAAATAGTTTATTAAAAACAGGAATTATTGTTGCAATAGGCCTTGCAATACATAACTTTCCAGAAGGGTTAGCAATAGGCTCTGGATTTGGTGCCTCAATTAAACTTGGGCTATCACTTGCAATTGCTATCTGTTTTCACGATATACCAGAAGGAATATCTATGGCAGTACCAATGAAAAATGGTGGAATAAAGGCATCAAAAGTAATATTTTATGTTGTACTATCAGGAGTAACAACAGGTGTTGGTGCATTTTTTGGAGCTTTAGTTGGTGGAATATCACAAAGCGTTATTGCAATGTGTTTAGCGTTCGCAGCAGGTGCAATGATATATATTGTATCACGGAGAATTAGTTCCAGAATCGAATAGGCTATATTCTGGAAGAATGAGTGCGATTGGAAATATGGCTGGATTAATAATTGGAATGATTGCAATGAGTTTATAAAAAAAGTAAAAACCTATTGAACATCAGTTTGAAATACTATATAATATGAAACATCAAATGAGATAAGGAGAAATGAAATGCAAGATTTAATAGAAGGATTAAATGATAAGCAAAAAGAAGCAGTTTTAAATACTGATGGACCATGTTTAGTAATAGCAGGAGCAGGAAGTGGAAAGACAAAAGTATTAACACATAAAATTGCATATTTAATGGCAGAAAAAAATATAAAGCCATGGAATATATTAGCAATAACCTTTACAAATAAAGCAGCAAATGAAATGAAACAAAGGGTTGAAAATTTAGTTGGAGAAGCGGCAAAGGATATGTGGATAGGAACTTTCCACTCTATCTGTGTTCGTATACTTAGAAAAACAATTGATAGAATAGGATTTGACAGCTCTTTTTTAATTTTTGATACATCTGATCAAAAAACACTAATTAAAGAATGTATGAAAACATTAAAGATAGATGATAAAATGTTTACGGATAAAAGTGTTTTGGCTGAAATTAGTAATGGAAAAAATGAAATGCTTGAACCAAAAGCATATATGGTAAAATATGCAGGCGACTTTAGAAGAGAAAAAATAGGCGAAATATATGAATTATATCAAAAAAGACTAAAAGAAAATAATGCAATAGATTTTGATGATATTATTAATTTTACAATAAAAATACTTACTGAAAATCCTGATATATTAGAATATTATTCAGAAAAATTTAAGTATATTTTAGTAGATGAATACCAAGATACTAATAAAGCACAATTTACTTTAGTTACAATACTTGCATCAAGATATGGAAATATCACAGTTGTAGGAGATAATGATCAAGGAATTTATTCTTTTAGAGGAGCAGATATTTCAAATATATTAAATTTTGAAAAAGATTATCCAGGAACAAAGATAATAAAATTAGAGCAAAATTATCGTTGCACAGGAAATATTTTAAATGCTGCAAATGCAGTTATTAAACATAATGAAAATAAATATGAAAAAAAATTATGGACGCAAAATAATGAAGGAGAGCTTCCAACTATTCATAGAGCTGATGACGAATATGATGAAGGTAGATATATTGTAGAACAAATTAACCATTTAAAAAGAGAAGAATATTTTAAAAATTCAGATTTTGTTATTTTATATAGAATGAACTCTCAGTCAAGAGCAATTGAGGAAATATTAAGAAGAGAAGATATTCCATATAAAATTGTAGGTGGATTAAAGTTCTATGAAAGAAAAGAAATAAAAGATATCATTTCATATTTAAGATTAATATACAATCCATCTGATAATATTTCTTTGAAAAGAGTAATAAACGAACCAAAAAGAGGAATAGGAAAAACAAGTGTAGATAATGTACAAGAAATTTCAGAAAATACAGGAACATCTATGTTCGAAATAATTAAAAATGCTGAACAATATGGATTAAATAGATTAAAAGCAAATTCACAAGAATTTATAAACTTAATTGAAGAAATGAGAAGCAAAATAAATGATTTATCAATTTCAGAAATTATTAAAGAAACACTAAATAAAAGTGGATATGTAAAGGCACTAGAAGCAGAGGATACAACAGAAGCAGAATCTAGAATACAAAACTTAGAGGAATTTTTAACAGTTGCTATTGAATTTGAGGAACAAGAAGCAGAAAATAGCTTGGCAGATTTCTTAGAAGGAATTACATTAAGTAGTGATATTGACGGAATGGAAGAAACAGAAGATTCTGTTACACTTATGACTCTTCACAGTGCAAAAGGATTAGAGTTTAATACTGTATTTTTGGTAGGAATGGAAGAAGGAATATTCCCAGGATACAAATCTATTGGTGAACCAAAAGAGCTAGAAGAAGAAAGACGTCTATTTTATGTTGGAATAACTAGAGCAAAAAGATACTTATATTTAACTTGTTCTAGAAAAAGAACAATATTTGGATCAACAAGCTATAATGCAATATCAAGATTTGTAAATGAAATTCCAAAAGACTTATTAAACGGTTATGAAGAAACATTTGAAGAAAAAGAAGAAAGCTTTAAAGATAGTTCGTACAAATGGGAATATGGTTCAAGTTCAAATAAAGTAAGTACATATAGATTAGAAGAAAATAAGGAAAAATCTTATGCAACAAAAAATCCTTCATTATCTAATTCTGGATATCAATTTAGAACAGCAGAAAGCTTTTTAAGTTCTATTAATAATAAAAAGCAAAATTCTGGTGTTGATATTTCAAAATATAAAGAAGGACAAAGAGTATATCATAAAAAGTTTGGAGAAGGAACTATAAATAAAATAGAGCCAGAAGGAGAAGATTATAAAATTGAGATTTGCTTTGATAAAGCAGGAACCAAGCGACTTATGGCAAAATTTGCAGGACTTGAGATATTATAATTATCCACAATATAATTAATGTAAAAACACGTTATCCACAATGGATAGCGTGTTTTGTGCATTACTATATTTTAAAAAATTTAAAATGTGAATAAAATTTATAAAAAAATCAAATACTAATTAATGTGAAAACAAAAAAGCTTAAAATATAAAGGAGGCTAATTATGGCAAATTTAAGTCAAGCAGAACTTCAACATTTAAGACATTTAATAGGAGCACATGAAACATCATATCAAAAATTAAACACATATGCTTCACAAGCAGTAGATCCACAAATTAAGCAGATGTTTACAAAATCTGCACAAGATGCATTAAATACAAAACAAAAATTAATGTCGTTTCTAAATTCATAAATAAAGATAGGAGAGAAGATTATGGACGAAAAAACAATGGTTAATGATATTTTATCAGGGGTAAAGTCAAATTTAACTGCATATCAAACAGCAATATCAGAAGCAGAAAATATGCAGCTTAGACAAACATTTCAACAAATAAGAAATAATGATGAAAGTTTCCAATATGAACTTTTTAAAACAGCAGAAGCAAAAGGTTACTATAAGCCTGCGCAGCCAGCAACTGTAACAGAAATTCAAACTGTAAAAGATGAATTATCACAGTAAAAACTACAAATTATTACAAAAATGTAATAGAAATTTAATAAATATGTAATAAAAACGCGAAAGCCTATTTCCGTAAAAAGGTTTTTAGCGTTTTTTCCTTATTTATGCAAAATGGAAGAAAATGTGTGTTGAAGCTGAAAATAAAATGTGCTATGCTCAAATTAGAGAATTGTTTTTAATAATAAATATATAAATTATGTAGGTAAATATTGTGGTGTGAAAGGAGGGATAATGATGAGAAAAATTTTGAATAAATTAAAAATTTTTGGAGCATTAACAATGTTAATTTCAATTATTGTAACATCAGAACTTTTAATGACGAAGTCACTATCTGCAACTCCAGTTACTTTATCTTTTGTTCCTGCACCAAATATAGATGTTGTACTTGCAAAAGGAAAAACAACTACTGATGTAACATCATTTAAAAATGACCTTTTATCATCACTTGCTGAACTAGGAATAGATACAACAAAGGTTAAAATTTCATCAGTATCCACAGAAAATGTAAATATGGAAAGTTCATTTGCATGGAATAAAGATTTAAGTAATTCTATAGGTTCAATTTCTATTAGTAACAATGGACAAAGTGTTACAATGGTTGGAAATAGAACAAATCCAGGTAAAAATGCTATCTATATTGTACCTAGTGGTAATCAAGAACAAAAATTTACATTTAATTATAACATTAACTATGGTGATAGCTTTAATGCGGCTGGAATGTTACTTAAGGTAAGTAAAGTTGGAAATACATTAACAGGGTATATGCTAAGTTTTAATAAAACATCTGCGACATATTATAGAGCGAGTGGTTCTCAGTTAGGTGCTATTTGGAAATTTAATTGGACAATAGGAACTAATAGTTCAGCACTTAGTTGCTTGGCACAAGGTTCAACATTAACTGCAAATTCTTGCGTTTTAGTTAAGGGACTTAGTATTAATCAAAGTGGGCAATTAACAGTTTCAGTTGAAAACGGGTATATAAGTATATCTGGAGGAGGACTTGCAACAGATGAAACAATATCAACTGAAAGCAGTTATGATGGCATTGGTTTTGGTTTTTTCTCAGATCACTATAGCCATGGTTGCGATAGTATTGGTAGTTTTGCACTTACAAATATAAATTTACAAAAGACAACTGTAAAAAAACTTTCGGAAGTGCTAAGAGAACCTGAATGGAGAAATGATGCGATAAAAATAACTGTAAATGTAAGTGATTATGAGAATACTGAATTAAAAAATAATTCTACAATGGGAGAATTGTTAACGAGATTAATTAATGAAAATATATATTATGTTGCATGGGGCAAAGATGCAAATCAATCTCAATATGAAGATTTAATTAGTGCAAATAATGGAAATGGTATTTATATAAAAAATACAGATTACACAAATTCAATTTCTCAAACAGCACAATATATAAAAACATTAATAGACCAATTAAATGGAAACGATAATTATTTAATTTTGGGAGAGCCAATAAAAATTTCTTCAAATCCAGAAGGAATATTAGTAAATACATCAGATGCTTCGTATCCTTATGGCAGATGGAAAATTATGCATGATTATAAATATTTTGAAAATAATATTGGACAATTTGATAGAGCAAATCAATACTTGAACAATATGATAACAGAATTCGACAAAACTGGAGAATTTAATATAACCTACGAAGATCAGGAGATAGTTCCAAAGTCTGTGTATGTACATAGAAGACCAATTGCTATAATCAATCATAGTAAAATTGATACAACGATAAATCTTTCTAGTGCCTCATACGATTTAGATTCATATAGTATAACGACTGATGGGATACCTTATGGAATAGTTGAAGAAGAATGGATGTATAAAAAGGCAACAGAAACTACTTGGAATAAAGGAAAATTAACAACATTAGAGGCAAATACGGATTATATTATACAGTTGAGAGTAAAGGATTTACAAGGTGCTTGGAGTAAACCTGCAAGCATTTATACAACTAATGATAGTAGTGTACTTCCTATTGCACAATTTGATATCGAAAGTAACAAAATTTACAAAAAGGAAATATTAAAATTAAAAGATACCTCATATGATCCATATGGAGGCACAATAAAATCGTGGAAATGGGAAATATATAAAGATGAGACTATGATAAAGAGTAGTACAAGTGAAACTCCACAATTTAGCGATTTTTCGAGTACAGGTGTTTATAAAATTGTATTAGAGGTTACAAATGACAGAAACTTAAAATCAGAAATTTATTCTAGAACTTTTGAAGTAATTGATGATATATCTGCTCCATCTATAACAATAAATCCTGAAAATGGCGGATGGGCAAAAGAAATAAACGTAAATGTTGATTTTAATGATTCCCAAAGCGGATTTAAAAGTTATCAGTATGCAATAACGGATAGCCAAGTTCCTGCAACTACTGGATGGAGTAATGAGATTACAAAATCAAGTGATACAATAAATATTGATGCAAGTGGAAATAAGTATTTACATATAAAAGCAACAGATAATGAAGGAAATGTAAGTGATGAAAGAATTACAGGTATATATAAAATAGATAGAACAGCTCCAAGTATAAATTATGTACAAGATACTAATACGAAATTTATAAATAGTATGACAATGAAAATATCTGCAACAGATTCACAATCAGGAATAAAAAGTTTTACTATAAATGGAACTACTATAAATACTGGAAGTGTAACTTTTATAAAAAATGGAACTTATACTGCTGTTGCAACAGATAACGTTGGCTGGCAGACAACTAAAGAAATAGTGGTAAATAATATATACTATAATTGTAAAGCAGGACTTAGACATCCAGACTTTAGTTCAACATATGATAGCTGTCCAATATGTGAAAGTTATAGTGGACTTACAGTAACAAATACAAGCAATGTATATGATGCAAATAATCATAGGGTTCAATATAATAACCCTAAAGCTGCTACAATTGTTGAATACTATAATGAAAGTGAAACTACTTTGCCAAATAAGGTAGGAAATTATTCATATGAACTAAAGGTTGTATATAATGGAAATGAATATAAAACTGGAATAGCTGGAACATACTCGGTAACAAAGAAGATAATAACAATAAAAGGAATAACATCTCTAGATAAAATTTATGATGGAAATGATAGTATGACAATAACAAATGGAGAACTAGTTGATGTATGTGTAGGAGATGTGGTTGGTTTTACTTTACCAAGTGTGGTATATGCAGAAAACAAGAATATAGGAAATCATAAAATAAGATTAGAAAGCGATATTATTTTAACAGGACAGGATGCTTATAACTATACCTTAACACAACCTATATATGGAAGTATAACAGGAAATATAGAAAAAAGAACCATAATGGTAAGTGAAATACAAGGAAAAACAAGAAAATATAATAAGACAGATGTAGTAGAAATTATAGGTGGAACAATAGTAAATGGGGTAGAAGGAGATGATATATCATTAATTATTCCAAAAACAGGAATAGCAGAAAGTGAAAATACAGGAAATTGGAAGATTAAAATGGATGATATAGTATTACAAGGAACAGATGCTAATAATTATACATTAATACAACCAGAAGAAGTTAGAGGAACGATAGAAAAAGCAGATGGAGAAATAAAAATTGGATGTGAAGGAAAGAAATTTGACAGAGAAAAAATTGAACCATTTGTAATTGAAAACAATTCTGGTGGTAATGTAACCTTTAAGTATTATATTACTGGAACAAGTACACAAGTAGAAAAACCATCTGAGATTGGAAAGTATGATATAATAGCGACACTAGAGGAAACTGACAATTATACAAGTTGTGCATCTAAAAGATTAACAGTTGAAATAACAAATCCAGATTCACCGAACTTAAAGGTAGAAAGTGTAATAAATGCATTAAATGGTACAGAAATAGAAGAAATTAAAGAAGTAAATGTACATTACACAGATACTATAAAAGTAAAAATAAAGGTAAAAAATATAGGAGTTGGAAGCGGATATTTATCTAAGGTATCAACAATTATTCCAAAGGAAATGGAACTTGTTAAAGATAGCGAAATTAACAAGAAATACAAATGGACAGAGGTTGATGGAAAATTAGAAACAACAATGTTCTCATTTAAAGAAAATTTTGAAAGCGAATTATACAGCAAAGAACAAGATGATAAAAATCAATTAATAGAATTAGAGTTAGAACTAAAAGTAGTAATTAAAGATAGAGAAAGTGCCGATATGATTTTACCTTTTGAAATAGAACAACAAAATAAACATGGAGATATTGTCGAGTATGATGAAACATCAAAAGAAAATAGTAAAGATGAAGTAAATGCACAATTAAAATATTTTGATGTCAGCATTGATAAGACTATTACAATGTTAAGTCTTACATACGCAGAAAGTGGAAAAACGGAAGATTTTAATATTTATCAAAGAAAAGGTAGCCCAATAAAAATGGAACTTACAGAAATGAGAGCAAATTCTTCATATGCCAAAATAAAATATAAAATCACATTAGTAAATAATGGAACATCAGAAGGCATAATTGATAAAGTTATTGATGTTGTTCCTAAAGGAACAATATTTGAACAAGAAGATAATCCAGATTGGACATTAGATAATGACGGAAATGCTATATATAATAAAAAAATAACATTATCAGAAAAACAAATGAAGGAAATAGAAATTGTTTTAAAATGGGATTTAAGAAACTACAATTTAGGAAATAGAAGAAATCAAGTATTTTTTGATGCACCAAGAGAAATTGATCAAATTTTAACAAATGAAGAAAAGGATACTTTGAAAAATACAGATAATTTTGCATATTCTGAAATGATATTTTCATTACGAACTGGTTCTGAAAATATTATATATGTATTAATAGGTATTATAATTGTAACTACATTAGGAATAGGCATAGTATTAATAAAAAAATATGTAACAAAGTAAGAAAAACAGAGATATCACGAGAAAACAAAAGAAAACATATATAAAAATGAAATAAAGAGGAATTTTAAACAAAAATTACAATTGTTTAAAATTCCTTTTTCGTATAAAATTTATAACGTAAAATTTAGATACCAATATAAGGGGTGTTTATGATAAATATATTTAAGAAAATTACAGTTATTGCGAGAAGCTCTGTTAAATTTTTTGTTTTAGCAATCTTATCGATTTTTTTCATTTTAGCTGCAATTGCATATTTTTATAACCCAACATATGCAGTTAGTTTAAATGGAGAAATAATTGGATATACAGAAAATAAAAGTGCTTTACAGGAAAAAATTAATAAATATATTTCATCAAATGAAGAAGAAAATGTAGCATTTGTTCAAGTTGATGCAATGCCAACATATAAGCTATGTTTATTGAAAAAAGATGTAGAAATAAATGATGATAAAATATTTAGTAAAGTAACAGATAACGGAACAAAATATTATAAATATTATGCGGTAACAGATAATAAAAAAGAAAAAGTATATGTTGCAAGCTTTAAAGAAGCTGAAGATATAATTTCACAATTAAAGAAAAAAGATAGTGCAAATATAAAAGATTTAGGTATAGTTGAAAAATATGATACAAGTCTTAAAGAATTCACAAGTGTAAAAACATCTGTATCAAAGCTATATGAGGAAAAACAAGTATATGTAAGTACATATGGGTATGTTGCAGCATCAGCATCAAACTATAGTATAGGAAGATCTGCCAGAAAAGTTGATTTAGGAATTACTCTAATAAGACCTGTATCTGGTGTTATAACGTCAAGATTTGGAAGTAATGATAGTGTAAGAAGCCATACTCATTCAGGAATAGATATAGGTGCACCAAGAGGAACACCTATTAAAGCAGCAGCAGCAGGAACTGTAACTTACTCTGGAAATGCAGGAGATGGATATGGAAAGTATGTTGTAATCTCGCATGGCAATGGAGTTCAAACAATATATGCACATTGTGATGAACTAATAGCAAAAAAAGGTCAACAAGTAAGTGCAGGAGAAGTAATTGCAAAGGTTGGTTCAACAGGAAATTCAACAGGAAATCACTTACACTTAGAAGTTAGAAAAAATGGAATTACATATAATCCACAATATTACGTATATTAAAAAATAAACCTGAATTTATAATTTAGGTTTATTTTTTTGCAACATCTGCAAAGTGTTTTAAACTTGTTTTTATTGCATTATGTTTTATTACAATATTTCCACATTCTTGTATTTTAGAAATAAATAATGAAGAGCTACTTATGTAAGATGCAAATTCAGGAATTGAAGAAAAGAAACCTAATTTACTTTTATATTCTTCATTAATATTTCCTAAAATTAAATAATATGAATTTTTATATAAATACAATGTTATTTTTTTAGAAACAAGATAAGCATTTTCTAAATTATCCTGTGCTAAATATTGAACAAATGAGCAATAATCGTCAAAAGTATCAAATTTATAAACCAATATATTTGACGTAGGGGATATAGTTTTTCTTCTTACCTTAAACTTCTTTCTTTGCTTTTCTAAAGAGATGCTTTTTTCTTTTTCTGCCACTCTTGTAACATTTACAACAAAATCTCCATCAATCATTGCTAATGCTTCAATTTTAACTTTGTAATCTTTAGTATTAAAACCTATCTGTTCTTTTGCCTCTTCTAATATGTCTAAAAATAAATCCTGAGTTTCTAAAGGATTTGACATAAAGTCGTGAAAATTAATATTTCTATTTTTAAAATCGTGAAGTGTTAAAGTAATTCTTATTTTGTTTTCATTAAGTTTTTCAAATTTCATTTGAAAGCCTCCATCTTTTTTGTATATATTATTAATGCTTATAAAAAAATGTACTAAACAATATAGCATAAATAAAATAAAATGTAAATAATTAATTATATTTTATCATAAACATATGCAAAAATAAATAGAAAAACTTTCCTATTTGTATTGAAAAAAATAGCTTTTCCATATATAATACTAAAAGTAAAAAAGCACAACTTAAGAGGAGGAAAATAAATGGCAACAAGAGAAAAAAATATATGGGTATTAGTACTTTTTGTATTATGTGGAATAGTAGTAGGAGGATTACTTGGAGATTTAGCTTCTAAAGTTGATTTCTTGTGGTGGCTATCTTATGGAGAATCATTTGGACTATCACAGCCAATAGAACTAGATTTAAGTGTTATAAAAATAACATTTGGATTAATGTTTAAAATAAACATTTCAAGTATAATAGGTATGATACTTGCAATATTTATATATAGAAAAGTGTAACAAATAAATTCGGGGGTTAATTAAGAAAGGAATACGTATGCCAATAAAAATGAAACAACTCCCATTATCAGAAAGACCATATGAAAAACTAGAAATGTATGGGGCACATACATTATCAAATGCAGAATTACTAGCGATAATTATAAAAAGCGGTACAAAGGAGGAAAGCTCTATTGAGACCGCACAAAAGATACTTTCGATGAAGAACAAAAATAGTGACAATCTAAGGTTTATACAAGATATGTCAATTGAAGAATTTACAAGCATCAAAGGAATAGGAAGAGTAAAAGCAATTCAGCTAAAAGCTGTTGGAGAGATTGCAAAAAGACTTTCAAGACCAATAGAAAATAGTAAAGTAAAAATTTCTAGTCCAGGTGATGTGGCTAATTTGCTAATAGATGAACTAAGATATGAAAAAAGAGAAATTGTTAAGGTTATTATATTAAATACGAAAAATATTGTTATTAAAATGGTAGATATATGTTTAGGAAGTAATAATTCTGCCATACTAAAACCAAAGGATGCTCTTATAGATGCAATAAAAATGGGAGCACCTAAAATTATCTTAGTACATAATCACCCAAGTGGTGACCCTACCCCAAGTAAAGCAGATATTGATTTTACAAAAAGGCTAGAGCAAGCATCTTCAATTGTTGGAATAGAACTGTTAGACCACATTATTATTGGAGATTCTAAATTTGAGAGTATTTTTTATTTATTAGAAAGGAAATAAGTGATTAAAATGAAAATGTTTGGATTGGGATCAAAAGATATAGGAATTGATTTAGGAACAGCAAATATATTAGTTACGCTAAAAGGAAAAGGTATTGTTCTTAATGAACCATCTGTTGTAGCATTAGACCTAAAAAACAGAAATATACTTGCAACAGGACGTGAAGCAAAAGAAATGCTAGGTAGAACACCTGAACAAATTAAGGCTGTAAGACCTTTAAAAGATGGAGTAATTGCAGATTTTACAGCAACTCAATTAATGCTAAAAAATATAATCCATAAAATTGGACAAAGATATAACATAGGTAGACCTAGAGTTGTTGTGGGTGTACCATCAGGAATTACGGAAGTTGAAGAAAGAGCAGTTGAAGAATCTGTTTTACAAGCAGGTGCACGTGAAGTATATTTAATAGAAGAGCCAATGGCAGCTGCAATTGGAGCAAATATGGATATAGCAGAGCCAAGTGGAAATATTATAGTAGATATTGGTGGAGGCACAACAGAAGTTGCAGTTATATCACTTGGAGGAATTGTTGTTAGCAATTCTATTCGTGTTGCAGGTGATGAACTTGATGAAGATATTGTAAATTATATAAAAAGAGAAAGAAATCTTGCAATAGGAGATACAACAGCAGAGTTAATAAAAAAAGAGATAGGATGTGCAATGCCACTTGTTACAGAATCAAAAATGGAGGTAAGAGGTAGAGATTTAGCAACAGGGTTACCAGAAACAATTGAAATTAACTCACAAGAAGTGCAATTTGCAATGCAAGAATCTATAGATAAAATTGTAGAGATTGTAAAGCAAACTCTAGAAAAAACGCCACCAGAACTTGCTTCAGATATTATGGAAAAAGGAATTATTCTAGCAGGAGGAGGAGCACTTATAAAAAATATTGATAAACTTTTATCAATTAGAACAGAGATGCCTGTATATATTGCAGAGAATCCACTTAATTGTGTAGTAAAGGGAACAGAAAAAACATTAGAAGATTTAGAAAGACTAAAAACAGTATTAGTAAATGCAAGAAAAAGAAGATAATCTAGGAGAAGTGTATGTATAAAAACAAAAAAAGAGGAATTGCTGGAATCATTATTATGATTATTATACTAATTTTTTTGGTTATCATTACAAATACAGATGTAAACAATGTATCATATGTTGAAAACATAGTAAGTACTTTGGTAATGCCAATACAAAATGGTTTAACATATTTAAAAAATAAACTTGCAGGGAATGATAGCTTTTTCGAAAATATTAGTAATCTTCAAGCAGAAAACGAAAAATTAAAAAAGAAAAACAGCGAACTTGAACAGTCTTTAAGAGAATATGAAATTATTAAATCCGAAAATGAAACATTAAAAGAATATGTTAATTTAAAAGATAAATATAAAGAATACTCGGCAATTCCAGCATATGTAATAAATAAAGATATAGGAAATTATAGTAATATAGTAGTTATTAATATGGGATCAAAAGATGGAATAAAAGAAAATATGACAGTTATAGCAGACGAGGGATTAGTTGGACATGTTATTTCTACTACTAACCATACAGCAAAAGTACAAACTATTGTAGATACAAGTACAGCAGTTACGAGTACAATTAGTACTACAAAAGATACGATTATTGTACAAGGTACACTAGGAGAGAAGAAAGAGTTAAAAGCTACATATATCCCAACAGATGCTAGTATATTACAAGGAGATAGTGTGGAAACATCAGGTATTGGAGGAATTTATCCAAAGGGTATTCATATAGGTACAATTAAAGAGATATTTAATACTAAAAATATAACAGATCGTTATGCAACTGTTGAGACAGCAGTAGACTTTTCAAAATTAGCTACAGTTCTTGTAATTATTAGTAATGAAAGTGAATAGGAGGAAAGTTAAATGAAAAAGGCAATTGCAATATTATGTTTAATTATAAACTTTTTTATTATATATTTTCTGCAAGCAAACTTTTTTACTTGGTTTACAATAGCTGGAGTAATGCCAAATTTGTTTGTTGTATTTATTCTTTTTATAAGTTTATTTACAGGGAAAAAGCTAGGAATTGGCTTGGGTTTAATATTTGGAATTTACTTGGATTTACTAGTAGGAAGAACAATAGGAATCTCTGGAATAGTATTAGCATTAATAGGATTTTTAGGAGAATATTTAGACAATAATTTTTCAAAAGAAAGTAGAATCACAATCATGTTAATGGTAACTGGTGCAACAATTCTTTATGAACTTGCTGAATATATTTTCTACATATTCAGATTAGGAATTTCATTTGAAATTTATCAGTTTATAAAAATACTAATAATTGAAGTTTTATATAATTCAATTATTGTAGCTATAATTTATCCTATTATACAAAAGGCAGGATATGGACTAGAAAATATATTTAAAACAAAAAATATCTTAACAAGATACTTTTAAAATAAATAGAAAGGTATATAACTAACTTTAATGGATGATAGAAAAATAAAACTAAGGTACAATTTATTAACCATAATAATTTATATTGTAGGTATTATACTATTAATTCAGCTTTTTAATTTGCAAATTATACACGGGGCAGAATATAGAGAAACATCAAATACTAGACTTACACGTGAATCTGTTTTAAGAGCAGCGAGAGGTTCTATAAAAGATAGAACCGGTGTTGAATTTGTAACAAATGAGATGGGTTTTGGACTTGAAATATATCAAACTAAGGCAGATGATAAAACACTAAATAATGCAATTAAAACAATGACAAAGATTTTAGAAGAAAATAAAGATAAATTTATTGATAATTTGCCTATTAAAGTAAATCCGTTTTCTTTTACATATTCATCAGAAGAAAGCCAAGAAGAATGGAAAAAGTCATATAATATAGATGAAAACTTTACAGCTGAACAATGTTTTAATTATTTTAAAGAAAAATATAAAGTTGAAGAAGATGACGTAGAAGAAGCAAGAAAGATAATAGCAGTTCGATATGAAATTACTAGAAACGGATATAGTACAACAAGGTCTGTAAAAATTGCAAGTGATATAAGTAGAGAAAGTGCTGTAAAAATAAGGGAACAAAATAGTGAACTTTCAGGTATGAATATTATTACAGAACCAATTGTAAAATACACATCAGGAGCACTTGCTTCACATGTTTTAGGATATGTAGGAGCGATTGATGAAGATGAATATTCTACAAGAAAAGATACATATAGAAATGATGATGTAATTGGAAAAAATGGAATTCAATATGTGTTTGAGGAATACCTTAAAGGAACCGATGGAGTTAGACAAATAGATATGGCAGTTGATGGTTCAATTACAAGTGAATATATATCAGAAGAAGCGGTTGCAGGTGATGATGTTATTCTTACTATAGATGCTAAATTACAAGAAGTGGCAGAAAAAGCATTAGAGAAGAATATAAAAGATATTGCGAATGGAAAATATGGTAAAAAAACAGGCTCAAAATCAGGTGCCGTTGTTGCAATGAATGTTAAGACAGGCGAAATACTTGCACTTGCAAGTTATCCGGATTATGAACCAGGATTGTTCGTAAAAGGAATAAGCCAAGAAAAGTATGATTCATATCAAGAGGGAAACAACATGTATAATAGAGCTGTTAGTGGAATGTATGCACCAGGCTCTACCTTCAAAATGGCAGTAGCACTTGCAGGACTTGAAACAGGAAAAATTACACCTACAACCACAATAAATGATACAGGTGTATATCCAAGAGGTGGAAATCCAGTGTGTTGGTATTATACAAGTTATCGTTCAGGACATGGATATTTAAATGTATCTCAGGCAATTAAACATTCATGTAATTATTTCTTTTATGAACTTGGATATAGAGTTGGAATAGACGGAATTGATAAATATGCAAGTTATTTAGGACTTGGAAGAAAAGCTGGAATTGAACTTCAAGATGAAACAAGTGGTATACTTGCATCACCTAAAGTAGCAAAAGAAATAAGTGGCTCAGACTGGTACTTAGGAGATACACTTTCAGCAGCAATAGGACAAACATATAATTCTTTTTCTCCACTACAAATGGCAAAATACGTAAGTATGCTTGCAAATGGAGGAAAAGATATAGATGTAACTCTTGTAAAATCTATTATTAAAGCAGATGGAAGTGAGGTATCTAAAGATGAAATAAATCAGTTCGTTAATAAAAAATTAGGAATAACTGGTACAAATAGTGAAAAATTAGATGTAAAAAAGGAAAATGTACAAGCAATATTAAAAGGTATGAAAGGTGTTACAAGCGAATCTGGGGGAACTGCATATTCAACATTTGCAGACTTTAACATAACAGTTGGTGGAAAGACAGGTTCTGCACAAATTGGTATAAATGGAGAAAAAGGAGCACATGCATGGTTCGTTGGATTTGCACCATATGAAGATCCGGAAATAGCAGTAGTAGTTTTAGTTGAAAAAGGTGGAACTGGTGGATATACAGCAGGTGTTGCAAAAGAAATCATGGCCGAGTATTTCGGAATGAATACAAATTCTGTTACAGAAGATATGAAAGCAATTTCTAGTAAAGAATCTGTTAGATAAGAATTGGAGGATGTAGAATAAATGAAGAATTATATTAATATTAGTATGAAAAAAGATCAAGTAATTATAAAAATTGAAGAATATGCAGAACAAAGAGATATTATAGCAGAATTAAAAAAGAAGATGATAGAACTAAAAAACTTGTATAAAGATGATAAAACTCCAATATTTATTACAGGTAAGGTTTTAAAAAATAAAGAAATGGATGAAATTCAATCACTTATAAAAAGATTTTTAGATGTTGGAATAGAATTTGATAGTCCAAAGGTACTAGGACTTCATGGAATAAAAAGAAGTTTTTATAAGGAAATTGCAACATCTGAAACTAAATTTCACAAAGGTTCTCTTCGTTCAGGACAAAGAATTGAGTATGAGGGAAGCTTAGTAATTATTGGAGATGTTAACCCTGGAGCAGAAGTAATCGCAGGGGAAAATATTGTTGTGGTAGGTGCACTAAGAGGTTTAGCACATGCTGGAGCAAAGGGAAATAGAGATGCTGTAATTGAAGCTGTAGAAATCACCTCAGCACAGATAAGAATAGCAGACATTGTAAAGGAAATTGAAAAACAAGAATCTGGAATTATAGAGGTAAAAACCTTTGCATACATAGACAATAAAGGAGAATTGATTTTAGAATAATAAAAATAAAATGTAGCCAATGGAGTGGACACTAAAAAAGTGTTTTTCCATTTGAAGTGAACCATTATTATTAGACCAAAAAGTTTAATAATGATGGTTCACTTTTTATATCCAAATACTAACTAAGTAGCAAAAGTATTAAACTAATAAATAAGTACTGATCTTGGACACCTTCTTGATATAAAAAGAATATAAGACAAATAAGAAGGACATCATCAAAATATAATTTTATACCAAATAGTTCAAATAAAGGTTTATCAGGAGCTGAATCTCTATTTTCTTTTGAGGCTTCTACATTTTGAAGTGCTAAGGAGGTTTTGCTTGTATTATTAGTATTTTCGGAATTTATGTGTGAATTGTGTGGATAACTAGTCATATTTTCCTTAGCAGACTGTGGATAATATGCATTATATCTTGTGTACCTTCTCGGAAACCCATAATATGGATATGTATACATCATTTTCGAGAATCACCACCTAAAGGGTTAAGCATCTCAAAAACTTTACCCATTCCAAAAATTTGTATATATTGATCAACTTTTTCTTTTCGACTTTCCTTCAAATAAGGTTTTAGTGATTTTAGCAAATTTGCTCTGGGGTCATTAGAACTAGATTTCATAGATTCCATAACACGTTTTAGCTTCATAATTGTTGCCATATCAAATTCGGGCATAGAAGAATCAGAGAAAGTATTTTCAGAAGATGAAGTATCTTTATTTTTAGAATCTGTATTTCCTGAATTTGATGAATTTTGAGACATACTATTTATGATATTTTTAATATCATCTGGAATTTGATTATTCTTCATCATATTATTAATTTGCTCCATAAGATTAGACATATCATCATTCATAATAATTCCTCCTTAAAAATATACGGCTACTGATTATTCGTGTTTTTTCTTATTTCATTTATGATAGAATCTGCATCTTTAGAATTTAGCATTTTACTTACTTGACTTAACCCATTTTCTAAGTCTTTTTTATCCATTTTAGAAAGCATAGACATAAGCTGTGCCATGTTTATTTGATTATTTTGATTGTTCATAAAATCACCTCATTACAATATATGATAATAAAACTATAATATTATATTCGAATTTCTAAAAAATGTGATAAAAATATGCAAATGTAAAATTGTAATAAAAATGTAATATAAATTTAATATAAGATTAAAGAAAATACTTCCGTAAGTAAATTTTCCGTTTTATGGGAAATTTACCAATATAAGCCATTGAAAAATGTCGAAAAAATGCTAAAATTTTATATAATTAATAATAAATATATTATTTTGCAGTATTATACATAAAAAGTTTAAGAAAAACTAAAAAAACATTGAAAAATGCTTGAAAATGTCGTATAATATAGTGTGAGATAATAATTTTTAGGAGGTTACTATGAACAAGTTATTTGAAAAACTAATTGCAGTAATGTTAGTTATTGTACTTGCGGGGGCAAATTTGTCAATTTTAGGAATGTATGGAATATCATATGCTCTTACAGACGCAGAGCTTGCAGGACAAACAACAGCAACTGGAAATTCTAACGTAGAATTTAATGCATATTTTCAAGGAGGAGGACACACTGAAAAGAACAAGTATGATGCAACAACAAAACTTTTTGTTAATGTAAAAGTTAAAAATGCAGGATACTTAAAAAATGCACAAATAAGCTTTGATAATGTAAACTTTAAAATTGCAGGAAATATAGAAAATAGCAATGTTCAAAGTGTAAATAAAGAAAGCAATATAATAGCATTAAAGCAATTAAATAATGGTTCAGATGTAACTATAGAGGTTCCAGTTTCAATACTTGAAAGTGATACAGTTTCATCAGACTTTTTTGCTAAAGAAACTAAAGCAATTTTCCAAGGAACATATGTAGACGCAAATGGAAAAGAAAAAGGTGTATCAAAAGAAATAGTAAATAAGTTAACTTGGGAACTAGGAGAACAATTGAAAGATGTTACGAACGTTAGTAATGAAGTGGTAAATTGCATTATATATCCTGATAGTCCAAGAATTATAGTTCAAATAAAAACAAAAATAAGTTATGGAAAATTACCTGTTAAAGGAAATGAAATATCGGTAATGCTACCAGATATATTGGGAACAAACGCTAAAGAAGTGGCAGTTGTTGCAAATAGCACAGAAGCAACTAATGGTGATAAAGAAGGGTTAAATTTCGGACCAGATAATTACACTTATGACCAAGAACAGGGAAAAGTAAGCATTATAGTAAATAATGGCGACAATATAATAAACTGGGCAAAAGACAAAGAAGATGAATATATTATCACTTGTGTATATAGAAGTGATGAGATATCAAATGCAATAAATAAATCACAAGGACTTCCAACAACTTTTAAATATAATGTAAATGTTCAAGTAAGCGAATATGATGATATAAAAACATCAGCAAGCGGAATAAAAATCTATGCTGAACAAACAGATGTAATTACACCAAAAGAAGGCGTAAGCCTTATTAAAGCTGAAGTATTAGGCAGTGAGTCTGTAAGTAAAGGTCAAATATATGCAAATTATAGTGCAAGTGAAGCAGATAGAAAAGAAACAACATATTGGACAAGATATGGTGTAATAGTATATGAATCGCAAGCTACAAGAGGAGAATTAAAAATTACACAAAATATTGACGATTTACAAATATCAGGAAGTTCGTCAAGTTATCCTACAACAGTATCTGGAAACAACTATGCATATAATAAAACAATAAAAGTAAGTGAATTAAGCTTTAAGAAGATTCTAGGAGAAGATGGAACAATTGATATATGTAGCACAAATGGGAAAAAATTTGCAACAATTAACAAAGATACTAACAAAGATAGTGATGGAAATTATGTAGTAGATATTTCAAGTGCAAATAACAATCAAATAATGTTTGTTGCATATTCAAAAGATGAGAACTTAAAAACAAGAGGACCAATTGGTGAAGGAAAATTAGTAATATATGTAGAAAAGGCATTTAATGTAGAACAAGGTTATACGTTAGAACAAATGAAAACATTTACAAATATGAAGACAAGTGTATCTTGCACATCAACATATTTGGATGTGAAACAAGATGAAACATATTATACAGATACAGCATCTGCGACATTAAATATTCCATTAACAGAAGCAAAATCTGTAGTAGAATTAAGTGTTAGTAAAAAAGATTTATCAACAGTTGTAAAAAATGAAAATGTTGAGATAAGAGCAACTCTAGATACATCAAGTATAAGTAATGCATTATACACAAATCCTACATTAAAAATAAAATTACCTTCATATATTAAAAAGGTAGATTTAAAATCTCATAATATATTAATGGCAAATGGATTAAAATTAAAAGATCCAACAATTACTACAGAAAATGGAGCACAAGTAATTAATGTAGTATTAGAAGGAAAACAAACAAAATATACAATTGATGCAGAATATAAAGGAACAATAGTAATATTAAATACAGATTTAACAGTAGATACGTTAACTCCAAGCAATAGTAATAAAATTGTTATGGACTTTACAAATGCAAATACAGTAGCTACAACAACATCTGGAAGAATTCAGGCAGACATTAACTTTGTAGCACCTAACGGAGTTGTTGCAGCAAATGGAATATCAAATTATGCAGAAGGAAAAAGTGATATATTATCAATATCTGATGAAGGTGTAATAGGAACAATTGCAACTTATGCAGATGCAAGAACAGCAAAAATTAATGGTACAGTTATAAATAACTATTCTAATAAAATATCAAATATAGTTATATTAGGAAGAATTCCTACAAAAGATAACAAAAACATTGATACAGCAGAAGCATTTGGCTCAACATTTAGTACAACATTAAAAACAAATATAACATTAAGTGGAATAGATTCTTCAAAATATAAAGTATATTATTCAGAAAATACAGATGCAACAAATGAATTAAGCAATACTGCAAATGGATGGACAGAAACAGCAACAACAGGAGCAAAGTCATATTTAATAGTAATGAATGGATATGAAATGAATGCAGGTGGAACATTAAAATTTTCATATGATGTAGAAATTCCAGCTAACTTGACACATAACAATGATGTATATGAAATGTACAAGGTATATTATAATAATAATTCAACAATTGGAACAATTTCAGAATCTAAAAATTCAGCAATTGTGGGAATGACAACAGGAAAAGGTGCAATTTTAACAGCTGAACTTTCAGCAGTATTACCTGAAGGAGTAACAGTTGCTAGGAGAGGCCAGACAATTAAAATGAAAGTTATAATAAAGAATATAGGCTCTTTAACGGCGGATAATGTTAAGGTAAATATTACTAAACCAGAAAATGTAGAATCTATTACACCAGAAACTATTGAAGTAGGTGCTATTGAAAAAGAACAAACGAAAGAGGTTTCATATGACATGAAAGTTGCAAGTGATGCTTCTTCAGATATTATTTCAAAAGTTGATATTACTTTTAGCAATATATCTGGAAAGATAGTTTCTAATGAAGTGAAATTAGCAGTAAGACAAAGCAATATAGATATTAACATTGAGAGCTGGACTAAAGAAGATATGGTCTTAAATAGTGGAATGATAATTGAGCATAGAATTAAAATAAGAAATACTTATATGGTAGCAGATGAGCTAAAAAATACGGTTGTTACTATCCCATTAACAAAAGGAGTTAAATTCAAAGATGCTATTATTAAAAATAGTGTATTAGATGATGAAGGGGTTACAGAAGGGGTAGAATATGATGAAGAAAATAACATTGTTATAGTTAATATAGGAACGTTACAAAGTAGCAAAGCTATTGTTTTAAACACAGAAATAAAGGAACCAAATGGAAAGGCAACATTTTATGCTAAAGTAAAAGCAGATGAAATAGAAGAACAATGCTCTAATGTTTTAGAGTATCGTACTGAAAAGGTTGAATTAGAGTTTACAAATTTGGTAGCATCTTCTAAATATATAAAAGAAGGAGAAACTGTTACATATAATTTCAAAATTACTAATAAAGGTAGTAATTCAGTAAGAGATATTATAATATCTGATAAATTACCAAATGAACTATACTTTGTAAAAGCTACATATACGTATGCTGAAAAAGAGCAAATAGTAACAAAAGAAACAAATGGAAAGGTTTTAATAAAAATAGATCCTTTACTAGCTGGCGATAGTGTTGATATACAAATATTTGCAAAAGCAAAATTATTAGCAAATAAAAATGACAAAGAAGTCAAAAATAAAGTTGCTGTTTCAGCAAAGGGATTTACTGAAGTAGAAACAAATACAGTTACAAATATAATTGAATATTATGAAAAAATACATGAAAATGGAGAAACAGAAACGGATCCTTCAAAACCTAGTACTAATAGATATAAAATTACAGGAACTGCTTGGATAGATAGTAATAAGGACGGTAAACGTGATGCAGACGAATCAATATTACCAGGAATATCTGTAATACTATTAAACAAAAAGGATAACTCTATTGTAAAAGATATAGATACAAATTCAGATAAAATTACAACAACTAATAGTAGTGGAAAATATGAATTTAATAACTTACCACAAGGAGAATATATTGTTATATTCCTATATGATGCATCAAGATATAGCTTAACAACATATCAAGCAAAAGATGTTGATACATCACTAAACTCAGATGTAATTAATATTAATATAACATTAGATGGAAAGAGAACGATTGCAGCTACAACAGATGCTATAGAGATTACAAATAATCATGTAAGAGATATTGACATTGGTGTGTATTCAGCAGAAAAATTCGATTTGAAATTGGACAAATATGTAAGTAAAATAGCTTTAACAACACCAACAATAGGAACAAAAACATATACATATGAAAACTCAAGAGTTGGTAAAATAGAAGTATTAGGAAGTAATTTAGGAAAGAGTAGTGCTATTATTGAATACAAAATAGTAGTTACAAACGAAGGTGCAATTCCTGGATATGTTAAGAAAATAGTAGATTATTTACCAGAAGGAGTAGGATTTAATACAGAACTAAATAAAGATTGGTATTTATCTGAAAACGGAAATGTATATAATGCAAGTTTAGCAAATGAAATTATTAAACCAGGAGAATCAAAGGAAGTAACCTTAATTATCACTAAGAAGATTACAGAGAATGCTTTAGGAGTTTTAAATAATAATGCTGAAATTTATGAAAGTTATAATGAACAAGGTTTAACAGATATTGACTCAACACCAGGCAACAGAGTAACTGATGAGGACGATTTATCAAGGGCAGATATTGTTATATCAATTGTAACTGGTAAAATTATAGCATATACAACGATTACATTAGGAGTTGTTATACTTCTTGGATTTGGAATAATTGAAATTAAAAAAAGAATTTTAAATAAAAAGAATGTTTAAAGAAAGGAGGGAAAAAGATGAAAAATAAAATTATAAAAATATGTTTATTATCTATATTTTTAGTATTACTTACTACTTTTGGAATATTTTATATAACTAGAAATATTTCAAGTGCAGAAACAGGAAATACAACTAATACTGCAAGTCCAGGAACATTAATAAATGGTGAAAAAGACCCTAATACATATTCTTATAAGACTAATTTTGGAACATGGACTTATGATAGTTATACTTTTAATGCATATAGACACACAAATGGTACTAATACCCGTGTACCTGCAAAAGCTGGATATCAAGTTTATTGTATTCAGCCTGATGCACACATACCATATGTGTGGGATATAACATATAATGAATATTATACACAACTTGCTGATGAAAATAATAAGAAGGGTGATTGCTATTTAAACCATTATGATAAATTTTATCTAGAAAAGCAATATAATGGAGGAAAAGGCGGATATGTAGCACATAACGTTTACCCTGATGGTAGCGAATGGAATATTAGCGGTTCAAGAGGCTGGCAAACTGGATTGTTGTATAATGGAATAAACATTGGACATTATTGGACACCTGTAAAATGGACAGCTAAAAGAACTGTAAAATTGCCTCCAGCATTAGCATATATTGCATCAAATGAACCTAATGGAGAATGGACAAAAGATAAGCAAGGAGCTATTTGGAATTTAGGAGGAACAGGATATGATGGAGGTTTGGTTACTTCTACATCAGATACTACTATAAGTCAATCTCCTTTAACACAAACAGCTAAAAATTATGCAGATTACGATGAAATTGTACGAAAAGATCAAGGATTAAACCCTCAAGATTTAACAAGTATCGATGATGTTACAACAAAAGTAGATCAGAAAAATAAAAAGTATACAGTAGGACCATTTCAAATAAAATATACAGAAGAAAACGGAAAAAATAGAGATGGAAAAAGTGGAATATCTTTTTCAGGAATATCAAACATGGTAGTAGTTGGATATAATAGTGAAAAGAAATTGGTAAAAGATAATATAAAAATAGAAAAAATTATATTAGTAGATAAAGCAACTAATCTTGATAGAAGTGCTGAAACACCAAAATATTTTGAACCAGAAAATGTTTCAAAAGTTGATGAAACAAAACAAGTATATCCAGAAACAGACCAAAATTTTCAAATTATATTTAGTGATCCAAATGCAGGATTAAGTGTAGATGATCCAAATAGGGTTTCATATATTACATTAAAAGTAGAATTCAAATATATGTTAGCTAATGGTGAGTATACATATTATAAAGGTGAAAAACATCAGATTAGTTTTTCACATTCAAGGACAAGAGTAGACCATGACCATTTAAGTTGTAGAAAAACTGAACACACACATACTGAGGAATGTAACGGAACTACTACTGATGAAAAAGGAAATACAATACAAAAGACTTGTTATAAAACAGAACATACACATACAAGACCTAATTGTTATGAAGATTGTGGACCATATAATTGTAGTTATTCTTCATCAGATTCTGTTGTACAAAACTTAATTGCAGCAGATGCAGTAAGAAGTCTTTATAAACAAGAATTAGAAATAGAAAATATAGACATCACAATGGATATTGAAGGAATAGTATGGGAAGATGAAAAAGGTGGTAAGGAAACTCTTCCTGATGGACAAAGAGCAGATTCTGAAAAACCTGTAAATAATATACCAGTAATTCTTTACGATGAGGATAATAAAGTTGTTGAGCAAAAATCTACAGATGGTGAAGGTAAATATAAATTTGAAAAACTTGATGCAATGAAAAAATATTATGTTGAATTTAAGTATAATGGACAACAATATGAAAATACAATATATACAGATCAATTAGATGACAAACACTCTATAGCTACCGAAACAACAAGTGATAGAGATTTACTAAATAAGAAATTCGAAGAAATAGATGGTAATGAAGGATACACAGTTGAACAATTAAGATATGATGATCAAAGAACACAATATTATAATGAACCAGGAATATTTACTTTATCAGCATTCACAGGTAGCGATGGAAAAGATGCACTTGTTAAATATCCAAAACATGATCAGTTTGTAATAGGTAAAGACATAAAAACTGTATCTGGTACAACATATAAAGCAGTATATGATGATAACGATAGTATTAAACATATAGACTTTGGTATTACACAAAGAATAGAGTTTGATATGGCATTAAAGAAAGATTTATATGTAGCAACTTTAAAAATTAATGGAAAAACTGAAGTATATGGATATGATAATAAATTAGCAAATTCTGAAGATGGACAACAAGCAAATAGTGATGCTGGATATGCAGGGTGGACAATAAATGTTGTTGGTGGATATGAAAGAAACTTAGATGATGCAGATTGGAACTTTAAAGGAAAGAATGGAAATGCCAATGGATTATTAGAAGTATATGCAACATACAAAGTAGCAGTACGTAACCAATCAATGAGTATGTTAGGACATGCAACAACTGTATATGATTACTACGATAGCACATTTGAATACATTCCAAGTTTATCATGGCAAAGTAAAACAAACTATAAAAAAGATAAAGAAACAAGAGATAAGTTACAGGATAGCTTTGAAAAAGGTAATGTAGCTGAGTGGGGTGCAATTCCAAAAGCAAGTGATAATAAAAAAGGAACCATAACAATAGATGTTGATAAAAAGCAAGAATCAGGAGAGACACAATATATTTATTTAACATTCAAATTAAAAAATGATAGTAATGGACAAGTAAGTTTAGGTGATAAAATAAATAAAGCAGAAATTGGAGCATTTAAAACATATTATAAGGGTGGAAAGACAACATTACCACATTATAATGGTGAAAATAGTTATAAGGTAACTGGAGACAATATGATAGCAGGTAGAGTCGATAGAGACTCAATACCAAGTTCTATGGGAAAAAACGGACAACCAGGAAGGAACGAACTATATGATGAAGATGATGAAGATACAGCTCCAGCATTAAATGTAAAACTTACAGGTAATACAAGAACGTTAAATGGAACTGCTTGGGAAGATGAAAGAACTGTAAATGAAGGAAATGCAATGATTGGAAATGGAATTATGGACAATAAAGAAACAAAAATTGCAGGAATTGAAGTACAATTAGTTGAGAAAACAGTATGGGATATAAATAATCCAAAAGGAGAATATGTTTGGGCAACTACGGAAACAGCTAGTGATGGAACATATAAATTTGATAGTTATATTCCAGGTGATTATGTAATAAGATTTAAATATGGTGAAGGACTATCAGGAGCAGACAAAAATAATGGAAAATCATATAATGGTCAAGATTACAAAACGACAACATATCAAGCAGGGATTGATCAAACTCCTACAACAGACTTAGATGGAAGATATAAAGGATATTTGGATGCTAATAATCAAAATGAAACAGGAGAATACGGATTTAATATAGCAACTAAGAAAGATAATGTATCTAATGCAAAAGACATTTGGTCTGTAAGAGAACAAATAAACAACTATAGTAAAACAAATGTAACAAATGGAATTGCAGAAATTCTTTCTATACTATATGAAACACCAAGCTATAACGGAAATAAGTATTCAGCTAGCGAAGTAGAAGCGTTAAGACAAGAGTTAATTAAAAATACAACAGCAACAGCAGAATCTGGTGTAGTAGTTGTAGAAGTTGAAAGTAATTTACAAAGTGAATCTGAAAATGGAAATCCAAGTTATAAGCTTGAAAATATAAACATTGGATTAGTTGAAAGACCAAAAGCACAACTTGAAATTAATAAATCTATAACAAATATTAAAGTTACATTAGCAAATAATACTGTTCTATTTGATGTAAATAAAAAAGGCGATAATGTTGTTTGGAAAGGACATACAGAATATAATTTAGCAGACAAAAAGAAAAATGATAAATATGAAGTGTATTATGGAAAAGATGGCAAGAATAGATATTCATATAGAGAAGAGGTTAATAATTTAGTAAAAAATGCAGACAAAGGTTTAGTACAATTAACAATGGATGAAGAATTAATGCATGGAGCAACTATAGAAATTACATATAGAATAGCAGTTGCAAATGTTGGAGAAGTAGATTATGATGGAAAAGAATTTTATTATAAAGGAAAGCAATCAGGTAATGTTGTAACAACAAATGCTAACCAAGTAGTAGATTACGTAGCAAATAATTTACAATTTAATAGTAGCGATAGTAGAAATAGTGGATGGTCAGTAATAAGTAAGGACAATTTAATAAATCAAAACTTAGTAAATGCAAAATTAACAGACAATGTAAGTAAGTTTAATACAATTATCCAAACATCTGAATTATCTAAAGACTTAAAACCAGGTGAAGTTAATGAAAAAACTCTTGTATTATCACAATTAATAACAGCAGAAAATAAGAGTGATGACTTAACATACAGAAATATAACTGAAATTGTAAGTACAAGTAATATAGTTGGTAGAAGAATGGCTTACTCAGTAGTAGGAAACCAAAATCCATTAGAGGATGCACAAGAAGTTGATGCAAGTGTAGCAGAAAAGGTAATTATATTACCACCATTTGGAGCATCACCTATCTACTACATATTAGGTATTACAATTGGATTAATCTTAATTGGAGGCATTACATTAATTATTAAAAAAGTATTAAGAAAATAAAAGTAGTACTTAATAAAGTATAAACAAAAATACCCTAAAATTTCAATTTGAAGTTTGGGGTATTTTTGTTTTAAAAAAATATCCACATGTAATTTGAAAAGTAGATATTTTTAATGGTAATCCACACAATTATCAAAAATATATTGAAATTTTCGCTATTTTACGATAAAATGTTAAACATAATTTGTTTTATTTAATAAAAAAATAAAACAACATATCACATAATGTAAAAAACTTTTTTATATTACGTATTAAATATGACAAAAAAATAAAAATATATGAACTATAATGTACAAGCAATAAAAATAGTATGCGTAAATAAAAAAGTAGAGGTGGTAAGGATGTTTCAAAATATATCAAGAGATTTTTCAGAAGAATTAAATGAGGATGTTAAGCCAAACAAAAAACAAAATGTTAAAGAAATTATAAAAAGACTATTTGATAAACAAAATATTGCACTATATATAATTAGCTTTATGGTTTCTATGGTGGGCTTAAGTTCTAATAACTTAATATTTTCAATTGTACCATTTGGACTTGCTCTTCTTGCAGCAGCATTTAGTAATGGACAAGCTATAGGAATTATGTATGTATTATCGTTAATAGGTACATTTATAAAGTTTGGCACTAATAGTCTTATAACATATATAGCAACTTCACTTGTTTTCTTTATTTTAGTACTTATTATTAGACCAAGACTTCAAAATGATACAAACGAAATGAGAAGAGTTGGCGGACAATTATTTTTTGCAGTAGTTATTGTACAAGTTGTGCCATTATTTTTTAGAACATTTTATGTATTTGATTTATTAACAGGTGTAATGCTTGGAATGACAACATATATATTTTACAAAATATTTGCTAATTCCATAAAAATGATAAAAGAGTTTGGAGATAAAAAAGCTTTCACAATTGAAGAAGTAATGGGAACAAGCCTACTTTTAACCATTGCAATTTCTTCATTTGGCGATTTTAATATATGGGGATTTTCAGTTAAGAATATACTTAGTATTTTAATAGTTCTAGTATTAGGATGGAAAAACGGAATCTTAGTTGGAGCTACAGGTGGAATAACAATTGGCGTTGTTTTAGGTATTATAGGTGGTTCTGAACCTATAATGATTGCTGTTTATGCTGTATCTGGAATGATATCAGGACTATTAAATAAGTTCGGAAGAATAGGTGTAATTGTTGGATTTATAATTGGAAATATAGTTATTGCATATGCATCAAATGGAAATACAGTTCCTTTAATTATGTTTCAGGAAATATTAATTGCATCACTTGGATTGATTGCTATTCCTAAAAATATAAAAATTAATATTGAAGATTTATTTGGTAAAACTAAATTACTTCCAGAAACAACAGGAAGAAGTTTAGAAGAAAATAAAGATACAATATATAAATTAAATAGTATGTCAGAAACAATATTTGATATGGCGGAAAGCTACCAAGAGGCAGCAGCTACAATACTTTCAGAAGATGAATTAAAACAGCAAGAAAAATCAAATATAGAAATATTTACTGAAGAATTTAGACAGTATTTAAATGGCTTAGAAGATAATATGCTTTATGAAACAATGTATTATCCAGATGATGATATGGTAAAGGATATATTTAATTGTTTACTTGAAAATGATATTATTACTGAAAAAGATTTAATTAAAATTTTGGAAAAACATAATAATTATATTGTTGGATTTGAAGATACAAATGAAAAAGCAAAAGAAGATGTGTATAAAATTGTTAAAATTCTTAATTATTCTTATCGTATGAGTAAAATAAATTTCATATGGAAAAAGAAAATGGATGAAAGCAAGAAAAATGTATCATCTCAATTAAAGGGTGTATCTGAGGCAATATCAAAAATGGCTGAAGATATTAAACAAAAAGATGAGGATATTTTTGCAAAGCAAAAAGAGGAAATAAAAAGACTGCTTGAGCAAAAGGAAATTACTATACAAGATATAGCAATAAAGAAGTCAAGTTCAGGAAGGTATGCAGTTACTGTGTATACTAATACTTGTGAAAGTACAGATGGTACAGAATGCGATATCAAAAAGATTGGCAAAATTGTAAGTAAAGTAATTGACGATAAAATGATTATACAAAGTGAAGAATGTGGATTACGAAACCAAAAAGAACAATGTAAATTTTCATATTTATCAGATGATAAATATAAAGTACAAGTTGGAATGTCTAAGTCAACAAAAGCAGGTTCACCAGTTTCAGGAGATACATGCTTAAATTTAAAATTAGATGATGGTAAATATTTAATGGCAATTAGTGATGGGATGGGTTCTGGACCAGAAGCAATGAAAAGTAGTAAAATAGCCATAAAAATGCTTGAAAGACTATTATCCGCAGGATTTGAAAAAGATGTTTCATTAAAATTAATTAACTCTACATTATCAGCAAATACAAGTGAAGATATGTATGCAACACTTGATATACAAATATTAGATTTGTTTAGTGGTAATATGGAATTTATAAAAAATAGTGCTTGTCCAACCTTCGTAAAAAGAAATGGAGAGGTACAATTGTTAAAATCAATTACATTGCCAGCTGGAATATTAGATCAGGCAGACCTAGTGGTATATGATTATGATTTACAAAATGGCGATATTTTAGTTATGTGTAGTGATGGTATTATAGATTCTAACAAAGAATATTTAAATAAACAGTTATGGGTTAAATATTTATTAGAAGATATTGAAACAGATGATGCACAAAAGATTGCAGATATTATTATGAATGAAGCAATCGATAATGACTTTGGAAAGCAAAAAGACGATATGACAGTTATGGTTGCTAAAGTTACTAAAAAGTAAATATGGATAAAGGCGTAAAATGTAAGTAATATTTTACGTCTTTTTGTTGTATAAATTGACAAAAAACTTGTAATTTTATAGGTATATATGATATAGTATATAGGAATATAATCTACGGAGGTAAGTGTAAAATATGAGTAGAGGAAAAAGGTATGATGGTGAACAAAAGCTAAACATGAAAAAAGTATTTGCTGTTATAATTGCAATTGCAGTAATTATTATGTTTGTAATAGGTATAAAAAAACTTATGTCATCAAGTGGTAAAATAGTAGAAAAAGCTGTTGCACAGAAATATTTTGCAGTGTATTCAAATGATAAATGGGGAGTAATAGATTCGAAAGGAAATGTTGTAATTACACCTAGCTATGATGAGGCTATTGTTATTCCAGATACAACTAAAGGAATATTTATATGTACATATGATGTAGATTATACAAATAATACATATAAAACAAAGGTATTAAATGAAAAAAATGAAGAAATCCTACAAGGATATGATACTGTTGAAGCCATTGAAAATTATGATACTGATAATGTTCTTTGGTACGAAACAGGTATATTAAAAGTAAAAAAAGATGGTAAATATGGAATTATTGATTTTAAGGGAAATAACATAGTTCCATGTGATTATGATTCTATTACAGCATTAAAAGGAACAACAAACAGTCTAATTACAAGTAAAGATAGTAAACTTGGACTTATAGATAATACTGGCGCAGTGTTAATTGAAAATCAATATAAAAATATAAAGGCAATTTCAGATAAATACGAAAATGGCTATATTGTACAAAATGATAAAAATAAATATGGTGTTATAGCATGGAACAAAAAAGAAGTTGTAGAGGTTAAATATGATGACGTTAAATCAATTTACGGAAACGGAAACTATTATGTTGTAAAAGAAAGTGGAAAGTGGAAAATTATTGACTCTACTGGGGATAAATTCTTAGATGGAACATATGACGATATTATAGATATTAACAATGAATATGCAATAGTAAAAAAATCTGGAAAATATGGATTAACAACTATAGATGAAAATAATGTTTCAATCGATATAAAATATCAAGATATAAAATATGCAACAGGGTCAAACTATATTGTAAAACTTGATAATAAGTATGGAATTATGAGCAAGGAAGGAACAGTGCTTTTAGAACCTAAATATTCTGATTTAATATATAGAGAAGCAGTAAACTTTTATGAGGCAACAAATGCAGATTATACATCTGATTTATTAGATACAGATTTAAATGTAAGACTTACAGGAATTGTTTCAAACATTAATACAGATGAAGGTTATATGATTGTAAGAGTTGAAGATAATTATAAATATTACAATTTTAAATTTGAAGAGAAACAATCAAAAGAGGTATTAAAAGACAATACAATTTTCTTATCAAAAAAAGATGGAAAATATGGATTTGTAGATAAAAATGGGATTGTGATTGTAGATTACATATATGATGATGCAAGTGAGCAAAATGAGTTCGGATATGCAAGTATTAAGAAAGACGGACTATGGGGATGTGTTGATTCAGCAGGAAAAGTAAAGATGGCACCATCATATCAATTAGAAAAAAATGTATTAGTTGAGTTTATTGGAAAATGGCATCTAGGTGAAGATTTAAACTTATACTATTTTACTGATAAATAATAAGTAGAAGGCATGGATTATTAAATCTGTGCCTAATTTATTTGTTAAAAATATTGTAAAATAATAAGATTTATTGTATGATAAAGAAAATTGGGAGGTACAAAAGTGGAACTAATGACGAAGTATCAATATACATATTTTATTTATCCTTATGTAATTGATAGTAACAAATATAGCAAATATATGCAAAAATTATTGAAAAATAAAAACTGCAAATTAAGAATTTTTGAAAAAGAAAAAGATTTGCATTTATACCAATATTTTTTTGAAGATATAAGAGAATATTTATTCTGGACGTTTAATCTTGATAAAAAAGGAATAAGAAGTTTAGATAGTATGGATACAGCCTTAAAAGCAACACAGCTTGCAGAGCACGAGTGTAATGTATTTAATTATGAACTTTCAAAAGAACTGCAAGGAAAAATTGGTGAGAAAAATGGAATATTTTTTGACATACAAAAAATAAAAATAGTTTGCTTTAAAACAGGCATATGTTTCTTAATATTTAAAACTGAATTGTTAGATAATAAAAGCTTTTCAGATGTATTAAATTTTAATTATAAATTTAGAGAAATACATTCAAAAACATATGAACTTAAAGAATATGAAAAAATACGTCTGCAATCAGACATGTTTAAGGATGTAAAAGAAATTAATGGATTAATTAAAGAAATAACAGGTTATACATACCAAGCTAAAAGTCATAATTGGAATGATGAAAAAATGATAGCATATTCATATTGTTGTTTAGATCAAATAAATTGGAATGATGAAACAGATGAGTCATCTATAAATAATTTATTTGATAAGTATCGTATGTTTTATCCTGCAAACAAACAAGGTTCTGATATTACAACATCAAAACTTACAAAGAAAGAACTATATGAAAATAAATATGTTCACTATGGAATTTCAAATGCAGGAACAGTACTTCTTACATCAGATATTAACCCTGCGAATTATACTTTTGCTCAGCAAAAATTTCAAAGTGAATATTTATACACATATATTTTAGAATTGTATAAAAAGTTCTTACTAAAAAAAATAAGTAGTGATTTTAATAGCCAAAATAATTTTAAAAAAGTTGAAAAATGCTTCTTAGATTTTACAAAAAATCTATGGATACAAGAAATTACAGATGATGAAACAGGAAATATGCTATGCAAAATGTGGGAAGAAGACTTAAATATTCAAGATATATTTCTTAGATTGAAAAATAAATATGATATATTATATAAAAGGTACAATATTGAAGAAACTTCTAATAAAAATGGAAAACTTGGTATAGCAATGGTTATGGTTATTGTTATATGTGTAATTAACTTAATTTTGTTACTAGGAAGGGTAGTGTAAATTAATGGCTAAGGCTTTAACTGGAATTGATATAATTGAGGTTAGCAGAGTTGAAGATGCAATAAATAATTTAGGAGATAACTTTTTGAATAGAATTTTTACGGAAAATGAAATTGATTATTGCAATAAATCAAAAAAAATGAAATACCAACATTTTGCTGCTAGGTTTGCAGCAAAAGAGGCTGTATTTAAAGCATTATCGAATGAGATTAAATCTAGAGACGACCTAGTGTGGAAACAAATAGAAGTAATAAGTGAGGAATCTGGAAGACCAAAAGTTAATATGGATTTACTTAAATCTTTAAATATATCAAAAAATATTGAAAGCATAGATATAAGTTTGTCACATATAGCTGAATTTGCAGTTGCAAGTGTAGTTGTCATTCTAAATTAGATATATTAAAATAAAACTAGTTTTTAGGCTAGTTTTATTTATTTTAAAGGAGAGGGTTTAAATGAAATTATTTGATACACATGCACATTATAATGATGAAAAATTTGATGAAGATAGGGAAGAAATCATAAAAAGTGTTTATGAATATGGTGTGGAAAACCTTGTGAATGCAGGGTATAGCTTAGAGTCATCAAAGAAAGCATTAGAGATTGCAAAATCTTATGATTGGATGTATGTAATATGTGGAATATCTCCAAATGACATTCCAGATAATAAAGAAAATATAGATAATCAAATTGATGAATTAAGAAAAACTATTGTGGATTATTACAGACAAAGTAATGTGGAAAGTGTGGATAACGTAAACAAAAAAACAGCAAATACTGTAAATATGAGCAAAAAAATCGTTGCTATTGGGGAAATAGGACTTGATTATTACTGGAATAAAGAAAATAAAGAGTTACAAAAATATGCTTTTAAGTCGCAAATAGAACTTGCAAATAGTTTAAATTTGCCTATTGTTATACACACAAGAGAAGCTGTAGATGATACTATAAAAATATTAAAAAATGAAACAAAAGCAAGAAAATGCGGAATTTTTCATTGTTGTCCTTTAAACAGAGAGCTTGTAAAAGAGGCTCTAAAGCTAGGATTTTATATTTCATTTGCAGGACCTGTAACATTTAAAAATTCAAAGAATGCAGATGAAATAATAAATATGGTGCCTATGGATAAAATGGTAATCGAAACTGATAGCCCATATTTATCTCCAGAACCTAATAGGGGAAAAAGAAATGATTCTAAAAATGTTTATTATATAGCAGAAAAAATTGCAAAGGTTAGAAATATTAGCGTGGAAGAGGTAGCTGAACAAACATACAAAAATGCAAAAAAAATTTTTAATATATAAATGAATAAAAAAGGGTATTAGCTAAAGTACCAAATATTTATTAAGTTTTAACCTAATAAATTTGGTTTTCTTTAAATTATAATACCCTTTTAATTATCTATTTTATTGCTTTTTCAGCATATGTGTTATTAATGATTTTATCATATGGCACTGTATTTTTTAATTCACCTGCCATTGTCATAACTTCTTGTAATCTATTAAATGCTTCTTCTTTTAAAATAGGAGTATCGCTCCATGCATCAATGTCTTGATAGCTTTTTATAGCTGCAGTAAGTTGGTCTATATCTGTGCTAGGGAAAAAGCTTTGGATTGATTTTGCAATTTCATTTGAAGAATGGCTTTTTACCCATTTTTGACCTTCATATATAGCATCTGTGAAATTTTGAATTATATTTTCGTTATTTTTTATATAACTTTTTTTCGCAAAATATGCAGTATAAGGGATTTCGCCAGCTTCTTTTCCAACAGAGGCTACAATATAACCTTTGTTTTGGCTTTGTGTAAGTGATGCAGTTGGCTCAAAAAGAGTTACATAGTCAGCATTACCAGAAGCAAATGCGCCAGCCATTAAATCGAATTTTATACTATCATCTAATGTTAAATCCTTTTGTGGATCAATTCCATTTTTCTTTAAAACATATTCTAGTGTCATGTATGGAACTCCACCTTTTCTTCCAGGAATTACAGTTTTTCCTTTTAAGTCTTGCCAGCTAAAATTGTCAGTTTTGGTTTTTGAAATTAAAAAAGATCCATCTTTCTTAGTTAATTGAGCAAATACCTCAGTATAATCTTCTTTTCCCTCATTATATACATATATTGATGCTTCAGGACCTGCAAATCCAATATCACATTGGTTAGCTAAAACTGCTGTCATAACAGCATCTGCACCTTGACCTGTGGTAAGATCTATATCAATTCCATGTTTTTCAAAAAAGCCTTCGCTTATTGCAACATATTGTGGAGCATAAAATACAGAACGAGTTACCTCATTTACTTTTATCTTATTTAGACCTGTGTCTGGTTTTGAATTATTTTTATATATTACAATTCCAACAACAATGCTTATTAAGATAAGGACACTAATTATAATTAAAATAGTTTTTTTCAATTTTAAGTCCTCCTTATTTGAACTTTTTACTATTTAGGATAAATTTTTCAAGAAGAAGAACAGCTGTATACATGATACCTGCAACAATTCCTAATATAATTACACTAGTCATTACTAAATCTAATTTAAATACTTGACCTCCGTAAACTATTAAGTATCCAAGACCTGCCTTGGAAACCAAAAATTCTCCGGAAATAACACCAACAAGAGAAAGGCCAATATTTACTTTCAAAGAATTAATAAAGGTAGACAAATTTGCGGGGATAACAATTTTTGTTAAAGTTTGAAATTTGCTTGCCTTGAAACTTTGAGCCATTTTTATAAGTTCTTTATCTGTTTTTAAAAATCCATTTAAATTTTCTAAAATTGTAACAATTAATGAAATTGCTATGGCCATTACAATTATAGCGGGGGTTCCAGCTCCAACCCATATAATAATTATTGGGCCAAGAGCGACTTTAGGCAAACTGTTAAGAACTACTAGATATGGTTCTGATACTTTAGACAAAAAGTCTGACCACCATAAAATAATTGCTATAAAAATGCCTAAAACAGTGCCAAGCATAAAGCCTAAAACTGTTTCATAAACAGTAACTCCAATATGATCTAAAAGATTGTTAGAGTTTAAGTTTATAAAGGTATTTAATATACGAGTAGGTTGACTGGTGATAAAGCTATCTATAATTTTTTTATTAGCTAAAAACTCCCATAGAGCTAGAAATATAACTAATATAAATATTTGCGTTAATAAAATGGAGATTTTTTTTTGATTTTTCTTCTTTAAATAATTTTTTCGTTCCTTCGAAATTTCTTTCTTATCCATTTACACCAAGCTCCCTCCATAAGAGATTAAAGTAAGTACTAAATTTTGGACTCTCTCTACAATTTAGGGGGTTTCTATTTGGTATTTCAAAGTCAATATCATGTATATCCTTAATTGTTCCGGGGCGCTTACTTAGAACTAATACTCTATCGGACATACTGATTGCCTCTGATATATCGTGAGTAACAATGATTGCTGTTATGTTTTCCTTTTTTAAAATAGAATAAATATCATTTGTAACCATAATTCTAGTTTGATAATCAAGTGCTGAAAAAGCTTCATCTAAAAGAAGAATTTTGGGCTTTATTGCAAGTGTCCTTATTAAAGAAGCTCTTTGCCTCATACCACCTGAAAGCTCTGATGGATACTTATCTTTAAAATCATACAAACTATATTTTTTTAATAAGTCTTCAACATATTCTTTGTTTTCTTTGGTATTTAATCCTTTTACTTCTAATCCAAACATTGCATTACTTAGAATTGTACGCCATTCTAAAAGGCAATCTCTTTGTAACATATAGCCAATTTTTGAAGAGATGTTTTCTACTTTTTCGTTTTCTATGTAGATTTCGCCATTAGATTTACTTTCTAAACCTGCAATAATGGATAAAAGAGTTGATTTTCCACAACCACTAGGACCAATAATGGAAACAAATTCACCTTCTCCAACAGTAAAGTTTACATTTTCAAGTGCTAAAATTTCTTCTTTTTTACCTTGATATTTTTTACTAACATTTTTTACTTCTAGTATTGTTTTCAAGTTTAGTTCCTCCTTTTGTAATTTATCCTAATATATTTTATGTTAAACTACAAAAAGAGTGAAAAAAAGATAGCTATTAAATTAATAGCTATCAACATTATTACAAAATTATTTATTAAAATCTACTTTAACATTTTTTCTTGCTTCACTGTTATCAACTTCAAATAAAGTTTCAGTAGTAAAGTGGAACATAGATGCAACTATGTTAGATGGAAATTGTTCTATTTTAGTATTGTATTTTGTAACTGTGTCATTATAAAATTGTCTTGAATAAGAAATTTTATCCTCTGTATTTTTTAATTCTGTTTGCAAGTCTAAGAAATTTTGATTTGCTTTTAAATCTGGATAACTTTCAGAAACTGCCATAATTGTTTTTAACGTATTAGAAAGTTGGTTATCAAGTTCTGCTTTTTCAGAAACAGTTTTTGCATTAGCCCAAGAACTACGAAGTTCTGTAACTTTAGTTAGAACATCACTTTCGTGATTCATATAACCTTTAACACTTTCAACTAAGTTTGGAATTAAGTCAAATCTTCTTTGTAATTGGACATCAATTTGGCTCCAAGCATTTTTTACTTTTTGTCTTAACCCTACAAGACTGTTATAAGATGAAGCAATTAAAAGTAATAGTACAACTATAATTCCTAATAGAAACCATATCCACATATAAATTTCCTCCTTAAATATAATAACAATATAATATCACAAAAAATTATTTTATACAATATTAATCATATTTTTAGTACAAGCTGAATATAATGTTGTATGGATAACATATGGAAATATTTTATAAATTTGACAGATAATCATAAAAATGGTATAATATATTTGTTGCTTTTAAAAGGAGGGAACAATAGTCTTATGAATAATAATGACAAAGCGTCAATTTCTATAAGAAAAATAGTATGTATTAGTATTGTATTAATATTCTTATTAGGAATTGGTGTAATGGCAGGTAATGTCAAAGTAAATAATGTTAAAATAGTCTTATCAAGTGGATATGAAATGAATATTTTAACAACTAAAACAAATATAAAAGAAATATTAGAAGAAAATCACATAATTTTATTAGAAGATGAAAAAGTAACACCAGCTCAAGATGAAGAACTATCAGATAATAAAACAATTATAATATCAAAAAAAGATGAAAATTTAATAGAAGTTACAGAGGCAGAAAATTCATCAAATGTAACAACTGAACAATTACTTGAAAATTACTCAACAATAGTAGAAAAAATTGTTGTTGAAAAAGTAAAAATTCCTTATGAAACAATTAAAAAAGATGTTTCAACAGGATCTGGTACAAAACAAAACAAAGTTGTTCAAAATGGTGTTGATGGATTAAAAGAAGTAACATACAAAGTAAAATATCAAAATGATAAAGAAATAGAGAAAATTGAAATATCATCAAAGGTTATAAAAAAGGCTGTTAACAAAGTTATTGAAATTAGAACAAAACAAGTTACATCAAGAAGTGGTTCTACTTTAGTAACTGCTAGCACAAACCCTGCTGCAACTTCAACAGCATCACTTGCTAAAAAAGTAGAAGGAATTACACCAAAGGTTAGTACATTTAATACATCTGCATATTGTGCTTGTAGAAGTTGTTGTGGAAAAACAAATGGTATTACAGCATCAGGTGCAAAAGCATCACAATGGTGCACAATTGCTGCTGGAAGTTGTTATCCAATGGGAACAGTAATATATATTCCATACTTTAAAAATAAACCAAATGGTGGTTGGTTCGTTGTTCAAGATAGAGGTGGAGCAATATCAAGCAACCGTATAGATGTATTTATGGGTTCTCATAGCCAAGCATTACAATTTGGTAGAAGAAACTTAACATGTTACGTATATCAATTCTAGTATAATAAATTTAAATGACTCAAGGGTGTGTAACTTTTGAGTCATTATTTTAATTTTATATGAAGTGGGGAAAATAGATGAAACTAATATCATGGAATGTTAATGGATTAAGAGCTGTAATAAATAAAGGCTTTAAAAACTTTTTTAAAGAAGCCAATGCTGATATTTTTTGTTTGCAAGAAACAAAAATGCAAGTAGAACAATTAGACGAAGATGCAAAAAAAATATTTGATGGATATTATCAGTATTGGAACTGTGCAGAGAAAAAGGGTTATTCTGGCACAGCAATTTTTACAAAGAAGGAACCAATAAGTGTAAGCTATGGAATTGGAATAGAGGAGCATGATAAAGAAGGAAGAGTAATAACTTTAGAGTATGAGGATTTTTTCATTGTAGATTGTTATACGCCAAATTCTAAAAGAGAGCTAGAAAGACTAGAATATAGAATGATATGGGAAGATGAATTTAGAAATTATTTGCTTAATCTAAATGAAAGTAAACCTGTTATTCTATGTGGAGATTTAAATGTTGCACATAAAGAAATTGATTTAAAAAATCCAAAAACTAATAGAAGAAATGCGGGTTTTACAGATGAAGAACGTGAAAAAATGACAAGACTTTTAGATTCTGGTTTTACAGATAGTTTTAGATTTTTATATCCTAATAAGGAAAATTGTTATTCTTGGTGGTCTTATATGGGCCATAGTAGAGAAAAAAATATTGGGTGGAGAATAGACTATTTTATAGTATCGAATTCTATTGAATCTAAGATAAAAGAAAGTTATATTTATCAAAATATATTTGGAAGTGATCATTGTCCAGTAGGACTAGAAATAGACAATTTAAAAGAGGTGAAATAAGATGGATGAAAAAAAGAAACCAATAAAAAAATGGTTATACTGGTTTTTGTTTGCTGTAGCAACAATTGTAGTATATAAAACATTAGATAACTTTACCGCAATAGGTAACTGGATAAAAAATTTGTTAGGTATATTAACACCATTTCTTATAGGAATATTAATAGCATATCTGCTATATAATCCAGCAAAAAAAGTAGAAAAATTATACAAGAAGATAAAAAGACCTAAGATAATAGCAAAAAAGGCAAGATTATTTGCAGTTATTACTGTATACATTATTGCAATATTATTAATTGTTTTAGCTTTTAGATTTTTACTTCCTGTTATAGCTGAAAGTATTGTTGATTTAGTAAATAACTTTCAAGGGTACTACAATATTGCTATGGCAGAAATAGAAAAATTGCCAGAAGATTCTATACTAAAAAGTGAAATGGTTATAAATGCAATTGAAGATATTCAGAAAATTGATTTAAAACAATTTATTAACTTAAACAAAATTGCAGAATATGCAAAAGGTGCAATTGATTTTGCAAGTAAGATATTTGATTTCTTTGTGGCTATTATTGTTTCTGTTTATGTACTTTTAGAAAGAGCAGAGATTTTACGATTTATAAAGAAGTTCTGCAAGGCTATGTTTAAAGAGCAAACATACGCAAATATAGGAAAATATTTTAATAAAACAAATGAAGTATTTTTTAATTTCTTAGCAGGGCAATTAATTGATGGTATTGTTGTAGGAATTATTACATCTATTGCGATGTCTATTATGGGAGTTAAATACTCTGTATTACTTGGATTTATGATAGGATTATTTAATTTAATACCATATTTTGGAGCAATAGTAGCTGTTATTATTGCTACACTTTTAACAATGTTAACAGGTGGAATAGGTCAAGCGGTTGCAATGGTAATTGTCGTTACAATACTTCAACAAATAGATGCTAATATTATTAATCCAAAGATTATAGGAGATTCTTTAAAAGTAAGTCCACTTTTAGTTATTTTTGGAGTAACAATAGGGGGAGCTTATTTTGGAGTTTGGGGTATGTTTTTAGCAGTACCAATTTTAGCAGTGTTAAAGATTATCTTGGAAGATTACATAGATTACAAAAACAAATTAAAAGAACAAAATGGTTAAATGAAAAAAACTATGGAGTTTATACTCCATAGTTTTTTTTACATATCATCATCATCATTTTTCTTGTTTTTACTGTCTTGCATTTCAAGCTTTTCGAGTTCTTGTAGTTCTTTTAAATGCTCTTTTTCTTCCTCATCAACATTATCATATGAAGCGTTTTTTACTAGTTTTACTTCAGATGCAGGATATTTTTTATAGAAATAGCCATCTTCTTCATCTTTAAATTTTACTCTAAGTATTTCTTTTAATGTTTCAACAGAATCTACAGTTCCTTCTCCATCAGCAGTTTTTACAATTGCTCCTATTTTAGGAAGTCTTGCAAGTTTATCTTCATATACATTTTGCTCATATTTTAGGCAACACATAAGTCTTCCACAATTACCAGAAATTTTTGAAGGGTTTAGAGATATATTTTGTTCTTTTGCCATTTTAATAGATACTGTTTCAAAGTCTCCTAAAAATGAACAACAACATAATTCTCTACCGCAAATACCATTACCTCCAATGCGTTTTACTTCATCTCTTACACCAATTTGTCTTAGTTCTATTCTTGTTTTAAAGATTGCTGCAAGTTCTTTTACTAAATCTCTAAAGTCTATTCTGCCGTCAGCTGTAAAGTAAAATAAAACTTTACTATTATCAAATTTGTATTCAACATCTGTTAAATGCATGTCCAATTTATATTTCTTTATTTTTTCTTCACAAATTTTAAAAGCTTCTTTTTCTTTCTTTTTATTATCTTCATAATGCTTTAAATCTGCATTTGTTGCTATACGTAAAACCTTTTTTAAAGGAGCAACAATTTTTTCCTCAGGCATTTGTCTTTTGCTAATAACAACTGTGCCTAATTCTTCGCCCATTGATGTTTCTACAACAACTTTATCGTTATTGCTTAATTTTATATATCCAGGGTCAAAGAAATAAACTTTTCCAGGTTTTTTAAATCTAACACCTACTATATTTTTCATTAAATTCCTCCCATATTTTAAGTAATAAATTATCTATTGTCATATCAAAATTTGCATTAGAAACTAATCTCTTTTTTGCTTCTTCTATGTATTTTATAATATTTACATATTTAATATCGTTTGTTTCAAGTAGATTGTTCATAAATACAATATTCATGTATTCTAACAAATTTTGAATAATATCTTTAGATTTATATAAAATTTTACTATTATTCCAAATATCTATAATACTTAAATTGCTAAAACTATTAATTAGATTATCAAGCAAGTTATAACTTTGAGCCTCATTTTGTAATTCTATAGCCTTACTAATACTTCCACTGCATAACTTTAAAACATTTGTATTTAAGTTTAAACTAGAATGATTTTCGTTAAAGTATTGATTAATCTCGTTACCTGTTAAGGGTGAAAAATTAATTTTGGTACACCTAGATTTTATAGTATTTAGCATTTTATTTTCATTTGAAAGTATTAAAATAATGATGGCATACTCTGGTGGTTCTTCAAGAGTTTTAAGCAAACAATTTTGAGATTCTTTTGTCATTGTATCACTATCATTAATAATATAAACTTTTTTATTCGATACAATAGGTTTTTCAGCAATTTTTTCTTGTAGAAAACGAATTTGATCTATTTTTATACTCTTGCCGTCTTCAGCATTTATCTCCATGAAGTCTGGATGATTATTACTTAAAAACTCTGTACAAGATGGACAAGTTCCGCAAGGAATGTTATTAGTATTTTTTTCACAAAGTATCATTTGGGCAAATTCTCTAGCAAATAGCAGCTTACCAATTCCTTCAGTTCCGATAAACATGTAACTATGTAAAACAGAGCCTGTGCCAACAGCATTTTGCAATATTTGTTTTATTTTATTATTACCAATAATTGTTTCAAAGCTCATATTAAAGCCTCCAAGTATTAATTAACTTTTCCAAATAAATTTAATGGCCAAAAACGAATCCATACTTTACTTTCAATTTTTTTTAGAGGGATACATCCAAATCTTCTACTATCTGTAGATTCTGGTCTATTATCACCCATAACAAATACACAATTTTCAGGTACTACTAAGTCATAAAAAGGACAGTTTTCTGTGCTAGTTGTAATTTGTGGTTGCAAATAGTCTTCTTGTAGTTCAACATCATTTATATAAACTTTACCGTCTTTAATTTGAAGGTGTTCACCAGGAAGGGCAATAACTCTTTTTATGTAGCTTGCTTTATTTACCTCTAATACATTGTATATAAATTTATCTAAAATTTTCGTTTTTTCATTTGAGTATTTGGCAACTACATCATTAGGGTTAAAGTCTTTAGAAAATATATAAGAATCTGATGTTGGGGCCTCAAATGTTATAATATCTCCTCTGCTTGGCATTTCTTTTATGGTGCGGCACCATCTATTTAGAATAAGACGTTGATCTTGTTTTAAAGTTGGATACATAGATGGCATTTTTACAATTGTAGGTGTTCCTATATAATAGCGAACAAGTAGAGCTAAAACAAATGCAATTATTATGCATATAATCCATTCTAAAATATCTTTTGTCTTATCTGTTAATTTCATAATAGTAAAATCTCCTTTTAAATAAAAATATCTACACTATTATATAGTTTTTTTATTAATTTATCAATACTTATACAAAATAAAGTGTATATAAAAATTTTGATATGATATAATGTAAATAAAAAAGGAAAAACATAAATGGAAATTAAAGATATAGCAAAAAAAATTGAAAAATCTCGCGGAAGACTATATTTAGTTGGTGGAGCTGTAAGAGATGAATTTTTAGGGGTAAAAAACACGGATGAAGATTATTGTGTAGTTGGATTAAGCTGTGAAGAGTTTGAAAGTATGTTTCCAAATGCTTATAAAAGAGGAAAAGATTTTCCAGTGTATGATATTGATGGAAAAGAATTTGGAGTGGCAAGAAAAGAGAAAAAAGTTGGAGAGGGGCATACTAAATTTGAAATAGAAACAAATAAAAATATTACAATTGAAGACGATTTAAAAAGAAGAGATATTACAATAAATTCAATTGCAAAAGACGTTTTAACTGGTAAAATCATTGATCCATTTAATGGCATAAAGGATATAAATGATAAAGTTATAAAAATGACATCAAGTGCATTTTCAGAGGATCCTTTAAGAGTATACCGTGTAGCAAGATTTGCAGCAGTATTAGAATTTAGTGTTGATGAAAAAACTATATGTGAAATGAAAAGAATAAAAGAAGAACTTAAATCGTTATCTTCCGAGAGAGTATTCATGGAATTTAAAAAGGCATTAAGTTCAAAAAGACCATCTATCTTTTTTGAAGTATTAAAAAAGGCAAATGTATTAGATGTTCATTTCAAGGAAATATATGATTTAATAGTAAAAACGCAGCCATCAGAGTATCATCCAGAGGGAGATAGCTATAATCATACTATGATAGTATTAGATAGTTCGTGTAAATTAACAAATAGATTAGAGATAAGATATAGTTGTTTGGTACATGATTTAGGAAAAGGAACAACGCCTATAGATATGCTTCCACATCATTATGGACATGAGGAAAGAGGAGTAAAATTAGTGCAAAATTTGAGTAATAGATTAAAGGTGCCAAATATGTGGAAAAAATGTGGAATAATATCTGCAAAAGAGCATATGAGAGGCGGAAAATTTAATATGATGAGCGCAAGAAAGCAAGTAGATTTTATAGAAAGAGTTTCAAAATCGGATCTTGGCTTAGATGGAATGAAAATTGTTGTGGTGTGTGATAGAAATAGATATGGAGAATTTCCAAATGATATTATTTTTGACGTTTTAGGTAAAAGATGTATGAAAGAAATAAATGGAAGTTATATTATAAATAAATATAATTTAAAAGACGGGATGCAAATTAAACAAAAGCTACACGAAGAAAGAATAAATTGGCTGAAAAAAGAAGAAAATAAATTGACAGAAAATTAAATTTATTCTATTATAGAATAAGAAAAAAATGGAGGAAACTATGCTAATGAAAAAAATAAAAGAAGAAAAAGGTTCAATTTCTGTTTATGTTTTTATTGTTTTGTTTAGCTTTTTAATTGTTTTAACATCATTTTATATTTCAGCATCAACAGTTAGAAAATCAGAACTTGCAACAGTGCTTAGAATAAAGCAATCATATGAACAGGATAATGAAAACATTGAAGAAATTTACCAAAGAAGATTAAATCTAATAAAAGCAGGAACAGTTATGAAAGAAAAACCATCAAATTGGACAAGTGAAAATGTTGCAGCTATTTCGGATGGAAATGATGGTACAATTCCTCTTCCAAGAGGATTTTACTATGTAGGTGGAGATATAAAATCAGGAATTATTATCTCAGATAGTAGTGAAGATGAAAATAAAGGAGAATCCTATGAAGTAGCAAAAAACTTAAAAGGAAATCAATTTGTATGGATACCTGTATCAGGAGAATCTGATTTAGATAGAACAAATTTTGACAGTAATGGAAACTCAACAAAAAATGCACCAAGTACAGGAATAGATGTAGCAGATTGCACAGAACCAATGGAAAATGGATATCCTACAGAGGTGGCAGAATATAATAAAATGAGAGCACAGGTTTTACAATATGGTGGATTTTATATTGGAAGGTATGAAGCGGGAGATGGAGATAGTGGAACTACATTAAGAACGGAGGCAACTGGGGAGCATACAGTAGTAAGTAAAATGGGAATAGCACCATATAATTTTGTGCCATGGGGAACTAGCGTTTCCAATATTAGTCCTATATCAGGAAAGGGCGGAGCTGTATACCTTGCTAAAAATATGTATGCGAGTTCAACCAGTGTAACAAGTACTCTTATTTATGGATGCCAGTGGGATGCGATGTGTAGATATATAGGAGATAGTCAAAGAACAACATCAACGAAAAATGCACCAGAACTAACAGGAAGTACAGAAACAGATGTATCGAAAAATATTTATGATTTAGCAGGAAATTGCAGTGAATGGACATTAGAATCAAATGAAGGGAAATCAAGGGTGATTAGAGGTGGACAATATGGAGATGCATTTACAATATATTACCGAGGCCACGTAGTAACTACGGGATATGATAGTTATGGTTCATTTAGATGTGCTTTATATATAAAATAAATAAAAGAACTTTTGTGCTAAATGTATATTGGCATAAAAGTTTTTTCTTTGTTATTTAGTGAAATTTTGATATAAACATTGACCTTTTGGGGATTTGCGTATATAATATATGTGTTTAAATAATGCACTTTTTTAGAAATAAAACAAAATTGTTAAATATTAGCAAGGAGGAAATTATGGGAGAGGTTATAGTCATAACATCTGGAAAAGGTGGAGTAGGAAAGACAACAACAACAGCTAATTTAGGTGCAGCTTTGGCTTTAAGAGGAAAAAAGGTTGCTTTGGTTGATACTGATATAGGATTAAGAAACCTAGATGTAGTCATGGGATTAGAAAACAGAATCGTATATGACATTGTTGATGTTGTAGAAGAAAAATGCAAATTAAGACAAGCCTTAATAAAGGACAAGCGTTTTAATGAACTATTCTTACTACCAGCAGCGCAAACAAGAGATAAAAGTGCAGTAAATGAAGAACAAATGAAAGATTTAATAGGAAAACTTAAAGAAGAATTTGATTACATATTAATCGACTGTCCAGCAGGAATTGAACAAGGATTTAAAAATGCAATTGCTGGGGCAAATAGAGCAATTGTTGTAACAACAGCTGAAATTTCAGCAATAAGAGATGCTGATAGAATTGTAGGATTATTAGAGGCATCTGAAATAAAAAATCCTGAATTAGTTGTAAACAGAATTAGACCAAACATGATAAAAAAGGGTGAAATGATGGATGTTGATGATATAGTTGATTTATTATCAATAGATTTAATTGGTGTTGTACCTGATGATGAATTTATCATAACTCAAACTAATAAAGGTGAACCTGTTGTAACAAATAATAGAGCACCATCTGGAAAGGCTTATTCTGAAATTGCTAGAAGAATTCTAGGAGAAAATGTAGAAATGAACATTCCAGGAAAAGGAGAAGGATTCTTTACGAAAGTAAAAGGTTTTTTCGCAAAAAGTAAACACTAATACTATTGGAGGTAGAATATGTTTGATAACATTAAAAATTTCTTTAAAAAATTTGGAAAAAACGATAAAGAGAATTCTAAAAGTACAGCAAAGGAAAGATTACATTTGGTTTTAGCTCAAGATAGGGCAAATATTTCAGCGGATTTCTTAGAAATGATGAAACAGGAAATAATAGAGGTAATAAAGAAATACATAGATATAGATGAAGAAGCAATTGATGTAAAAATGACCAATAAACCTGGTGAAGATGGAACAGTTGGTGCACCTGCTTTGTATGCTAATATTCCAATTGTAACAATAAAAAATGAAGCTAGAAAATTAGAAGGAACAATTAATAAAACAGTTCAAAAAGACGAAACAGTTAATAATGAAAAGAATGATAAGGCTGAAAATATAGAAGCATCTAATGAAAATAAAATAGATGATGATAAAAAAGAGAGCAAAGAAGAAGAAAAAGAAGAAGATACAGCAGAATTAAATACAGATGAAAATGAAATACAAGAAGAAAAAATCTCTGAAAGTGAAGATAAAAAAGAAAATTTAGAAGAGGAAGCTAATGAAGAGAAAAATACTTAAAAATATAGAGTGGAGTATATTAATCTCTACAATTATTTTAGTTATCATTGGACTTGTGGCATTAACATCTGCAACTAAAAACTCAAATTATGAAGAGTTAAAAAAGCAAATTTTATGGCTAACAATAAGTATACCAATACTTATTGTAGTCATTTTTGTTGACTATGATATTTTTGCGAAAATATCACCAATACTATATGGAATAATATTAATTTTACTTGTAGCCGTACTATTTACAAGTGCAATAAATGGAGCAACAAGTTGGTTTGATATTGGACCATTTTCATTTCAACCTGCTGAATTTGCCAAAGTAGTTATTGTACTTTTTATTGCATGGCTTATAACAAAAATTCAGAAAAATGGAAGAGATCAAATAAATCGTGTACTAAAACTTGGTCTACTTCTTATTGCTTTTGCAGTTCCGGTATTATTAATTATTAAACAACCAGATTATGGAACAGCTATGGCGTTTGTATCTGCTTTTATTTTTATGCTATTCGTAGCAGGTTTAAAAAAGAGATATATTATACCATCTATTTTATTGGTTGTGATACTTGTTCCGGTATTATATTTCTTTGTTCTACCAGAACATGCTAAATCGAGAATTGATGTATATTTAAACCCAGATTTAGATCCAAGAGGAGCAGGGTATAATATTATACAATCAAAACTTGCAATAGGAGCGGGGCAATTAATAGGAATGGGATTGTTTAAGGGAAACCAAACTCAACTAGGATTTTTATATCCTAAAACTACGGATTTTATTTTTTCACTTATTGGAGAAGAAATGGGGTTTGTGGTTGCAGCAAGTATAATATTTTTGTATGTTGTATTAATAACAAAATCTATATATGTAGCTAAAACAGCAAAAGATGATTTGGGTTCATATATTGCAATGGGAATAGCGGGTATATTTTTCTTTCACATGATAGAGAATATAGGAATGACAATGGGCTTGTTGCCAATTACCGGTGTACCATTACCATTTGTTAGTTATGGTGGTAGCTCACTTTTAAGTAACTTTATTATGATAGGATTATTACTTAATATTTCAGGAAGAAGACAAAAGGCAATTTTTGCCGAATAAAAATTATAGTAAAATTAGGGATAAGATATGTATTTAAAAAGATTAAAAATAGGAAATGTTGAACTTGAAAATAATATTGTATTAGCACCAATGGCAGGGATAACAGACCTGCCATTTCGTTTAATATGCAGAGAATTTGGACCAGGACTTGTTTGTACTGAAATGATAAGTAGCAAAGGTCTTTTTTATAATGATGAAAAAACAAAACTATTATTAAATATGAGAAATGAGAAAAGACCAGTTGCAGTGCAAATTTTTGGAAACGATATAGAGGCAATGAAATATGCAGCAAATTATTTAAGTGATATTGCTGATATTATAGATATTAATATGGGCTGTCCAGCTCCAAAGGTAGTAAAAAATGGAGATGGAAGTAGGCTTCTGCTTAACTTAGATTTAGCGGGAAGAATTGCAGAAGAGGTTGTAAAATCATCAAATGTACCTGTAACTGTAAAGTACAGAAAAGGTTGGGATAATGAACACATAGTTGCAGTTCAAGCGGCTAAAACATTTGAAGAAGCAGGAGTGTCTGCAATTACTATTCATGGAAGAACAAGAGATGAATATTATACAGGTAAAGCAGACTGGAATATAATTAAAGATGTAAAACAAAGTGTAGGAATTCCTGTTATAGGAAATGGGGATATAAAATCTCCTGAAGATGCAGTAAAAATGTTTGAACAAACGGGTGTAGACGGAATAATGATAGGAAGAGCAAGCTTGGGAAATCCATGGATTTTTGATGACATTATTAAAACATTATCTGGAAAAGAAAAAATGATTGTTACCAATGAAGAAAAATTGCAAACTATAATAAAGCATATTGAACTAGAAGTAAGTGAAAAGGGAGAGAATATTGCAATTAAAGAAATGAGAAAATATGTATCTGCATATATAAAAAATATGAAAGATGCAAGTAAATATAGAGATTATATAAATCAAATTGATAATAAAAAAGAGTTAATAGGTTGTCTTACAGAATACTTCAAAAATATATAGAATAAAATAAGAGTAAAATAAATTTACTCTTATTTTTTTATGGAAGGGGATTTTACGTATGAATTTAAAAAATAAAAAAAACTACTATGTAGATAAAACAAGTGGAAAGAAAAAAATAATTGTTATTGTTTTAGCTATACTGGTGATTTTAGTTTCTTTAATTATTTTTATAAATATGTATTATAAAAATAAAAATGTTGGCAATAATATGAGTAATAAAAATATTGAGGAAATTGAAAAATATATTTTAGATATTAGTTCATATAAAGCAAAAATTGAAGTGGAAACTCAAAGCAACAAAAATAGTAATAAATATGTTTTAGAACAGGAGTATAAAAAAGATAGTTACTCACAGCAAACAGTTTTAGAGCCAAGTAACATTGAAGGAATGACAATGAGATATGAAAATAATACATTAAAGTTAAATTATAGCAAACTAAACTTAACAACCATCTATGAAAACTATAATGATTTAATGAATAATTTTTTATGGATTAATGCATTTGTAGAAGATTATAAAAGTGCAAAAGATAGTAGTAATGCATCAATAAAGGAAGATGAAGACTTGGTTATAATGCAAACAAAAACCAGAAATAGTAATAATAAATATGTATATAGTAAAGAATTAACAATAGACAAAAAAACTGGAAAACCGACTAAACTAATAATACAAGATATTAACAAAAAAAATCTTGTTTACATATTATATAATGAGATAGCGGTTAATGGTTTAAATTAAATTATCCATGTCGTATTTCAACTGATAAATAAAATATATCAAAACATAGACCTTAAATATAGAAATAATAGGAGTGAAGAATATGGTTATAAAAAGAGGAGATATGTTTTATGCGGATTTAAGCCCTGTTGTTGGTTCAGAACAAGGTGGAGTACGACCAGTTTTAATTATACAAAATGATGTTGGAAATAGGCATAGCCCAACTGTAATTGCTGCAGCAATTACATCACAAATGGGAAAAGCAAAACTACCAACACATATAGAAATTGGTTCGCAAAGCAATGGACTTAAGTCGGATTCTATTGTGCTTGCCGAACAAATAAGAACAATAGACAAAAGCAGATTAAAAGAAAAAATAGGACATATTGATGATGAAAAGGTAATATCTGAACTAAATAATGCATTAGGTGTAAGTTTCGGATTAGAATAAAAATTAACTCCTAGTTCTTGTGAATTAGGAGTTGATTTTTATGTTTTTAATTTTTTTATAATTTTAATTTCTTCATGTAATTTCTGAATACGGTCTTTTCTCATAACAAGTGCATTTTTATATTCTTGCAGAACATTTTGGTAGTTATCTAATGTTTCATTAGTATTTAATAGTAATTTAATTCCCTCAAAGTAATAGCTTTTGTTTTTCTCTTTATTAGATTCTTCCATTTTAATCTTATAGCTATCGATAAGTTCAAGACGCTTAATTTGTTCTTCAAGATATTTTACATAACCAATAACTGCACTAATTTCATATTCTATATCGTCAATAATAACCTTAAAAAATGTACGTAATATTTTTTTATCAATTTTACCTATTTTTGCTATTTCAGATAAATGGTCTAAAGCAACAAATTTAGGATCTGGATTACTATCTTTTATTAGGTCTTTTAGTGTTTCTGATATATTAACATGTGTTTTATATTGTCTCTTAGTTACCAAAGCGTCATATTCGTCTGCAATTCTTATTATTTGTGCTTCATATGGAATATCTTTTTTAGTAAGACCCTGTGGATATCCAGAACCATTTAATGCTTCATGATGGTATAAAGGACCAGGAGCATATAAGCGAAGTTTTGGGTCTTTCATACACATTTCATAACCAAGAGTAGTATGTTTTTTCATAATTTCAAATTCTTCTTTAGTAAGTTGTGTTGGCTTTTGAAGAATTTGAGCAGGTATAAATAATTTACCAACATCATGAAGATATGCACATATTGTACAGTAAATAGTAAAACTTTGTGGTGCGTGCAAATACTCGCAAAGTCTACAAACTAAGTTTGCAACATTTTCACTATGTCTTCTAGTAAAATAGTCTAAATTTCCTAAAACATCAAGCTGATATTTCATAGTTTGGTCCAAATTATATGATTTTAGATTAATAGGACTATAAAAATCAATTTTTTCTGTAAACATTGTAATCTCCTTTGTTTTTTCATCTGTGATTAAATTTATAATACTACAAAAATATATTTTGGTCAAGGTATATAAATTATTTAAAAAATCTTGTAAAAAAAGAAAAAATTGGATATGATAAAGGTAATTTAGAGGAGGAAAGAAGATATGTTAATAAAAAATGGACAAGTAGTTTTATTTGAAAATAATGATGTGGTTACAAGAAAGAAAGATATAAAAATAGCAGATGGAAAAATTGTTAAAATTGCAGACAATATTGATGAAGAAAATGGAGAAAAAATAATTGATGCAAGGAGTAATATTGTTATGCCAGGGCTTATAAATACACATGCACATATTGCTATGAGTATTTTTAGGGGAACATTTGAAGGCTGCAGTTTATATACATGGCTTCATGAAAAGGTTTGGCCTATTGAGGATAATCTAACTAGAAATCAAATATATGAAGCAAGTAGATTATCAATATTAGAGATGATATCAACAGGAACAACATGTGTAAATGACCAATATTTTATGCCAGAAGAAACAAGAAAAGCTGCTGAAGAAATGAAAGTAAGAGCAGTTCTTACAAGGCCATTGATGGATTTAGGAAGTGAAGAAATGTTACAAACTCGAATTGATGAGTTTGAAAGTTTCTATAATTCAAGAGATAAAGAAAATGATCTAATTTCATATACGGTATCTCCACACGGATTATATACATGCTCAGACAAATGCCTAGAAGTATCAAAAAAATTAGCTGAAAAATATAATTTGCCTATACATGTTCATTTTTTAGAGAGTATTGATGAGATAGAAGATATAAAAAAAATGCACGGAATAGATGCAATAGACGTTTTAGAAAAGTTTTTTAGCGATTTTCATTTAATTCTAGCACATTGTGTTAAAGCAGATGATAAGGTTATAGATGGATTAAAAAGATTAGATTGTGGAATTGCTCATAATCCAGAATCAAATTTAAGGTTAGGTTGCAAAATTGCAGATGTTACGAAGTACTTAAGAAGCGGTATTAATGTAGCTTTAGGAACTGATGGACAGGGATCTGGTAATAACTTAGATATGTTTGAAACTATAAAAATAGCATGTCTACTTCAAGGCGGAATTCATGAAAATGAAGACAGAATTACATCAAAAGAAGCTATAAAAATGGCTACAATAAATGGAGCAAAATTGCTTAAAATGGATGATAAAGTAGGAAGCATTGAAGAAGGTAAAGATGCAGATATAATTATTGTTAATATAGAACCAAATCTTGAAAATATAACTAAACTTCCAAACAATGATATATTATCTAATTTAGTATATAATACATGCGGAAGAGATGTTTTAACAACTATTATAAAGGGAAATGTATTAATGGAAGATAGAAAAATATTAGTTGTAGATGAAAATGAGATTATAAATAACTTTAAACAAAAAACGTTATAAAAAGTTAAATTTAAAAAAAATCGTATATATAATGTGTTTTAACACAAAGTAAATAGAAACATATAAGTATAAACTACGTAGATAATTCGTTTATTATAAACTCTGGGTTTGTTATCATAATATATGTAAAATTACTATGATAGGGTGAAATAAATGAAGAAATCAAGGGAAATAATAATCGGAAAAAAATTACAAAGAATTAGAAAGGCATATGGTTATACACAAGAAAAATTAGCTGAAAAGATTGAGTGCTCAACAAGATATATTGGCGATATTGAACAGGATAGGTCAAAGCCATCATATGAAGTATTAGTTAAAATATGTAATACTCTTAATATCGGAATGAATGAAATTTTTAGTGACTATTTGGATATTAAAGAAGAAAAAAGAAATTTTTCTCTTTATGGATTTGAGAAGCTAAAACAAAGTAATCAAGATACAATTATACATTTAATAGAGTATTTTAATAAAAATGCTTAAACAAAAAAAGGATATATTAATTTATAATATATTCTTTTTTTATTCATATTAGAGATGTAAAATCAAGATTATTTAAATGCAAGTATCTAATTTTTGTCCTACTTGAATATTTTTCACATTTATAATATAATATTTAATGAAAATAAAATAAAAGTCGGGAGTAATATGATAAACTTATTATTATGTGGAAATAAAAGAGTATTTGATGGAGCACTTTCAGAACTAATATCAATAACTAATAAAACAAAAGAACCTGTACATTGTTATATATTTACTATGCATTTAGAAAGATTAAATTCAAACTTTTTAAGTATAACAGATCAGCAGGTACAATTTTTAGAAAAAGTTATAAAATCAAAAAATGTAAAAAATGAAATAACTAAAATTGATGTAACAGATTTATATAATAAAGAATTTAAAGGATGTTTAAATGAAACAGCATATTGCACTCCATATACGTTACTTAGATTACTTGCAGATGAAGTGCCAAACATTCCAGATAAAATTTTATATTTAGATATTGATATGATGATTGCAGATGATATAAATAAATTATATTCAATTAATATTGATGATTATGAATATGCAGCAGTTCGAGAAAAATACGGAAGCATAATTATTAGAAATGATTATATAAATGCGGGAATGCTTTTATTAAATATGAGCAAAATAAAAGAAACAAAGCTTTTAGAAAAAGCAAGAGATTTGTTAAGAAAAAGAAAAATGCTTTTTGCAGATCAAGACGCAATATATTGGTCAACATCAAAAAAATTACTTTTACCAAGAATATTTAATGAACAGTCTAAATTTAATAAAAAAGATACAGTTATATGCCACTTTTGTAAAAGACTAATGTTAAAGCCATATCCACATACCGAGAATTATAAACAATGGCAAGTAGATGAAATACATAAATATTTGAAATGTTATGCTTTTGATAAAGACTTAGAAGAATATTTACAACTAAAGAAAGAATATGAAGAAAAAAAGGGGAAAATAAATGAGTAATTATGAAGAAAAAATACCAATATTTTTTACAGTAGATGATGCATATGTGCCATTTTTAGCAGTTGCACTTCAATCACTTATTGACAATTCATCAGAGGAGAATTTTTATTTAATTAAAATTTTATATACTAATATTAGAGAAGAAAATAAAAAGAAAATAAAAAAATATGAAAAAGAAAATGTAAATATTGAATTTGTTGATTTGAATTATTATATAGAAAAAGTAAAAGATAAATTATACACAAGAGATTATTATTCAAAAACAACATATTTTAGACTTTTCTTACCAGAACTATACCCACAATTTGATAAGGTTTTATATCTAGATAGTGATATAGTTATTCTTGCAGATGTGGCTGATTTATTCCATACAGATATGGGAGATAACTTAGTTGCTGCTGCACCAGATGATATTATACAAAATAACAAAGTATTCCAAGATTATGCAGAAAAGGTAGTTGGTGTTGCTAAATACCAAAATTATTTTAATGCAGGTGTACTTCTTATGAACTTAGATGCACTTAGAAAATTTGATTTTCAAAAAAAGTTTTTATATTTACTTGAAACTGTTAAATTTTCTGTTGCACAAGATCAAGACTATTTAAATAGATTGTGTAAAGGTAGAGTTAAGCTAATAAGTACTGCATGGGATAGAATGCCTATGCCATCTACAACTGTAAAAGATGAAGATATAAAAATAATACATTTTAATTTTGCATGTAAACCATGGCATTTTGAAGATGTATTATATAGTGAATATTTTTGGAAATATGCAGAAGAAACAGAGTATATTAATGAAATAAGAGCAGAAAAAGAAAATTATACAGAAGAACAAAGATATAGAGATAGAAAATCAGAAGAAAATTTAAGAGCATTAGCACAAAAAGAAAATGATTGTGTTGGAGATGATAGAAGGTTTAGAGATGCTAAACATCAAATAAGTAACGAAAATGTAGTAAAAGCTAAAGATAGATTAGAAGTTTTAGAAAAAATAAAAGAGTTAGAACGAGAAGGAAAATTTGATGTGGATGCAGAAGATGACCCTGAAACAATAGAATTAATGCCAGAAAAAGTAGATTATCTAAGAGAAAAAAGATATAGCAAATTAAAAAGTAGAGTTGCATATAAACTTGCTGAAAGATATGTAGATGAGCTATTAAAAGAGAACAAACTAATAATTAAAGATGTTAGAGGAATTGAAAATTTACAAGCTGTAAAATCTGGTGCTATGATAACATGCAATCATTTTAATCCATTTGATTGTTTTTCGATAGAAACAGCTTTTAGATTATCAGGTCAAGCAGAGGATAAAAAACTATATAAAGTAATAAGAGAAGGAAACTATACAAACTTCCCTGGATTATATGGATTTTTATTTAGAAACTGTAATACATTACCACTTAGTTCAAATAAAGACACAATGGTAGAGTTTATGAAGGCAGTAGATACTATTTTACAAAGAGGAGATTTTATATTAATCTACCCAGAACAAAGTTTGTGGTGGAATTATAGAAAACCAAAGCCATTAAAAGATGGAGCATATAAATTAGCTGTAAGAAGCAATGTGCCAGTTATTCCAGTTTTTATTACAATGCAAGATAGTGACATAATTGGAGAAGATGGTTTTCCTATACAAGAATATATTATAAATATTGAAAAACCAATATACCCACAAGAAAATTTAACTAGAAAAGAAAATATCCAGTTTATGAAAAATAAAAACTTTGAAGTATGGAAGGAAATATATGAGAAATTCTATAATGTAGAACTTGAATATACTACAGATACAAAAGAGGAAATTAATATATGAAGGAAAAACAAATAGTATATTATAAAGATGAATTAAATGATGAATTTTCAGGTGCTAGTATAGCACCAAAATGTATTGATGAAAATTTTAAGTATATTCATAAAAATCCATTATGGAATTTGCTATCGATTATTTTACAAAATGTTTTGAGTATGCCAATAAAACTGTTTTATTCTAAAATAAAGTTTAGAATAAAATATGTTGGAAAGGAAAAATTAAAAGAATATAAAAACGAGGGGTATTTTGTATATGTAAATCACACTCAGGTTTTTGCAGATACATTTATTCCAAGTATTCCAATTTTCCCCAAAAGAAATTTCTTTATTGTGAATCCAGAGAATGTGTCAATGGGGTGTTCTGGTAAAATTGTTGAGATGCTAGGGGCTATTCCAATTCCTAATAAAAAAGATGGAATGAAAAATTTTATGGATGCAATTGAAACAAGAATTAAACAAAAGTGTTCTGTAACAATATATCCGGAGGCACACATATGGCCATACTATACAAAAATAAGACCATTTAAGGCTGTATCTTTTAACTATCCTATTAAATTAGGTGTACCAACATTTTGCATAACAAATACTTATCAAAAAATAGGAAAAGATAAAGTAAGAATAGTAAGTTATATAGATGGACCATTCTTTCCAAATGAAAATCTTATATTAAAAGAACAAAGACAAGATTTAAGAGATAGAGTATATAATCAAATGGTAGAAAGAAGTAAGAATAGTGATTTTGAAAAGATAATATATACAAAGGAAGAAGAAGCTAGAAATTAGTACAAACTAATTTCTAGTTTTTTGTTGAAAAATGGGAGAAATTTATATATAATCTATTTTGTATATTAAATAAAAATTAAAATTAGGTGGAAATATGTATTTAAAAAGATTAGAATTACAAGGGTTTAAGTCCTTTGCAGATAAAACAGTTTTAGAATTTAAAGAAGGAATAACTTCTGTTATAGGACCAAATGGGTCTGGAAAGAGCAATATTTCAGATGCTATTCGTTGGGTACTTGGAGAACAAAGCATAAAATCATTAAGAGGAGCTAAATCAGAAGATATTATATTTGCAGGAACTCAGGCTAGAAAGTCTTTGGGTTTTGCAGAAGTGTCTATGGTAATTGATAATACTGATGGAAAGTTACCTATTGAATATGCCGAAGTTACAGTTACAAGAAAGATATATAGAAGTGGAGAAACTGGGTATTTTATTAATAAAACACCATGCCGTTTAAAAGACATATTAGAGTTATTTATGGATACAGGAATTGGTAAGGATGGTTATAGCATTATAGGCCAAGGAAAAATTGATGAAATATTAAGCAATAAGTCTGAAGATAGAAGACGTATATTTGAAGAGGCAGCAGGAATTGTAAAATATAGAACAAGAAAAGCAGAATCTGAGAAAAAGCTTGAGCAGACTAAATTAAACTTACTTAGAATTAATGATATTTTATCAGAAATTGAAGCAAACATTGAACCTTTAAAATTACAGGCAGATAAGGCAAAACAATTTTTAGATTTGCGAGAAGAACTAAAAAGCATAGAAGTAGGGCTATTTTTATATAATATTGAAAACTACAAAGAAAAACTATCTCAAGTTATAAAAGATGAAGAAATTATGCAATCTCAAAAACAAGATGAAGATGAAAAAATGGCAAAACTTCAAGAAGCAAAAGAAGAATTAAAACAAGAGATTGAATCTATAACTATTAATATAGAAGAACTTCAAAATATAGGTTTTGAAAGTACTAATAAAATAGAAAAAATAAATACTGAGATTGGTATTTCAAATGAAAGAATTCAAAATAATACTTTGAATAAAGAAAGACTTGAAAAGGAAATAGAGGAAATTAAAAATAAAATTGCTGAATTAGAAGAAGAAATTACTCAAAAGAAAACTAAAAAAGAGAATTTGTTTTTAAATAAAGAAAAATTTCAAAAAGAATTAGATGAAAAACAAAAAGAATTAGATGAACTTACTAAGAAATTATCTGACAAAGAACTTGAAATTGAAGGCAAAAAACAAATTGCCCAACAAAACACAGATATGAGATACGAATGTTTAGAAACAATTAGTAATCAAGATGTTTTAATTGAAAATTTAGATAAAAGACAAAAAAGTGTTAAACAAGAACTTACAACAGTTATTTCTGAGCTTGATGAAGCAAGAGATAACAAACAAGAAATGGGAAAAGGTTTCCATGAAATAGAATCTAAAAAGGAAAAGATGGAACAAACTTTAAAAGAAAAGGCAGATTTAAAGCTAAAATGTATGAACAAAGTTAAAGAATATGATGATTCTATTAATAGCTTAACATATGATTTAAGAATGAAAGATTCTAGACTTAAATTTTTAATTGAAACTGAAAAGGAAAAAGAAGGATATACCAAAAGTGTAAAAGCACTACTTAATGATTGCGAGAAAAATAGTTTATTACAAAAAGGAACAGAGGGTATTTTAGCAAATTTAATATCAGTAAAAAAAGAATATGAAACGGCAATTGAAATGTGTTTAGGACAAACACTTCAAAATGTTGTAACTGAAACAGAAGAAGATGCAAAAAAATTGGTAGAACATTTAAGAAAAAATAACTTAGGTAGAGCATCATTTTTGCCAATTTCATCAATTAGAGGGAAAAAACTTGATAGAATGATAAAAAACAACTTAGAGGGAATTATAGGAATTGCGTCTGATCTTGTTAAGTGTGATAAAAAATATGAACAAATTGTGCTTAACCTTCTTGGAAGAACTGTTGTTGTTGAAAATATGGATTCTGCAATAGCACTTTCTAAAATGAACTCATATTCTTTTAGAGTTGTAACTCTACAAGGAGATATTATAAGCCCATCTGGAGCAATAACAGGTGGTAGTGTTCAAACTAAAACTGTAAATATATTAGGCAGAAGTAGAGAAATAGAGGAATTAGAAAATAACATAAAAGAATTAGAAAACAAAATAAAAGAAGAATCGAAGAAAAAAGAAGAATATAGTGTTTCTATTACAGATGTTATTGAAGAGGTAAGCAGACTTGAAAAAGAAATGCAAGATACAGAATTAGTATATGCTACAGAAAAGCAAAAAATGGTTTCGATAGAAGAAAACATTAATAAACTTGAAGCAAGAAGAGATAAACTAAAAGAAGAAAATAATCAAATAGATGAACAAAGAGTTAAAGCAAATGAAACAAAAGCAAAAAAACAGGAAGAAATCCAAAACTTAAATAATCAAATAGATGAACTAAATAGTGTGATAGAAGAATTTGCAGTTAACAATAAGGAAAATCAAAAATACATAGATGATTTGAATTTTGATATAACAAACTTAAAAATATCTGTCTCATCTTTTGATGAAAGTGGAACATCTATAGATGAAATGCTAGAAAGAATAAAACTTGATATTGAAAATAATAATACATCTATACAGAATAAAAATGAGAATATAGCTCAAATATTAAAGGAAAATGAAACATTAGAAAAAAGAATAACAGAGCTTAATGCCCAAATAGAACAAATAAAATCTGATGTTGAAAATAGTTCTACGAAGGTTGATGAACTAAAAAATAAAAGAGTAGAAAAAAATAGTAAGCTATCAGAGACAGAAAACGAAATTAATAATCAGTTTAATACTATTGAAGGTTTAAAAGAACAAATTGTAAAAATAGATGTTAAGAAAACAAAATTAGAACAGGATTTAGAACAGGTTGTAAACAGCTTATGGGAAGAATATGAACTTACTCCAAATGCTGTAACAGAATATAAAAGGCCAGATAATATTGCACAAACGCAAAAAGAAGTAAATCATATTAGAAATAAAATAAAAGATTTAGGAAGCATAAATGTGGATTCGATTGAAGAATACAAAAAGACTAAGGAAAGATATGATTTTATGTGTGAACAAAGAGCAGACTTAGATGAAACAGCAGGAAAATTAAGAAATGTAATTTCTGATATGACAGATACAATGAAAAAACAATTTGCAGATAAATTTAGACAGATTAATAAAAACTTTAATGAAGTATTTGTAGAATTGTTTGGAGGAGGAAAGGCAGAACTTATACTTGAAGATGAAAATAATATTCTAGAATGTGGAATAGATATTCAAGTTCAGCCAACAGGAAAGAAACTTCAAAATATGATGTTACTTTCAGGAGGAGAAAAAGCATTCACAGCAATTGCTCTATTATTTGCAATATTAAAAATTAATCCTGCACCATTCTGTATATTAGATGAAATTGAAGCGGCACTTGATGATGTAAATGTTTATCGTTTTGCAGAATATTTAAGGAAGTTTAGTAAGGAAACTCAATTTTTAGTAATTACACATAGAAAAGGAACAATGGAAGCAGCAGATACAGTTTATGGAGTTACAATGGAGGAAAACGGAATTAGTAAACTTTTATCAATAAAACTTGCATAAAAATATTTATTAAAAATTCATATTAATTGGACTTGCCACATATATATTATTATAACTTGTACAAAGGAGAGGATGATATATATGTGGCATACTTTATCTATAAATGAGGTTCAGAGAAAACTTAGGACAAATATTAGTAAAGGAATTACCGAAGAAGAAGCTAAGAAAAGGAGAGAAAAGTACGGAGAAAATAAACTGCAAGAGCAAAAAAAGGAAAGTTTGTTTAAAAGGTTTATAAAGCAGTTTAATGATTTTATGATTATTATTTTAATTATTGCAGCAATTATATCTGCTGTAATTGCAAAAGTAGAAGGAAGTAATGATTATATTGATTCTATTATAATAATAGCAATTGTAATATTAAATAGTATTATGGGAGTGGTCCAAGAGGCAAAGGCTGAAAAGTCACTTGAAGCATTAAAGAAGATGTCTGCACCTGTTGCAAAAGTAAAAAGAGATGGAAAGATTATTACAATAAAAGGAACAGAAGTAGTGCCTGGGGATATTGTTATTTTGGAGGCAGGAAATTATGTACCGGCAGACTGTAGATTAATTCAAAGTTATAGTTTAAAAGTTGAAGAATCTAGTTTAACAGGTGAAACAATACCTGTTTTAAAGGAGGCAAATACAGTATTAAATCCAAAATCACCATTAGGAGATATGGTAAATATGGCTTTTGCAACTACAATTGTAGTAAATGGCCATGCAGAAGCAATTGTAACTGAAACAGGAATGAACACAAATGTAGGAAAAATTGCAAAAATGATTATTGTAAATGAAGCTCCAGAAACGCCAATTCAGAAAAAACTAGGAGAGGTTGGTAAAACATTAGGAGTCGGGTGCTTAGTAATTTGTGCTGTTATTTTTATTATAGGTTTGATAAAGAAAATAGAGCCAATTGAGATGTTTATGACATCTGTAGGTTTAGCAGTTGCAGCAATACCAGAAGGCCTTCCAGCCATAGTTACAATTATGCTTTCAATAGGTGTTACAAAAATGGCTAAGAAAAATAGTATTATAAGAAAACTACCAGCAGTAGAAACGTTAGGCAGTAGTAGTGTTATATGTTCAGATAAAACAGGTACATTAACTCAAAACAAAATGCAAGTAACTAGAATAATGGATATAAAAGGTGAAGCACTAAATGGTACAGCAGATTTTATATTAGAACTTGGAACACTATGCACAGATGTTGAAATAAAAAATGAAAATAACATAAAAGAAGCGGTTGGAGAAGCAACAGAAGTTGCAATAGCTAATTGTGCTATATCACATAATAAAGATAGAGAGGAACTATGCGAAAAATATAAAAGAGTTAATGAAATACCTTTTGATTCTGAAAGAAAAATGATGACTACAATACATATTGTAAATGGAAAATATCGTGCAATTACTAAAGGTGCTCCAGATGTATTACTAAAAAGGTGTACGAAATGTTATGAAAATGGAAGCATAGTAAGTCTTGATTCTGGAAAGGTGTCAAAAATAGAAGGATATAATAATCAAATGGCAAATAATGCCCTAAGAGTTATAGCTGTTGCATATAAGGACTATGATATTTTACCTTCTCAAATTGAAAGTAGTACTATAGAAAACAATTTGAATTTTGTTGGACTTCTTGGAATGATAGATCCTCCAAGAGAAGGTGTAAAAGATGCTGTATCTACTTGTAAAAAAGCCGGAATAAAAACAGTTATGATTACAGGAGATCATATAGCAACTGCAAAAGCTATTGCAAAGGACCTTGGAATACTTAAAAATAATGAACTTGCAATTACTGGAGCAGAACTTGATCAAATATCTGATAACGAATTAAAAAGAAATATTATGAATTATTCTGTTTTTGCAAGAGTATCTCCTGAACATAAGGTTAGAATTGTAAAGGCTTTTCAAAGTACAGGCGCAGTAGTTGCAATGACAGGAGATGGAGTAAATGATGCTCCAGCATTAAAAAATGCAGACATTGGAATTGCAATGGGTAAAAATGGTACAGATGTTGCTAAAAATGCATCAGACATGATATTAACAGATGATAATTTTGTTACAATAGTTGAAGCGGTAAAACATGGCAGAAGCATTTATGATAACATAAAAAAAGCAGTACACTTTTTACTTGCAACTAATATTGGAGAAATTGTTACCATATTTATGGGATTATTATTAGGAATAAAATCTCCACTTCTTGCAATTCAGCTTTTATGGATTAATTTAGTAACAGATTCATTGCCAGCGATTGCATTAGGCTTAGAACCACCAGACAAAAAAATTATGGATAAAAAACCAAGAGATAATAGAAAAAGTATTTTTGCAGATGGATTATGGGGAAAGATATTTGTTGAGGGTATTATGCTTGGAATGCTTACATTAATTAGCTTTAATATTGGAACTAATTTATATGGAGTTGAAGTTGGAAGAACAATGGCGTTTGTTTCACTTGGATTACTAGAATTAATACATAGTTTCAATATAAAAAGTGAAGAATCTATCTTTAAAATTGGATTATTAGAAAATAAATATTTGATTGGGGCATTTATTATAGGAACATTACTACAAATAATAGTTGTAGTTGTACCAGGATTTGCATCAGTATTTAAGTTAGTGCCATTAAATAGTATACAATGGCTATATATAGCTGCTATATCGGTTGTTCCTGTAGTTGTTATGGAATTACAAAAAGCTGTTAATGGATTTAAAATAGAAAAAAAGGTATATTCATATAAAACTAGCAAATCTGTCTAGAACAAAAATGATATAAGAGAAAAAGTTGTAAAAATAAAGCAACTTTTTCTTTTTATCTAATATAATGTAATAGATTATACAATAACAAAAGCATAATCTGTAAATTGATATTAAGGAAGAGGTATATGGGACAAAAAGGAATGGATTTTAAACATAAAGAAGTTATTAATATAAATGATGGAAAAAGGTTAGGGTTTGTTCAAGATGTATGTGCTGATTTGGAAAGTGGCACAATTACATCTATAATTGTACCAGGAAGTAATAGAATAATGGGAATGTTTTCAGGAGGTAATGAAATCGTTATAGACTGGCATAAAATCAAGTGTATAGGTGATGATGTTATACTTGTAGAAATATAGAAATCTACATTAAAACATGGATGGAAAAAAATTCTTTAAAATTTCTACAAAATTCTACAAAAAAGTATTGACTTTGAAATTAGTCTGTGGTAATATAGATAATATACTAAGTAACATATGAAAAACATGTTTATAAATTAGTAATGAGCAGACAAAAATTAAAAAGAAAAACAACAATTTACTAGTTTATTATTTTGCACAAAAAACGTTTTATTTACATAAAAAAATGAAAATAAAAAATATTTTGAAAAAAATTAAAAACATGTTGACATTTACAAAAATACATAGTATAATACAAAATGTTCCGTCAAAAAACGGAAAGTTAAGTACATTGAAAAGTAAACAATAAACTTTGAGAAACCAATAAAGCGGTAGTATTTAACTACCAAAATAAAAAAACG